>JAIOYK010000076.1 GCA_021741145.1 Rhodospirillum sp. | reverse complement strand
GATCCGTGCCGCCTGACGTTCGATCAGCGCCATCTGATCCCGGATAACGGCATCCTTATCCGAGTCTGTCAGGGAATATCCGTAGGGCGCTTTCATAATTAGGTTGAATCACAACCATCAGCCTAAGCCAACCCTTTTGTGCCAACCCCGTGAGCAGTTACACCCCGGCAGGTGCACAGAAAACACCGTGCCTCGCCCTGGCGTTGAGCGCAGCGACAGATCCAGGCCCATCAGGCGGGCCAGCCGGTCGACGATGGCCAAGCCAAGACCCAGGCCCTCGCTGCGGTCGCGGTCTTCCAGCTCCAATTGGGTGAATTCCTCGAAAATGCGGTGCCGGTCCGCTTCGGCGATGCCGACCCCCGTGTCCCAGACCTGGATCACCAAACCGTCGGAGCGGTGGCGCACGCCCAGGAGAACGCCGCCCTCCTGGGTGTAGCGCAGGGCGTTGGAGAGCAGATTGCGCAGGATCCGCTCCAGCAGCAGCGGGTCCGTCTCCACCGAGAGCGCGGTCGGGACGACCCTCAGTTCCAGACCCTTCGCCCCCGCCGTGGCCTGGAACTCCCGGGCCAGGGTCTCCAGCAGGGGGCCCAGCGTGAAGGGCTCCGGCTTCGGGGTCACCACCCCCGCCTCCAGCTTCGACAGCTCCAGCACCGCTCGGATCAGGCGACTCATGGCCGCGTGGCTGGCCTTCAGCTCCGCGACCGCCCGCTTGGTCTTCTCGCTCTCCGCCGCCCGGCCGATCATACCCGTGTACATCACCGCCGCCTCGAGGGGTTGGAGCAGGTCATGACCCGCCGCGGCCAGGAACTTGGACTTGGAGATGTTCGCCCGAACCGCCTCCCGCCGGGCCTGATCGATTTCACCGGTGCGGCGGGCCACCTGCTCCTCCAGGGTGTCCTTCGACGCCCGCAGCGCCTGGGTCATGCGGTTGAGCTGTTCGAATTGACCGCGGATGTGGCCAACCATGGGCCGGAAGATCAGCAGGACCTCCAGCAGCAGGGTTGCCAGAGTCAGCGCGAGCACGCCCGTCTCGAGCCGGTGCAGGCGCGTGAAGGTCGCTTCGCCCTCCTTCTGGTAGACGAAGACCAACTCGTCCAGATCCGTCAGCAGGGGGCCGGAGGAGTCCGCCACCACCCGTCGATAGGCTTCGGCGACCGTCGGATCGTCCAGGCCCGGAGCCGGGCTGGTCAGGATCACGCGCAGATTGGCGATGAAGGCGGTGATGCGGTCATTCAAGCTTGGCGTTCCGGTGAAATAGAGAGCCGAGACCACCTCGCTCATCTCATCGGGCAGATTGAGTGCCGCGCTGCCCCGGGTCAGGCCTTGGTGCGAGGTCTCGAACAGGTCCACCGCCTCGCCCAGGGCGGCGCGGGAAGCCTCGAGGGCCCGAGGGCAATGGCCCATGACCAGCCGTTCGGCGAAGAGGGTGCTCCGCTGGGAAAGCATGCGTTGGCGCCCGCTGACATTCACCACGGCCAGGGTGCGTTCGTGTTGGGCGATCAGAAGCTCGAAGGAGCCATAGGCCGAAAGAGCCAAGAGCGCGATCACGGCCAGCGCCAAACCATAGCGGCGCGTCATCCAGGCCGATGGCGCGGCCAGGGGGGGGGCGGATTTCGGGGGAGAAGGGGGGTCGCTGACCATGGCGCCTCTGGTTCCGATGGACCCAAAGCCTAACATGGGTGAGCCGCGCGGCCCATCCATCCCTTCCCGATTCGGACGAAAAGGGAACTGGAGTGAAACTGGGCCAGCTTGAGCCTAGCTGATCCAGTTTCACTCTAATCATATAAATTTTAGAGTGCCTTACGCAGCCAGCTCCCCCGTGTGGGCTGATCAAACAGGACCCCGCCGTCCGGATGGGGCCGTCCCAACCGGTCAAAGGAGGCGCGGAGCTCCGCGTCGAGGGCGTCGAAGGCGGCCGCCCGCTCCGGGTTGGCCGCGATAATGGCATCCCGGGTGCTGTCGTAATTCCGCCGCCGGGCCGGGTGGATATGGATCTCCTCCTTCTCCAAACGAAGGTCGACCTTATCGGCGGCATGCAGGTGCTCAAGGGCGAAGGCCCGGACTTCCGTTTCGTCGTCCACGGGGCGGAGGAACTCGAACAGGGGCCCTTCGGCCATGGGTTCGGTGACATAGACCAAGCCGTCGGCTTTGACCACCCGGGCGGCCTCGGACAGGGCCTTGCCCATCAGGTGCACGGGAATGTGGTGGAGGCTGTTGAAGAAGACCACCATGTCCATGCAGCCATCGGGCAGGGGCATGTCCTCGGCCCCGCTGTCCAAAACCGCCATGCCGGTGAGTTGCTCGCCCGCCAAGTATCTCTCGATCTGCTTGGGACTGACCTCCAGGCCCAGGACCACACGGGCGCCAGCCCGGGCCAGCAGACGGCTGATCGACCCGTCGCCACATCCCACGTCCAGCACCGCCTTGCCCTCGACGGACGCGGCTTCAAGGAGAGCATCTGTGTTGCGCAGAACGCGGGGCGCTGTCATGGGGGTTCCTTAGGGGAAAAAGGGGGGAGGGTCAGGGTTCGGGTTAGGAGAAAAGGAGGGAATCAGGTGATCTCTGGCCGTTCGGGGCGGTATTGGACCTTGTTGGCCTTTTCGAAGGCCAGGACGAATTGGGTGCATTGGCGTTTGCGGCCCAGGGCCGCGGACAGGTGGTCATGGGGGACGGGCGGGCTGGAGAGGTTGCTCTCTTCCATCATGGTCCGGACTTTTTCCAAGAACTCCTTGAGGGTCACGGCCTCGACCAGATCGGCGACGAAATTGATAAAGGCCGACAGGCGGATCTTCTGATCGGGCTGGTGGAAGGCGGAGACGGAGAAGGACCCCGTGCGCCCCCCCCGGCGTTCCAGCACCGCGGCGCGCAGGTGGTTGGAAAAGGGCGTGAAGACCACCGCGGTCTGGCTCTCATGCTGGACCACCACGTCATCCACGTTGCCGAACATGGCCTTGGTCGCATCCTTAATGATGTCGTCGGTTAGGTCCTCACCCTTGGCGACCCGTTCGATCTGGTCGATGGGAAGGGAGCCCTTCGTGGCGTAAGCCGCCTTGCCGTCGACGTGGATGGAGACCCAGGATTCGGGTTGGAACCGGCGTTCGTAATCACTGCGCTTGCGGTCCCACAGGTCGTGCCAGTCGACGGGAACCTCCCGGTGGAAGACCTGGGGGTCGCGCAGGAACCGTTCGACCACCATCGACGCGAGCCGCAGGGTCGAGGAAACACTCTGGCCCCGGATCACCACCTGCTCCTTGCGGTGGGTCGCCATCAACTCCAGGATGATCCGGTTGGACCGGATAACGAAAGAACTCTCCTGCTCGGGATTGGCGAGCGCGTCCCCAAATTGGTGGACGGAGGTCTTTTCCCGGAACAGGGATATGGGTCCGATGGACGCCATTTGGCTTGAATTTCTTTCCAATAAGAATTCAACAAGGGCGAGGGTGGTATCCAAAAGATCCCGGGGACGCTTTTGAATAGCTACCCCGGTTGTCCGATTTTCCGCTCTGATGATCAAGCGATTTCACCCAGGAGGGACCATGTTGACCGCCATTGTCGTCCTCGGAGCCCGACGCGCCCCGGATGGATCTCCGTCCCGGGCGATGCGTCGGCGGGTTGCCAAGGCTGTCGTTCAGGCCCGGGGATTTCCCGGGATTCCCGTGGTATTCAGTGGAGGACCGACCCGGGGGACGGTCAGCGAGGCCCAGGTCATGGCCCATCTGGCCCAGGCGGAGGGCCTGGGCCGGGAGCGCATTGTCCTGGAAGAGCGGGCACGGAATACCTTGGAAAACGCCCGCGAATGCATACCCTTGCTATTGGAACGGGGAATCAGGCGCATTCTGTTGGTGACGGATGCGCCCCACATGCCCCGTTCCCTGATGTGCTTCCGACTCTTGGGGGGCGCGAGTCTGACGGTCCTGCCCCGGCCAGCGTCCTGGCCCGGCCCCCTGCAGACTCTGGTCATGGCCGGGCGGGAGGTCGCGGCCCTGCTGAGCTATCTGCCGCGATTGCGCGGGGAACGCGCCCGGATGAGTTTGATGGACAGGAGCGGCAATCCCGATCCGTGAAGAACCAGGTCGAAGATGTCGATGGGCCGGGAGAGCGTCCCGCAGGCGAGCATCGTGAGTTTTTCCCAGAGATGGGGCTCGGGCGAGACGGGGGCGAGGGCCAGCGCGATGGCGATGATCGCCAGGGGACCGAGGGGGAGGCGGTCGAGCCAGGTCATGGGGTCCATCCGATTGGACTGTTTGGGCCGTTTGGAGCCAGGGCAGGGGATTCCCCCGATTTCTTGAAGGGACAAACAGGTTATACCGTTCGCGTGGCGTTGCCGCCCCCCGCTACTTCGAAATGACAATCGGCGTGATAGAGTCTCGGGCGCCAAGGGAAACGCGGGTCGTCTCCGGGCAAGGAACCGGTGTGCTCCAAAGGCCTCGAGCGCCGCTACCAAGAGATGGAGTAGGTGTGATCCGTCAGCCAGTTGTCAGTGTCATCATTCCTAATCGGAACCGGGTTGGTCTGGTTTTGCGGACCCTATTCAGCGTGGCTCGGCAAACCGCTGTCAACGTGGAATGCCTGGTGGTCGATGACGGGTCCCGCGAGGATATGTCTCCGGTTCGGGCGATGCTGGAGGCCATGGGGGGCCGTTTCCTGGACAATACGGGCACTCCGGGGGCCGCGGGCGCCCGTGTCCTGGGGGTCGAGGCCGCCCGGGGGCGCCATGTGGCTTTCCTGGATTCCGATGACTGGATGTTTCCGGAAAAGCTGGCCGTCCAACGGGCCATGGCCCTGTCGATCGAGGCCAAGGGAGGGCGCCCCGCGCTGGGGTGCGGGATGGCCTTCCTAAAGGGGGGCCATCTGTTCGGCTTCCAGCAGCCGGACTACAAGCGGGGTACGGCCATTTCCGAATTCCTGTATGCCCAGGGGGGGTTGTTCCAGACCAGTTCCTTCTACCTCTCCCGAGACTTGGCGTTGGACGTCCCCTTCGATACGGCCTTGCCCGTCCATCAGGATACGGATCTGATGATGCGTCTGTTGGCCGCGGGGGCCCATATCGCCGTCGCGCCGGACATGCTGGTGGCCATGGACGCCGACCCCCGGGCCGAACGGATCACCGTCGACCCCAGCCGCCTGGAGGCTTCGCGCCAGTGGTACGAGGAGCGGAAAGCCACTTGGTCCCGGGCCGCGCGCAAGGGTTTCCTGCGTCGGGATTTGGCATTTCGTCTGGCCCACGCGGGGCGCCATGGCGAGGCCATACTGTGTTATGCCATGGGTCTGGAGGCGTGGCCCTCTCCCCGGGAACTCTTGAAAAATGGATTGATCTTGGCTTTGGGTGAAGGTCGGAGCGAGGCACTCCGCCGCGGCCTGGCCCGCTTCGTCAAACGGGGAAACCGGATGCCACCGGACGATCCCATGCTGGGTCTTGTCCGCGCCGATGAACGCCGGGTCCGGGCCATCCTGGCCGGAGAACTGGGGATGGCCGAGGCCCTGGGACAGATCGGGAAAGATCGGTAGGGAAAAGGGGAAAGCCATGGCTTTCCCCTTTTCGCGCTGGCCTTTTCCGGGACCTATTCGGCGGCGGTCAGCTCCGCCCTCAGAGCCTCGATCTCCTCGGCATGGGCCGCGTCCAGGCGCTTCAGTTCCAATCCGGAGAGGGACTGGAGCAGGCGCCAATGGCGCCGCCGCTCCACCACCAGGGCGACGACGGGCGGCGAGATGGCGTAGCGGACCAGAGCCCCGTTTTCCACTTCCCAGATGAAGGGCGTCTTGCCGCTCCGCGCGGCTTCCGGCAGGTCGATATAGGCACTGATCAGCACCCCCTCGGTCTCGGGCGGCAGGGGCTGGGGCCGGAACTGGCGTTTGAAGCGCCCTTCCTGGTGGGCGAAGTCCGCGGGCGTCAGGGGTGTCTTGAAGGTTCGTTCCTTGCCCTGCCCATCGACGTATTTCAGGGCTTTGTCCGTCCAGTCCTGCTCCGGGGCCGGGTTGCCTTGCAAGGAGAAGCGTTCGGCCAGGGTCTCGCCACCGTTGGGATCGTGGACGAAGAGGGGTTGCACCCGGCTAGAGACCGCCAGACGTCCGTGTTCGCTGGCCACGGCGTCGCCGATACCGTGCTCCCCCTGGCAGGGGGTGTAGACATTGATGACCGCGGGAGAACGGGTATGGGCCAGGGCTTCCAGCACGGACTTGAGGAAATGGGCCTGCATGCCAATGGCTGTCTGAACCACCATGACCTTGGGGTGGAAGGCGGCGATTAATCCCAATTCCTTCCGGGAATCCCCCTTGCCCCCATGGGCCTTGCCCACCCGGGAGAGGTCGGAGTCCTGGCCGGTGAAGCTGGCCGTGGAGGTCTGTCCGCCGGTGTTGGAATAGGCCCCGGTGTCGAGCACGACGACCTTGATGGGCGTGCGGGTGGCCAGCAGGCGGGAGAGGGCGCCGAAGCCGATGTCATAGGTCGCGCCGTCGCCGCCCAGGCTGACCACCGTGGGCAGGCGGGACAATTCCTCGTCATCGAAGCGTTCCCATCCGAAGGTCCGTAGATCGGCGCCGTCGCTCTCCGGATCATAGGCGTCGTCCCGCTCCAACCGGGCAATACGCAGGGCCTTGAAGTCCTCCGAGGCATCGGCGCAAAGCCCCTCGAACAGGCCCTTGGCCAGGGCCGGGGCATCCTGGAACAGGCTGTTGACCCAGGGGTCCCGGTATTGCGTGAAGGGGAAGGTGGAGGAATAGACGCTGGAACAGCCCGTGGCGTTGGCCACCACCATGCCCGCGGCCCCCATTCCGGTGGGGCCTTCCTCCAATCGGTAAAGATAATCCTCGAGGGCGGCCAGGGTCCCTTCGAGGCGCGTCCGCCGCTCCCCGTCGCCCGCGGGCAGGTCGTTCCGTTTGGCCTCGAGGTCGGTGACGAGGGCTTCCCCTTCGACGATCCAGGCCTTGCGCTTGTGGCTATGCAGGGCATGGGCCGCGGCGGTGATCAGGCGGATGGCCGAGGCCTCGCCGCAACCCCGGCAGGCTCCATGGCCGCCGGTGGTGGCATAGTAGTTCTCGCGGTCCAGGATCAGGCGCCGGGCGAGGGCGCCGGTCAGGGTTTCGGTGAAGCGGTGGGGCGTGTTGGGCGTCTTGGTCAGGAAGGAGAAGCGCGCTTCCAGGCTCCCTAGCAACCCTTCGTCCTGGTCGGCCTGGACCAGGGCGCCGGGGCCACAGACATGGACGCATTCCAGGCAACCGCTGCATTTGAAGGGATCGAGGCCGACGGAGAACAGACCGCCCGTGCCCGGTTCCACCTTTTCCGGTTGCTTGAAGAAAGGGGTGGTCTTGGCCACGGGGAAGTTCGCCAGGGTTTCGGTGACCCGGGCGATGATGGCGGCATGGCCCGGGTCGGAGCCAAGGACCGCGGCCGCGGCCCGGGCGAAGGCCACGTCCAGGTCCAGGGGGGCGGTCGTGGCGGTATAGAGGGCGCGCACCTCTCCGGCGATGGCCTCGACCTGGGTCATGAGGGCCAGATCGCTTTCATCGGAGGGAATCGCCTCGGCGATGGCCGTGCGGATCAGGTCGGCGATGTCATGGACCGTGCAGGGCATGGCCGCGTCGGGGCAGACCAGGGTACATTCCAGGCAGCCGGTGCATTTGTCCGGATCGAACAGGGGGACGGTGCGGCGGAACAGGCCCTTGTTCTTGCCCGCGGCGCTTCCCCCGGGCATGAACAGCCCCGAACCGGGCATGACCGGCGCCTCGCCGATGGTGCCCTCGCGGAAGGGCTTGGCGACGATGTCATCATAGTACTCCGGATCGAACAACCCGGAGGGGGCACAGGACTCCGACAGGTCGCAAAGATTCGCCGACAGGCCCGCGCCGAAGGGATCGGGGGGCGGGGCATGGCGCTCGGCCTCCACATAGGCCGGGTCGTCGTAGGAGACCACCGTGGTGGCGTTCAGGCCATCCTTGATGACGGCCATGTTGCCCTCCACGACGACCTTGCCCTTGCCACCGAACTTCTTGTCGATCTGGTCGCGGACCTTGTGGAGGAGCGCCTCCTCGTCGGCCCCCGCGGTGATGCGCTCGACATTGCCGCAAAGCGCGCCAATGAAGGCGATGCCCATCATGCGGGTTTCCAGCTCCGGCGTGGGGGCATGGCGCCGGGCCACGGCGAAGGCGTCGATCACCAGGAAATGGATCTTCTTCTCGCGGATGGTCCGCCGGGCATGGCTGGGCAGGGTGCGCCAGACCTCCAGTGGATCCTCCCGCGATTGCAGGATGAAGGTGCCCTCCGGGACCAGTCCGCGCAGGGGATCGGAATGGGCGAAGACCTTGTGATCCGGGGAGAGAACGATCTCCACCTCCTCGATCTCGGCATTGGTGATCTTGACCGGTTCGGGGCTCAGCGTGATGTAGAAATTGGTCGGCGCGCCGCTTTTCTCGGACCCGTATTTGGGCGCGGATTTGGAATGGAGGCCGAGGGCTCCGGCCAGGATGTCGGTGAGCAGCTTGCCCGTGGCGATGGTACCGTAGCCACCGACGGAATGGAAGCGCACCCGAAAGGCGCCCGTGGGCAGCATGGGGGGGTTGGGGCCGGTTTCCAGGGCCATGTGCTCCGTTCGGGGATAGGCGGCGCGAAGGCGATCCTGGGCCTGGGCCATGCGGGGCGGCGGATCCTTGGAGAAGAATTGAGACCCCAGGTAGACCAACGGTCCGGAGGATCCGCCGTCCATGGCATCAAAGGCGGCGATCAGGTGGCGCGGTTGCAGGTCATGGGCCCCCAGGCCGAAAATGGCCGTGGTCATCCGGGGCGCTGTCTCCAGGGCGGGGATATCCAGGTGGCGACCCGGCGCGGCGGCATTCTCCCTGGCCTTGAACAGGGCGCTCGCCACCCGCTCGGTCAGCGCGGTGGTTTCGGAGCGTTCCAGGACGGTCACGGCGCGTTTTCCGGCCAGGGCGGCGACGATTTCGGCCTCGGGGAAGGGGTTGAGCAATTTGACCGCGACGCATCCCACGGACCGGCCCTGGGCGCGCAGGTGATCGACCACGGCTTCCACGTCTTGGGTCACCGACCCCAGGCCGAGCAGCACGGTCTCCGCGTCCTCGCAGCGATAGGACAGAACCGGAGCGTAGCTCCGCCCGGTCAGATCCCCGAATTCGGCCATGGCCTGGCGGACCAGATGGGGTACATCGGCGGCGAAATGGGTCATGTGGTCGACGATGCCCGCCTGGAAATCCGGCTGGTTCTGGACGCCGCCGGTCACGCCCGGGGCGTTGACATCGACCAGGGCGGGCACCCGGGGGCGCGAGCCCTTGGGCCAGGCGCCGATCCAGGCGCGGCGCCAGCGGGCCTGGAGGGCGGGCGGCAAGTCGGCGTTGGCTTCTCCGGCGGAACAACCGGTGTTGTCCGCCTCCACGCTGTCGGCGTTGGCCGCGAGGAAGGCGTTGAGGGCGCCGTGTTGGGCGGGGCTCAGGGCCTCGCCCTGGCGTTCGATCCAATGGCGGAGTTGGAACACCCGGCCCTTGGCGCCGAACAGCATCTCCTGGGCCAGGGTCGGCGCGGGGATGCGCCCGGCCGGGTCGCCCAGATAGGTCCGGGTCAAATCCGGCTCGGGGAGCAGGGCCTCGCTCATCATGTGGCTGGTGGCGAAGCCGTCCATGGCGTTGGCCACGGGGATCAGGGACAGCGCCGCGGTCCGGTAGGCGATCAGGGCCAGGTCCGCGGCCTCCTGGGGGGTGGCCCCGAACAGGATGGTATAGCCCGCGGGAAGCAGGGCATAGACGTCGTCATGCCCGGCCATGACATTCAGGGAATGGCGGGAGACGGAGCGGGCGGCCACCTGCAGGACGAAGCCGCCAGCCTTCTTGCCGACGGTCACATAATGGGACTCCATGCCATAGAGAATACCCTGGCTGGAGGAGGCGTTGGAGATGTACTTGCCCCCGGTCAGCGCCGCGCCCAGCGCGCCGCTTTGGGCGGAATGCTCTCCCTCCGGCTCGAAGAAGAAGGGATGTCGTCCCCAGACGTTCAGGCCGCCTCCGGCGCGGAAATCCTCGTAGAGTTCGGAAATCTCGGTGGAGGGGGTGATGGGGTAACCGATGACGCCGCCACAGACTTGAGACATGACATGGGCGACGGCGCCATTGCCATTGACGACGGAGGGAATGCCGGGAAACGGGACGCTCATGGCCGGAGGACTCCTTGCGGACCGCCGGATCGGGGGAAACACGCCCCTTCACGCGGGCCGATGCTCAAGGCCTCAGCCTAGCGCGACTGACGGTTCCACGCATGGACACAGGTCAATTTTTCGGCGGATTCCCAAATGGGCGTCGCTTGGGAGGTCCGCTTTGGAAGCGAGGTTTCGGAAGTCGGTGGCTCAGGGTGCAGCCTTGTTGACTCCGTTCAGGAAGATCTGGACGGCGGTTTTTATCCTTCGGCGGACGGCGTCCTCTTCGGGCATGGGGGCCTGGCAGAAGGTGCGACGCAGATGCAGATCGCTGATGACCAGCCCCATGAAGATCTGGGCGAGGTCTTCCGGCGCGTGATCCATGAAGTGGCCGGATTTTTGGCCCTCGGAAAACCATTCGACCAGTCTGGTTTTGTTTCGATCCGGGCCAACTTTTAGGAAATAGGCGCTAACTTCCGGAATATAGGGACCCTCGGAGACAAGAATTCGGTGTAGGGCAATGGCCCTTGGAGCCATGATCGCCGTAAAAAGAAGGCATCCGAGCTCGAAGAGAGACTGCTCCGTCGGAGGTGGGTTCTTGGCGTGCCAATCCGAAACGATGGCCCATATTTCCCCCGTTGTTTCCTCGATAATCGCCTTTAGTAACCCTTCCTTGTTGCCGAACAACTTGTAGACCGTGCTGCGCGATCCCTTGGACCGTTCCAAAATATCGTCCAGGGTTGTCCGTTCGTACCCTTTCTCAAGGAACAGGTCCGTGGCCGCCTCTAGTATGGCGCACCGGCGGGCTTCCGTTCTCGTTTGCACCGTTACCTCCCCTATCATACCCCCAGGAAACGAAGGCTTGTTAAGTTATGTACTGTACAATACAGTACACGCATTCGATCCAAACACGCTACCCCCCGCATTGGGGGACGGCACGAAAAAACGGAATCCCACGCATGTCCTTGATGACCTTTAAGGGCGCGGCCCTCGTGGCGGTGGCCAGTGTACCCGTCCTGTTCTTCTCTCAGGCGAGCTTGGCCCAGGGCGCGCCCGGTGGCGCGGGGGCTCCCCCGCCGATTCCGGTTCTCACCGTCGAGACGACCACGGTCCCCCTGCGGGTGGAACTGACCGGACGAACCGTGGCCTATCGGGTGGCGGAGGTACGTCCCCAGGTTGGAGGGATTGTGCGGAGCCGCCTGTTCACCGAAGGCATGGTGGTAACCGAGGGGCAACAACTGTATCAGATCGATCCGGCGATCTATAGGGCCCAGGAAAAGAGCGCCGAGGCCGATTTGGCCCGGGCGGAAGCCAGCCTGAAGTCGGTGAAGGCCAAGGCGGCCCGTTATGGAGAGCTGGTCCGAGTGAAAGCCGTCTCCCGCCAGGATTACGAGGACGTGGTGGCGGACATGGACGTGGCCAAGGCTGATGTTCTGGTGGCCCAGGCTAGCCTGGATTTGGCCCATATCAATACGGAATACACCAAGATGAGCGCGCCCATCGCCGGTGTGATCGGCACCTCCGCCGTGACCGAGGGGGCGCTGGTGACAGCCAATCAGACAACGCCCCTGGCCATGATCACCCAGCTTGATCCCATCTATGTGGATCTGACTCAGCCCGCGGGGTCCTTGCTGAAGGCGCGTCAGGACCTGGCCTCGGGCGCTTTGGCCCGGGACGATAAGCCGGTCAAGGTGACGCTTTATGTCCAAGGGGCGGACAAGGCCCATGGGCATACCGGATCCCTGACCTTTTCCGACGTGACCGTCGACCAAACCACTGGATCGGTCCTACGCCGCGCGGTTTTCCCCAATCCCGATGGTCTTTTGCTGCCGGGCATGTTTGTGCGGGCCGAATTGGACCTGGGCGACCAGCCCAATGTGGCGCTGATTCCCCAGAATGCTCTGCAACGGGGGCGGGATGGTTCCGCTTCGGTTTTCGTCGTGGGCGAGGGAGACAAGGTGGAGGTTCGTCCCGTTACCGTCGACCGGTCCTTGGGGAACCAGTGGGTCGTGAGCGCGGGCCTCGCGAATGGTGACCGGGTGGTGACCGCCGGTATCTTGAAGATTCGACCCGGCATGGTGGTGGCGCCCCTGTCTGGTGACGGGGCAGGGGGTGGAGCCTCCACTCCGGCCCCGGCTGGCAAGTAGGGCGGGGGGCGACAGCATGTCCAAGTTCTTTATTGACCGCCCCATTTTCGCCTGGGTCATCGCCATCGTCATCATGGTGGCGGGCGTCCTCTCCATTCTCCGTCTGCCCATCGAGCAATATCCACCGATCGCGCCCCCAACGATAGGCGTCAGTGCGACCTATCCAGGTGCCTCGGCGGTGATGTTGGAAAATACGGTGACCCAGGTCATCGAGCAGAAGATGAGTGGCCTGGATTACCTGCGTTACATGTCGTCGACCAGTGACAGCGCGGGGAATGTGTCCATCAGCCTGACCTTCGAACCGGAGGCGGATCCGGATATCGCGCAGGTGCAGGTACAGAATAAGCTGCAACTGGCCATGCCCTCCTTGCCCGAGGTGGTGCAGACCCAGGGCGTGGTTGTTTCCAAGTCCGCCACCAGTTTTCTGATGGTCGCCAGTTTGGTGTCTCGCGACAATTCCGTCAGTCAGGGGGACCTGAACGACCTGTTGACGTCTAAGATCCAAGATCCCATCAGCCGGGTGCCGGGCGTGGGCGAGGTTACGGTTTTTGGAGCCCAGCATGCTTTGCGCATCTGGCTTGATCCGAACAAGCTGGTTGCCTACGACCTGACCACGAATGATGTGATCAGCGCGGTTCAATCCGAGAACGTCGATGTCTCCGCCGGCCAGTTAGGCGCCATCCCTTCAGTGGAAGGGCAGTTGTTAAACGCCACCGTTCTCGCCCAAAGCCGCATGGAAACACCCGGGCAATTCGAGAATATCCTGTTGAAGGTGACCGAGAACGGGGCGGCGGTGCACCTGAGAGATGTCGCCCGGATCGAGGTTGGAAGCGAGAACTATGCTATCTCGGCCCTGATGGATGGCAGCCCTGCTTCGGCTCTGGGTATCAAACTGGCCACCAGCGCCAACGCCCTGGAGACCGCCGACGCCGTGCGGGAGCGACTGGCGTCGTTGTCGGAATTTTTTCCGGCGGGGGTGGAGGTCACCTATCCCTATGACACCACACCCTTTGTGAGCCTCTCCATCGAGGAGGTGGTGAAAACCCTGATCGAGGCGGTGATCCTCGTTTTTGTCGTGATGTTTGTCTTCCTGCAGAACTTCCGCGCGACGCTGATTCCGACCATCACTATTCCGGTTGTTCTGCTGGGAACCTTTGGCGTGCTGGCGGCTTCGGGTTTCACCATCAACACGCTGACCATGTTTGCCATGGTTCTGGCCATTGGCCTGCTGGTGGATGACGCCATCGTCGTGGTGGAGAACGTCGAACGGATTATGTCCGAGGAAGGGCTTCCCCCCCGGGAGGCCACGCGCAAATCCATGGGCCAGATTACCGGAGCCTTGGTCGGTATCGCTCTGGTGCTCTCGGCGGTCTTCGTGCCCATGGCGTTCATGGAGGGCTCGACGGGCGCCATCTATCGCCAGTTTTCCCTGACCCTGGTGTCATCCATGACCCTTTCGGTGATCGTGGCGCTGATCCTGACGCCCGCCCTGTGCGCCACCATGCTCAAGCCGGTGGAGAAAGGACACGGGTATTCCAAAAAGGGGCCGTTTGGGTGGTTCAACCGGGGTTTTGACAAGACCCGCTCCCTGTATTCAAAAAGCGTCCAGGGACTGTTGCACCGGTCACTTCGGGTCCTTATCCTCTTCGCCGTTCTGATTGTTGGGTTGGTTTATCTGTTCACCCGCTTGCCGGGGTCCTTCCTGCCCGACGAGGACCAGGGTCTGTTCTTTATCCAGGTTCAGGGACCGGCGACCACGAGCCGGGAGCAGACGGCCAAGATTCTCGAGCGGATTAGTAATCACTTGTTGGGAGCGGAAAAGGACTCCGTCGCCAGCGTCTTGACCTTGGCCGGTTTCAACTTTTCCGGTCGGGGTCAGAACATGGGCATGGTCTTTGTCCGTTTGAAGGATTGGAGTGAACGGACCACTCCGGACAAGAAGGTGCCCGCGCTGATCGGTCGGACCATGGGCTTTGTTTCAAGTATTCAGGAAGCGCGTATCTTCGCCTTCGCACCGCCTGCGGTGATCGCGCTCGGGAACGCCTCTGGTTTCGAATTGCAGCTTCAGGACCAGGGGGGGCTGGGCCACGACGCGCTGATGGCCGCCAATGGCCAGCTCCTGGGCATGGCCAATCAGACGCCGGGCCTGATGGCCGTGCGTCCCAATGGTCTGGATGACACGCCCCAGTTGCGGCTGGACGTGGACCGGGAAAAGGCCAAGGCCTTGGGCGTCGACCTGGACGACATCAACAGTACTCTCTCGGCCGCTTGGGGATCGTCCTACATCAACGATTTCATCGAAAACGGTCGCGTGAAGAAGGTGTACGCCCAAGCCGACGCGCCGTTCCGGATGGTGCCCGAGGACTTTGGCCTTTGGAGGGTGCGCAACAAGGACGGGCGGATGGTGCCGCTTTCCGTGTTCACCGAGAGCCATTGGGAAATGGGCTCGCCCCAGCTCAAGCGTTTCAACGGTGTCGCGTCGCGCACCATCCAGGGGTCGGCGGCGCCGGGGTTCAGTTCGGGAGACGCCATGGATACCATGGAAGGTCTTCTGGCCAAACTTCCTCCGGGGATCGGCTACCAGTGGAGTGGCCTGAGTTACGAGGAACGGCTGGTGGGTGCCCAGGCGCCCATGCTGTACGCCCTGTCGGTTCTGGTGGTCTTCCTGTGTCTCGCGGCCCTGTATGAAAGTTGGTCGACGCCCTTCGCGGTCATGCTCTCCGTTCCCCTGGGCGTGCTGGGGGCGGTGTCGGCGGTGTCACTGATGGGATTGTCCAACGATGTCTACTTTCAGGTGGGCCTGCTGACGACCATCGGCCTGTCGGCGAAGAACGCCATTTTGATCATCGAGTTCGCCAAGGAACTGCACGAACAGGGGCGGTCGGTGATCGGCGCCACCATCGAGGCCTGCCGCCAGCGCTTGCGGCCGATCCTCATGACGTCCTTTGCCTTCATCCTGGGTGTTCTCCCGCTCGCGACGTCGAACGGAGCCGGGTCCGGCGCCCAGAACGCCATCGGTGTGGGTGTCATGGGCGGCATGATCTCCGCGACCGTCCTGGGCGTGTTCTTCATTCCGGTTTTCTTCGCGTCGGTTCAACGGCTGTTCGGGCGCGACCCCAAGCGGCTTTCGCTGGTCGAGGTGGAGGACCAACCGTGATCGCGCATATGACCCATGAAACGTCACTTCCTTCCCGGGGTTCCCCATCCATGAAATCCTTCCTTTCCGCGGCGAGTTTGGCCCTTCTGTTGGGGGCTTGCTCCCTGGTTCCGGACTATGAAACGCCGGAGATGCCCGTCTCCGGACAATGGCCGGACGGGGCGGCCTATGGCGACTCGTCCAAGGGGGAGGGGAGTGCGTCCCTGGTCGATCTAAACGGGGATTGGCGGCAGGTGTTCCTGGATCCGACCCTGCAAAGCCTGATCCAAACGGCCCTGGAGAACAATCGGGACCTGCGGGTGGCGGCCCTGAACGTCGAGGCGGCCCGAGGGAGTTATCGCGCCGCGGGGGCGGACCTGTTTCCCACGGTCAACGCGGGGGCGGGCTTCACCGAGGCGCGCACGCCCAAGACGGCCTCGTCCTCGGGCAAGTCCATCACGACGGATACCTACAAGGCCAATCTCGGGGTGACCTCCTTCGAACTGGACCTGTTTGGTCGGATCCGCTCGCTGGAGGACGACGCCCTGGAAAGCTACATGGGCACGGCGGAGGCGCGGGAGAGCACGCGCCTGTCCCTGATCGCCGAGGTGGCGACGGCCTATATGTCCCTGTTGGGCGACCAACGGCAGTTGACGCTGACCCGGGAAACCCTGGCCTCCCGCGCGGATTCCCTGAACCTGACCCGGACGAGCGCCAGCCGGGGCGTGGGGACGGACCTGGACGTGGCCCAAGCCCGGACCGCGCTGGAAACGGCGCGGGTGAACCTGCGGCTCGACACCCGGCAGGTGGCCCTGGACCGAAATGCCTTGGAACTGCTGCTCGGCCAGCCCCTGCCTGGGGACTTTCCGGATGAGACGTCAGGGCAGGGCGATGATGGTTTCGTGGCCGATGTTCCGGTAGGGCTTCCCTCCGAGGTGCTCTTGACCCGCCCGGACATCCGCGAGGCGGAGCATGTCTTGAAGGCGGCCAACGCACGGATTGGCGCGGCGCGGGCAGCCTTCTTTCCCTCCATTTCCCTGACGGGCAACCTGGGAACGGCGAGCTTCGCCCTGAGCGACCTGTTCACGGGTGGCGCGGCGGCCTGGAGCTTCGGGCCGAGCATTTCCGTTCCCTTGTTCGACGCGGGGCGGAACCAGGCCAATCTGGATGTCGCCAAGGTGAACAAGGAGATCGCCAAGGCCCAATATGAGAAAGCTATTCAGACGGCTTTCCGCGAGGTCGCCGATGGCCTTGCCAGTAAGGGGACTCTGGATGACCAGATCGCGGCCCAGCGCGCTCTCGTGGAGGCCACCGAGGAAGCCTATCGGTTGTCCCGGGCCCGGTATGATAGCGGTCTGGACAGCTACCTGTCGGTGTTGGATTCTCAACGCTCTCTTTACGACGCCCGACGGGATCTGGTGTCGCTGGGTGTCGAGCGCCTCACGAACCGGGTGACCTTGTACAAGGTTCTCGGCGGAGGCGTGAAGGCGCCGGTGGAGGTGGAGTAATCCACCTTCAACCAATTATTGGGTTTTTGGGGGGAGGGATTGATTAGGGGCCGCTCCCCCCTTGACCAAACGCCCGAGCGGGCCTCGACCGCCGGTCAGTCAAAGTTGAACGTGGGCGGATGCCCGTCGACGGGATCCAGGGTTGGCAGGGGGATGCTGTCCAGTTGCTCCTGGACCGTGGCGGGGTCCAATTGTGTTTGTCCGTCCTTGTAGTGAAGGACCACTCGGGGGAAGAGGATAACCACCAGGACCATCAGCAACTGAATGCCGATGAAGGGAACGGCGCCCCAGTAGATTTGTCCTGTGGTGACAGGTTCGACCCGGGTACCGGTGATCCGGTCCATATAAGGCGTTTTGGCGGCGACTGATCGCAGGAAGAACAGGGCGAAGCCGAAGGGGGGATGCATGAAGGACGTCTGCATCACCAGCCCGACGATGACGCCGAACCAAATCAGGTCGATGCCAATTTTGTCGGCCACTGGGGCCAGCAACGGCAACAAGATGAAGGCCAATTCGAAGAAATCAAGGAAGAAGGCCAGGAGAAACAGCACGAGGCAGACCACCACCAGGAAGCCAACTTGGCCTCCGGGCAGGGAGGTCAGCAGGTGCTCCACCCAGATGTGGCCGTTGACGCCGTAGAAGGCGAGGGAGAATACGCTGGCGCCGATGAGGATGAACAGAACGAAGGACGACAGCTTGGCCGTGGATCGGGTCGCCTGGGTCAGAATGGTGGCGTTGAACCGTCGGCTGTCACCGCTGGTGGCCCGTTTGATCGCCGCCAGGACGACGGCGCCCACCGCGCCCATGGCGCCGCCCTCGGTCGGCGTGGCGAGGCCGATGAAGATGGTTCCCAGCACCAGGAAGATAAGCAGAAGTGGCGGCACCATGACGAAGGTCGCCTGTTCGGCCATGCGTGACATCAGGCGCAGGCCCGTGAACCGCTCGACCAGGGCGACCAGCAAGGCGTAGATGGCGCCAGAGCCGATGATCTCGATGGCGGCCACCGCCTTCTCGTGACCTTGTCCGTGGACCCAAGCGTGGAGGGCGGCCAGCACCAGGGTGATCGCGATAAGGATGGCCAGTGGTCGCCCGGCGCAAAGGCGGTGGAGCAGGGCGCTCACCAGGGCCACGATGGTGCCGGCGCAGAGGGTAAGGATGACGAAATCCGATCCCGCCTTGATCCCGGCGTCGGCCACCATGTAGCGGCCGACCAACCCGGAGAGAAAGGCGAGGAGCAGGAATTGCCAGACCCCACGCGCGCCGTCGGGCTCGCGGTGGCCGATGGCGTCCCGGGGCAGGCCAGGGGCCGCCTTTGGGAAGATCAAGCTGACGATCAGGACGTAGAGCGCGTAGGCTCCGGCCAACAGAATGGCGGGCAGGAAGGCCCCCTCGTACATGTCGCCCACCGAGCGGCCGAGTTGGTCGGCCATCACGATGAGCACAAGGGAGGGGGGGATGATTTGGGCAAGGGTGCCCGACGCCGCGATCACTCCACTGGCGAGACGGCGATCATAGCCGTAGCGCAGCATGATGGGCAGGGAGATGAGACCCATGGAGATAACCGACGCGGCGAGTACCCCCGTGGTGGCCGCCAAGAGGGCGCCCACGAAAATCACGGCATAGGCCAAGCCGCCGCGCAGGGTGCCGAACAGGTGGCCCATGGTGTCCAGTAGGTCCTCGGCCATGCCGGAGCGCTCGAGGATGAGGCCCATGAAGGTGAAAAAGGGAATAGCCAGCAGCGCTTCGTTGGACATGATCCGGAAGACCCGTTCCGGGAGGGCCTGTAGCAGGGGCCAGGAGAGCGAGATGGTGTCGGGCGCCAGGGGCGCCAATTCCACGGCGACGGCGAAAAATAGAAGGCCGTTGGCGGCCAGGGAGAAGGCGACCGGATATCCCAGCAGCAGGAATATTGCGAGCATCAGGAACATGATGGGCGCGAGGTTCTGGGCGATCAGTTCGAACATGGCGGAACAGTCCTCGATCTGGGACGGGGGACGGGAGGAGAGGCGGAACCGGCTTCAGGCGTGGGGGGAGCCCGATGGCGGGTCCCGATGGTCGGTGACCACCTCCTCGAGCAGATGTTCGGCGTCATCATCCAGACCGTGGGTGTGGGCCGGGCTATCGGACTGGTCGTCGTCCAGGGCGCCGCGCAGGGCGGCGATCCGCTTGATAAGCTCGCTCGCGGCTTGCAGGGCGAGGAACAGGAAGCCGAAGAATATGATCCCCTTCGCGGGCCAGATGGGCAGTCCTCCGGCGTTGGGAGACATCTCGCCGGACTCGTAGGATTTCAGGAAAAAGGGCACCAGCAACCAGAGCATCACGGCCACGAAGGGGATCAGGAAGAACAGGTGGCCGAACAGGTCGACCCAGTTTCTGGCCCGCTTGGAAAGGCGGCTGGAGAGGATGTCGATGCGAATATGCTCGTTTAGCTTCAAGGTCCAGGGGGAGCAGAGAATGAACACCGCTCCGAATAGGTACCACTGGATCTCGAGCCAACCGTTGGAGGAGACACCGAAAAACCGGCGACTGATCGCGTTGCCCGCCGAGATGATGATCGCCAGAACCACCGCCCAGGCGCCCGCCTTGCCGAGCAGGATGTTCACGCCGTCGATGAGGCGTGCGAGTTTCAGCATTGTTCCTCTCCCTTCGGGTTCGCCGTCCTGTTAACGGCGCCTTTTTCCTGGGCGGTCCGACCGGGGGTCAGCCGCAAATGCCGCCGTCGACCATGAGGGTGGCCGCTGTGATGTAGGATCCTTCGTCGCTGGCCAGCCAGAGGATGGGGTAGGCGGCTTCCCGCGGATCGGCCCAGCGGCCGAGCACGCAAGGGGCGGTGTCCTCGATCATCTGTTCCCGGGGGCGCCCGGGCATATTCAGGCGGTCCAGGTGGTAGGGGGTCATGGTATAGCCGGGGCAAACGGTGTTCACCCGAACGCCGTGCTCGGCCTCCTCGAAGGCCAGGGTGCGGGTCAGGGCGAGAAGGCCTGACTTGGTGGTGTCATAGGCGCCCATGCCCTTGCGTCCGTGGGCGGCGTAAACGGAGGAGACATTGACGATGCTGCCCCGACCACTGACCCGCAGGTGGGGCAAGGCGGCGCGGATGAAGGAAACGTAGCTGAGCAGGTTGACCCGCAGGATCTCGTCCCAGTTTTCCCAGGGGGAGTCGGCGATGCTCTCGTACCGGCGCACGGCGACGTTGTTGACCAGCACGTCCAGGCCACCAAAGCGCTCGACGGTCATGTCGACGACATTCTGGGCGACCTTTTCCTCGCCGACGTCGGCGACAACGGGAACCACGCTGGCGTCCGGGCAGGTCTCGGCCACGCCCGCGGCGACCCGCTCCATGGCGCCAGCGTCTCGATCCACGAGGACGACGTGGGCGCCCTGTTCGCAAAAAATGGAGGCCGCCGCCCCCCCGATCCCCCCGGCTCCGCCGGTGATGATCGCCGTCCTGCCCTGTAATCTGCCGCCCATCGCGCGCCTGTCCTTATCTTGATTGCTGGTCCGTTTCCGTCCGTCTTGGGAACCGGTCGGGGCGCGCCAGCGAACCGCCCCGACCGTCCGGAATATTCCCTTGGTGTTACTTCCGCGCCCGGGCGCGGATCATGTAGCTGTCATAGCTGTACTCATCGACCTGCCACCAGGCGTAGGACTTGTTGCGGAACTCGATCATGTTGGAATAGATCGTCTTCCAGTTCTCGTTCTGGCTGGACAGTTCGTCATAGGTCTCGTGGGAGGCGGTCCAGGCGGCGTCCAGGATGTCCTGGGAGAAGGGCCGTAACTGGGCACCCGCCCCCAGCAATGCGCGCAGGGCGTCGGGGTTCTGGGCGTCGTACTTACAGAGAACGTCCATGTTCGCCGCCGCCGCCGCCGCGGTGAGGGCGGATTTGTAGGCCGGGGGCAGGTCGTTCCACAGGTCCAGGTTGAAGAAGAAGTGGACCGCGGCGCAGCCTTCCCAGAACCCCGGATAGTAGTAATAGGGAGCGACCTTCACGAATCCGAGCTTCTGGTCGTCATAGGGGCCGGTGAACTCCGCGGCGTCGATGGCGCCGCGTTCCAGCGCGACGTAGACGTCCGATCCGGGAAGCTGAATGGGCACCACGCCCAGCTTGGCCAGGATGCTGCCCGCCAGGCCACCGATGCGCAGACGGAGCCCCTGGAAGTCCTCCAAGCTTTTGATTTCCTTACGGTACCAGCCGCCCATCTGGCCGCCGGTGTTGCCCCCGGGCAGGGCATGCATCTTGTGTTTGGCGTAGAACGTGTTCAGGAGGTCGTTGCCGCCCTCGTAGAGCCAAGCGTTCATCTGCCGGGCATTCAGGCCGAAGGGGATGCCGTTGCCCAGGGTGAAGGTGGGATCCTTGCCATAGTAGTATTGGGAGGCGGAGTGCCCCATTTCGATGGTCTGGTTGGCCACGGCATCGGCGATCTGCCCAGCACCCACCAGTTCCCCCGAGGCGAAGGGCTGAATCTGAAACTTTCCGTCGGTCAGTTCGGAAACGTATTTGGCCAGCAACTCGGTGCCGCCATAGAGAATGTCCAGGGATTTGGGAAGGCTCAATTCGCGTTTCGTAGGTGTATCACGCGCCCATGGCAGCCGCGATGCATCGCCGTGGGGTTGGATTGGCGCTGAGAGCGACGAGATGGAACCACTTCAGATAGCTGGTCAGGTATTTTGTGGCGATGCCAC
>JAIOYK010000075.1 GCA_021741145.1 Rhodospirillum sp. | reverse complement strand
GCTGTCGGGGCGCGTCCGGAAGCGGGATCAGCAACCGGACTGACGATAGCCATCCACGCAAGTACCGGACTATCGCGGGACATCCCGATTCCACAACCTCCCTGAAAAGACTCTACAACGTTGTTGATACGTACATCCATTCATCGCCAATGTTCCCTTCACCCCTCCCCCCACCGAGGATGAGCGCCTCTCCGGTCCCATCTGTTTCATGGGAACAAACCAAGCCCTGTCTTGCGGACTCAACTGAGCATGTCGCGCTTCGTCCTCTCCCGCCCCCCCCTGCTCGCGGGCTTGGGTTTGGGTTTGAGTTTGAGTTTGAGCTTGGGTTTGAGCTTGGTCTTGGGCCTGACGGCGACCGCCCCGGCCTCGGCCCAGAACGCCGGGCAGATCACGCCGGGCAGCTACGCGCCGCCGGTGATCCGATCCGAAGGCGATGGACTGACCCTGTCGGCCCCCTCCGGCCTTCAGGCCCCCGAGGGAGCCGACGGCCTGACCGTCACCCCCTCCGGTATGTCCGTCGAGGGGGGCCTTTCGGCCCTCGCCGGGGAGACCGCCGCCATCGCCGCGCGGCTGACCCACCAGACCGTTTCCGGCGCCGACCTCTTCGCCGCCGCCCGGGACCTGGAGACCGCCTATGTCCAGGCCGGTCACATCCTGACCCGCGTCGTCCTGCCGCCCCAGACCATCGAGGACGGCCAGCCCCTGCGCCTGATCCTGGTCGCGGGCCATGTCGAGGCCGTTGATGCCTCCGCCCTGCCCGAACGCGTTCGCGGGCGGGTCGAGGACCTGCTTGCCTCCTTCGTCGGAAAATCCGATGTCATCCAAGCCGACCTCGAGCGGCGTCTGCTGTTGGCCGGAGATATTCCCGGCATTTTTCTCCGATCCACCCTCGCGCCCGGCACGGAGGAGGGCGGAACCATCCTGGTCGTCGAAGGGCGCCAGGATCCCTTCGGCGCCTTCCTGACCCTGGACAACGGCCTGTCCGACAGTCTGGGCACCGTCACCTTCGGCCTGGGTCTGGATGCCAATAGCCTTCTCGGTCTGGGCGAGGCCGCCTACCTGCGGGTCGGCGGCTACCCGGGAACCAAGGCCGGAACCCTGTTCGACAGCGATCCCAGAAACCGCCAACTGGCCGGTGGCGTCACCGTTCCCTTCGGCATCGGCGGACCCTGGTTCACCCTGGAGGCCGTCGACAGCCGCACCCACGGCACGACCGACCTCACCTATACCCTGAGCGACCATTATTTCCGGGCCTCGGCAAAGCTTGGCTATCCCTGGATCCGCGGACGGCGGGCCAATACCGCGTCCACCCTTGCCTACGACCTCGTCAACGAAATACAAACCCTCCACTTCTCCGGCCAGGACTACGACTTCACCGAGGATCGCCTCCGGGTGCTCCGCCTGGGCCAGACCGGCGACCTGACCCTACCCTGGGGCGCCACCCTATCGGGGTCGGCGACCGCCTCCTTCGGTCTGAACGCCCTGGGTGCACGGGAGGCCACGACCGACCTGCCCCTTTCCCGGGACGGCGCCAAGCCCGCCTTCCAAAGGCTGGAGGGGACTTTAGGATACAACCAAGGTCTGTTCGCCAACCAGGCGCGCCTGTCCCTGGCGGGCAAGGCGCAAACCTCCTTCGGTCAGGCCCTGCCCAGTTCGGAAATGTTCAGCCTGGGTGGAGCGGACTGGCTGTCCGCCTTCGACAGTGGCACCTTCTCCGGGGACATGGGCGCCGCGGGCCGGGCGGAGCTGTCCGTTCCGCTGACCACCGGGCTATTCCAGGACAACCTCCCCGATATGGGGTTTGGCGGCGCGGCCGCGCCCTATGTGTTCGGCGCCCTGGGCGGGGCGAAGATGGAACACCCCTCCACCGTGGAGCGGCAGGTCACCCTGGGAACCTCCCTGGGTGTCGGCTTGCGCCTGGGGTTGTCCCAACAGGCGACCGCCCATGGCGCCATGATGACCGTCGAATACGCCCATGGAACCGCCAGTGGCCAGGACGCGGACGACCGGTTCAACCTCCGACTGATGGCGAGGTTTTGATGCGCAAGCCTGTCAACCCGATTGCCGTGATCGCCCTCGCCTTCGGCCTGGGCCTCGTTCAGACCGGCGTGGGTCCGGCCTCCGCCGCCCCGCCCAAACCTGCCGCCAAGCCCGCGGCGTCCGAAGAACCACAGGTGACAACGGAGAGCTTCGGCGACTGGCTGCTGCGCTGCGTCACCCCACCCGGGGAGGCGAAGAACTGCGAGGTGGTCCAGACCATCCAGGTCCAGGGCCAACCGGCGCCCCTGGCCCAACTCGCCCTGGGACGCGCGCCCGGCGACAGCGCCTTGACCATGACCGTGGTCGTGGCCGTGAACGTGGCGTTTTTCGCCCCCGTCAACATTCAAATCGACGAAACCCTGGTCCAGCCCTTGGATTGGACTCGCTGCGTCCCGGGAGCCTGCTTCGCCACCTCCGGGCTGAATAACGCCGTTGCCCAGGACTTCCGCCAACACCAGGGAGAGGGAAAGCTGGAATACCACACCGCCGACGGCGAAACCCTTGGCATTCCCCTGTCCTGGCGCGGCCTCGATGGGGCCCTGAAAGCCATGGACGCGGCACGAAAGTCAACCGCGAACCGCTAGAGTATTCCGAGATCAAGTTGGCCCAAGCTGATCCAGCTTCACTCTAGCGTTTGGGCCTCAGCCTCCGGCGATGGTCATGCCATCGATGCGGACGGTGGGGCTGTCGGTGCCATGGCGCAGCACCAGATCATTGGCCGGGGTCAGCGACAGAAACATGTCCTTCAGGTTCCCGGCGATGGTGATTTCGCTCACCGGCGTGGTCAGTTGGCCTTTCTCGATGCGGAACCCCGCGGCGCCCCGGCTGTAATCGCCGGTCAGACCGTTGACCCCCTGCCCCACCAGATCGGTGACATAAAGCCCTTCGTCGATCTCGCCGATCAGGGCCTCGGGTGTCAGGGTCCCGGGTTCCATCCAGATATTGGTGGCCGAGGGGCTGGGGGCGGAGCCGGTGCCGCGCCCGGCGTGGCCCGTGCTCTCCAGGCCCAACTGACGAGAAGTGCGCAAATCGAGGATCCAGGAGGTCAGCACGCCCTTGTCGAACAGGGCCCGCCGTTTGTTGGCCAACCCTTCCGCGTCGCAGGGCTTGGATCGCATGCCCCGGGTCCGGTGGGGATCCTCGATGATGGTCACGCCCGGGCCGAAGACCGGCTTGTCCATGTATTCCTTCAGGAAGGAGGTTCCCCGGGCGATACCGCCCCCATTGATGGCGCCGATCGCATGGCCGATCAGGCCGCGGGCGACGCGGGGGTCGTAGACGACGGGGATCCGACCCGTGGCGATCCGCTTGGCGCCCACCCGGCGGGCGGCCCGGCGCCCGGCCTCCCGACCGATTTCCAGGGCATCGCGCAGGTCGGCGAAATAGACCGCCGACGAATAATCGTAGTCGCTTTCCATCCCCGTCTCGCCATCGCCCGCCACCACGGCCACGCCGATGCTGGAATGGCTGGAGTGGTAGGCGTGGGAAAAGCCGTTGGAGCCCACGAGCGCCACGGTGGACAGGCCCCAGGAAGCCTCGGCCCCCTCGGAATTGGTGATGCCGGGCTGGGCGCGGGCTTCGTCCTCCATGGCGCGGACCAGTTCGGTCAACACCTCCGGAGAGGGTTCCTGGGGGTCGCAGCAATCGATGTTCGGCAGCACCTTGGCCAATTGGGCGGGATCGGCGAGGCCGATGTAGGGATCCTCGGGCACGGCCTTGGCCATGGCCAAGGCCCGCTCCACCAGGGCATCCATCCCCGCGGTGGTCCGGTCACCGGAGGAGACCAGGGCCTGACGCCCGCCGATGAGTACACGCAGCCCGATATCCCCCCCCTCGGCCCGCTCCAGCTTCTCCAACTGGCCCAGGCGATGGGCGATGGAAATGGACGCCCCCTCCACCAGAACCGCGTCCGCCGCGGTGGCTCCCGCCTTGGTGGCCTTGGTCACCAGACCCTCCAGCAGGGTCAAGGCATTGGCGGCGGTCTTGGCGAGATCGGTCATCGGACAGGGACTCCAGGAGACGAAAGGATCGGAACAGGAATGGGGCCGAACGGCCCGGATGGCCCGAACGGGCGGTGGGGATAACGCTAACATGGACCGGAACGGCCTTCACTTCCAGATGGGTTTTCCACTCCCGGGCAGGCCATAGAGCGCCCAGTCTCGGGAAACCCTGTCGATCACCTCCTGATCCATGCGCAGCTTCTCACCCCATTCCCGGTGGGTTTCCGGGGGCAGCTTATTGGTCGCGTCCAGGCCGATTTTGCCGCCCAGGCCGCTTTCGGGGCTGGCGAAATCCAGGTAGTCGATGGGCGTGTCCGTCACCGTGGTGATGTCGCGGACCGGATCCATGCGCGTGGAGATCGCCCACATCACGTCCTTCCAGTCTCGACAATTGATGTCGTCGTCCACCACGATCACGAACTTGGTGTACATGAACTGGCGCAGGAACGACCAGACCCCCATCATCACCCGCTTGGCATGGCCCGGATAGGCCTTGCGCATGCTCACAACCGCGATCCGGTAGGAACAGCCCTCGGGCGGCAGCCAGAAGTCCACGATTTCCGGAAACTGCTGGGTCAGCAAAGGGATGAAAACCTCGTTCAGGGCCTCGCCCAGGACGCTCGGTTCGTCGGGGGGACGGCCGGTGAAGGTCGACAGGTAGATCGGGTTTTTCCGCATGGTAATCGCGGAAATCCGGAACACCGGGAATTGCTCCACCGAATTATAATACCCCGTGTGGTCGCCGTAGGGACCTTCGTCTCCGAATTCGTCGAGCATCACATGGCCCTCCAGGACGATTTCCGCCGTCGCGGGGACCTTCAAGGGCACGGTCTTGCAGTCCACCAGTTCCACCTTCCTGCCGCGCAGCAATCCGGCGAATTGGTATTCGGAGAGGGTGTCGGGAACCGGCGTCACCGCGGCGAGGATGACCCCCGGATCGGCGCCGATGACCACCGCCGCGGGCAGAGGCTCGCGCCTTTCTTTCGCCCAACGCTGGTAATGCTGCGCCCCACCCCGGTGTTTCAACCAGCGCATCAGGGTCGTGGTCTTGCTGGTCACCTGCATGCGATAGATGCCCAGGTTGAAGGCGTCTTCCTTCCGGGCGTCCTTTCCCTGGGCGCGGGGGCCTTGCGTGACAACAAGGGGCCAGGTGATCAGGGGCGCGGGCTCCCCGGGCCAGCAGCTTTGAATGGGCAGAGCCGAGAGGTCCACCTCGTCCCCCGTCAGCACCACCTCCTGGCAGGGCGCGCGGGACACGGTCTTGGGCTTCATCGACAGAACCGTTTTCAGCAGGGGCATCATGCCCACCGCCTCCCGCCAGCCCCCCGGCGGCTCGGGCTGCTTCAGGAAGGCGAGCGTCTCCCCCACCGCGCGCAAGTCCTCGGGCTTCCGGTCCATGCCAAGCGCCACCCGCTCCACCGTCCCGAACAGGTTGACCAGGACCGGCATGTCATAGGCGGAGCCATCCTCCCGCCGGACATTCTCGAACAGGACCGCTGGCCCCCCCTCCGCCAGCAAACGGGTCTGGATTTCCGTCATTTCCAGGACCGGCGACACCGGCGCGGTGACGCGCACGAGTCGCCCCTCCCTCTCCAGTTGCGAGATGAAATCTCGTAAACTCTCGAATGGCATTCATTTCTCCGGGGAAACACATTGGAAAAACACGGGAAGCCGGCCCCGCGTTCTTGGGCCTGGAAACCGGCGACGTCAAGCGGAAGAGCGTTTGTTTCCGCCATTTTCCCTTACACCCATGACCCATATAGGCTAGGGTAATCGAATGTGAGCATGGGGTTCACATAGACTCAGGAAGAGGTGTGCGAAGAGCGTGCGGGACCACGAGGAGGACCGGTTATGTCCGTGAAGGGCTCCGCCGCGACATTAAGGCGGGTCATGCGCAATGTGGGCGCGTTCAAAACCGCCGCCCCAAGTTGGAAAAGCGAGGGCCTATTCACCAAGGCCGCGGGGGGGGGGCTTGCTCCCTCGCCATCGCCGCGCCCCCGGGATGATCGGCAGCGCGACCACCTGCGTCGGCTGATCGAGGCGGGCATCGCCCTGTCGTCGGAACGGGACCATAAAATCCTGATCGAAAAGATCCTTCTGGAAGCCAAATCCCTGGCCAACGCGGACGGAGGAACCCTGTACCTCAGCGACCAGGAAAAACGCCTGCACTTCGCCATTGTCCGCAACGACACCTTGGATATTGCCCTGGGGGGCACGACCGGGAAAGCCATTCCTTTCCCTCCCTTGAATATCATTGACCCGGAAACCGGGGAGCCGAACTTCAACAACGTCTGTACCGCCGCGGTCGTGGACGGGCGGACCATCAACATTCCCGACGCCTACGAGGCGGATGCCTACGACTTCTCGGGTACCAAGAAGTTCGATGAAACCACCGGATACCGCTCGAAGTCCTTCCTGACCATCCCCTTGCGCAATCACAAGGACGAGGTCGTCGGCGTCCTGCAGTTGATCAACGCCCGGGGCGAAGGCAGTACCGTCATCCCCTTCGATTTCGAACTGCAACAAATCATCGAGGCTCTGGCCAGCCAAGCGGCCATCGCCCTCGACAACCAGGAACTGATCGCCTCCCAAAGGCAACTGCTGGACAGCTTGATCAAGCTGCTGGCTGGGGCCATCGACGCCAAATCCCCCTATACCAGCGGCCATTGCGACCGGGTTCCCGAACTCGCCCAAATGCTGGCACGCGAAGCCGCGGGCACCGATTGGGGTCCTTTCGCCAATTTCTCCATGACCGATGAAGAGACCTACGAGTTCGAACTGGCGAGTTGGTTGCACGACTGCGGCAAGATCACCAGCCCCGAATACGTGGTCGACAAGGCCACCAAACTGGAAACCATCCACAACCGCATTCACGAGATCCGGGCCCGCTTCGAGATCCTCTGGCGAGACGCGGAGGTCGACTGCCTGCGGGGGATCCTGGACGGGGGAGACAAGGATGTCCTGACCGCCGAGATGAACCGGAGGCGGGCCCAACTGCGGGAGGATTTCGCCTTCGTCGCCAAGAGCAATATCGGCGGCGAGTTCATGGACCCGGAGAATGTCGCCCGCCTGGAGGTGATCGCCGAGACCAAATGGACCCGCAATTTCGATGATCGCCTGGGCCTGTCCCGGGGGGAAGAAGATAGACTGAAGGATATTCCCCCCGTTTCCACCCCCAGCGAGGAAAAGCTGCTGGCCGACCGGCCCGAACACGTGATCCCCTGGGGGGCACGCAAACCCCCCGTGCACAAGGATGACCCCCAGAACCTTTGGGGCTTCGATATGGAGATCCCGGAAAACGCCTACAATTTCGGCGAGCTCTACAATCTCTCCATCCGCCGAGGCACCCTGACCGAAGAGGAACGGTTCAAGATCAACGACCATATCGTGCAAACCATCATCATGCTCGATAGTCTGCCCCTGCCCCGCCAATTGCGCCGGATGCCGGAGATCGCCGGCAACCATCACGAAAAAATGGATGGCACCGGTTATCCCCGGCGTCTGCCGCCCGAGGACCTGTCCGTGCCCGCCCGGGTCATGGCCATCGCCGATATCTTCGAGGCCCTAACCGCCGCCGACCGGCCCTACAAAACGCCGAAAACCCTGTCTCAATCCATCGACATCCTGTCCAAGATGGTCCTGGACAAGCATATCGACGGCGACCTGTTCGACCTGTTCCTGACCAGTGGCGTCTATCGGGAATACGGGGAAACCCACCTGCGCCCCGAACAGGTGGACGCGGTAGACATCTCCCGCTACGTGGGCCTGCGCCCGAAGACCCAGGCCGCCGAATAAAGCGGCACCACCCGGAACCTCTTCCGCGGCCTCCCGGAGGGGAACGGGATCCAGAGCAGGGGTGAACACTGTCACGGAAGCAGCGCGTAGACCGTGGTCTCGCGGACGTCCCGGTCCTCGAGTTCCCGGCTGACGGGTACGGAATGGCTGGACAGGGCCGACAGCCCCTGGCTGGGCAAATAAGCCCGTCCCGGATCGGCCACCAGCACGCGAGTCCCCCGGGCGGCCAAGGCCCGCAGCCAGGGAATGACTCGGTCGGCCAAGGGTTTTTCGTAGCAGACATCCCCGGCCAGGACCACGTCCCAGACCCGATCCAGGCTGCCCACCAAATCGCCGTCCCGGGGAAACAGCTCGACACCGTTAAGGGCCGCGTTCAGGGCCATGGCGTCCATGGCCACGGGATCGATTTCGTTGCCTTCCACGGCCTTGGCTCCCGCCATCGCGGCGGCGATGCCGCACACTCCGCAGCCCGCGGCGAAATCCAGAACGCGTCGGCCCAGCACCGTTTCCGGATGGTCAAGTACATGGCGGGCCAGGGCTTGCCCTCCGGCCCAGCAGAAGGCCCAGAACGGCGGTGGCACCCCTTCCTTCTCGAGGACCGTTTCCGTGGCCTGCCACAGGGGGGTGATCTCCGTCGCCAAGCGCAAACGGATTTCCGGCACCAGGGGGGGACGGGCTTCGGTGGTATTGGCCTCGATAAAGGTCCGGTACCGGGGATCAGAAACCAAGGGATGCGCTCCCGGCGAACAGAGAGGGCGCCTTTCCGGCGATGATCGCGGCGAGCAGGATCCAGCCCACGGACCGGTTGCATTTAAAAACCATGGGGCAGCGGGCGGGATTGTCGATATCCACCCCTCGGATCTGCCAGAGAAGATGGACCAGCACCAGGGCCATGCCCGGCCAGAAGGGGCAGGCGAGTCCGGCGCTCCAGCCGCCGAGGCCAACCAGCGTGACCATGGCCAGGGAAAAGGCCAATAGGGCGGGCTTGGTGCGCCCCCCCAACGCAAGGGCCGAGGACTTGACCCCAACCAAGGCGTCGTCTTCCTTGTCCTGGTGGGCATAGACCGTATCGTAGTGGAGCGTCCAGAAGAAGCATCCGGCGTAGAGAAGAACCGGCGCCGGAGAAAGGCTTCCCGCCACCGCGGCCCACCCCATCAGCGCGCCATAGGTGAAGGTCAATCCCAGCCAAGCCTGGGGCCAGTCGGTGATCCGTTTCATGAAGGGGTAGATCCCCACCAGCGCCAGGGACGCCACGCCAAGCCAAATGGTGAAGGCATTCAGACTCACCAAAATCGCCAAGCCGACCAGCAGTTGAGTCCCCAGGAACAGGGCCGCGCCCTTCCGGCTGATGGCGCCGCTGGCGATGGGCCGGGTGGCCGTGCGCGCGACCTTGACGTCGAAATCCCGGTCGACGATGTCGTTGAAGGTGCACCCAGCCCCGCGCATGACCAGGGAGCCCACCGCGAACAGGGCCATCAGCCAGAGGTCTGGCCAGCCATCACTGGCCAGGGCCAAACTCCACCAACAGGGAAACAGCAGCAGCCAGGTCCCGATGGGCCGGTCCAACCGCATCAATTTAAGGTGGGGCCGCACCGCGGTGGGTGCGAACCGGTCAACCCAACCGTCCTGGGGCATGTCCCCGACCAGGGCCGCGGTCGTCTGGTTTGTTTGACTCATGGGTCCGTTTCCATGGGGGCAAGAGCTGTTCCGGACCAAAAGTCCCACGACATGACTTGAATCCAACGCGATTTCGAGCGATGTCAACGGAACTCCGTGGTCGAGCCTTACAGTATGGTTTCGCCCCTTCCCAAACAACATGGGATTTTGCCGGTGACTTCGCCTTCTCCAGCCGCCCCCCGTCACCGTCTGTATGTGACCGCTTCCCTGGCCGAAGGCCACCCCGCGCCGCTGGAGGACGGACAGGCCCATTACCTGCGGGGCGTCCTGCGCCTCTCCCCCGGCGATTGGGTGACTCTGTTCAATGGCCGCGACGGGGAATGGGCCGGGGAGATCACCGCCCTGTCCAAATCGGCGGGAGAGATCCTTCCGCAAGCCAAACTAAGGCCTCAGGCGGAGGAACCCGGCCCTTGGCTGCTCTTCGCGCCCCTGAAGAAGGACGCCACGGACTATGTGGTGCAAAAGGCCGTGGAACTGGGCTGTGGTGCCCTGATCCCCGTCTTCACCCAGCGGACCCAATCCCAAAGGGTGCGCACCGACCGCCTGCGCGCCCAGGTCATCGAAGCGTCGGAGCAATGCGAGCGCCTGACCCTGCCCGAGGTGGTCGAGGCCCGCCCCCTCGACGCGGTGCTCGCCGACTGGCCCACCAACCGACGGCTTTTCGTCATGGCCGAGCGCCAGGATGCCCGCCCCGCGGCCGAGGTCTTCGCCGGGCGGGCGGGAGACCCCGCGGCGATCCTTGTGGGGCCGGAAGGGGGATTGGCCCCATCGGACCTTGACGCCCTGGCCGCTCTCGCCCTCTGTACGCCGGTGAACCTGGGTCCCCGCATCCTCCGCGCCGAAACCGCGGCCGCCGCCGCGCTCTCCGTTTGGCAAGCCGTGGCGGGGGATTGGCGGGCCAAGGACTGAGCCCAGGGCAATCGGGGGGAAACCGATTGCCCTTCCGGGTGCTCCTTATCCCTGGTGCTTTCCGTGAATTGAGCCCATGGTCGCACTTCCCTTTTCCGCTTCCAGACCCGATATGGGACCGTTCCCCATCGGTCTCTTCCCGGACCGCTTCCCACCCACGCCTTCCCTCTATCTATGGACCTTCGACGATGACGGATTCCGCGACCCTGGGCACCGAGACCCGCCTGACCCGAGACGACTTGGTCGCCTATATCGCCGGGGGCAGCCGCCCCAAGGAGGACTGGCGCATCGGCACCGAGCACGAGAAATTCGCCTTCACGATCGCCGATGGCCGTCCCCTGCCCTACGAGGGGGACAAGGGCGTGCGCGCCCTGCTGGAGGGCTTAACCCGGTTCGGCTGGGAACCCGTCTACGAGAACGGCAATATCATCGCCCTGACCTGCGACACCATGGGATCGGTGACCCTGGAACCCGGCGGGCAAATCGAACTGTCCGGCGCGGCCCTGGAAACCGTCCACGAGACCTGCCGAGAAGTGTCCATCCACCACAAGAACCTGAAGACCGTGGCCGGAGAAATGGGCGTGGCCTTCATGGGCATGGGCTTCAACCCCAAATGGCGGCGGGAAGATATCCACTGGATGCCGAAAGGCCGCTACAAGATCATGCGCGACCACATGCCCCGGGTGGGAACCTTGGGCATCGACATGATGATCCGCACCTGTACCGTGCAGACCAACCTGGACTTCTCCAGCGAAGCGGACATGATCCGCAAATTCCGTGTTTCCCTGGCCCTGCAGCCCTTGGCCACGGCCCTTTGGGCCAACAGCCCCTTTGTCGAAGGCAAGCCCAGCGGCTTCCTATCCTATCGCAGCCATATCTGGACCGATACGGATGCGTCGCGCACGGGCATCCTGCCCTTCGTCTTCGAGGACGGCATGGGCTTCGAGCGGTATGTCGACTACATGCTCGATGTGCCCATGTATTTCGTCTACCGGGACGGCCAGTACATCGACGCGGCGGGCCAGTCCTTCCGGGATTTCATGGAAGGCAAGCTGCCCGCCCTGCCCGGCGAGTTGCCCACGGAAAAGGATTGGGCCGACCATCTGACCGTCGCCTTCCCCGAGGTGCGCCTGAAGCGCTACCTGGAAATGCGCGGCGCCGACGGGGGCCCCTGGCACCGCCTGTGCGCCCTGCCCGCCTTCTGGGTGGGACTGCTGTATGACGGCGCATGCCTGGACGCGGCCTGGGATCTGGTCAAGGACTGGACGCCAGAGGAGCATGCGGCCCTGCGCGACCAAGCCCCGCGCCTGGGCCTGAAAACCCCCTTCCGGTCGGAAACCCTGCGCGAGGTCGCCCTGCGTGTCCTTGAAATCGCCCATACGGGCTTGGCCTCCCGCAAGTGCCTGAACAGCAAGGGCCGGGATGAAACCGGCTTCCTCGACCCCCTGTGGACCATCGCGGAATCCGGTCGCACCCAGGCGGAGGATCTGCTCGACGCCTATCTGGCGCGCTGGAACGGCGACATCGACCCCGTGTTCACCGAACTCGCCTACTGATACCAAGGTGCATGGGTCGAAACCCATGCACCTTGTCAAGCCGACACCATCAGCCCAGGTGTCCCCAGCCAGGTGTCCCCAGGCAAATCGATGACACAATCGCCTGGCCCCCGATCCACGCATGGGTCGCGGTGGCCGGGCCGGATGGACCTGCCCGATGGATGGGCCCGATGGATGGGCCCGATGGATGGGCCCGATGGACGTGAACGACGCCGTCGCGCTTCCGTCAACGGGTCCGACGCATGGGCTTCCAGCCACTTCAACCGGTTCCGAAATGGATTAGCGTTCTAAAGGCGCCCAACGTTCTATTCTTTAACGTTGAAGCGGATTTTTCTCGGGGAGTTGTGGAAGTCGCCGCCCTTTTCCTATATTTTTTTTGCCAAAGCCGACACGAAAAGCAACCTCTAATATAAACTTTCGTGAGAAGCCCATTTGCCTATGAGAATGGGCATCAACGGGACGGGCAAACATCGCCGCCCAAAACAAAAACCAGGGCGCGCGACGTGAATAATAAAAAGGGGCGCGAATTCGGGAAAGGTCCGATGTTGAAAAATATATCCATCAAAATTCGCCTATACGCAGGTTTTTTTCTTGTCCTGGCCCTCATGGGTGTGGTCGGGTTGGTTTCGTACAGCATTTTCTCGACGTCGAGTGGCCAATTCGATGAATTTTCGGATTCCTCCGATATCGCCCTCAACGCCCTGAGGCTGAACCGGCAGGTCCTGGCCTTCGATGGAGCCGTTTCCGCCTATTTGGACACGACCGAGCCGGGCAAGATTGCCTCGATCCGCGCCGACCAGCGGGCGGTGACCGAAGCCATCTCGTCCTTCCAGCTGTCCGTCACGGGAACGCCTCAGGAAGCCTTCGCCGACGAGATCGCCGAAGCCTATGCCGCCCATGGGGAGGCCCTGGAACCGGCCCTCGGCCTCGTTTCCCAACAGGTCGACCTGATCGAAACCTCCATGCTTCCCGCGGCCGAGGGGTTGGTCGCTTGGGCCTCCGAGGCCCGGGAAATGGCGATGGAGAAAGGCGATCTCCCCAACGCCGGCAACGCCGCCAAGGTGGTGCAAGCCATGCTCCAAGCCCGCATCGCCACGGACGCCTACCTGCGCGATCGGTCCGACGAGCAGTTCGCCGCCATCTGGGAAGCCCTCTTCTCCGTCACCGAGAACCTGAGTGAGATGCCCAACGCCGACGCCGTGGGCGATTTATACAGCCAATACGAAGACGGACTGAACACCCTGTCGGGCATCCTGGGCGAAATCAAGGCCCTGGAGGAAACCTTGGGCAAAGCGGGGGCCAGCATCACCCAGACCGCCGAGGCCGCCAAGGACGCGGCCCTGACCGAGCAACAGGCCATCCGCATCGCCACCAGCAAGAACCTGCGTAACGCGGGGAATCTGGTGATCTGGTCGAACCTGATCATCCTGCTCCTGGGCCTGGGTCTGGCAACCTTTATCGGCCATGGCATCAGCAAGCCCCTGGCTGGCATGACCAAGGCCCTGAAGCGCCTTGCCGAAGGGGACGCAACCACGGAAATCCCCAGCCTGAACCGGGGGGATGAAATTGGCGATATGGCCCATGCCGCCCAGATCTTCAAGGAATACAGCCACAAGATGGAACGCCTGAGAGAAGATCAGGCGGAATCAGAACGACGGGGGCAGGAGGAACGGCGCACCGCCATCCACCGTCTGGCCGATGAGCTGGAAAGCGGCGTCTCCGGCGCGATTAGCGTGATCGGGTCTTCCGCCGGGCAGATGGAGAACACGGCCCGAGCCATGACCGCCAACGCGGAAAACACCGCCCGCCGCGCGGGTGAAGTCTCCACCGTCACCGCCGACGCCACCCGTGAAGTGGAATCCGTCGCCGCGAACGCCGAGGAACTGAACGCCTCCATCAGCGCCATCAGTCAGCAGGTCCAGCAATCCTCCACCATTTCCCGGGAGGCTGTTGACCGGGCGACCAAGGCCAGCACCCAGGTCAGCGACCTTCGTGACGCGGCCGAACGAATCGGTGAAGTGGTCGCCCTGATCACCGATATCGCGGACCAAACCAACCTGTTGGCGCTGAATGCCACCATTGAAGCGGCCAGGGCCGGGGACGCGGGCAAGGGCTTCGCCGTGGTGGCGAACGAGGTGAAAAGCCTCGCCAACCAGACCAGCCGGGCAACGGAAGAGATCGGCAAGCAGATCGGCGGTGTCCAGCAAGCCACCGCGGAAGCGGTGAAGGCCATTTCCTCCATTGTTGACGTCATCAGTGAAATCGACCGGATCTCCACCACCGTATCCGCCGCCATCGAACAGCAGGACATGGCCACCCGCGGGATCGCCCAAAGCACCCAAAGGGCGGCCGCGGGCACCCAACAGGCCAGCGGCACCATTGGCGAGGTCACCCATGCCGCCGAGGAAACGGGTACCGCGGCCGGTCAAGTCTTGACCGCGGCCCAAGCCCTCAGTCAGCAGGCCTCCGACCTGCGGAGCCAAGTCAATCGCTTCCTGGAGCACATCCGCCAGGACAGCTAACCCATCTGTGGGAAGGCGAAGGACAAGGGGACCCAGCCGAGGCCCCTTTTTTTCTTGCCTCCAGCCAAGCCACGTCAACGCGAAGACCTTTCGGGCACGGGATGCCAAACGCCCAGGCGGCACGCACACCATTGGATCGACTGGGCGCCAATCGATACTGGCCCCGCCGGAGGCGTCCGCGAAGTGGACTGCCATGAGGTATTTCACGTAAGATTGGCGGAGGGTGCGGGATGAAATCCAATCCCGCGGCAAGCGACCGACTGGCCACCGGACGAGGTCCGCCCCATCGGACGTGTCCGCGAAGCGGGTCTGCGTGAAATATCCAGAAAACTGGCGGAGGTGTCCGTCTTGGCGGAGAGGGAGGACGCCATAAGAGATTGTTTCAACCGATAAAAAAAGACCCCCTCAGGCATGGTGCCCCAGCCAGTCCATATTTCGGTCCATACTTTGGCCATTCCGAACACGGGCCGAACACCGGCGGTCATGGGCGGTCGGAAATTTCTGTCAGTCGACGCAGGGACGTGCGCCGCACCAGGGTGCGCCGGCCGATCTTCACCGAGTCCAGCGTGTTGTCGTTGAGCAACTCGTAGAGCTTGGTCCGCCCGATCCCCAACAGGGCCATGGTGCCATTGACGGATACCAGTTCAGCCTCGGGACCGGGTTTGCGAGCGGGCGCTTGGTGTTGGGGCGCATCCTCCCTGCCGCTCGCCACGTCCCCGCCTCCCCGACCGGCACCACGCATTCGAGCAAATAGGTCAGCAGATGCCGACCGAGATAACCGATATGCCCATCGCCGATGAGGAGATAGGCGATCTCGCCCCGCCGCCGGAGCGCCGCGAGGTCCTTCTTGGGAATGCCGATGATCTTGGCCGCCTCGGTCTCGTCGTAGCGCCGATACTGGGCGACCTCCATGTCCCGCGCCATTTCGCGCAGGACGTCATTCGTCTGATTTTCGTCGTGCTTGGGCTTCTTGGACATGACCGGCGGCATGAGCGACGGGGATAGGGACAAACAGCATCCAATGCCCGCAGGGATTGTCGCGCTTTCGTTCAGGGTTAGCGCTGAATGAGACGGTTCCGACCGCTATCCCTTGAACACCTGTTCCCGATGGAACTTGAGGAATTGGGGATGCGGTCGCATCTCCGGCGAGACGGGGAGACGCAACCGACGATCCGGATTAATCAGACGTTCCACGGCCTCCGGCACATGCCCCCGCGCGAGCAGAATGTCGTAATCGTCACCGATGGAAATCAGCCCGCGATCAAACATCCAATGGACGGTTCCGCTCAGAGCCAGACCATTGCGCACGGAATCCGGCCCGGAGGACGCGACGGGCCGAATATGGGCGGCCTGGACTTCCGCGCGCCCTCCTCCGTTGATCAATTTGAGCCCGGTGACCGCGCAGGTATTGTCGTACTCGGCCTTCACCTGCCGGGCGAAGGCCTCGTCTCGGAACGGGCGGGCAACCAGACGCTCGACAATGGGACGTTCGAAGGTCGCGGGTTCCTCGACGAGCCCTCCCGGCATCCAGGATGGTCTTTCGGCCTCCCTCGGCGCCTCTCCGATCACATCGACGAAACCCGCTTGAACGATCCGGTGGAACTCCCGATCCGATACGGGGCGAACCGCCCGACCGAAAGCACCCTTGCTGGTGTTGCCATCGTCGCGCCGAAGCCCGCTTTCGTAAAATAGGTCTCCTTCCCGAAAGGGAACCGCCCGGTCGAACTCCAGATAGTCGGCCATGAAGGCATAGAAATGGTCCGGTCGGCGGCGATCCTCTTCGATGTGGGTCACCCGCGCGCTGGCGAAATAGGACTGCCGCCCGCCCCGGCTGTTCACATTTCCACTGGACCGTCGCGGTTCGTAGTAGACGATCCAATCCCCCACGGCGGCCTCGGCGGCTCGGAGGTACGTCTTTGGGAAATGGTACCGCTGCTCCGGCAGGTCGTCGTAGGTCGGGTCGACTTTCGTGGTGAAGACTGCCTTGGACACGTCCCGACACACCCAACGGTTCAGAGGAAAAGCAAGTCTCCTTGCCAGTCCCTTTTATCGGAAGCAGCACCGACCTTCAATGACAGGTGACGGACCGGTCGAGTGTCCCCGCGTGGTTGCATGGCCCTGGGGTCCACGCGAAGCGCCCAGAGGAGAGCACCGATGCGCGGCGAGAAGACCACGCAGCGCGCATGAAGCGCATCCGGTATTCCGAGCTGGCCGAAGCGAACTTGCGGGATATTTACCGATACATCGCTCAGGAAAATCCAAACGCCGTGGCATGCCAGCCGCGACAGTCGCCGTATCACCTTCGAATAGATCAACCATGACCGAAACCGAGCGCGACAGCACCGATGAAACCCGGCTCGCCCGCCTACGCCCGGCGATAAACGAAGGCGACGCATCGGAGGCAATCGACGAGCCGGAGACAATGGCCCAACTTCGGGCGGCCCTGCGCGAGAAACTGCAGCCCAGAGATCGAGGCGTATCCACCGAACAGTGACTTACTGATCGTTCTTCCCTTTCGCCACCTCCGCCAGAAGAGCAATGACCATTACGCGGACGGTCTTACTCACATCAAGCGGACAAGAAGAGGGCTCTATCTCCCGAGGAGATGCATAGAATTTTTCCGCATCGCAATAAAAAATATGAAGTACACTTCCGTTCCTTTTGGCCCCAATTCTTCTATGGTCGGCATATGTATAAATTATAAATACAGGTCATGATATCACTCATCAACACCCTGTCAAATAAAAATACATTGCACAGCCTACTTAATGTTCATGCGATCAAGGTCGTCAATAAGATATCCTATGCTGCCATCTATTAATTTCATCATATTACTTTTCACTATGGGCAGCATTTTTTTCTTCACTAGTCGGAATTGATGACGCGGAATTCCATTGTACGATAGATAATAACAGTTCTGCTCAAGCTCATTGAGTGCACTGTATATATCTGGAAAATCATCGCTGACCATCTGCATCCGATCTCGGGTCGGTGTTAGAGCATTAATTTGTACGTTCTCTCCAAAATTATACCGAAAGACCAAGCGAGAAAATGCCAGAATGAAACGAGCCGCTCTATACTTCTCAGGTATGCAGATATCTCCCCTTCTATTACCGCCATATCTCGCTTCAGCGGGAACCACGGTTTTCACCGTCTCCCTTTCAGGGTCTTTTTCCCTACTATTTTCCTTTTTTAAATCAAGAACCATATACGCGTATTCTTTCCACGCCAGCTCATATTCTGATAGGCGCTTACCCCAATCTACTTTATCTTCTTTTGAATATACCAGTATATGGTAATCCAACATTGGATTTGGGGAATCTCCACACCATACAATAGCATATAACGTGAATAGAAACTGTAGCGCTCTACACTCCATATACTTCCAGTACATCTTCTGCCCATTAGTTTTTTGTTCTAGATTCCCTTCATAATGCCCTTGAACCTCCGAAATAATGCCCATAATTATTGCAAGAATTTTCTTCATATAGTCATTGCCAAATATGTTGAAATATTCATCCTTGTGTACCGTATTGATTTCCGACAGAACAATCGCTTCCAACGGAATAACAGCTTGAGCTAATCGAAATCTAAGATCATGCGGGTTGCGCTTGACTAAGTGACCAATAATACCGAAGGACTCCTCAAGAAATTCGGCTGACTTCCTACCATCTCTACGTCTCTGAGAAGCCAAGCCGCGCAAGGCCAAATGCTTAATAAATAGACATTCATCCTGCAGTCTATAATCATCCACTTCCTGAATTCGCCTGTCCGTCAAGTAGTTTTCTATAACAGACCAATTTCCTCCAACCATAGAAGCAATAGATGCAAGAAAAATTTTCTCATCGCTCGTCATTGATTTGGCACTACTCTTTTTATTCAAATAATCCCAAATTTTAATCTCCTTAACGGGACTACCTTTTCGTTCTTCCCAACCGAACATACCATCCGGTATTTTTACAACATAGCGGTACTTTCCCTGCATGGGAAAAACCAACCAATGCCCCTCTTCCTTTTCCCGTTTCTCCACGTGATAAGCCGTCAGAACCACTTCACCAAGCTGTGCCTTGTAGTAATTCCACATCAACTCGTCGATACGATCACTTAAGTTTCTACTCAAAATAAATTGAGGTGCACTATCTTCATCGCCCAAGACACTAACGAACTTAAGTGCTTCCAGGGCCTCTCCATCAGACATAGACTTGGCATCTAACTCCTTTTGTTTCTCAAGATACCTTTGCGCATCATACCCAGCCTCAGACGCATATATTTTCTGCTTGAGAGCCGTCCACGAAGGGCTAACATTTCCCCGAATCTCAGCCATCTCACCTTTACTTATCTTCTGATCCCCCTGCGCCCTACGCACGAAACCATCCAGGGCAGATGTCAGTTGTTCCACATCAGTGCAAATAGCCCTGCGAACGGGTTCGGGAATTTGAGAGGCCATAAGCTTGGGATGACGAATGGGTATCAGAAGCTCATCTTCGGAAAAAGCCTGGACTGCCTGAGCCACGAGAGTCCTATGCGACACAAAATGCACGCGGACATTAACACGATAATTCTTGAATATACTGTTTATCACATGCACATAAGTCGCACTCAGCGCCGCAGCCCACAGATGGTCTTCGGTACGCACGCCAGCATCGCCCAACTCGCCGTCGGTATCGATTTCCGATCCACTTTTTCTCCTGTCTTTGTCTTTTTTTTCTTTATTTATTCTATCCAACGAATAAAGAACGCGATACAAACCATTTGTTATCTCACTGTAGTCTTCCACACCTTTCTTCCGAAGGTCATTTATCTCACGTAAAAAAGCAACGGCGTCATGCGCTTGCACGGACAGCGCTTCGAAATCAAATTCAGAAAAGAAACGAATCTGTGAGGAATTTGAAAATAAATCTCCAAACCTGTCAACAACACGGTTATTCTTTGCCAGCTGCTTTGCAGCCATTTTACCTATAGAACTATCCTTTTCATTTCTGCTCCAATTTCTTATTTTTGATTGATTTTTATCTTCTTTATCAACTTTCCCCTCTACAATATGGAGAAGATCATCCTCATTTTCCTTCTCCTCTTTCACATTTTTATTTGCCCACTCTGGATATAGACCTCTAGCCTTCACAGCTTCTTGAAACGCCGTATTGGTAGCCTTTTTTATATCATCTTCTAGATCAGACAAGTTTTTCTTTACTGAATCAACCGCATAATACTCTATGTGCCGCCGAGTTTGCTGAGCATTCGGCGGGAACAAAAGAACAGGGCTTCCTTGAGAAAACAAAAGCTTTTCAAGACGAAACAAATACTCCGCACCGCGCTGCACAAGTATCTCTTCATTTTTCTCCCCTTCAATACGAATATTAAAATGAAAGAATTTCCTAGCATTCCTACCCATACTTGCATACGCATCTACTACGACATCATCTATTGCAAAAATGACTTGGCACTTATTTTCTCTATCAAAATTTATCAAATCTTTTTGAAAATAAATAAATTGATCCTTCATATAAATAAGATGGTAATAATCACCAAAATGTACATCGTCATAAATAATATTAGAAAATTTATTACGAAGACGCCCGATCGCCGCATCGACGGAATCTGACTTGAGCGTCACATTTCTTTTTTTCTCATTATCAAGCATGCGCACTCTCGATTTCTTTGATAGATTTCCACAAGTCCGCACGACTGATTTCTTGCTGCGGCTTCTCGCTTGAATAGCTTTCAACCGGTCGAAGGATGTCCGCATGAGAGATGGAAAGCATGTCCTCTAATTCGCTACACGCATGAGCAAGACTAAACACCAGACTCCTTGCAAGTTCAGATTCACCAAGTTTCGCAGGAGGATCTGTATCGCCAAACAGCGTGCGCCAGAAGTCAGGTAACAACTCGGGCAATCTACCTTGTCGCTCCAATTTCCATGCCCCCCACATATAGAGAGCGGGCCGAATATCGATCGGTATATCACCAATGCTGTTCTTATAATATTCATTTACCAAATCATAGGAAAATTCACCCAATCTTTCCATTCCATATTTTGTTTCACTATTCAAGTCATTTCCAATAAAGAATTTAGCCTCTTTGCTCGACATTAAAAAGACGCATGCATTGGCATAGTCGTAGGCTGTCTCCACCTGTAGAAAATTTGGGAGACAGTCCCGCAACGCCATTTGTTCACACAAACGCCCAAATACTTGACTTTTAAAGCGCAAACCCTTCGATAAAACTGGTGCTATCCTGGTCATATAAACGACATTATGTTCTGATTCGTTTTTGCATAAGAAATATAATATTCTCACGATTTCTTTTAGTCGATACAGTCCACTTCGCCAAAACCACTGAGTGGAGGCAGCGACAAATATCTCCTCAAGGGTGCGACAAGAACTTTCGTCACCGCGCGTTGCGAGACACTTATGTAATTTTATATAGAACTCATCAAATGAAATCTCAGATGCAGACCAAGAGAAACAAGACACTCCCCTGGATCTTCCTGAGAAATAACTGCCTATAGATTCAATGACACCTAATATAAAGTCTCCATTCATCGAAATTTCATGAAATCTATTTGCATTTCTTTCCACTCTCTCTTGTATGCGCATTTTGTCAGTCCCTCTTCGAGGTATCACGCCCAAACCGAATATCCGCGAGCTTTAGCGGATTTGGTTTGCCGCACTTTGCATATGAAGACGCTGGTAAAATCCCGGCAAGCGTGACATCCTCGGCTTCATTCAGATCTATGAGTAGGCAGATCGCTTCCGGTACGCCGACCTGACAGGCTTCGCCAGGGTTCTCATTGTCCAAACGCCCCGTGCGTCCCCAACCATCCGCTTCATTCGCCGAAATATAGCAGTTCGCAGCTCCTCCGGCGAACAGAGTTGGACGCTTCACTGAAGCTTTTGGCATCCTCCTCGAATCCAAAAAAAACATAAAGCGCCCATCAACATCACTATCTTCCTTCGGAGGCAATCCTAGAATATTCATTATTTTTGATAGCAAGTGCTCAATATCGTTCCCCACAGCCTTAAAATCACACCCCAGAGCCTTTTCCATGGATTGGACGGGAAATAGCCAGCTGGTTATTAATTCTCCTTTAGCATTAATTTCATTTTTCATGTTGTCATGTATTTTATTAAATACCATTGGAAGATGTGATGTATCTTTTTTTTCTTATCGCGAGTATATACGGTTCTCTGACGGAGTGCGTTTTTAATCTCTTCGCATATCTCTCCATTTTCTTTTGCTATTTCGTCAGGAGACATGGATGTTCTGTCTCTAAAAAAATCTCTTATGCGCGTATCGAAATAACTATTACCTAACCCAATACGCAAAAGTGAACCTTCCGCAAACCGCCATGGCACAACAGTCGCTAGCTGTTCACCAAACATACCTGGCTGAACTGGTGCGCCACTTATCTTCACATTTCCATATTTTCGGATGAAATCTTCGAGAAAAAACGCATGGTCTTCCCCGCCATCATACTCTTTTAGAACTAATTCAAACAAAGAGTTGGCCTCTTCATTTAAAATTTCCTTTTCTTTCTCAAATATATAGTTGTCATGTACGGTTGTTTTGTTCCTTTGATATGCTGCATTCTCCAACCATTCGGCGAGACTCATGGCCTTTATCCTCCCGACACAAAATACTCTTGCTATCTTTCACATATGGACTGTGACTCACACCAACGGTGGTTGCAATACAGAATTTCCCCCTCACTACGCGCGTTTCTCCGCGCGCCGAACCCTGTCACGGCACTTGATAGCCCTGCGGATTGACCTACCGCTCCCGCCCTGTCTCCCGCTCTCGCGTCCGGCCCCGCGTGAGTTCGGCGAACCGCTCTTCGGACGAGGCCCGAACCGCCCGCCGCTCCTCCGCAATCTCGCGTCCCCGGTAGCCGTGGGCATAGCCCGCGTGGTAGCCGTGCACGAACTCCCGGGCATAGGACGCCCGACTGACCAACCCCTTCCAGAAGGACGGACGCGGTCGCTTGTTCCGCCCGGCATGGCCATCCGCCGAGCCTTGGTCGAACCCTTCCCGATACGCTCCACCCACGAACACGAGCCGTCCTCCCCACAAAATCCGGCATCGAGTATCCCCATGGACGGCCCCTCCCGCCACACCTTCTTCCTTCCTTCACCGCTCCAAACCGACGCCGAGAAGGACACAAGCGGTGAGCCGAAGAACGGAGAGCAAAGAGCGGAACAGCGGTGATGCAAGTTTGGGATTCCGCACAGAGCATGGCATAGGCCATGCCCGTGCCGTACAATCCCAACTTGCCAAGGGGAGCCCCCCTTGGAACCCCCGCGTTGCCAAGAACCATGAGCGAAGACGACGG
>JAIOYK010000074.1 GCA_021741145.1 Rhodospirillum sp. | reverse complement strand
CCCCCTTGATCGCCTCAAGGGCCACCTTCGCCTTAAAGTCGGCTCCGTAACGCTTCCGTGTAACCTTGCCCAATTTCCCTCTCCTTTTCAGGAATGGGAACAGCTTAACACCCTGTCCGAATTTCCGGGGCCACCTCTAGCCTGCGCCACGATCCCCTGCTGAAGCTCCTGGGCGAACCGGACGGGAAGAAAAACGAGCCGCCCAAATCCCTTGCCGGGAGTTCCACCCTGGGGCGAATGGAGCGGAGTTTCCAGGACAACAACCGGCGCTATTACAAGCTCACCGCCCAACCGGCCCGTCTCCAGGACCTTTACGTCGACCTCTTCCTGGAAAGCCACGACAGCCCACCCGAGCGGATCACCCTGGATATCGACGCCACGGACATCGAAGCCCACGGCAATCAGGTCGGCGGCATCTTCCATGGATTTGGAGCCTGCCCTCGCGAACACGGGGGAACACAGGTGTTTCCTGCCGCTCTATGTCACCTGCGGCCCCCACCTGCTTATGGCGAAACTCCGCCATGGCACTGTGGGCGGCGCCAAAGGGACAGAATCCGGTCTCCCGCCCGCGCCAAATCCCCTGACAGGGTCAGTCCGAATGGCGACAGGCGCCAGACGGATGAAATACAGCGGGCTCTTCTTTGATGGCTGGTCGAACTCAGGGGCGGTAACCTGGGGGGAGGCAATCAACAGGGCAGCGGTGACGGCAATGGCCGCGCCGATGAAATAGGGCAGGCCGCCGGACGTGCCCAGGACAGATAGGGTCAGCGGGCCAAGGGCGAAGCCGACCGACAGGGCAGCGGTATAGATCGCCATGGCACGGGCGCGGGTGGCCTCGGTGCTCAGGCTGTTGGTCCAGGTTTCCGACAGGACAAACAGGGTTTCCGACGCGGCCCCCAGGAGGATACGCAAGGGAAACCACAGCCAGACCGGGGTGGCCGGAAACAGCGCCAGTACCACAGCGGCCAAAACCAACGCCAGGATACCCATGCGCCGGATACCGAAGCGGGCGACCACCCGCGGCGGCAAGAACACCATGATCAATACGCCTAAGGCATGTATAGCGGCGTTGGCGCCGATCGTCGTATCGTCAAGCTGCGGCCGAGACAGATCCAGGGCAATCAGGGCGGCGCTTAAACTATAGGTCAGGCCGAACATCATCGCAGTGACAATAACCGCCGCCCCGGATGCCAGATTGCCGCCGGGTATCTCACTCTCGGTCATAATATGGAGCCGGCAGGCATGGCGCCAAAGCGCTCAATGTACCCAAGAACATCACGCTCTTGCCTTTACCGCCCTATGCACCTGAACTCAATCCCATCGAAAATGTCTGGACCTATTTGCGTGCCAACAAACTGGCCATCTCCGTCTTCGACACCCACGACGAAATCATTGATCGATGTTGTGAGGCCTGGAACTTCTTCGCCAACGATCCAAAGGCCGTCCAATCCATCACTTCAAGGCAATACGCCAAAACGGTCACCAACTAGGGCCGTTGGTATAACACCAGTAATCCGCGGCCGTCCGGATGGGAATCATTGGTCCCTGGCGACGATAGATCGCCTGAAGGCCTATGACCGCCACCAGACGACAGACTGGTTTGCGACCGACGGGACCGGCCCTCGCGGCGCAACATGACCGTCATCCGGCGATCGCCGGGAGAGGACGTCTCCAGAAAATGGCGATCGGATGCTTCTCATCAGGCCTTGATCTTCCATTCACTTCGGACAGCCATCATTGGTGGGGCGGGAATACAGGAATGAACCACTGATGCCGACCAAACGACATTGTCGACTCAGGCTCCTTGGCGAGAAGGGCTTGCAAGGTCATCATGTCCGTGATGGTCGTCGCGGGTCTCCGGATTTCAAGGTTTCGTACGCAGCAAAACCTTACCGAGAAATCGTAGGTACCAACGCTTTTACACCGCGACTAGGCATATGATCCTCCTTAAAGTCAGAGGAAAGTCTGGGCGCAGGTCAGTCGGGACGCCGTCTTTTCAGAAATTCAGAAACCTTTGGTCCACACGGAAAGCGGCTTCTGCGGTCGATTGGAGTTGGCGCAGCCCATTTTTAAGTTCACGGACAGCCCGACCGAACAGATGGGAGCGAAAAAACGCCCCCATCCTTGCAATGCAATATAGCCCCTGATCCCCTATTGATTAGGCGCGAGTTGCCTTGACAATGTCCATGAATTCGCGTGCGCGCACCGCGTCGACCGCATTCCAGGTGTGGCCGTCAACTTTCAGAGACGACCCCACGATACAGCCATCGGCGATCTTGAGCACATCAGCCACTGTCGCATGCTTGACGCCGGTATTGGCCAAGACCGGTGTTTCGGGCAACACCTTTTTGACCGCTTCAATATCGTTCATCTTGGCGGCCTCCCCCGTGATCGCGCCGGAGACCAGCACCGCGTCGGGAATAGAAGAGAACACGGCGGAACGCGCGCGGTCCGGAAGCGGGCGGGTGTCGAGCGAATGGGCGAATTCAGCCGAGACGTTGTTCATGATCACGAGGTCCTTGCGATCAAGTCGGCGCGCCTCGCGCATCGCCCGTCCGGCGTTCGGTGTCCATGGACCCATATCCGACGCATAGGTTCCAGTGAAGATCTCTCGGACGAAAGAAGCATCAGTCGCCGCTGCCAACGCAACAGTCGCGTCGGGATCCCAGAGAACGTTGACGCCAAAAGGCTTCCGAATCTTTTCGCGCAAACGCCCGATGACGAAGGCCATCGAAGATGTGGTCGCGACATTCACCTCGAGTTCGTACGGACGATCATTCTCGTTGCCGAACATCACGGCATCAACATCGGCGGCTTGAAGCGCCTCCAGGTCCCGCAACGCTGCTTGATAAATCCCCTCGATGCCCGCATCGGCATCATAAAGCGGTGTACCAGGCATGGGGTTGAGGTGAACCATCGCGACAACGGGTTTTATTCCCGGGAAAAGCGACTTAAATTTCATTGGAAGTCTCTCCGTTGCCCCCGCCACGGGCGAGGTTCGATTAAGGCGAAAATGGACGCGATCTCAAGACTTTCTGCGTTCGAGCAGGAAGAAAAAGACCACGGTGATGAGAAGAACGATCAGGAGCAAGATGAAGGCGGCGGCGCTCCCCTCGTTTAAAGCCAGCCCCTGAAAGGCGCGTTTATAGGCAAAGAAGGACAGCAACTCCGTCGAAATGCCGGGTCCCCCCTTCGTCAGGATGTAAATCAGGTCGTAGGTTCGGAATTCGTTGATCAGTTGGATCACCACCGCGATCATCGCGACCGGACGCAGGAGCGGCAGCGTGATATACCAGAACTGCTGCAACGGAGCCGCGCCATCAACCTCCGCCGCTTCGTAAGGGTCGCGCGGTAGCGAGGCGAGACCCGCCGAGAGGAGCAAGATAACGAACGACGTTTGCTGCCAGATGTCGATGAAGATCATCGTCTTGAGGGCAAGATCCGAATTGCCCAACCAGTCAATCATTGGCAAGCCGAGCCCGGCCAACGTCTGATTGACGATCCCCAGGTTCGGCTGTAGGAGCATCCGCCAGATCAGCGCGACGGCGACCGGCGACATCGCCATGGGCAAGGTAAGCACAGCGAAATAGACACCACGCATCACGATCACCCGCCGCAGCATGAGCGCGATTCCCAGCCCGACGACAAACTCGCCCAGCACCGTCGCCGCCGAATAGCGCAAGGTAATTCCAAGGGAGTTCCAGAACAGCGGCTCGGACATAATCGTCACGAAATTTCCGAAGCCGGTGATGTTCAATTCCGGGTGGATGAGCGTCATGGACGAGAGCGAGATTGCCGCCGCGTAGAGCACCGGCAGACCCATCACGATGGCCAGCATCGTCAGACCCGGGCCAGCAAAACCCCAGCCCGCGCGCAACATATCGGTCGTTTTCGTGATCATCGGATGTCTTTCGGTCAGCGAGAATTGGGAGGCAGGCGCGAGGTGCGCGGCCTGCCTCCTTAAACTGCGTTACTTGTTCATCAGATCAGTAAGACCGGAAGCCGCCGCTTGCAGCGCGTCCGTGACGGTGACGTCACCGCTGGCGGCGAGCGAAACCTGGGTCCCCAGGGTATCTTCGTACTGCGCCGAATAGGTGAAGATCGGGAAGGATTTCCCGCTTTCGACCACGGCCATCGCATCTTTGTAAAACGCGTATTTCGCCAACACGTCGGAGTTGACGTAGACATCTGCGCGCACCGGGGCGTGACCCTCCATGGCGCGCGCGACGGCGACATCCGTACTCTGGACCCAGGTAATGAACTTCCAAGCGGCATCCTTTTCTTCCGCCGGAACGTTCTTGGCAATGCCCCAGCCCCAGCCGCCGCTTTCTCCGTGGCCACCAGGCATGACCGAAAGCGCCACCTTGCCCGCGACATTCGGGCAGCTTTCCGCATTATCGATTTGCGGCAGCATCCACCAATAGGTCACCATCGAGAACGCTTCGCCCGCGCACATCAGCCGCATCGTGTCATCGAGCGTGGCCGAAAGCGCGCCGGTCTGCGCAGCATTGTTGATCGCATCCTTGTAGAGGCGCAACGCGGTCTCGCCGGCCTTGGACGCCAGCACGACCTTGCCATCCACATCAAGGTAGTCGCCGCCCGCAGAGAAAAGGTAGTTGGAAAACTCCATCGCATTCGGGTCACCTTTCTGACCCTGCATCGCGGCGCCGTTAACCTTGCCATGCGCCTTCATGAATTTGGCCACCCGCACGTATGCTTCGAGCGTCTTGGGCGGTTCCAGTTCCTGGCCGGTCTCGGACTTGTAGGCCGCCTTCAAGTCCGGGGCGTTCAACAGGTCGGTGCGATAAATCAGCCCCATCGAATAGTTGTACATCGGCACCAGCGGCATGGTGTCTTTGGTATTTCCCATAAGATCCATTGTCGAGGGGATGAAGGCAGACATATCGAAGCCCGTTTTCTCGGCATAGGGCTTGAGATCTTCAAGCCAGCCCGCCGCCGGGAATTCACCCGCCCACAAAAAGTCAACTTCAAGTAGATTGTAATAACTTTGACCGCCGACGAGCTGAGCCACCAACTTGTCGTGCATGTCGCCGTAGCCGACCTTTTCGAATTCGACCTTAATACCAGTCTCTCTCTCGAATTCCGGAAGCATCTTCTCAATTATATTCGTTTCAGGAACATCCTCCATGAGCGCGTGTAGAGTTACCTCATCGGCAAGAGCGGTTCCACCAACAAGAGATACTGCAAGTCCAAGTGTAACGGGAAAAAATGTCTTTGTCATTTCACCATCCTCTTCTGTTAGGTTCACATTTCATGTTGATATTATCTTACGGATCCGAAGGAAAGGCCCTCAACCAGGTATTTCTGAATGAACTTGGCTGCGACCATCAAGGGCAAGATCGCAAGCGACACCCCCGCAGCGACGTTCGAAATCTGCACACCGTTCGAGGTCTGCAGACTTGCCAGAGCGACCGGAACAGTTGCGGTATGCGACCCGCCCAGGATCAGGGCGAAAAGAAACTCATTCCACGACAGGATGAAGCCGAGCACGGCCGCCGCCGCGATGCCCGGAGCGGCGACCGGCAGCACAATGCGCCAGAACGCGCCCCAACGGGTCGCTCCGTCGGTCATCGCCGCCCCTTCGAGGTCTTCTGGGATCGCTTCGAAGAAGCCCATCAGGATCCAGGTCAGGAACGGCAGGTTGACCGCCGCGTAGACGATCGTCAGACCGGTAAGCGAATTGGTCAGGCCGAAATCGCGAAACAGCATGAAGGTCGGCAGCGCCAGTGCCACGGGCGGCAGCATCTGGCTGGCAAGCGTCGCGAAGCGCGCCAGCCGCCCGCCGGTGCGAAAGCGCGCGAAGGCATAACCGGTCATCGCGGCCAACGGCATCGTCACGATCACCGACAGACTCGCGACGATCAGCGAGTTCATGTAGTTGCGCCCGAAATTCTTTTCGGCGAACAGCACACGGTAGTTGTCGAACGTTACCGTGGGGAAGATCGTCGAACTGTAACTGTCATGCGCGGGAACCAATGATGTGCGCAGCACCCACAGGATGGGGAAAAGCACGATCACGACAGCTAGAATCAAGCCGATATGCGATAGGATCCGCCGGCCCATCTCAAGCCTCCCGTGCGATCGCGTCACCGCTTGCCGCGTCGAAGAGGTGCATATGCGCAAGATCCGCGTAAAGCGTGATCCCATCACCAATCCGCGGCAGGAAATGACGATCGACCCTGGCTGAAACGGAATGGCCTTGGGCCGCGACCACGATCAGGTTTTCGGGTCCCAGCGCCTCCAGCACCGTCACGGTTCCGTGGAAGGCTAGCGCACCAGGTCTGGGCTGGGTCAGGATGTCCTCGGCCCGCAGCCCGAACATCAGTTCCTGCCCCGCGACCGCACTAAAATGAACAGCCTCGCGTTCGGGTAGTGGCCCGACTAAGGGCCCGGCGTCGAACATCACCGTCTCGCCCTCGACTCTCAAGTGCGCCTCGATCAGGTTCATCGCCGGGGTGGACAGGAACTGCGCCACGAAAGTATTGCGCGGCCTGGCATAGACGTCGAGCGGCGCACCAACCTGTTCGACCCGGCCATCGCGCATGATGCAGATCCGGTCTCCCATCGTCATCGCCTCGACATGGTCGTGGGTCACGAAAACCGTGGTCTTGCCGACGCGCCTATGAAGTTTCACGAGCTCCTGACGCATCTCGCCGCGCAACTTGGCGTCAAGGTTTGACAGAGGTTCATCCATGAGGAAGACATCTGGCTCACGCACGATAGCCCGTCCGAGCGCCACACGCTGCCGCTGCCCTCCCGAAAGCTCCGCCGGCTTGCGATCCAGATAGGGCTGAAGACCCAGCACCGACGCCGCCCGCGCGATCCGGCGATCCTGCTCATCCCGCGGCGTCTTACGCATTTTCATACCGAACCGCATGTTTTCCCGCACGCTCATATGCGGATAAAGCGCGTAGGACTGAAACACCACCGCCACGTTGCGATGGCGCGGCGCCAAACGCGTCACGTCCCGCCCGGCAATGCTGATCTCCCCGTCCGTCGTCTCCTCCAGCCCCGCGATCATCCTCAGTGTCGTGGACTTACCGCAACCCGACGGCCCGAGGAGCACCATGAACTCTCCCGCCTCGATATCGAGAGAAACACCCTTCACACCGAAGTTGCCGAGGCCGAAATCCCGGCTAACCTTATTGAGCTTGATCTGTGACACGTTTGCGTCCCATCGGGTAAGAGAAGGGGCCTGGATGAACAGACAATCAATCCCGGCGTCAGGTCATATAGACGCCGCCCGTCACATTGATCGCCTGCCCGGTCATGAAACGCGCCGCGTCCGAACACAGGAAAACAACCACACCAGCAACATCTTCGGGGGTTTCGATCCGACCAAGCGGCGTTTGCGAGATGTAGTCCCGCCGCACCTCCTCAGCTGACATGGAACGCAGCTCCGCCTCCCAGGCAATCTCGCGGTCCTGCATCGAAGTCCGCACGAAGCCAGGGCAAACTGCATTCACGCGGATACCCGAGGGCGCCAACTCGCGCGCGAGGCCCTGCGTCCAGCCCACCACGGCAAACTTGCTAGCCGAGTAATGAGCCAACAAAGGCGCCCCAACCTTGGCCGCCAGCGAGGCGGTGTTCACGATTGTCCCACGCCCCTGTTCCAGGAAATGGCGGGCCGCAATCTGATTGGTCAAAAAGACGCCGCGCGCGTTGACATCCATATTGAAGTCCCAATCACGATCGGTCAGATCTACCGCGCGCCGCATGCTGGAAACACCCGCATTGGCGATGCAGATGTCAATCTTACCCGCCGCTTTGAGCGCCGACGAAAAGGCCGCTTCGACCGAAGCCCGCTCACTGACATCGACCTTTACCGCATGATGTCCAGCCCCGAGCCTTCCAGCCGCCGCCTCCGCAGCTGCGAAATCCATATCGGCCACGGTCACGGTAATGTCTTGTGCCGCCAGAGCGCGCGCGATGGCCCAGCCAATTCCTCCCGCACCGCCGGTCACGAAAGCCGATTTCCCCATGAGCCCGGGATGGCTCTGTAGGGCTAGTTCGTGTTCATTCATGTTTCATTTCTCCATGATCACTCAAAAACAAACATAATTTCGGGATTTTGACAAGAAAAATGTTTGTTTTTGTTCGATTGAAATCTGAACCTTGTTCTGATTTGATTGTTTTTTATTTTTATGCAGAGTTCACTGAGATGACAGACAGATCGATCCATCCGACGCAAAACTCGTCGATCAAACGTGGCCGTACCCCAGCCCAGGCGCGGCTGGCGGCAATCCTCGACCGCCTGAGTCAGGGTGGATCGGTGTCGGTTGCCGAAATCGCCCAGGAATTCGGTGTTTCGGATATGACGGTCCGGCGAGATCTGGCTGAGCTTGAGGGACAAAACCTGCTGGAGCGGGTGCATGGCGGCGCCGTCAGCCTGCGGCACGGTCCTCTGACGGTGATCGACGATGTGGAACCGCTGTTCGAGTCCCGCCGCCGCCTCAATAGCGATGCAAAGTCCCGGATCGCGGGGGCCACCGTGCAGTTGATCTCGGCCCATCAGACCTTGGCATTCGATTTGGGAACGACCGTGCTTGCTGGCGCGCGTGCGCTGGTCTCCTCGGCCCCCACGCCGGGCCTGCGGGTCTTCACCAACAGTCTGCGGGTGGCGCAATTGACCGCTGCGGCTTCGCTGCAGACCTATGTCCCCGCCGGGCCGATCCAACCGGGTGAGATGGCGGTGACCGGTCAAGACGCTGTTGAGAATTTCTCCCGCTACTACTTCGATGCGGCGCTGATCGGGGCGTCAGGGCTGACCCCGGACGGGGTGTTCGACTATTCACCCGAAGAAGCCGCAATGAAATCGGTTTACATTCAACGGTCTTCCCGCTGCATCCTGATGATTGACAGCTCCAAGTTCCGCCGCATCTCCACCGTCCGCGTGGCGGATCTGGCGCGGATCTCGATCATGGTCACCGATGCGGCCCCGCCGCCGGAATTGGCTCAGGCGCTGGAAGAAGCCGACGTCTCAATCATTATCGCCTGACTTCCCGAGGGTTCACATGGCACTTTTTCTCGGTCTCGACATCGGGACAACTTCAACGATTGGCCTGCTCATCGAACTGCCGGACCGGATTCTCGCCAAGGCGTCGCGCCCGGTTGTGCTGCGATCGGCCCATCCAGGCTGGGCGGAGGAGGATCCCGGGCAATGGTGGGCCAATTGCCGCGCCATCATTCCAGAACTGCTGGAAAGGTCCGGGCGCGAGGCGTCCGAGATCGCCGGAATCGGTGTGGCGGGGATGTTGCCCGCGACCATCCTGCTGGACGAGGAAGGTCAACCATTGCGCCACTCCATTCAGCAAAGCGACGGGCGGGCGGGCGCCGAGGTCGAGGAGATGCGTCGCGAGATCGACGAGGCCGCCTTTCTGTCCGCCGCTGGCAATGGGGTGAACCAGCAGCTTGTCGGCGCCAAAATGCGCTGGTTGAGACGCCACGAACCCGACGTAGTCAGGAAGGCCAGGATCCTGCTGGGCTCCTATGATTATATAAACTTCCGCCTCACCGGGGTCGCGCGGGTCGAACAAAACTGGGCGCTCGAAGCCGGGATCGTAAATGTCGCGACCAATGAGATCGACCTCGATCAGGCCGCGCTGACGGGGATTAACCCGGCGCTGCTACCGCCCATTGCCCCCTCGTCCGAGGTGATGGGCCACGTCACGGCTGAAGCGGCCGCGCAGACTGGCCTTGTGGCGGGGATACCCGTGGTTGGTGGGGCGGCGGACATGATCGCCTCCTGTCTGGGCGCCGGGGTGGTCGCGAATGGCGATGTCCTGCTGAAGTTCGGAGGGGCCGTCGACATCCTGACGGTGACCGACAAGGCTATCCCCGACAAGCGGCTGTTTCTGGACTACCATCTCGTGCCTGGGCTCTGGATGCCCAATGGCTGCATGTCCACGGGCGGTTCCGTACTCAACTGGTTCGTGGACACCTTCGCGCCCGGAATCGCACCGCTTAACGGCTCCCGCCATGCCGCGCTTGACGCATTGGCCGCGGACCGCCCGGCCGGAGCAATGGGGCTGACTTTCCTGCCCTATCTACTGGGAGAAAAAACCCCACTTCACGATCCCTCCGCGCGCGGAGCGGTGAACGGCCTGACCCTGGCGCATGATCTGGGTCACATCTGGCGCGCGGTGCTCGAATCCTACGCCTACGCGATCCGCCATCACGTCGAAACCTTCAACGAGATCGGCTATGAGACCACGCGCTTTTTCGTTTCCGATGGTGGCGCGAGCAGCAATATCTGGATGGGAATCGTCGCGGATGTTCTGGGCGTCCCCCTGCAACGGCTTGGTGGCCATCCCGGTTCCTGCCTTGGAGCGGCTTGGGTCGCGGCGGTCGGCTGCGGTGGCGCGGACTGGACCGGTATCGCCGCTCTGACGCGACGCGACGCGCTGATAACACCGAATCCGGCACACAGCCAGATCTATGACCGTGGTTATGCCCGGTTCAGAGATCTTTACGAACGCCTGAAAGACAGCTCTCGATGACCATACGCGCCATCGCCTGGGACATTGACGGAACCCTTGTCGACAGCGAACCACTGCACCACCGTGCCCTCGTGGCCGTCTGCGCCCGCTATGGCCTAGAGATCGACCCCGAGGATCAGAGTTTCGTCGGCGTTCACATCTGCGATGTTTGGGACCATCTGCGCCCGAAGTTTCCAATCGCGGTGGACGAACGGCGGTGGTATGAGCAAATTCGTGCCTACTACGCCGAGCACAGCGACAGCCTCGTCCCGATCCCAGGCGGGGTCGAAGCGATCAAGGCCCTTGCCGCGGCCGGAATTGCGCAGATCTGTGTTTCGAATTCCGATCGGGCGGTCGTCGATACGAATCTTCGCAGCCTTGGGATCACGGCGTTTTTGCTTGGTTCGATCAGCCTCGACGATGTGCCCGCAGGCAAACCCGACCCCGCCCCCTACCGGATGGCGGTGGACGCATTAAACCTGCCGCCACAGTCCATTCTGGCCGTCGAGGACAGCATCACCGGAATGCGGTCGGCACTTGCCGCGGGCCTGAAGGTCGCCCTGTTGGGTGCAACCGCGCCCTCCAATCCCCCGCACCCGCATTTCTATCTGGCGAATCTCTCTGAAATCCCAGAACTCCTTAAGCTGCCCGCGCTGGATGTTTGATCCCAGCAAGTGATGGAGCATCCTCGACACGGGAATGGAAGGATGCGCTATGGGCCAGATACTTCATGGGAGGCCACGACGACAGAGGCGGTGCGTCCCAATAGAGCCTGAGGGTCCTGGCTCGCCGTTACGGCTCAACGATCGTGTCCCCGCCTTTGTCGATACCGCCAGCCCGACGCGACATCTGCACTGGCTCAATGGCGGCAAGTGGCCAATCAAAAGATGAGTGGGCCGCGCAACGCTGCCGATACATGGGCCGAAGGGACGCCGGAGGTGACACCCCGGAACCATGTCCAACGTGAACGAGGATATCACCCCCTCGCGCGCAACTGCCGCCAGAACGCCCTATGACGGAAGCTTATTGGGAAGCGCGGTTTAACAGCTCCTCTACACCACACCAGGGGCACGATTTTCCAAGACAGATCTCCCAAAAATCAATCTTGAAACACAAATCAGCTTTGCTGGGAATCCTGACTGGTAAAAGTGCCTCTGCAATCTAACACCCTGACATTTCATGTTTACTTTCCTTCCGTCGATGAAAGCCGATCGATAGCGCGTCCTCCTGATGAAAACAGGCATTGACGGTGACGGAACAACATCGCAGTATCTGCAAACGTTTGCTGCAAACGTTTGCAGTGCAAAAAATGGCATAAGCCGCAATAATATTTCGGGAGGAAATACGCATGGAGGCCATCGAACGGCCGCAGTGCGTTCACGCGACGGGTTTGCGCAAGTCCTATGGCGCCACGATCGCCTTGGGCGGAGTTGATCTCGACGTGGGCGCTGGCGAGGTTCACGCCTTGTTGGGCGAGAACGGGGCCGGAAAATCGACCCTGGTGAAAATCCTGAGCGGCATCGTCCGTCCGGACGAGGGCGCCATGACCTTGTTTGGCGAGGCCTATTCCCCACAATCCATCCGCGACGCCCGCCGCACGGGCGTCGCCACGGCCTTTCAAGAACTCAGTCTGGTGCCCAACTTAAGCGTGGCCCAGAATCTGCTGCTGCCCCGGGGGGTGAAGAACGCCTTGGGACTGAACTCCCGCAAGCGCACCATCGAGGCGGGCGCCGCCATCCTGGAGGCCCATGGTCTCGGCCGCATCGATCCCGCAGCACGGATAGCCGACCTGCCCCTGGCCGATAAGCAACGTATCGAGATCACCCGCGCGGTCAACCAGAACCCCAAGGTCCTCATCCTCGACGAGCCCACGGCATCCCTGGCGGAGGTCGATTGGGTCTTCGACTTGATCCGCTCGGCCAGCGACCGGGGCACCGCAGTCCTCCACATCTCCCACCGACTGGACGAGGTGCGGGCCCTCTGCGAGCGGGCGACAGTGCTGCGCAACGGTCTCAGTGTCGCGACCGTCGACCTCAAGGGCGCGGACAACGCCGCCATCTTCGAGATGATGGTCGGCCACGCCGCCCAGGGAACGAGCCGTCGCGGCGCCAGCCGGTCGGTCGGCGACGTCCGCCTGGCGGTGGAGGGCCTGAGCAGCGCACGCCTTTCCAATGTGTCGTTCTCCCTGCGAGAGGGAGAGATCCTCGGAGTCGCCGCCCTGGAAGGACAAGGGCAGTCGGAGCTGTTCCGCGTCCTGGCGGGCGCAGAACAGCCAACCAAGGGACGGATCCTTCTCAACGGCCAACCCCGCCGCTTCAAAGACACGGGCGATGCTCTGAACCAGGGGGGAGGCGTGGCCTTCGTGCCTGAGGAACGCAAGACCGACGGCATCCTGCCGGGGATGAGCGCGCGCGCTCACATCACCCTTTCGGTCCTTGATCGGCTGGCGAAGTTCCTGGTGCTGACCAGCCGCGCCGAGACCGAGACGGCGCACGCCGCCGGGACGGCTGTCGATTTCGCCGACCGCTACCAGAAGTTCCCGATCAACGCGCTCTCCGGCGGCAATCAACAGAAGGCGATCCTCGCCCGTGCCTTGGCGACAGGGGCTCGCACGTTGGTCCTTCTCGACCCGACCCGGGGCGTCGACGTCGGCACCAAAGAAACCATCTACGGAGCCATCCGTCGCTTCGCCGAAACGGGGGGATCGGTGGTCCTATATTCCTCCGAACTGGCGGAACTGGTCCAGCTTTCCGACCGCTGCCTGATCCTGTACGGCGGCGCCGTCTTCGACGAACTGGAAGGTGACGAAATCCAGGAGCATGTCCTGGTCGCCGGAGTCACCGGGCACCGCCACGAACACCACCCCAGGCAGAGCTATAAAGAGGAAGCCACGGCATGAACACGGCGACCCAGACGGCCGACGCGGCGGCTGCAACCTCCCCCTCCCGGCAGCGCCCCCCGCTCCGCCGGATCCTGTCCAACGGCGCGGTGATCATCGGCCTGGTCTATCTGACGCTCTACGGAATCTATGCCCTGAACGAGCCCAGCGCGCTGACCGTCTACTCCTTCTCCAGCCTGATGAATAACGCGGCGCCCCTGGCCCTGGCTGCGGCCGGGGTGACCGTGGTCATCCTGTCTCGTGGCTTCGACCTGTCGGTGGCGGGGGTGATTTCCTTGACCAACGTCCTGATGGCGGTTCATCCCATGGAGGGCGCGGCGGGTGGCCTCACGAGCCTCGCACTCTGTTTGGTGTTGGGCGGGGCCATCGGCGCGATCAACGGGATCCTGGTCTCCTATGTGAAGCTGCAATCCATCGCCTCGACCCTTGGCGTGATGATCGTCTGCCAGGGCGCGGCTCTGCTCATTCTCGACGCCCCGGGGGGCTATGTCTCCGATTGGATTTCCTATGGCCTGACCGATGTCGCCCTGGAGGTCCTTCCAATCAGCGGCTTGATCCTGCTGCTGGTGGCCTGCCTCTGGGGCCTGTTCCTGCGCACCGATCTGGCCGTGGGTATTTACGCCGTGGGCGCCGACGAGAACGCGGCCCTGCTCTCCGGCGTGCGGGTGCGCCGCGTCCGGCTGGCGGCCTATATACTGGCGGGGGCGCTCTATGGTTTCGCCGGGTACATGCTCAGCGCCCAGACCGCGACCGGCAATCCCAATGCGGGCGAGCCCTTCATCCTGCTGGCCTTCGCTGCCGCAGCCATCGGCGGGACCTCCTTCGCCGGGGGACAGGGCGGGATCGTCGGCTCGATGATCGGCGCTGCCACCCTGATGCTGCTGCAGAAGGTGCTGTTCTCAGCGGGGGTTTCCTCCTTCTACACAGGCCTGTTCCAGGGCGTCATCTTGATCGCGGCCATCCTCTTCAGCGGCATGCTGACCACCATTTCCAACAAAGGGAGGGCCCAGTAATGGCGACGGGAACCGGTAACAGGGAACCCCAAAGTTTCGAGCGCCGTGCCGACGAACGCGGAAGCGGCGGCTTCTCCAGCGAGACGGTCACCACCCTGGCGATCTTCGGTCTGTGCGTCCTGTTACTGCTGGCATCGCGCTTCATCAGCCCAGCCTTCGGGAGCCTTTCCCACCTGCAGACCATCCTGATCCTGTCCTCCTTCCTGATCGTCGCGGGCTTCGGACAGGGCATGGTGATCATGACCGGCGGCCTGGACCTCTCCATCGCCTCGATCATCACCCTGGGCGGCGTGGCCTGCACCACCCTCGGTCACATGGGATCCCTGATGGCCATTCCCCTGGCCCTGGTGATCTGTGCCGGGGTCGGGCTGGTCTCGGGCTTCGGTGTCGCGAAGCTGCGCATTCCCCCCTTCATCATGACCATGGCCATGGGTGTCATCGTCTACAGCGCCTGCCTGGGCTACACCAAGGGATCACCCTGGGGCTCTGCCCCGGAGGCGGCGATCACTCTGATGAAGAGTGATCTACTGGGCTTACCGCTCGCCGTCTATTTCGTGGTGGCTTTCGCCCTCTTCGGGTGGTTCCTGCAAAAGCGCACCAGCTTCGGCCGTCGGGTTCAGGCCGTGGGCAGCAACGCACGCGCCGCCCAGCTCGCCGGAGTGCGCGCCGCCCGGGTGACCATGCTGGTCTACGCGGCCTCCGCCGCCTCCGCCGGACTGGTCGGCGTGATGCTCGCGGGATACGCCGACGGCGCCACCCTTCGCATGGGAGAGTCCTACCTGCTCACCAGCATCGCCGCAGTGGTCATCGGCGGATCCTCCATCCTCGGCGGGGCGGGGACCTTCCTCGGCACCGTTGGTGGCGCCATCTTGCTGACCACGCTTGGCACGATCATCCAGTCCCTCGGCGTAGACGAGGGATGGCGGACGATCATCGAGGGCATGATCATCGTCATCGCCCTGCTGCTCCTGCGCGACCAGCTTTACACCAAGATCCGCATGATGACTTCCGCTCTTCCGGGCCGCTGATGAAGGCTCGGGGAGCATGAACCGGGTCCGCCGTCCGCCCGTCACTGCAAACGTTTGCGGAAATCGCGCTCCGGCGCGAGGGACGGCCAACTTAGACAACGCAAGACAAAAAACCATGACAGGGAGTATTTTGAGATGACCCAGTGGAAAACCACCCTCCGGCGAAGCGCCCTCGGCGCCTTGGGCCTTCTGGCCAGTTTAGGGCTGGCTGCGGGCGCGGCCCAAGCCAAGACCGCCGACGGCAAGTACAAGATCTATCTGAGCCTCAGCTACAGCGGCAACGCCTGGCAGTCGGAGGCGGCGAATATCGTCAAAGCCTTGGCCAAGACCCCACCCTACGACACGATGGTGGACCTGGAAGAGGTGATCTCCGGCACCGATCCCCAGGCACAGATCTCCGCCTATGAGAGCATGATCGCCGCCGGGGCGGACGGCGTGGTCAGCTTCCCGATCTCGGCAACGGCGCTGAACCGCACCATCCATCGGGGTTGTCAGCAGGGCGTTCTGTTCTTCATGTACGACGCCACGGTGACCGAGCCCTGCGCCTACAACGTCAGCTACATCACCTCGGGCTTTGGAGAGAACAGCGCCCAAGCCCTGGTGAACGCCATGGGCGGCAAGGGCAAGATCTTCCTGAGCCGCGGCGTGCCCGGCAACTCGGTAGACAAGCGCCACACCGACGGCGCCATGAGCATTTTCGATAAGTACCCGAATATCGAGGTGGTCGCCGAGTACTATTCCTATTGGGACGACCGCACGACCCAACAGGAAACCGCCAAAGCGCTGGCCGCCCATCCCGATGTGGACGGCATCTGGGCTCAGGCAGGAGAATACGGTGCCATCCAAGCCCTATTCGACGCGGGTGACCGTCTGGTCCCGATGACTGGCGAAAACTCCAACGGCTTCCGCTTGGCGCTGGCCAATCCGGACTATCAGGCGCGCGGTCTCAAGGGTGTGTCCTCAGGCTCTCCCCCGGCTCAGTCCGGCTATGCCTTTAAACTGATGATGGAGATCCTGACCGGCAAGCGTCAACTGGAGCCCCAAAGCATCCAGTACCCCCTGCCCTGGGTCCCCGCCGACGAAGTCACCCTCTGCAAGGGTGATCGTATCGAGAACGGCTGCAACGCCTTCCCCGAAGACAAGGTGCCGTCGTCCTTTGTGACCGAAGTGTTCAACCCCGACCTGCTGCCCGAGCTGTCCTTGGCCTCAGCTCTGGACGGAAAGCAGACGGAGGGCGCGACCATCCAGCCCTTGCCCACCGAGGTCACCAAGGCGCCGCCCGAGCCTGGCATCAACTGCCAGAAGTGCGAGCCGCCCGCAGACCATTTCGCCCTGACCAAGATTAAGCCAGCCATGTGAGGCCCCGGCGGCGCCGGGTCCTCGGACCCGGCGCCCACCTAACACAACGAGGAACTTGAGATGCCAAAATACCTGAAACGTGGTCTGCCGCAGGACCAGGTCGCGGAGGCCGACGCCAAGGTCCGCGCCACGGTCGAGGAGATCCTCGCCACCGTCGAGAAGCGCGGAAACGCCGCCGTGCGCGAGTTCTCCGAGCGGTTCGACAAATGGTCCCCCGCCTCCTTCCGCCTGTCAGCGCAAGAGATCGAGGCCGCCCTGTCCAAGCTGAGCAAGCGCCAGCTCGACGACATCAAATTCGCCCAGCAGCAGGTGACAAATTTCGCCCGCAAGCAGCGCGAATGCCTGGTCGACCTGGAGGTGGAGACCCTGCCCGGGGTGGTCCTGGGTCACAAGAACATACCGGTCAATTCCGTCGGCTGCTACGTTCCCGGCGGAAAGTATCCCATGGTCGCCTCCGCCCACATGAGTGTCGCCACAGCCAAGGTGGCAGGGGTTAAGCGCATTGTCGCCGCCGCCCCACCCCACGACGGCGGTGCCCATCCCGCCATCGTCGCGGCCATGCATTTCGGCGGCGCCGACGAGATCCTGGTGCTCGGCGGCATCCAGGCCGTGGCCGCCATGGCGCTGGGCACGGAAACTATCGATCCCGTCGACATGCTGGTCGGCCCAGGCAACATGTTCGTCGCCGAGGCCAAGCGCCAGCTGTTCGGACGGGTTGGCATCGACCTCTTCGCTGGCCCTACGGAAACTCTGGTGATCGCCGACGACACCGTTGACGGCGAGATCTGCGCCATCGACCTGTTGGGTCAAGCCGAACACGGCCCGACCTCTCCTGCGGTTCTGCTCACCACCTCCGAGAAACTAGCCCAGGATACCCTGGCCGAGATCGAGCGCCAGCTCGACATCCTGCCGACGGCTGATATCGCGCGTAAGTCCTGGGCCGATTACGGTGAGGTCATCGTCTGCAAGAGCGACGAAGAGATGCTGGCCGAGGCCGAGCGTCTCGCCTTCGAACACGTTCAGGTCATGACACATGATCCGGAGTATTTCCTGAACAATATGACCAGCTACGGGGCGCTTTTCCTCGGTCCCCGGACCAACGTATCCTACGGCGACAAGGTCATCGGCACCAACCACACCTTGCCGACCAAGCGCGCGGCCCGATACACCGGAGGATTGTGGGTCGGCAAGTTCATCAAGACGCATACCTACCAGCGGGTGCTCACCGACGAAGCCTCGGCCTTTGTCGGCGAATATTGCTCGCGGTTGTGCATGCTCGAGGGGTTCGCCGGACACGCTGAACAGGCCAATGTGCGCGTGCGGCGCTACGGAGGCCGCGACGTGAAGCCCTACACGCCGGTGGAAGCCGCCTGATCCTCCTCAAGGAGGCGGTGGCCCGGGCCATCCGGCGAGAGCCGCAGCCAACCGAGGGAGACAGAGGACGATGAGCAAGGGTAACAAGATGCCCAATGGGACGGACAAGATGGTCGCGAAACGGGTCGCCGAGGATCTCGGCGTCTCGATCTCGACGGTGTCCCGGGCCTTCTCCCCCACCGCAGTGATCGCCAGGGAGACCAGGGACCGAGTCCTGGCCCGGGCCAAGGAACTGGGCTACCAACCCAATCCCTTCGCCCAGAGCCTCATCACCCAGCGATCGCGGATCGCCGGGATCATCGTCTCAGACATCACCAACCCCTTCTATCCCGAGGTCCTCACGGGAATGACGGAAGCCCTGCAAAACGAAGGGCTGAACGTGATGCTTTTCGCCGGGACATCCGCCAGGGGCGCCGACGACATGGTTCCCCTGGCCCTACGCTACCGCCCGGATGTCATCGTCGTTATGGCGGCCACCATCTCGTCGCGCGCGGCCGTCGAGGCGGCGGAGGCCGGAACCCGGGTCATCTTCTTCAACCGCTATGTTCCCGGGATCGCCGCGCTCTCCGTCACCTGCGACAATGTCCTCGGTGGCCGCCAGGTGGCCGATCACCTGATCGATCTGGGCCATCGCCACCTCGCCTTCGTCGCCGGTCTCCTTGATGCCACGACCAGCGTCGAACGCTGGCGTGGGTTCTCGGAACGCTGTGCCGAACGCGGCCTACCCGCGCCCCTGAAGGAGGATGCCGGGGTCTTCTCCCACGACACCGGTTACGCCGCCGCCCTGCGTCTGTTGTCCCTGAAGGACCGGCCAGACGCCATTTTTTGCGCCAACGACATCCTCGCCCTGGGCGCGCTGGACGCCATGGCCAGCCTCGGCCTGCAGGTGCCCAGGGACCTGTCGGTGGTGGGGTTCGACGACATCTCCATGGCCACCTGGCCGTCCTATTCCCTAACGACCTACCGCCAACCGGTACGGCGCATGATCGCTGCGACCATAGAACTGACGCGGCAAATCATCACGGGCGACGGAGAACCGCCCCAATCTCGCTGTATTGCGGGACATCTGGTGGAACGAAACACAACGAGGAAACGCCATGAATGACCATGCTTGGCACAGAACCCTGGATGAAACGCCGGTGCTTCACCGGGCCGGGTGTGACGCCGTGAAGCACCCGGGTGCCCTGTCGGAGGGGCTGGAGGGCGAAGCCCCCGACATCGATGCCCTGGCCAAGGAAACCCGCGACGAGATTATCGCCTACGGTCTCGCGGTTCGCCCGGCCTACGACCTCCTCAAAAGGCTTCTCGGCCAATATGCGGGCCTCCTGGTCCTGGCCTACGGATCGCGCCGCCGCGATTACGTCGATCTCGTTATCCTCAAAGTGGCCGGTGACCAACTGCGCGAGGCCGCCGAGACCCTGGGAGGCTTGCGCCCCCCCCGCCGCGTCCAGATCCACCACGACGCATTGCGGAGCGCTTGCCAGGCATTAGCAGGGATCCAGCACCGCCTCGCCGCAGGCGAAATCAAGAGCGACGCTGACAAGGACCGCGCCCACGCCATCCTCAAGACCGTTCAAAACGCCCTTTCCCAGGCCTCTGACAGCCGCTTCGCCATGACCATGGTGGACTTCCGTCAGGCCTGCTGCTGCGGCGCGTCCGCGTGACAACCGGAAACCATCAAGGTTCCGAAACCAACAAAACACAGGGAGATAACAATGTCCGATTATTCCATCTGGGTCATGGAGTACTGTGCCGTCGAGAACTACCACAAGAGCGGCATCGTCTATGGCGCCCATAATCAGGGCCATAAGAAGCTTCCCTATTGCTACGTGGTCATCAAGGGCAAGGGGCACGTCGCCATGGTCGATGTGGGCTACAACAACAAGGCCTATGGCAAGCACTTGGGCGACAAGTTCGGCGTGACCAACTGGCATTCGCCGCGCGAGGTTCTGTCGGAGGTAGGGCTGACCCCAGAGGACGTAGACAGCGCCTTCATCACCCACGCCCACTTCGACCACTTCGGCAACGTGGAAGATTTCCCGAACGCCCACTTCTATATCCAAGAGCGCGAGATCTCCAAATGGGTCTGGGCCATGTCGCTGCCCGACCGGCTGCGCTGGATGATGATCGCCGTCGATCCCAGCGATATCCTGCGCGGCGTCGACCTAGCCAAGGAAGGCCGCTTGACCTGCGTCGACGGCGGCATGAGCGACGTGCTGCCGGGCATCGATCTCTATCCCGCCCATGACAGCCACACCTTCGGCTGCATGTGGGTCCATGTGCGCAACGACGGCGCCCAGAATTCCAAAGACGGCTGGATTCTGGCGGGAGATCTCGTCTACGATTTCGCCAACCTGGAAGGGGACGGCGACGTGGTCGGCGTGGAGACCATGTACACCCCCGTCGGCCTGGCCGTGGGCAGCCAGATGAACTTGCTGCTGTCATACGAGGAAATGATGAAGACCGTGGATTACGAGGCACGCCGAGTGATCCCCATTCACGAAGAGCGCCTGAAAGACACCTTCCCGTCACGCATCACCAAAAACAATCTTCGGGTCACCCAGATCTGTCTGGCCGATGGCGAGACCTCCAAAGTGACCGGCGAAGCCGCCATGACCGACGCCGAATGATGGAGGCCCCCATGACCCGTCACATCGCCATCGTTGGAGCCGGTCTCGTCGGCTCCGGTTGGGCCATTGTCTTCGCCCGGGCCGGAATGCTGGTCCGAGTGTTCGACCAGAGCGCCCCCATACGCAACGCCCTGCCTGAGGTCCTCTCCGGACAGTTGGAGGACCTGAAAGCCCACGGATTGATCGAAGATCCTGCCACCGTTATGGGGAGAATCCAAATATGTGATTCCCTGGCCAGGGCGGTCGACGGCGCCCTCTATGTCCAGGAATCCGTTCTTGAGCGCCAAAAGGTGAAGGCAGAGGCCAGTCACGCCATCGCCAACCATCTGGCGCCGGACGCCATCGTTGGAAGTTCCACCTCCGGCATTCCCGGCTCGGCCTTCACCGAGGATGTTCCGGGGCGCGAGCGTTTCCTCGTCGTCCACCCCGTAAACCCGCCCTATCTGGTGCCTGTCGTCGAATTGGTACCTGCCCCCTGGACGGCGCCTGAGACCGTCGCCGCCGCCAAAGCACTGATGGAGGAAGTGGGACAGTCCGTGGTCACCCTGTCCCGGGAGGTCGAAGGTTTCGTGCTAAACCGCCTTCAAGGGGCCTTGCTGCGCGAGGCCTGGGCGCTCTTCGACGAGGGCTTCGCCACCGCCGAGGATATCGATAAGACCGTCCGCGACGGCCTGGGTCCGCGCTGGTCCTTCATGGGTCCCTTCGAGACCATCGACCTCAATGCCCCCGGTGGTGTGGCCGACTATGCCCGGCGCCTGGGTCCGCTTTACCAGTCCATCGCCGCCTCCCGACCGGAGGCGCCCCCCTGGACCGAGGACCTGATATCCAGGGTGGAGCGGGAGCGGCGGTCCCACCTCGGCGCCGGAGACCTAGCCGAGCGCAGAGGGTGGCGGGACCGACGCCTGATGGAAATGGCGGCCGACCGCCAGAGGAGGACGGAACGATGAGTATCGCCCGAACCATCGACACCTTCCGCCTCGACGGACGCCACGCCTTGATCACCGGAGGGTCCAAGGGCCTCGGCGCCGGCTGCGCCGGGGCCCTCGCGGGAGCGGGCGCAAACGTCACCGTGGTCGGAAGGTCCCAAACCGACCTCGACGCAGTAGCCCAAGCCATCCGCGCCCAGGGCGTCGAGGCCCGGATCCTGACCACCGACGTCACCGAGTTGAAGACCTTCGCCCGTGCGGTGGCGGCGCTGCCGTCCATTGACATTTTCGTGAACAACGCCGGGACAAACAAGCCCCAGGGGTTTCTGGACGTCGATGTGGAGACATTCGACAAGGTCATGGACCTAAACCTGCGCGCCGCCTTCTTCGCCGCTCAGGCGGTAGCGCGCGCCATGGTCGCAGAGGGACGTGGCGGGTCGATCATCAATATGACCTCCCAGGCCGGACACCGGGCCTTGCGGGATCGCGCCGTCTATTCTGCCTCCAAATTCGCCCTGGAAGGGCTGACAAAGGCCATGGCGCTGGAGTTGTCGCCTAAAGGGATCCGAGTTAACGCGGTGGCGCCGACCTTCGTGTCCACCCCGTTGACGGAGCCTTTCCTATCCCAGCCCGAATTCCGGAACTACGTGGACAACAAAATTCTGCTCCCGCGACTGGGAGAAATCGAGGACGTGGCCGCTGCGGTCCTGTATTTGGCCTCTCCAGCGGCGGCCATGGTAACAGGAACCTCATTGTTGGTGGATGGGGGGTGGACCGCGCACTAAGGTCTGTTGACAATTAGTGAATTCCCACAGGTCCGAAAAAGTGACCCAACCCGAAAAAGTCACCCTCCCTTTGCGCGTCCTCGAAAGAGTGAGTGATAATAGATACTTACGATAGAAGAGGAGATCTGGAAATTTATAGGGTGTTTTTCGGGTATGCAGTTCAGTGATCACGGCAAATGGCGTTGATGCGGCCTCCGTCCTTGCCCTGGAGAAAATTTCGGTCCAACCGCCCGTTACTTTTATAGTTCTAGCGGAGGCAAACGCCTCATTCCTTGGCCAGATCCACCGTGTCGAGATGCCAGAGCGCCCCGTTTCCATGGACACATCCCATGCCTCCTTCAACGCCGTTGAAGCCATGAAATCACAATCTCGAAAACAGGAAAAGCGCCAAAGCCTTTTTGCATGGTTTTGGCGCCCTAACCCCGGAAAAGTCACGGGACCGAATGCACAGCTTCGAAATAGTGAATAATCCCGGAAAAGTCACGGGACTGGAGCCACAGCTTCGAAATAGTGAATAATAATAGAGAGTTACGTTAGAATGAAGGGTGGTTGAAAAATTGCAGTGTGTTTTTGGCGGTTTCGGCGAGCCAGAGGAGGGCGCCCTTGGCCTCGGCCCAGACGTCGCCACTGTTGAGGACATAGAAGATGGCCTCTTCCTTCGATCCCAGGGCATAGTGGGGCGGGATCTGTCTCGGAAGACGTTTTTCTCCGAGCAGATAGGCTGGCACATGGGGATTTTTCTCGATGGCGTACGTGAGGGCCTGCGTCGCCCCTGAATTGGCCCCGCCCTGGCGGAATTTCAGCAGGGCGCGGGTGTAGCACCATTCGGCGAAGTCCTCTTCCTCGT
>JAIOYK010000073.1 GCA_021741145.1 Rhodospirillum sp. | reverse complement strand
AATATCGCCCTGTAAGGGCGTGTTTCCAATATCGCCCTGTAAGGGCGTGTTTCCAATATCGCCCTGTAAGGGCGTGTTTCCAATATCGCCCTGTAAGGGCGTGTTTCCAATATCGCCCTGTAAGGGCGTGTTTCCAATATCGCCCTGTAAGGGCGGGTTTCCCCAGAGGGTCCGGGGAAACCCGCCTAAGGGGTCAACCTTCGTCCTTATGGGCGGACCGGTCGGCTTTCTCCAGGTTGTCTTGAAGCATGATCAGGGGGTCGACCCGCACCACCCGGGCATCCCAGGGGAAGATCAGCCAAACGTCCTGGCGCACGGGCACGACGAAAGTGTCGGTCTGCTGCTGGCCTTCGGGCTTGGCGTAGACCGTCGCCATATGGGCTTGCGGGATCAACTCCTTGACCGCCCTCGCGGTGACGCCACTGTCCACCAGGTCATCGACGACCAGCCAGCCCTCGCCATCGCCTACGAGATCCCGGTTTAATTCCTTGAGGATTCGCAGGGATCCCCGCTTGTGTCCATCCGTGTAGGACTTCATTCCCACGCTCTCGACGACGCGGATATTCAGTTCCCGAGCGATGATCGAGGCAGGGATCAGCCCCCCCCGCGTGATCGCGACGATCCCCTTGAAGGGTCCCTTGGGCATCAACTTTTCGGCCAGCTTCACCGTGTTCAGGTGGAAGACATCCCAACTGATGGGAAATTCATAGGGATCGTGGAAATCAGCGTTGTCCATGGAGAGGAAGTCCTTGGAGGGTGTCTAATTGGATAGGGCGAAACGAGGACATGGTTGTACTCCGGTCCGTGCTTTATGGGCAATGGCGCCGGGCATCCGTATCAAGCGAGCGAGCCAGATGGGGCGAAGGATTTCCTTTTCCAGGTCCACCGACCACCCAGCATTTTCCATTCGGTTGGACCTATCCACACAAAGCCTGTTTCACATTTCATGCGGTTTGATCTGGACGCATCCGCACCCCTCGGGGATTATAGGGCCGGTTTGATATGTTTTTTCCGAGAAAGAGTTAGGGAATGCTGACCTCCAGGCTGGCCAGACGCGGCATGGTGACCGCCCCCCATCACCTCGCCGCTCAGGCGGGACTCGCGATCTTGCGCGAAGGGGGAAATGCCATCGAGGCGATGATCGCCGCGGCCAGCACGTGCGCCGTCGTGTACCCCCACATGAATGGTATTGGCGGCGACGGTTTTTGGATCGTCCATGAACCAGGCCATCCTCCCGTCTCCATCGACGCCAGTGGCGCCGCGGGCGCCGCCGCCACCATCGAAGCCTATCAGGAAAGGGACCAGCTCAAGGTCCCCGCCCATGGTCCCCTGGCCGCCTGTACGGTCGCTGGTACCCTGTCTGGCTGGCAATCGGCCTTGGACCTGTCTGGCCGCTGGGGTGGAACCCTGCCCCTGTCGCGCCTTGTGGCCGAGGCCATTACCCTGGCCCGCGGCGGATTCGCCGTTTCCCATTCCCAGGAGCGGGCCCTCCGCCGTCTTCTCGGCGCCCTGAAGGATCAACCGGGTTTTTCCGCCCAGTTCCTTTCCACGGATGGCCGCGTGCCTAAGGCGGGCGCCGTCCAACGGAATACCGCCTTGGCCGATACTCTTGAAACTCTAGCCCGGGAAGGGCTGGACAGTTTCTATCGGGGATCCGTGGGACGGGCCGTGGCCGCCGACCTGAAAAACGCGGGTTGCCCCGTGACCGCGGAGGATCTGGCGCGCCATCGCTCGGTGCGCCGCCGTCCCCTGGCCCTGGCCTTGGACAACGCCGTGGTCCATGGCACGCCCCCCCCAACCCAAGGTTTGACCACCCTGATGCTCCTGGGTCTGTTCCAACGGGCGGGGGTAAAATCCGCCGATGGCGTGGACTTCATCCATGCCTTGGTGGAAGCCTCGAAGATTGCCTATCGGGTGAGGGACGACAAGATTTGCGATCCTCGTTTCATGGGCGTGCATGCCGCCACCTACCTGTCCGGCCAGGTACTCGATGGGTTGTCCGCCCAGATCAATGCCAACCGGGCGGGCCCCTGGCCTCCCCTGTCCACCGATGGTGACACCGTCTGGATGGCCACGGTCGATGGCGAGGGCCGGACCGTCAGCTTCATTCAGAGTGTCTATCAGGCCTTTGGATCGGGTGTGGTCCTGAAGGATACGGGCATTCTCTGGCATAATCGGGGCTTGGCTTTCTCCCTCAAGCCAAATGCGGTCAATCCCCTGTCCCCCGGGCGGAAGCCCTTCCACACCCTCAATCCGGCGTTGGCCAAGCTGCGCGATGGCCGGGTCATGGCCTTCGGCACCATGGGCGGCGATGGACAGCCCCAGACCATGGCCACGGTCTTCGCCCGGCACGCCCTGTTCGGTCAGGACCTCCAGGCCGCCATCACCGCCCCCCGCTGGGCCCTGGGGCGGAGCTGGAACGGCCCGGCCGACGATTTGAAGGTGGAAGACCGCTTCGACGGGGCCATCTTGGACGCCTTGCGAAACAAGGGGCACGCCCTGACCATGGTGGATCCCTTCGACGAGATCATGGGCCATGCGGGCGCCCTGGTGCTGCATGCGGATGGAACCATGGAGGGCGCCTGCGATCCCCGCTCGGATGGCACCGTAGCGGCTTGGTAGTGGCCTGCCCGATTGTCCATCGATCAAAAAAAACGCCACTCCATTCGAGCGGCGTTTTTTTTGTATGACGAGGGTGATGTTGGGACCGCGAGACTTCGACTCGGACGGGGGGCTTCTTTCTTTTGATCCCGCCGAACTCTATTACCGGGCGAAGACGCGCACCTCGTCGGACCCCGTCGAATTGGTGGCGCTGACGGAGATGCGATCCCCACTCACACCGGCCTGATTGAGGACGGAGACGACCCGCTCGGCCCCGCGAGAGGCGGCGCTAGTGGCTCCGCCAGAGGCGACGACCACGTCGAAGGCCGCGCCGGGGTTCCGCGACAGCGCGGACCGCACCGCACTGGCCAGGGGCTGTTCGAAGGCGACATTGGGGCGATCGAAGCGGATGACCACCAAGGGGGCGCCCATGGCCGCGGGCATGGCCCCATTGCTGGCCATCTGGGTATAGCCGCCACCAGCGCCAAGGGAGGAAGAGGAGCTGTATCCGCCCGGGGCCGTGTTGGAGCCGAAGAGCTGACCATTTTTGATCGCCACGGCCATGGTGCCAAGATTGCCCTTCTCCGCGAGCACATAGGCGGTCTGACGGCGAATGTCGCTGGTCAGCTCGTTCAGCAGGCGACCGACAAGAACAGCGGTCTGCTGGGTTTCGTCTTCCATAATGCGGAGCTGGCGGTGATCCTCGTCAACCGCGCCGGGGATGGCGAAGGATCCGCGAATGCCATCCAGAAGATAGTCGGACGTGGACTGATTGACGGAGATCATTTGGGCCAGTTGGTCCATCAGGACCACATCCTGGTTAATCGTGGCCAGTTGACCCTGGGCGGCTTCCCAGCGGTTCATCAGAACCGGGTTGCTTGGGGTCGTTCCCACCTGCAGACGGGCCCGCATGCTGGCCACGTTCTCGTGATAGGCGTTGCTGTCCTGGATGGTCTTGGTGCGCAGGGCCTGGAGCTGGGTGTTCTCAGCCCGGATATTTTCCTGCAGCTGGCTCAGTTCCGCGCGGAAGGCCTGAACCTTCTGCCCGACGAACGTTCCCGTCGGAGAACCGGCGGACACGCCATCGGGCTCGAAATAGGTATTTCCGAGCTGCGGTGGTCCATCCCCGCCGGAATAGAATCCGGAGCCTTGGTAGGACGAGGACCCACCCAGGGATGGGAAAAGTGTGTTCGTCGCCGAGTCACAAGCGGACAGCGCGGTCACCGCCGCCAAAATCGTGAAATATTTCAAATTCATGAGCGCCATTGATAAAAACCTTTTTCCCCAGGGCAAAACGCGTCCATCACCCGACTCCGCTTCTGTCCGCCGATGGCGATATCCCGGTTTATGAGTTCCGGGAGAGATTTGCACATCCGCGGGTCGCCATGAATTCGTGCTCTTTGTGTTGTTTTCCGGAAACTGTCGGATCAGCTTGGATTTTGTTTGCGGCAGTGTACTCAAAGGCCTAAGGGCTCACAAGCGGGTTTTGCCCTTGATCCCATGTGTTTTGCTTGCATTCCCAAGGTTTTTTCGTGCAAGCGGACCTGAAGTCAAAAATATGATGGGGGTTCGCGATTTTTCTTGCATGGCCAATTTGCTTCGGATACACATCCGACCTCCCGACGACAGGGGCTGGCCGCAAGGCCGAAACGAAGGTCGGGTCGGAACGGTGGTGGCGGGTTTTCGAACCCAAGTGCCGGGTCCGATGGGAGAATATTATAAGCCTACCATGCGCCCGTAGCTCAACTGGATAGAGCATCTGACTACGAATCAGAAGGCTAGGAGTTCGAATCTCTTCGGGCGCACCAGTTTCAAAAACCAGGGGTCGAAGCCAAGCTTCGGCCCCTGGTTTTTGTTTGAGTTCGCGCCGGGTGCATGGGTGATCCATCCGATCGCGGGTGATTTGTCGGGATCCTCCCTGCCTTCAATCACATCCATACAAAAGTATGTCATGACCCGCGGTCCGTTGCCTTGGCAGGGTCCCGCGAGCCTCGTCCTTCCGCTCGATCTTGAGCCGTCTTAAGGCATTTTGCGTGAACCATGGCTCACGCAAAATGCCTTACCTATACAATATTAAAGAAAGACGTCACACCAAAGGTATGCGTTCCGCCTGTCGCGATCCGCTCCAGAGTGCTCGGGATTTGATCTCGAACGCACTCTAAAATTTATAAAATTAGAGTGAAACTGGGCCAGATTGGCTCAAGCTGATCCAGTTTTACTCTAGATCACGTTTATGAAGTCAGGTCGATTCGACCTGACTTCATAAACGTGATCTAAATCATATATTTAGAGCGGAATAAGACGGAAAACCGCGGACACTTTTCCTCATTCCGCTCTAGAATACGGCACCGCAATCATATGAGGTCATGACCTGCCCCTGTTTGATTGCGACAGATTATAGTGGGTCGAAGCGCTCACGCCGAGCCATTGGGATTTTGAGAAATGGATTACCCCCCCTAGACATTTGAGTTGATTCGGTCGATTCCGCGGCGATGACCGAGGGACTCAAATGTCTAGGGGGGGGTAAATGAAAACGGCGCGCCCTTGCGAGGCGCGCCGTTTTTAGTGGGAGCCCCCGGATCCGAGGATCCGGGGGATGTCCTTGGGGCTTAGCCCTTGAACATAATCTCCACACGACGGTTCATCTTCTCGACCACGCCATCGGCGGTCGGGACGGCCAGACGCTCTTCGCCGTAAGCTTCCAGGGTCATGACCTCGGAAGCGATACCGCGCTGGGCGAGAGCCCGGGCGACGGCCTCGGCGCGACGCTGGGACAGCAGGATATTGTAGTCGGACGGACCGGAGGTATCGGTGTAACCGACCACCATGACACGGGCCGGAGCACCGGTCATGAAGGCTTCGGAGACCGAGTTCAGGATCGTTTCGGCTTCACCGCTCAGACGAGCGCTATCCAGAGCGAAGTACACCTCGTAAGAGGCCTCTTCGACCATCAGGGCCTTCATCGCGATTCCAAAGTTCTGCTTGCACTCGGCGATGTGGGTCGGCTGACGGTCTTCCTCGCCTTCCTCGGCCCAGCAGTCGAAGCTGCTCTGGGCCATGGCGGCCATGTCCGGGTTGGCGGCCGGAGCACCGGCCGCCAGGGCGGCCATCAGATCGGCGCGCGCCGCGGTCAGTTCCTCGGTGTAGGCACCCAGGTCCCGTTCCTCGATGGCGGTCGGGGCCGGGGTCACACCCATGGCCGCGGCCTTGGCCTTCTGCGTGTAGTAGGCGGTGTCGTCCCAGTCACCGTAGCCCCGCTCGTGCGCGGCCAAGGCGACATAATCTTCCTGCAAGGCGGCGTCGAAAGCGGTTCCCACGTTATCCATGGCACCGACTTCTTCGTAGTTCCAAACATCGGCGCAAGCGGACAGCAGACCGGCCGCTGCGACGCTCATCATCACGTTTTTGAGCATAGCGGTAATTCTCCTCCATCACCTCGATTACGGCGGGCAAACCTCGTCATGGCGAAACGTGGCACCCCGTGACCCAGATTATCAAATATGAACGATCCCCATGACCTGCGAAACCCTGGAATAAAAATGGATGAACCGAACCACCATTTCCATCTAACTATCCCAAAAGGTATTGGACCCGGGGGGTATGCGGTACGCCATGAAGACAGGACCGGAAAAAACCTTTCCCGGCGAAGCGAACGGACATATATCACGCGACATGAGAGATATAAAGCCACACCGCGTTATACCGCGAAATGACCCCCGCGTGAACATCGTTGGTCTGTCGCGCGAGGAACTCACCGATCTTCTCGCCTCCTTGGGAGAGAAGCCCTTTCGCGCGAAACAACTCTGGCACTGGGTGTATCATCGCGGTGAGACCGATTTTTCCAAAATGACGAGTCTGGGCGGCGCCCTTCGGGCCAAGCTAGCCGAATCCTGCGTGGTTGATCGACCGGAAGTGACCAGAGAGCAACGTTCCACGGACGGAACGCGCAAATGGCTGCTTCGGTTCCCGGATGGGAATGAAGCGGAGACAGTTTACATTCCCGAGGACGACCGGGGAGCGCTTTGCGTCTCCTCCCAGGTCGGCTGCACCCTGACCTGCAAGTTCTGTCATACGGGCACGCAATTGCTGGTTCGCAACCTGACGTCCGCGGAAATCGTAGGGCAATTCATGGCTGCTCGGGACGCCTATGGGGAGTGGCCCTCTCCCATGGACGAGACCCGGATCCTGTCAAACGTCGTCATGATGGGGATGGGGGAACCCTTTTATAATTACGACAATGTGGCCAAAGCCCTGAAAATCATCATGGATGGAGAAGGGTTGGCCCTGTCCAAACGGCGCATCACCCTCTCCACTTCGGGCGTTGTTCCCATGATCCGCCGCTGTGGCGAGGAATTGGGTGTGAAATTGGCCATCAGCCTCCATGCCGCCACCGACGAGGTCCGGAACGAGATCATGCCCATCAACAAGAAATATCCGCTCGCGGAGTTGATGGACGCCTGCCGGACCTATCCCGGTCTGAATAATGCCCGACGGATCACCTTCGAATACGTCATGCTCAAGGGTCTGAATGACTCCGAGGCCGATGCCCGGGCCCTGATCAAGTTGGTCGAGGGAATACCCTGCAAGTTCAACCTGATCCCCTTCAACCCCTGGCCCGGCTCAGACTATGAATGCCCCCCCGTCAGCCATATCGAGAGGTTCTCGATGCTGCTGAACGATGGCGGATATTCCGCCCCCATCCGCATGCCCCGGGGGCGCGACATCTTGGCCGCTTGCGGACAATTGCGCAGCGAATCCGAGCGCGAACGCAAAAGCCTGATGAAAGCCCGACTCGCCCAGGGCATCCCGGACGAGCATGCCACCACCGACCCCTCGGATTTCCCTTAATAGTGGGGGGGAGGCCGGTCGTCGCTGGGCGATCGGTCTGGACCAGGGTCCACCTCGCGCAGACGCTTGGCCAAGTGGCGCACCTGAAGGGTCAGCCGCTCGATGCGTTTGTCTTGGGCGGCCACCACCTCCGACAGATCCTCGGCCAGCCGCTCGTGGTGGGTCAGCCTGATCTCCAGGTCGGTCAGGCGGCGGTCCAAATCGGTTTCCATGGGGGGCCTCGAAAAGATTGGGGGCGTGGATTTGGCCAGGAGAATAAGACGTCGAGCATCGGGGTCCAGGGCGAAAATGAAGACCCGATGCGCGGGTATCACCATCGACTCCGGACTATTGCGCTAAACTCCGGACTATTGCGCTAAACATGGTTTCAAACAGCGAACGTTCGTGACCGTGAGAGGGCGCCTTGCCTTTCCCCCCTTCAGATGCCAGGAGCCCCCGACCCGACAGTTGGCGCGGGGTCTTGGCGGAGATGGACCGGAAAGAGGCGGATTTGGAAATCGCGATGAAAGGCTTCGACTCGAGCCGCGACCGGTCTCTCACCCTGCCGCCGACCCTCAAGGCGGACAGCGTCACCTTCTGGGCCAGCAATCCGAATTCCGCCTTGGGCCTGGTCTCGTTTCGGCGATTTCGCCCGATAATTGAATCGCGGAGACCCAATGGAAATTATACGCGCATCCCGGAAAGCGCCTCCGGCGAGAGTGGCGGATCAGGGCTTGGCCTCGTGGCCATGATCAATGATTATAGCGCGGGATTGGACTCGAATTTGGAGACGGAACCGGCAAATCGTGCATCAACTGAAACGAAGGCTTCAGCCGGCTTTTGGAACGCGCGTGCATATTCCAAGGACCTCGCGCGCGGATCGAAGACTCTTTTGAAAGCGTCGGTGCAAATTCCCCTCTGATCCTGATTTTTGCCAGGACGTATACGACGATGATTGGAATGGATGGTGCGACCTGCGGGGGGGAACGGGACGAGGACAAGGACCGCATGATCCCGTCGGGCACGCCGTGCCTGAACGGCTTCGCGGAAGACAAGTCCCTCGCCCTGGAGGACCTCGTCCTGTCCATTGTTGGCTCCAAGGCCATCGCTTGGCGGAGCAACTCCCTGGTCAACCCGCGCCGGTTGATGCCAACTCTCGCCCTGGACTTTCAGTGAGCGGGGGGCCGGTTTCCGTCCTGGTCCGGCCCCTTCGGCGGATGCCCCTGGGGAGGCGCCTGTTTCTCGTCGTCTTGCTTTATGGCTTGGCCCTGGGTGTCATCGCCCTGTTTGGGTGGCGCGTCGCCGATCTTGTGACCTCCTACCGGCAAGCCGCGGTGGACCTGACCCACCGGGACGAGGGGGTCGCCGCCTTGTCCCAGGCGTCTTCGCGGTTTCAGACAGCGCTGGGCACCTTCGCCGAATCCCGGGGTGAGGCCATCGCCGACGAGGTGGACTTCCAAAGGGGCCGGATCACGGTCGCCCTGCGCGACGTGGTGCTGGAGGATGAAGCGGGCGCTCAGGCCCTGTCCGCGCTCACCGACGCCCTGACCGACGCCATGGACAAGTTCCAGGACCTGCGTACCCTGAACACGCGCCTGTCCAACACCCAATCAACTATTCAGGATTTGGCGGGCCAAGCCATGGGCCTTCTGGCCTTCGTCGCCTCGGAGGGAACGACTCGGGGCGTGGATCTTCGCCCCTCCCTGGAGGCCATCGTGGCTCAGATGGAGGACTTCTTCATCTACCAGCGCATGGCCACGGCCAATGGCGCCCTGGAATCCCTGAAGGGGTTCCGCGACCAAGTGAACAAGGTGGCCTTTGGCACGGGAGCGGAAGACTTCCGCCAAGCCCTGCTGCTGGTGGATGACCGGCTCGCCTCCATACGCGAGTCCCTGGAATTGCAGCGAAACCTGGCCGATGCCTGGGTGGGGCAATCCCGTTTCCTGGCTTTCATCAGCCTGCAGCGGGTCTATGACACGACCGAGGCTCTGCGGGGCTTCGCCCAGGAGCGGGAACGGATGCTCCGGCGGGACCTGGAAGACCGGACCGGGGTCGCCATCACCGTTATCGTCGTTCTAGGGACCGTGATCTTGTTGGTTGGCTTCGTCGCCAACGCTCTCGTCATCCAGAGCATCCGTACCCCTCTTCTGTCCCTGAACGCCATCATGCAGGACATGGCCAACGGCAATTGGGAGCGGGAGGTCGAGGGCCGGGACGCGGGGGATGAAGTCGGCGCCATGGCCCGGACCCTGGAGGTCTTCAAGCGCAATGCCGCGCGCATACGGGAGCTGGAGGTGGATAAGCGCGAGATCCTGGCCCGGGAAAAGGTGGAAACCAAACGGGCGCTTGCGGAATTGGATGCGGCCCATTTGGAAATCAAGGCCCTGACCGGACGCCTGAGCACGGAAAATCCGCGTCTGGGGGCGGAACTGGATGTGTCTCGGCGGATCCAGCATATGGTGCTGCCCCGACCCGAGGAACTGGCCCGCATCACCGCCCTGGACGTCGCGACCTGCATGGAGGCCGCGGACGAGGTCGGTGGGGATTACTTTGATATCCTGGAACACGACGGCGGCATCCGAATCGGCATCGGCGAGGTCACCGGTCACGGCTTGGAGAGTGGGGTGGTCATGCTGCTGGCCCAATCCGCGGTCCGCACGCTGAACGAACGGGTGAATGGTTTGGTTGATCCAGGTCTTCCCGCCCTGGTCGATGCTTTGAACCGGTCGTTGTTCGGTAATATCCAGCGCATGGGCAGCGGCACGAACCTCACCTTCGCCCTGCTCGACCACACGCCGCGCCCCGATGGCCGCCCCGGTGGCGTGCTGCGCGTCACCGGCCAGCACGAATCGGTGATCATCGTGCGCGCCGACGGTATGCTGGAGGAGGTGGACACCCGAATGCTGGGCATGCCGCTGGGCTTGGTGGACAACCTGGCCCAGTCCCTGGCGGAGGAAACACTGGACTTGGCGTCGGGGGACTTGGTGGTGCTCTATACCGATGGCGTCACCGAGGCGGTGAACGAGCGCGACCAGCTGTATGGGCTGGAGCGCCTGAAGCAGGTTTGCCAAATCCACCACCGGGCCTCGGCCTTGGAAGTCAAGAACGCGGTCATCGCCGACCTGCATGCCCATATCGGGGCGTGCAAGGTTCTCGACGATCTGACTCTGATCGTGATGAAGCAGCGATGATTCCCATCACCGGATCCATCGCCATCGACGAAGGCGAACTGGAGGAACGGTTCATTCGTGCCTCTGGCCCTGGCGGGCAGAACGTCAACAAGGTTTCCTCCGCGGTTCAGTTGCGTTTCGACGCGCGCAATTCCCCGAATCTGACGGCCTATGTGAAATGGCGTCTGCCCGCGGTCGCCGGGTCCCGCATGACCGGCGACGGGGTGATCATCATCACCGCCCAGACCCATCGAAACCAGGACGCCAACCGCCGCGAGGCGGTGGAGCGACTTGTGGATCTGCTGCGCCAAGCCGCCCACCGGGACAAACCCCGCCGCCCGACCAAACCAACCAAGGGCAGTCAGAAACGGCGCATGGATTCGAAGACCAAGCGCGGGGCGGTCAAGAAGATGCGCCAGGGGAAGCCGGGGGTGGATTGAGGCAATCCCCGCGGAGCTCACCAGCCCGCCCCTCGTTCTCCCCCTCGGCCAGAGCCACGGGCACGATCATGGGGCGGTCTCCTGGTCCCACGAGAATATCCGCTTCAATCCCGTAGACCCGCCGCAGGGTGTCCTTGGTCACGATCATACCCGCGTCGCCATGGGAGACGGACCCGTCTGGTCCGACCAACAGCAACTCGTCGGCATGGCGAACGGCCAGATTCAAATCATGGAGGGCGATGATCACTGTCGCCCTCCTCGTCCGGGCGAACCATCGGACATGGGCCATGACCATCATTTGGTGACAGAGATCCAAGGCGCTCGTCGCCTCGTCCAACACCAGGATCCGAGGATCCCGCGCCAATCGCTGGGCCAGGAGAACCATTTGCTGCTGGCCACCGGACAGGGTGTTCATCGCCCGGGAGGCGAGGGGAACGAGCCCAAAGGCCGCCAAGGCCACTTCCGCCCGGTCGATGTCCGAGGCCCGCACCCGCCACCCTAAAAACGCATGGCGCCCCAACAAAACCGTCTCGAGGACGGAGAGGGAAGCCCGAACATGGCTGACCTGAGGCATGTATCCCACCAGACTTGGCTCAATCGGGCACCCCTCCCAGGTGATCCGCCCCCGAAAGGGAAGATCCCCCGCGATGGCCGAGAGGAGGGTGGACTTCCCGGCGCCATTGGGTCCCACGACCCCGATGACTCGACCGGCTTCGATCCGGGCCGTGACATCGGACAGGACCCGCCGCGGTCCCCTCTGGACATGGATATTCTGAAGGATAAGGCTCATGGGGCGGCGCTTCCCTTTCGCAGGATGACGACGAGAAGCATGGGAATTCCCGCGACCGCGGTGATGATGCCGACGGGGATAACCGCGCCGGGGGACATGAGCTTGCCAAAAACCGACGCGCCGATCAGGCAAACCGCCCCCATGACCGCGGCGAGCGGCAAGGAAAAACGGTGATCTTCTCCGGCAAGGGAGCGGGCGAGGTGAGGCGCGATCAACCCCACGAAGCCGATGGTTCCAACGAAGCTCACCGCGCCCGCGGTCAGGAGCGCGACGAGGGTAAAGGCGCGGTAGCGCAAGGCGGCGACCCGCAGGCCAAGGCTCGCCGCGTTCGCCTCCCCCAACCGCAGCGCCGTCAAGGACCAGACATCCCGGGTCACGAGCGGCAGGCAGACCAGGAAAATGCCCGTCGTGACGGCGACGGCGGGCCAATTCGCCTTGAGCAGGCTCCCGAAAAGCCAAAAAACGATCTGCTGCAAGACCTCCGGAGAGGCCAGATATTGCAGCAGTGATTGCAGGGACTGGAAGAAAAAGAGGATCGCGATTCCGGCCAAAACCAGAACCTCCGAGGTCGCGCCCCGTGTCCGGGCGACGAGGTGGACCAGCACACAGGCCAGCAGAGTCATCGTGAAGGCCAGGACCGGAACGACGATCACGCCGGGAATGGGAAACAAGGCGCCGAACATGATCGCCAAGGCTGCTCCAAAGCCAGCGGCCGCGGAAAACCCCAAGGTGAAGGGACTGGCCAGGGAATTGTCCAAAATCGTCTGCATCTGGAGCCCGGCGAGACCAAGACAGCATCCAACGGCGACCCCCATGGCGGTTTGGGGCATGCGCAACCGCCATAGGATGGTCGCCGCCATCCGGTCCTCCCCATTCGGCCCCGCGGCCAAGGCGCGTCCCACCTCACGCAAGGTCATGCCGGACGGCCCCAGGGAGAGATCCAGGGCCACCAGAACCAGGAGCGCGACACCGGCGAGCCCCAGGATCAGGGCGCGCCGGAGAACCTCGCGACGATATCCGTCGCGAAGTCCACGCAAGCCGACCTCGGCCGAGGTCATGGCTTCGCCGGACCATATCGCGTGGCGAACACGCCCTCGGCCTCGATGGGCAGCCAGCGATGGTAAAACGCCGCCAGGTTCGCCATCGGGTCGATATCCTTGAAGGCCTCCGGATAGAGGATCTTGGCGATGTATTGGACATAGACATAGTCCGACAGGGTCCGGGTTCCCCCATGGTAGACCGCGTATACGTCGTCGTTCCTGACCGCGGGAAGGTCACTCCACCCGGGGCGCGTCAGGTAGGCGGCCATGCGTTGATTGACCAGGGCGGGGTCGGCGCCAAACCCCACGGAAACGGCCTCCGGTGCTCCGGTCCATTCGGACCCCGCGAGCAGGATGACATCCGGCTGTTGGGACAGGACGTATTCCGGCGCCAGGGGTCCCCAATTCTCGACCTGTCCCTTGGCGATGTTTTCGCCGCCGACCATATCGATGATGCCGCCCCACATCCCCTTGCCATAGGTATTGCCCACCTCGGATGGTCCCTTCTTCGCCAATTCGACGTAGACGGACTTGCCGGACGGCCCCTCCGCGGTGACCCGCGCCAGGGTGTCCTTGATGGCCGATTCGTAGAGCGCGGCCAGCGCCTCGGCCCGGTCCTCGGCGCCCATGGCCTGACCGATTACCCGGGTCGACCGCAGGTGTCGCTCCAACGTCTGGGCGTTGTAGTCAACCACGACGATGGGGATCCCCGCCTCCTCCAGCGCCGAGGCGGTGGCGCCCAGGCTGTCGTACTGCCAGGCGGCGAGAAGGGCGAGGTCCGGTTTGGCCGCGATGGCCGTCTCGATGGAAAACGTCCCGCTTTCCGTGTCCCCCACATCGGTTATCTCGGCGATGGATGGGATCGCCTTCACATAGGCCTCATATTGCCGGACCCGCCAGCCCTTCCAGACCGGGGTGGACAGGGCGACGACACGGTCCATCGCCCCAGGACCCGTGATGGCCATGAAGTCCTCGAAATAAAACCCCAGAAGAACCCGTTTGGCGGGTTCCTCGAGGGTAACGTGCCGATCCCGAAGATCGACGATGTCAATGCGCGCCCAGGCGGGCGCGGCGAGGCAGAGGGACAGGGCCAGGGTGGCCAGGTTTTTGGCAATCATCGGAAACTCTCTTTGGACTCGCGTCGCCCACGGTCGCGCGGACCCGGCCCCGTGAAGCGGGCCAAGGTCGGCGTGGGCGGGACGCCTCTGCGTTGAACCCACGAGCGGGATTCCACCCCTGTCATTCCCGCGAGAGATCTGGCCCGCGAGAGATCTGGCCCTTGAGAGATCTGGCCCGTGAGAGAAGCCGGCCCTCGAGAAAACCGTCTCTTGGGAAAACGGGAGGGGCTGTTCACCGCGTCGATGGGGGATGTTTGGGAGAAGGCGCCCGCTGGATGTCATCCGTCCGGCGCCATCCGTCTCAGACGGTCATGACACCGGGAGGCGCGCGGGGCGGGGCGTCGTGGGGGAGGGGGGCCGTGAAAGCCGTGATCGAGCCGGGTATCGGCCGCTCGACCGTTTCCTGTATCCCCAAGGGGACGGGAAGAACGACGGGAGTCGCCAAACAGAACGACGCGACAATCCGGCAGGCATCGCATCCCTGATAGGTCAGGGTGGCTCCATCCTCGGATCCCGTGGACGGGACCGTACAAATGAATGGCAGGGACCCATCGGGCAGGGCGTAGGCGGAGAGAGCCCCCCCCGCCCCGGAGGACAGGGTGTCCGAGACCGTCGGGAAAGGTCGATGGCCGAATCCAACCATCAGAAGCGACAGGACGCAAATCAGGCGCAACCAAAGCGCCATATGCCCCCGTTTCCGCGTCATCAAGCCCCCCCGATCCGTAGCGGAAGAAGGCTAGGGCCCTTTCATTTGACCGTCAAGATAGGGAGGCGCTTTACTTGGCGTAATCCACTTGGACGTTATAGGCCTGGAGCACCCTCTGGGGCACCAGCGCGAGGCCCATGCCGAGCTGGTTCATGTTCATGGGCTCCTCCTGGGCCTTGGCCGATAGGGTGAACGTGCCCGGATTGGAGATGAACGCGGTGAGGGCGGTGACCAACCGATCGCCGAACTCCGCGCCCAGGGTCTGGCGCAGGTCCGTACCCACCCGCTGGTCCACCAGGGTGGCCAGGGCGGCCCGGTCCATGCCTTCCTTGGCCAGCAGGCGATCAGCGTAGGACGCTGTTCCCGAACCGGCCACGGCCTTCACCGTCACACTGTCCAATCGGGCGGAATCGAGCAGACGTTCCGGGCGTTCCTGGGCGGTGACCAGCATGTCCACGTCCAACCCAGCCAGAGCCAAGGTCCCCCCATATTGGCCAAGCACACCCAGGTCCAGGGTGGCGGGCCCGAAGACCAGGGTCTTCTTCTCCTGGTCCAGGGCATGGCCATAGGCCAGATTCACCACAAGATCGGATTGCCCGTTTTCGGACAGAAAGGCCTTGGTTTCCTCGTCCAGCTCTCCGGCGGGGATATGCAGACCTTCGATGACCAGGGAAACCCGGACGGGCAGGCCCTGGATACTTTCCAGGTCGGTGATCGCCATGTGGTCCACGGCCATTGCGTGACCCTCGCCTTCCATCCGGACGCCGGCCATGTCCAGTAAGGTCAGGCCCAGCGTATCGACGACGGGAGGCTCGCCCCGCTTCATGCGCGCCTCCGCGTCCTTGGCCCAGTGGGCCAAGCGGATCAGGTCGATCCCCTCGAGGGCCAGGCTGTCCAGGGACAGCCGCGCCCCATCTTTCTCGACCAAGTAGTCCTTATAGCTCAGACGACCGAGAACACCCCGCTCAACGCCGTCCATGTCGATGGCGCCGATGGTCATATGGGTGTTTTCCGAGGACACCGTGACATCCAGGTTCCGTACTTGGCTGGGTCCCACATTGATGCGGGACATGGCCTCGGGTTCCAGGTCTCCGGCTGATTTCAACCCCTTGAACATTTTGCCCAGGGCAATCGACTCGCGAATGTCCACGTCCTCCACCTCGACATGGTCGACCTTGACGGTCAGGGAGGCCTGGGGTCGGGCCATGGAGATCTCGGCGCCATCGACTTCCATGTCGATGGTCTTGACGGTGGCGCCGCTGAAGCCCGGATTGGACAGGGTGATTTCCTTCACCGTCCCGGCCAGATGTTCGACGGGATTGTTCACCCGTACGCCGCCCATGGTCAGGGACAGGCCCGCCGGACTGATGGACAGGGTCTCATAATCCAAGGTGGTGTTCGGCGGCAGGGACTTCTGGAAGCCCGCGAGCATGCTCCGGACTTTTTCCTCGCCCTTGGTCTGGACGAGCCCGTAGCCCACGGCGCCCACGACCCCCAGCACGCCCACCACCGCGATGGCGATCAAACCCTTCTTGTTCATGTTTCGTTCCCTGGCCCCGGTAAAACACATTTGGTGGCCGCATGGTCCGGGGCCGCCGGGGCGAAGTCAAGGCGGGACAGCAAAATGGAGGCGCCCCCGAGGATGGCCCCGAGGATGGCCCCGATGATGACCCGGCCGGGGCCGGTCTCGGTCGTCTCGGGAGACGGTGTTCGGGATAGGGGCGTTGGGGCGGAGTCTCGGAACGCGACTCCATTGACCGCGGGCGGGTCCCACCGCACACTCGCCGTCATGAACCCGACCCAGCCCCTCGTCCCCACTCACCATGGCACCACCGTCGCCCGAAATGGGGCCGCGGTCTTGTTGCGGGGACCGTCCGGTGCCGGGAAGTCGGACTTGGCCCTTCGATTGATCATGGACCGGGGATTCGCCCTGGTGGCCGATGACCAGACGGTTCTGACCCTCCGGGACGGCCGTGTGATCGCCATGACCCCGGCCACCCTCGCGGGCCTGCTGGAAGTGCGTGGCCTGGGCATCCTGCCCGCCCCCCGGACCACCGGCCCGACGGCCCTGGCCCTGGTGGTCGACCTTTGCCCCGGCGGCCCCCTGGAGCGTCTGCCCGATCCGCGAACCGTGCTCCTTCTGGGCGTGCCTCTGCCCTTGGCGCGCCTGGACCCTTGGGAACTTGCCGCGGCGCACAAGGTTGACCTTGCCCTCCAGGTCGCGCGAGGGGATAGTACGCGGGTTCAAGATGACCGGCGGGGCACCGACAGGCCCGCCTTGTCTTCCACCTCGTCCCGCGACGCCCCATAGGGATTGGACTCCTCCCATGGTCACCGCGCCCATCCCCGAACCCGACACTCGCAAGTCCGCGGATCAGCCTCCGCCCCCCCTCCCATCCCCCCCCGAGGGAGGTCGGAGACGGGTTGTCCTGGTCACCGGCATGTCCGGCGCGGGCCGGGCGAGCGCCCTCCGCGCCCTCGAGGATCTGGGTTACGAAGCGGTTGATAACCTGCCCCTCTATCTGCTGGACGCCCTGATCTCCAGCGGACGGGAAGAGCCCCGCCCCCTGGCACTGGGAATCGACACCCGGACCCGGGGATTCGACATGGTCACGGTCCTTGCCGCCCTGGAGCGCCTGAAGGGCGATAACGGCTTCGACACCGACTTGCTGTTCATCGACGCCGATAACGATATCCTGGAACGCCGCTTCACCGAAACCCGGCGGCGCCACCCCCTGGCCCAGGAGCGGCCCGTCGCCGATGGAATCGCCATGGAGCGGCGCCTGCTCGCCCCCCTGAAGGATCAGGCCAGCCGCCGGATCGACACCACCACCCTGGCCCCGGGCCAACTGAAGGGTATCCTGGAAGCCGAGTTCTCGTTGGAGTCCGGGGGCGAGATGACCCTATTCGTGACCTCCTTCGGCTTTCGCAATGGTCTGCCTCGGGAGGCGGATCTGGTCTTCGACGCTCGCTTTCTGGCCAATCCCCATTACGACCCCAAGCTGAAGCCCCTGACCGGTCTGGATCCGGCCGTGGCGGCCTTCGTGAGCGCCGATCCGGACTACGAACCCTTTCTGAAACGGGTCACCGATTTGCTTGAGCTGTTGTTGCCCCGCTACGAGCGGGAGGGCAAAAGCTACCTGACCGTCGCCATCGGCTGTACCGGTGGCAAGCACAGGTCGGTTTACACGGCGGAGCGTTTGGCGGCATGGTTGGGGGATAGCGGGTATCGCGCCCGCGTCCGCCACCGCGATATACACCTTTGATCCTGGACGCCGGAGGCATTCCGGCGCCCCGCGGTCCCGGATGCCCTTGGCTATCCGGCAACGACGAGAGCATGTTTCGATCAGACGAGGTCATAATGGGACCGCGTCCGATGGCGATCTGCTCCCGATAACGGAAACGGGCGGTCTCCCACTGGATTGGGGGCGAGAACCCATCAGCAATGGGCAAGGTTCGATGATCGGCATGGTATTGGTGACCCATGGACGTCTGGCGGAAGAGTTGATCGCCGCCACCGAGCATGTCATGGGCAAGCAGGAGAACATCGCGGCCGTCTGCATCGGCCCCGATGACGATATGGAACAACGCCGTCAGGACATCCTGAAAAGCGTCGAGAAAGTCGACAGCGGAGATGGCACCATCCTGCTCACGGATATGTTCGGTGGCACCCCCTCCAACCTGGCCATTTCCGTGATGGAAAAGGCCAAGATCGAGGTTATCGCCGGGGTCAATCTGCCCATGCTCATCCGCTTGGCCACGGTGCGGGACACCCAGTCCATGCAGGATGCCGCCAGCAGCGCCCAGGAGGCGGGTCGCAAATATATCAATGTCGCCTCCCGCCTGTTGACCCAGGATCCCTGATCCCCAGGTCCGGTCCCGGAGGCCGCGACAAGAAGCACCCGAATACCCATATGCGATAGACCGAACGCGAAGACCGACGCCCACCCCGTGACAAAAACAGGGCGCGGGTCAGGGGAATAGTCCAGGGAGAAACCAAGCGCCCATGCCCAGTGAGTCCAGTTCCACCGCCACGATGGCGCGCGAGGCCACCATCATCAATCGCCGTGGCCTCCACGCCCGGGCCGCCGCGAAATTCGTCAAGACCGCGGAAACGTTCGACGCGGAAGTCAGCGTCTCGAATCGGGGACAGGACGTCTCGGGCCGGTCCATCATGGGTCTGATGATGCTGGCCGCCGGCCCCGGAACCACCATATCCCTCTCCGCCGAAGGTCCCCAAGCCAAGGAAGCGCTGGATGCCCTCTGCATCCTGATCGCAGATGGCTTCCATGAAGACTAAGTCCCAAGGTGCCCCCCGTCTTTCCGCGGAGAACGCCCGGGTCCTTCGCCTGTCGGGGCTTGCCGTGGGTCCCGGTGTCTGTATCGGAGTCGCCTACCGACACGAGGCCGGGTCCGTCTCCGTCCCCGAATATCGGATCCCCCCCGGGCGGATTGACCGGGAAAAGCTGCGTCTGGCCGAAGCCGCCGACCGGGGCAGCCGCCAGCTTAAGAACTTGCGGGGCAAGGCCCGGGCCCTTCCCGGCGCGGCGGGGGAGGAACTGGGATACCTTCTCGATGCCTACCAGCAGATGCTCAGTGGGTCGCGCTTTCTGAAGGGAGCGGAAAACCGGATCGCGGAGCGGCGCATCAACGCCGAAGCCGCGGTGAAGGAAGAAATGGATGCCATGGCCGAGACCTTCGCCGCCATGGCCGACCCCTATCTGGCCTCCCGGGCGTCGGATGTCCGGGACATCGGCTGGCGTCTGATACGGGTCCTCACCAAGTCGTCCTACCGGCCCTTTTCCCTGCTGCCCAAGGACGCCGTCATCGTCGCCGAGGACCTGAGCCCGGCGGATACGGCCCTGCTGGACCCCAAGGCCGTGGCGGGGATGGCGCTCTCCACAGGTGGCGCCGATTCGCACACGGCGATCATGGCACGTTCCCTTGGTCTGCCCGCCGTGGTCGCCATCGAGGATCTGGTCGGCCAAGTCCGCCCCGGGGATACGGTCTGTCTGGATGGCAAGACCGGCGAAGTGGTGATCGACCCCGATCCGGACACCCTGGCCGATTTTCGCAAGCGCCGGGCGGACTTCCTGCGATCCCGTCGGAGCCTGGGCCGCTTGCGGAATCTGCCGGCGGAGACAAAGGACGGGGCGCGGATCCATCTGATGGCCAATGTGGAACTGCCCAGCGAGTTGGAGATGGCCCGGGAATCGGGTGCCGAAGGGGTGGGGCTGCTGCGTAGCGAATTCATGTACATGAACCGTGCTGAAGTCCCGAACGAAGACGAGCAATATCATTTCCTTAAGTCCATCATCGACGGCATGAAGGGGCGGCCGGTGACCATCCGGACCCTCGACCTGGGGGGCGATAAACTGGCCGACTCCCTGGGTCTGCGCGACGGTCCCAATCCGGCGCTCGGCCTGCGGGCCATTCGCCTGTCCCTCGCCCGACCCGAATTGCTTGAAACTCAATTCGCCGCCATTCTCAGGGCCTCCGCCCATGGACCGGCGCGGATCCTTCTCCCGATGATCGCCTCGTTGGAGGAGTTGGAACGGGCCCGCGACATCCTCGAGCAGGTGATCCGGAAGCTGAAACGGCGCAAGGGTGTGATCCTGCCCGCGGCTCTCCCCCCCTTGGGGGTGATGATCGAGGTTCCCGGCGCCGCCCTGGCCGCGGACTCCCTGGCCTGGGCCTGTGACTTCTTCGCCATCGGCACCAATGATCTGACTCAATACACCCTGGCCATCGACCGGTCCGATCAGGACGTCGCCCACCTCTACAACCCGCTCCATCCCGCGGTGCTGCGGCTGATCCAGTTCACCGTGGAGGCCGCGAATCGGGCGCGCATCCCCGTTTCGGTCTGCGGGGAAATGGCCGGTGATCCCAAGCTGGCCGCGGTTTTGATGGGTCTTGGCGTGACGGAACTCTCCATGTCCGCCACCAACATTCCCCTGGTGAAGCGCAATATCCGCCGCTTGTCCCTGTCGGAAACGGCCCGCAAGGTCCATGCGATCATGGACCTGAACGACGCCCGGCGCATCGCCAAGGCGGCGGACAGCCTTCTGGTTGACAGCGGAAATCCACCAAACAAATAGCTTGATAAGGATATAAATATATCTTTATATTCCCTTCGGAACGCGCCGAGGCGTGCGCTTAACGACGTGTTCCACGAAATTCGGGAGGAGCATTTCCCGGTGGAAATGCTCCGGACCGCCCCGGGGAGACGCGTTTTCGCGCGTCCTGTTCCCCGTGACCCGAGCCCCGGGAGGGGGCGGTCCAGCACGACAACGCAAGCGGAGAGCAGTGATGAGTTTCACCGACTATAAGGTCGCCGACCTTTCCCTGGCTGGATACGGCCGCAAGGAACTGGACATCGCCGAGAGCGAAATGCCGGGCCTGATGGCGACCCGCGAGGAATTCGCCGCCAGCCAGCCCCTCAAGGGCGCGCGCATCGCTGGTTCCCTGCACATGACCATCCAGACCGGCGTCCTGATCGAGACCCTGAAGTCCTTGGGCGCGGACATCCGCTGGGCGTCCTGCAACATCTATTCCACCCAGGATCACGCCGCGGCCGCGATCGCCGCCGCCGGGATCCCGGTCTTCGCCATCAAGGGTGAGTCCCTGACCGATTACTGGGACTACACCCACAAGATCTTCGAGTGGTCCGACGGCGGTACCCCGAACATGATCCTGGATGACGGTGGCGACGCCACCCTGTTGATCCACCTGGGCGCCCGCGCCGAGAAGGACCTCTCCCTTCTCGACAACCCCGGGACCGAAGAAGAGGAGATCCTCTTCGCCGCCATTAAAAAGCGCATCGGCGAGCAGCCCGGCTGGTACTCCAAGGTGCTGGCCAACATCAAGGGCGTGACCGAGGAAACCACCACCGGTGTCCACCGTCTGTATGAGATGGAAAAGGCTGGTACCCTGCCGTTCCCGGCGATCAACGTGAACGACTCGGTCACCAAGTCGAAGTTCGACAACAAGTATGGCTGCCGGGAGTCCCTGGTCGACGGCATCCGCCGCGCCACCGACGTGATGATGGCCGGTAAGATCGCCGTGGTCGCCGGTTTTGGTGACGTGGGCAAGGGCTCCGCCGAGTCCCTGCGCAGCGCCGGTTGCCGCGTTCTGGTGACCGAGATCGATCCGATCTGCGCCCTTCAGGCCGCCATGGAAGGTTTCGAGGTCGTGACCATGGAAAACGCCGCCCCCCGCGGCGACATTTTCTGCACGACCACCGGCAACCTGGATGTGATCACCCTTGATCACATGCGGGCCATGAAGGACCGGGCCATCGTTTGCAACATCGGCCACTTCGATAATGAAATTCAGGTCGCCAGCCTGAAGAACTTGAAGTGGAACAACATCAAGCCGCAGGTCGACGAGATCGCGTTCCCCGATGGGCACCGCATCATCCTACTGGCCGAAGGCCGTCTGGTGAACCTGGGTTGCGGCACCGGTCACCCCAGCTTCGTGATGAGCGCCTCCTTCACCAACCAGACCCTGGCTCAGATCGAGCTGTTCGCCAATAACGGCGATGGTAAGTATGGGAACAAGGTCTACGTCCTGCCCAAGCACCTGGACGAGAAGGTCGCCGCCCTGCACCTGGAAAAGCTGGGCGTTCAGTTGTCCCAATTGTCCAACAAGCAGGCCGCCTACATCGGTGTCGACGTGGCTGGACCCTTCAAGCCGGAAGCCTATCGCTACTAGATCACGATCAAATCAGGTCGAATCGACCTGATTTCATAAACGTGATCTAAATCATATAGTTAGAGCGGAATGAGACAGAAAACCGCGGACAGTTTTCCTCATTCCGCTCTAAGCGTGTCCAAACGATAAGCATGTCCAAACGAGACGAGCATCCACTTCTGTGGGTCGAAAGGGCGCCTTCGGGCGCCCTTTTTTGGTTCATCGCGGGAGGAATGGGACGGAGAAATCCTATCCTTCCTTTTCGTCATCCCCCGCCCCCGGACGCTCCCCGGCCCGACGAAAATTCCAGGCCTTGCCACGCACCTCTGGATCACGGACCATGCCCTCCCTCCAACACCTTAGAGGCGATCGCCATGGATACGAGAACGGAGAAGGAAAAGATGCTGGCCGGTGACCTTTACCGGGCGAACGCGCCCGAACTGGCCGCGGACAATTGGCGTATTTCCCAGTGGATGGACCGCTATAACCGTGCCCATGCCATGACGCCGGACGACCGGAGAGCCCTGTTGGTGGAAGCGCTGGGCCAAGTGGGCGAGGGCGTGATGATCCGTCCGCCCTTTTTCTGCGATTACGGCTACAACATCCGGCTCGGCGACGGCGTTTTCATGAACTTCAACTGTGTGATCCTGGACGTGGTGGCCGTGACGATTGGCGCGGGCACCCAAATCGGTCCGGGAGTCCAGATTCTAACCGCCGACCACCCCCGGGACCCCACGCACCGGTCCACGGGCCTGGAATTCGGTCGGCCCATCGCCATCGGCGCGAATGTGTGGATTGGCGGCGGCGCAATCCTTCTGCCCGGCGTCACCATCGGCGACAGCGCCCTGATCGGCGCGGGAGCCGTTGTCACCCACGATGTCCCCGAGAACAGCACCGCCCTGGGCAATCCAGCACGGATTCGGCCCTCGGAATAAGCGGCCGTCAGGCCATGCCGCCCGAACTTTCCCCGACTTCCGACTCAAGACCCAAGGCCCCGAGGACCCGCTCGGCGATGCCCCGGGCATCGATCCCGGCCTTGGCGCATTGGACCTCGGGCTTGTCATGTTCGTAGAACTGGTCGGGCACATGCACCGCCCGGACCTTCAACCCGCCGTCCAGCAGACCCGCGT
>JAIOYK010000072.1 GCA_021741145.1 Rhodospirillum sp. | reverse complement strand
GTGGCATCGCCACAAAATACCTGACCAGCTATCTGAAGTGGTTCCATCTCGTCGCTCTCAGCGCCAATCCAACCCCACGGCGATGCATCGCGGCTGCCATGGGCGCGTGATACACCTACGAAACGCGAATTGAGCCTTCTTTTATTAGCTGTATCGCCGCGACCACATACCCCTTTTCGCAACCAGCCCCTTCCGGGCCGGAGACAGGGCTCCGACAATTCCGGAACCGGAGAGAAAAATCGGGCTGATCGGCCCTCCAAAAAAAGTGACGTGATTTTTCCGGGTCAAAGTCGGCCCCGTAACGCTTCCGTGTGACTTTGCCCAAAGTCCCTCTCCTTTTCAGAGATGGGAACAGCTTAACACCCTGGCCGAATTTCCAGGGCCCCCTCTCCGAGGGCGGCGCCCGTTTTACCCTCCACTTCCAGCTCCATCAAGCGCTGGGCCGCGAAGTCCAGCATTTCGCGGACGATAACGGCGTCAGGCTCCTTGGCGAGAAGGGTTTACAAGGTCTTCATGTCGGTGGTGGTCATCGTAAATATCCCTGTCGTGGTTTCGTGTGGTAGCAAAACCTTACTGGGAATTCGCGGTGACCACCGCTCTTACACCACGACCGGGGACATGATCTAAATAGATGACCACCCATGTCCCCCCTGGCCAAAACATCCCGCACCCACAAAATCTCTCGCAGCTTGCGACTTCAACGAGCTGGAGTTCCAACCTCGAATTCTCGCTTCATGTTATATTGCGTGTCGGGACCGAACCATTTTTCGAAAATCCTATCCGCTAGACCAGATTTTTCCGCGGACGCGAGAAAAGCGTTCGTTTTCACCAGGAAGGCCGCCTCTCCGGGCCTGACCACGATCCCGAAGTCCGTGGGATAGATCGACTCCGGCAATACCAGCATGTCATCGCCCTCCGGATCGAGGTTCTTCATCGCCATTAACGTCGTGGTTTGGGTGAGCAGGGCGTCCACCTTGCCGGACTTCAACGCCAGGTAAGAGGCCGACTTGTCGTCGAAGGACACCACCGTCGCCGAGGGATAGGTCCCGCGTAGGAATTTTTCCAGTGGTGATCCCTTGGAGACACCAATTCTCCTGTCGGCCAGATCTCCAGCGCCCGCGAGCCCGGAAGATTTGAGTACCATGAACTTGCTCTCGCTGCGCAGGTAGAGGCCACTGTAGTCGACAACCTGATCCCGTTCCTTGGTGTAGGAAATGAGAGCGACAAGAACGTCCACTCGGCCCTGGGACAGTTCGGGAATGCGGCCTTGGGTCGTTACCACCTTGGGTTCCGCGTCCACGCCAAGCCACTTCGCCAACTCATCGCAGTAGTCAATTTCGTACCCAACGAGCCTATGGGTTTCCGGATCTTGGTATCCAAATGGCTCGAAGCCCGTCAGGACACCACAAACAAGCTTGCCGCGCCCCTTCACGTCCTCCAGAAGGTCGGCCTGGGCGATGCCCGCGAAGGCCGTAAGAGCAGCAACAAACGCAATCAAACCGCGATACTGTATCATCGTCTTTTCCTCCCATGTTTCCCTTGGTTCTGCCCGAAAGCACGTCGGGTGGGAAATGCCACGTCCGGATCGGCACGATACCGATTCGGCATCGCGCCCGGAAGCGCGCCCCGCGGACCCGTCTCACACCCTCTCGAAAATCGCGGTTAACCCCTGGCCGCCACCGATACACATGGTCTCCAACCCACGCCGGGCACCGCGGCGCGCCATTTCCCGCAGAAGAGTCGCGAGAATCCGACCGCCCGTCGCGCCAACGGGGTGCCCCAGGGAGATCCCCGATCCATTGACGTTCATCCGCTCGAAATCGGTCTCCGAGAACCGCCATTCCCGGGTACAGGCCAGGACCTGGGCCGCGAAGGCCTCGTTCAACTCAATGAGGTCGATGTCCTTCCAGGCGAGCCCGGCGGCGGCGAGGGCGCGGGCGGAGGATGGTACCGGGCCAATGCCCATGGTCCTTGGCGCCACTCCCGCGACGGCCCAGGAGACGAGCCGCGCCAGGGGCCGCAAGCCATAATTGGCCACCATCGCCGCGGAGGCGACGACCACCGCCGAGGCGCCGTCGTTTTGGCCGGAGGCGTTGCCCGCGGTCACCGTCGCTCCGGCGTCGGCTTTCCCCATCATCGGACGAAGCGCCGAGAGCGTCTCCAGGGAAGCATCCGGTCGGGGATGCTCGTCGCGGTCGACCACCACCGTTTCGCGGCGCCGCGCGACCTCCACGGGGATGATCTCTTCGCGGAAGAGCCCCGCCTCATGGGCGGCGACCGCGCGGCGGTGGGACTCCACGGCGAAGGCGTCCTGTTCCTCCCGGGGGATCGCATAGTCGCGCCGCAGGTTCTCCGCGGTCTCGATCATGCCGCCGGGAACGGGGTGCCGCTTTCCTCCGGCGGTCACCCGCCCCCGGGCCAAGGCATCGTGGAACAGGAGGCCCTCTCCCTTGACCCCCCAACGGGCCGCGGTCGTGTAAAGGGGAGCATTGCTCATGGACTCCGCCCCCCCGGCGATCACCAGGTCGGATGCCCCGGAAGCCACCTGAAGCACCGCGTAGATCACCGCCTGCAGGCCGGAACCGCACCGCCGGTCGATCTGCAAACCGCCAACCTGGATGTCCACGCCGGCATCAAGCGCCACCACTCGACCCAGCGCCGGGGCATCCATGGAGGGATAACATTGGGCGAACAGGACATCATCGATATCGTTCGCCGCGATCCCGGTCCGCTCCAAGAGCCCCTTGACCACCGTCACGCCCAAATCGGCGGCCGGGATCTCGCGGAAAACCCCGCCGAAGCGGCCCACGGGGGTCCTGACGGGTTCACAGATAAAGGCGTCGCGCATGGTTTCCATCTTCCTTGGCGGGGTGTGGGGCGCGTCTCGATCACGCGCGATCTCGTCGTGGTCCCGCGCGACCGCGGGACCACTCCCTAGAGCGGTTTGCATCGATTGAAAAAGCGCTAGAGCGGAAAGAGGAAAAGTGTCCGCGGTTTTCCGTCTCATTCCGATCTAACTATATGAATTATATCACGTTTATGAAATCAGGTCGAATCGACCTGATTTCATCGTGATCTAGTGGTTCGGTTGATCCACTAGAGGGAACCGGCCGGGGCGGGCGAATCCCCCGCCAGGCCGTCACTGGCGAAACCGGACAACGAGGGGGCTATGCCAATCTCGCGCAGGATGACCTCGGTGTCGGCGCCCAAGCGGGGTGGCGGCCTGAAACCAGTCTCCGGGTACCCGGAGAACCGTGCCACCGGGGCGACGATAGGTACGGGATCCGGCATCCCGGGAACCGCGGTCCATTGGAGGAAGACACCGTTCTCGTCCGCCTCCAGGGCCTCGCGCGGGGAGAGCACGCGATAGACCGGGACCCGTGCGGCCGTCAGGTCCTCCAGACATTGCTCGGTGGTGCGGGAGGCGCACCAGGGCCGCATCCGCTCGCTCAGCGCCTCGCCGTGGTCGCCGCGGCCGATATCGGAAGCGAAGCGCGGATCCCCGCGCAGATCCTCCGCGCCAACGGCGCTGGCCCATCGCTCGAACACGGCATTCCCGACGACCTGCACGAAGATCCAGCCATCCCGCGTGGCGAACAGATCCGAGGGACCCGAAATGGGACTGCGGTTGCCGACGGCGATCCGGCTACGCGCACCAGTGGCTTCCTCGATCAGCATGGGATTGGTCATCGCCAGGGCGGTCCCGAGCAGCGAGGCTTCCACGTGTTGCCCCTTGCCCGTTCGCATGCGGGCGATGATCGCGGCGAGCGTACCATGGGCCGCCGAGAGACCGGTTGCGTAGTCCACATAGGATGTGGCCGACCGGTAGGGGTGCCCGGGAACCCCCGTGAGGTGGACGGCGCCGCTCAATGCCTGGCCGCTGCCGTCGAATCCAATATTGTTGGCGAAGGCGCCGCTGGATCCGAAGGCCGTCACCGTGGTCAGGATGATGTCGGAGCGGATCGCGCGCAGACGGTCGTAGTCCAGCCCCGCCTTCGCCAGGGCCTTTGGGGGCAGGTTGGCGACCACGACGTCGGCCGTCCGGACCAACCGGTCCAGGATGCCACGAAATTCCGGCCGGGTGAGATCGAGCGCCAGCGATCGCTTGTTGCGGTTCATCTGCATGAACATCGCGCCCTCCCCATCCTCCGCGACGGGCATGAGATAGCGGTCGTCATTGCCCTCGGGGCGTTCCACGCGGATCACCTCCGCGCCAAGATCCGCGAGCATGGCGGCGCACAGGGGAGCGGCGATGTACCGCCCGAAATCCAGCACGCGAACACCACCGAGAATTGTCTCCGACATTTGGGCTCCTTTCGGCTCCTTACGGGCGGTCCGGGACATTGGGAAGGTCCCGTTCGTCATGCCCATTGGATAAGCCGAGAGAGCCCAGGTGAAAAAATGCCGTCGCGGCATACGGCCCATGCCGCGACCCACGGAGTTGGCTCAGCCGCTCAGGTCCATCGCCGTTGGCAGAAACCTGAACCCGTCACGGTGCCGCACGATATGGCCGAGACCCGGCCAGGGGTAGTGATAGGACAGGATGGGAATCCGTTCGGCGGCGAAGCGGGCGAAGTGCCTCTCCCGCGTCTCCACGGACTCCCTCGGGTCGAAGTCGCCGGAAAACTCCCAGCGCGTTTCCACCCCCAACAGGTGATGGCGGCTGAGATCGGCGGTGAGCGCCAGGAGCCGCCCGCCGGAAGAAACAAGGAAATGGGTATGACCGATCGTGTGCCCCGGCGAAAACACCGCCTGAACGCCGGGCAGAATTTCCTGGCCGTCGGCGATGAACCGCAGACGCCCGCGATAGGGCTCGAGCTGGGCGATCGCCAGATCCCGGAAGGCCCCGAGGACCGGACCGGTCCGGTCCTCGCTCATCCAATATTCGAAGTCCAGTCGGTTGATAAAAACATCCGCGGCCGGGAATCGCTTGGCACCCGAGTCGTCGACCAAGCCACCAAGGTGGTCCGGATGACCGTGGCTCAGCACCACGGCGGCGATGGTTCCGGGGTCGATGCCCGCGGCCGCCATGTTGCCGACAAGGCGCCCCCCCCGCCCACCGAACAGGGGCGAGGACCCGAGGCCGCAATCAAACAGGATCCGCCCGCCCCCAATCTCAAGACACACCACGTTTTCCTCGAGCACCAATCGGTCTGTTGGCAGGAAATGGTCCGTCACCAGACGATCAATCTCCTCCGGTGGCGCGCCTCGAAAGGTGGTGCTCGGCGCCCGGCTGTGGACCCGACCGTCGGACAAAACCGTCACCATCGCGTCCTCATGCCGGAAGCGATAGAAACCCGGAGCTCCTCCACGCGAAGAGAGCACCTCGGCGGCCCCCGTCTGGAACCCACCGCCTCCGCGGGCACCACCGTCCTTAAGGTCGCGCATCCCATCTTCTCCCGTTTAGGTGTTTCATGCCTCGAACCCGGGCCGCGCGTCCGCATCGAACCGCGACACGCGTGAGATACCACCCAGGTTAGAGTGAAATGGGATCAGCGTGGAACAAGCTGGCCCCATTTCACTCTAATTCTATAGATTTTAGAGTATCTTCGAGATCAAGTTGGGTCGCTGAGCGCCCAAACTTCATCTCGAAGATACTCTAGGAGCGAAAGAACCCGCGCCGAAGGAAAATTTCGGCATCGGGAATATGCCGAAATGGTCGGATGCCCGGCGGATCGGACATGCTAAGCAGTCTCAAAGGACCCGAGCGTAAAGGCGCCAGCACCCGCGCGGCACGCCTGGGCTCCCCACCGGACGCGACAGGAAAGCGGATTCCCATGGACAGCGACCTCAGGCAATGGATCGGACGGGAGGAGGTCACGGAGGACGTAATCGACCCCCAGTCCGCCCGACTGATGCGAAGCATCCTGGACCCCCGGGCGAGCCTCGCCATGGGGGAGCGGCTGCCCCCCCTCTGGCATTGGCTCTACATGCGACCCTCCGAGCCGCTGGAGGCACTCGGATCCGATGGCCATCCCCGGAAGGGGGGCTTTCTTCCGCCAATTCCCCTGCCCCGGCGCATGTGGGCGGGCGGGCGGATCGAGTTCCTGGGCGACCTGCTGATCGGCGACCGAGTCCGGCGCCGGTCGCGCATCCTCGACATATCGGAGAAGAGGGGCTCGAGCGGGACCCTTTGCTTCGTGACGGTCGAACACCTCCACGAGGTCGACGGCGAGGCGCGATTGCGCGAGGAACAGGATATCGTTTACCGCGAACGGCCCGCGCCGGGCGAGTCCGGACAGCCGAGGATCACGCCAAGGCCAAGACCCGACCTGTCGGTCGTGGTCAAGCCCGACCCGGTGATGCTGTTCCGCTATTCCGCCGTGACCTTCAACGGTCACCGCATCCACTACGACCGCGAATACGCGACCCGGACGGAAGGCTATCCCGGTCTCGTGGTCCAGGGCCCCCTGACGGCGACCCTGCTCGCGAACCTCGCGGCCCGCGCCGCGGACACGCCCCTCGCGTCCTTCCGCTTCAGGGGAGAAGCGCCGCTCTTCGACCTCGCCGCGTTCACCATCCATGCCCATGTGAACGGTACGGACGTGGAAGCCTGGGCGGAAGCCCCGGAGGGTCATGCCGCCATGTCGGCCCAAGCCGAGGCGCGCCGCTGAAGCGCCCCCCTCGGAACCAGCCACAAATCGCCGGGCCGGGACAAAAAAACAATGGAGATATCGCGTTCATGGACATGCTGGATCTAACGGGGCGCGTTGCCCTGGTCACCGGGGGCGCCCGCGGTTTGGGCGCCGGAATCGCCGAGACCCTCGCCCGTCACGGGGCCAGGGTGGTCGCCGGGGATGTGCTTCTCGCGGAGGGCGAAGCCGCGGCCGGAGCACTGCGCGCCGAAGGGTTGGCGGTGGAATTCGCCCCCCTGGATGTAACCGACGCCCAGGCTTGGGCGGACAGGATAGCGGATATCGAAGACCGCCATGGACGCCTGGACATCCTCGTCAGCAACGCCGGTATCAACATGCGCCACACGATTGACCGGACGGACTGGGAGGAATGGGACCACACGTTGCGCGTCAATTTGGGCGGCGCCTTCCTGGGCATCAAGGCGGCCGTGCCCCTCATGCGGACCGGTGGCGGCGGATCGATTATCGTCATCTCCTCCACCTCCGGACTGGTAGGGCACCCCGACGCGGCCTACTCCGCGAGCAAATGGGCGCTCCGGGGACTGACCAAAACGGCGGCCCTGGAATATGCCGACGATGGGATTCGCGTGAACTCCGTCCACCCCGGCAGCACGCCGACTCCCCTCCATGGGAACGCGCCCCCCGGCCACGCGGAAGTCTGGAATACCCTCATCCCCATGGCCCGGCAGGGCAAGGTCCCGGAGGTCGCCTCCACCGTCCTCTTCCTGGCCAGCGACGCCTCTTCCTACATAACGGGGACCGAGGTGGCCGTTGATGGCGGCTTGAGTCAGTGCGGCCTGCTCACCGGTCGTAAGCGGCTGCTCGAACGCATGTGAGACGATCCATCACCGGACAATAAGCCGGGGAATCGGCCCCTGGACCGGAAAGCGACGGATCCCGTCACCCGGGCGGGCACCCCCGGGCCAGGATCCGCCGGGCGCGCTCGCGGACCGGCTTATCAACCATCTCCCCCTCCACCCGCGCCACCCCCTGGCCGGTGGCGAGGACTTGGTTCGCCCAGTTCCTTTCCTCCGCCGTGGGCGCGAATGCCTCGCGGACCCAAGCGACTTGTCGGGGATGGACGCAGAGCTTTCCGCCAAATCCAAGGTCCAGGGCACGGCGGGCGTCCCCGCCGACGGCATCCGGATCGTTGATCGCGAGCGTCACGCCATCGATGGGCGGGGGTCCTCCCGCGACCCGGGCCGCGAGGACGAGCCGGGTCCGGGCCAACAGCAGGGCGTCGTCCTTGTGGGAGCAGCCCAAGTCCGTGGAGAAGTCAACCGAACCGAAGGCCAAGCGGGCCGCGGCGCCAGCGATGTCGTCCACCGCGGCCAATCCGCGCGCGGTCTCCACCAGGGCGATGACGGGGCGCGCCACCCGCGAGGACAGAGCGGCGACCGAGGCGTCGCTCTCCGCCTTGGGCAGCATGACACCAAGGATCCGGGGCGAATCCAGGGCGGCCAGATCGTCCCCATGCCATTCCGTCTCCACGCCATTGATCCGGACAACCACGTCGTGTTGGAGGGAGCTGAGGCAGCTCCGAGCCCGCGCCTTGTGGTCCGGCCCCACGGCATCCTCGAGGTCGACGATGACCAGATCCGCGCCACAGTCCACCGCCTTGGCGATCCGCTCCGGTCGGTCGCCGGGCACGAACAGGGCGGTCACAGCCGTTTCGATGGTCATCGTATGTCTCCCTTTTCTGATCGCGGGGGGGGAGACGGATCCGGAGCTCCGACGCCCACCCCCTGGCATCGGACCATCTTGCCGCATCCAATGCCGGCTGGGTCGTCCCGACGCGGCATGGAGGGTATGCCGCCGCCGCCAGAAGACAGGGGGCTGACCGGTCCCTACCATCCCGCGCGACGGAGGACCCTCCCCACCGGGAGAGCGCGATACACCCGCGGCCCTCCGCCCCGGACCGGAAAGGGATCGAGAGAATGTATCGCTTGCTTGAGGGGATGCGCGTGGTCGAGGGCGCCTCCTTCGTCGCCGCCCCGAGCGCCGCCCTGCACCTGTCACAGTTGGGCGCCGACGTCATCCGCTTTGACCAAATCGGCGGAGGCCCCGACTTCCGCCGCTGGCCGCTGGCACCCAACGGCCTCAGCTATTACTGGGAAGGCCTCAACAAGGGCAAGAAATCCATCGCCATCGACTTGCGAACCCCTCGGGGGCAGGCCCTGGCCAGTGATCTCGTGACGGCCCCAGGCGAGGCCGCGGGCCTATTCGTGACCAATTTCCCGGAAGGCGGCTTCCTTTCCCACGCCGCTCTCTCCGAACGGCGTCCCGACCTGATCACCGCGCGCGTCCTGGGGTGGGCGGACGGTGCTCCGGCCCTCGACTATACGGTCAACGCCGCCGTGGGCGTGCCGTTCCTCACGGGTCCGGCGGCGTTGGGCAATCAACCCGTCAATCATGTCTTGCCAGCCTGGGATATCGCCACCGGACTGCACGCCGCCATGGCCCTGCTGGCCGCCGAACGCCACCGGTCACGGACCGGCGAGGGGGGGGAGATCCGCATACCGCTGGGCGACGTCGCCATGGCCACACTCGGTTTCCTCGGGCAGGTGGCCGAGGTCTCCGTCACGGGCACCGACCGCCCCCGATACGGCAATGACACCTATGGCACCTTCGGCCGCGATTTTCTCACCCGGGATGGGCGGCCTGTCATGGTCATGGCCATGACCCCCCGGCAATGGCGGTCCCTGGTCGACTCGCTCGGCATCGCCGAACCGGTGGCCGCCTTGGAGGCGGACCTGGGCCTTGACCTCGGCGCCAACGACGGGCTCCGCTTCACCCATCGGGAACGCCTTTTTCCCCTCGTCGCCGCGGCCATCGCGAGCCATTCGGAGGCTGACCTGGCCCGCCATTTCGCGGGCACCGCCGTCTGCTGGGCACCATACCAGACCCTCCGGGAGGCGCTCGGCGCCCGCTCCCAGGCGGCCCTGGTCGACCCCCTGCTCGCCCCCGTTTCCCACCCCACGGGTGACCGTTACCCCACGCCGGGGTCGCCCGTGACCGTGACCGCCATGGACCGCCTTCCCCCCGTCCGCGCGCCGTCCCTTGGCGAGCACACGGACGAGATCCTTGCGGACGTGCTGGGCCTACCCGACAGCGAGATCGGCCACCTCCACGATGATGGAACCGTCGCCGGCCCCAGCAAGATCTGAGACCGGCGCGGGCGCCATCGCTCCCCCGTTCCCGGGCTGTGGCCTACCGCGCCATGTGGGACGGCAGCCAGGTGGCGAGCCCGGGAAAGGCGTGGATCAGCGCCACATTGGCCAGGATCACAAGCACGAATGGCAGAGCGCCGAGTATGATGTCCTTGAAGGGGATCCGCGGAAGCGTGGCGCGCAGGACGAACAGCACGATCCCCACGGGCGGCGTTATCAGGCCCACTTCGATCAGCATCATCAAGGCAACCCCGAACCACACCCCGTCGAACCCGGCCAACTGGACCAGAGGGTAGGTAACCGGCAGGGTCATGAGCATCATGGACACGGGGTCGAGGAACATCCCCAGGACCACGTAAAGAACCGTCACCAGGGCCATGAGCACCCAGGGCGGAAATCGCGCGTCCTCGAACAGCCCCACGATGGTTCGTGGGATGCCCAGATAGTCCACCACCCAGCTCAGGACCGCCGCGCCGGCGACAATGATCAGGATGTAGGAGGTGACTTTCACCGTATCGAGGGTCACGTCGACCAGGACCGCCCAGGTCAGCTTGCCATGGAGAAGGCAGAGCAGGGTGGCCAGGACAGCGCTCAGGGCGCCCGCCTCGGTTACCGTAACAATCCCGAAGTAGATGGATCCAAGGACGGCCAGGATCAGGATGATAAAGGGGGCCGTGCCCTTGACGGAAGCCAGCATCTCCCGCCAGCCGTGGGCACGGGTGGGAGGCGCGGAGCCCTTGACCAGCAGGCTCCAGATGGAAATGGCCCCGACCATGGAGGCCATCATGACCAAACCCGGAATGATGGCGGCGATGAATAGGTCCGTGATCGGCGCTCCAACGGTGGAACCATAGACGATCATGGGAATGCTCGGCGGGATGAGGATTCCCAGCGTGCCCCCACCCGCGACGGCCCCGGCCGCCAAGCGTGGGGAATAGCCCCTGCGGATCATTTCGGGTCCGGCGATCTGTCCAATGGTCGCCGCCGTGGCCAGGCTGGATCCGGACAGGGCGGCGAAGATCCCCGAGGAGCCCACGGCCGCGAGGCCCAGCCCACCGGGGGCCCAGCTCGTCCATTTCGAGAAGGATTCGAACAGATCGGAGGTCACGCCAGAGCGGACCAGCATGTTTCCCATCAGCAGGAACATGGGGACGGCGGTGAAGGCGAATGAATTCAGGCTGGCCCAGGACCTCTCCGCGATCACGGCGAGTTGGGGCTGGGGAAGCAGGAAATACAGCCCGAACAGGCCAACCAAGCCCAGGGCCGCCCAGATCTGAACGCCCGCGAGGAGGTAAAGGACGATAACCACTCCGATGATCACGCCCGTCACGGGCAGGGACATCCCCTCCAGCAGGAAGAAGACCACCGCCGTTCCGGCGAGGACGGCCGCCAGGAGCAGGGCGACCCGAAGCCGGTCGAGAAGCAACGCCAGGGTGACCACGCCGCCGAACACGAGGAGCGATCCCCTGTCCAGGCTCGTGCCCGGAATATCCACCGGAAAGCGCCCCAAGGCCACGAGGCCGAGCACCACGGCGAACACCAGCGCCACCGCCGGAATCCCGCGGCGGCGGGCCTCCTCGGGGGCGGTCCCGACCCGCTCGCTCACCAAGTAGATCAGGAAGGCCAAGAGCCCCAGGAACAGGGGCGTCTTGGGTATCCACTGGGGGGTCGCGAGCAATCCCCAATCCCGCGTGTCGTTCACGTATTCGGAAAGGACGTGGGCGCCCATCTGCCAGGTCAACAGGGCGAGGAAAAAGAGGACGATCCACATCGCCAAACGCCCCAGTGTGTCCCGCATGGACTCGGAAAGGGACACCAGGAGGAAGTCCACGCTCAGATGCGCGCCCTTCCATTGGGTATAGGCGAGGCCAATGAAAGCCATCGCGACCAGCAGATAGGTGGACACTTCGACCACCCAGAAGGTCGAGGCGCCCGTAAGGCTCCGTTTGGCGACCTCGAAGGCCACCATGCCCATCATGGCCACGACAATGAGGGCGGCGAGGGCGCCAAGCGCCTTGGCCAAGGTTATCGAGGTCCCCGCGACGCGCCCGGCACCGTCGGGTCCGGCATTCAGCGCGTCTCCGGCGCCGCTCAAGGCAGGAGAAGAGTCCATGTCATCGACAACTTTCAAGAACAATGAACGGAAATGTGGGAACCGGTATCGCCGCGTGGAGAGCGTCGTTGGTTCCCTTTCGTCGCTCAACGGATTGGTTCCAGATCACCGTTTCCGCGCCGGTCGGCTCGCCCGCGGCGCCCCTTGGCGCCGGGAAAACCGGCCACCGGCGCCGCGCGGCCGCGGGAGAAGAAGGGGAGGCTTCTCCCGCGCCCAGCCAGAGCGGTTCACCCCTCCGTCAGCGGCTCAGAACCTCCCGGGCACGGGCCACGACGGCCTCTCCGTCCTCGCCCTTCTCCCGGGCCAGCGCGAACCAGGCGTCATAGATGGCCTGGGTGTTCTCCTTGGCGAACAGGGCCTCCTGGTGGGCCTCGTCGGCCACGTAGTATTCCGCGCCGTCTTCCTTGATGTGGTTGATACAATTGTCGACAAAAGGCTGGTACTCCACCTTCATCCGTTCCTCGACCTCGGTGCCAGCCTGACGCAGCATCTCCTGTGTCGCCTCCGGCAATCCGGCCATGACGCCCTTGTTGATCAGGATGGACCAGGTGGGTGTGGTGGAGGTTCCCCAGTTGCTCACGTACCGGGCGACCTTGTGCATCTCCTGCCGCTGGGCGAAACAGGAGGACGTGATCAAGCCGTCGAGGATCCCCCGCTCCAGACCGAGTTGAATGTCGGAGATGTCCGTCGGTGTCGGGCTGGCGCCGAGGGTGGAGATAAGTTGGGCGAACTCCTTGCTCGAGACACGGATCTTGAGTCCCTTGAAGTCGGACAGTTCGTGAATCGGTTTGGTCGAAAAGACCAGGTTGGTCTCCCAGGTGCCGGTGGCGAGGGTGACGGCATTGAAGCTGTCGCGCCAGATCCGGGAAACCTCATCGCCATAGAGGGCATCATGAACCGTCCAGTAGTCGTCCACGTCGCGGATAAGCCCGGGCAGGTTGGTCAGCCCCATAAGCGGTTCCGAACCGCTAAGGTATGCAAGTACGCCGATCGCCATCGGCGCCCGACCGTCGCGCACCGCGGGCGCGAGCTCATTCCCCCGGAACAGGGATGCGTTCACGGTGATGTTAAACGCCCCCCCGGATAACTCCTTGACCCTATCGGCGAACAGGTGGGCCGCCTTTTCGCCGGTCGTGTCCGGGGCGGCCAGGATCGCCATCAGCATTGCCCCCTCCGCCCGTGCCGGGGGCATCCCCATGGCGGCCGCGGCGAACATGAACACGGCGAATCCCAATTCCAGCATCCTCGACGTCGTCACCTTGAACATGACCATCCTCCCGATTTTTCCTTTTTTCCGGCGCGTCTTGGTTCGCTTGGCGCGCGCCTTCACCAAGTTCGGGTCGGCCGGGCATCGCCCGCCCGCTCCAATCATCTTCCACCGTTTCCCCTCAAGACGTCTCCAGGATGGGAAGCGACCGGACGCGCCTGCCCGTCGCGGCGAAGATCGCGTTGCACACCGCCGGCGCCACGGCCGGGAGACCGGCTTCTCCCACGCCACCAATGGGGGCGCCACTATCGACAATATGGACATCGATCGGCGGCGTGTCGGCCATGCGCGCCACGGCATAGTCGTGGAAATTGCCTTGGACGATCGCCCCGTCCCCAACGGTGATCCGTTCGTGGAGGGCGGCGCTTAAGCCCATGGTGATGGCGCCCAGCACCTGCGCCTCGACGGCGTTGGGGTTGATGGCCGTTCCGCAATCAATGGCCGCGACCACGCGGTGGACCCGGGGTCGTCCCTCTTCAATGGAGACTTCGGCGACTTCGGCCACCATGCTGCCCACGCATTCCGAGAAGGCAATTCCCAGGAACCGACCCTCCCGACGCGGCGAGTCCCACCCGGATTCCACGGCCACCTTGTCGAGAACGGCCAGGGCTCGTGGGCTCTCCCGCAGGAGATGTCGGCGGAAGCGATAGGGGTCGGCGCCAACCGCGTGAGCCAGTTCATCCATGAAGCTCTCGATGAAGAACCCGTTTTCCGAGGCCCCCACTGATCGCCAGTAGCCGAGGCGCACATGCGTCGGTTGGAAGGCGAATTCCACGAGCAAATCGGGGATGGCGTATTGCTGCACCTTGCCCGGAGCCTTGCCGGACTCGGTGCCGACTCCCAGCATCGCGATGGGGTCCGAGCCATTGATGAGGGGCTTACCGATGGTGTGCTCGAGCACAGACGGTCCGGCGATTCGCATGAGGAAGCCGTCCAGATCTCCCTCCGCCGTCACCGCCGCGGTCAGCCGGGCGGACATGGCGGGACGGTAAAAGCCGTGGCGAACGTCCTCCTCCCGTGTCCACGTGAGTTGCACGGGTCGGTCGACCGTCATCGCCGCCCGAACCGCCTGCTCGACGCAATCGGTCTCGAACTTGCGACCGAAGCCTCCTCCCACATAGGTCGCGTGAATGGCGACGTTCTCCAGGGGCACGCCGCTCACCTTGCTGGCCGCCTTGGCGCTGTTGGTCAGATCCTGGGTCGGCAGCCAGACCTCGCAGGTCTCGCCGTCGACCCGGGCGGTGCAGGTCATCGGTTCCATGGTGGCGTGGTGGAGGAACGGAACGTCGTAGTCGGCGGTGACCACGACACCCGATCCGGGCCCTCGAGCCGCGGCGATCCGCGCCGGGGCATCGCCAGCTTCGATGGGCCGGGCGGCCTCGGGGGCGTCGAGGGCGGCGTGGCGGGCCGCGTCGATGTCCGCCGTCGCGATTCCGTCATGCTCCGTCTCCGAAAAGACCACGTCCAGGGCGTCCACCGCCGTCTTGGCCCGCCAGAAGGTCGTGGCGATGACCATCACGGCCTCCGGGGCCTCGACGATCCCCAGGACTCCCGCTTCCTCGGCCCCGGCGGATCGCGCCACGGACACCAGCCGGGCCCCCTGGACCGGCGCTTGACGGATGGCCGCGTGGACCATGCCCGGCAAACGCACATCGGTGCCATAGACCGCCATTCCATTCACTTTCGCCGGGATGTCCACGCGCGGAACGGATGTGCCCACGATGGTTGGCCGGTCGCGAAGACCGGGATTGTCCGGCACGGGAAAGCGCCGCGCCGCCTCCACCAACGCACCAAACCCAAGGCGGACGGTCCCGTCGGAGATCCATCCCCCTTCGATCACCAGGCCATCCGGATCCCGACCAAGGCGCTCGCCCGCGGCCCGCGCAAGCATTTCCCGGGCCGCGGCGGCGGCCTGACGGAGTGGATCCCGCCACCGCCGGATCATCTGGCTGCCCGAGGTGGTCTGGCCGTCCCGACCGGGTACGTTCAGAGCCGGATTCAGTTCTGGACCAACGACGGTCACGCGGTCCCAATCCGCCCCCAGTTCGTCGCAGAGGATCATCGCGAGGCCGGTATGCGACCCCTGACCCAGTTCGAAGCAGGGAGCGACCAAACGCACTGAACCGTCCCCGTCGACGCGGATGAAGGGGCCGAAGTCTCCCGCGGTCTCCCCGGATCCCTCCCCCCGTGCCCCGGGAAGGCCCGTAACGGCCACCAGCAGGCTACCGGACAGACCCAGGAGCAGGGACCGGCGGCTCATCGATACGGCGTCTCTCATTGTGGCCATTCCCTCAGGTTCCTTTCGCCGCGCGGTGGATGGCGGCGCGGACACGCGTGTAGGTTCCGCAACGACAGATGTTGGTCATGGTCTCGTCGATGCGGTCGTCGGAGGGATCGGGATCGCGCGCGAGAAGCGCGGTCGCGGCCACGATCATGCCCGACTGGCAGTAGCCGCACTGGGGCACCTGCTCGGCGATCCAGGCCCCCTGGACCCGTGCCGCGACGGCGGCGAGGTCTCCCCCCCCGGCAATCCCCTCGATCGTGCGGATCTCGCGGTCACCCAGGTCGGACATATAGACCTGACAGGAACGGACGGGCTCCCCGTCCAGGAGAACGGTACAGGTACCGCAGAGACCGACCCCGCAGCCGAATTTCGTCCCCGTCAGGTTCAGATGGTCTCGAAGGACCCACAATAGTGGTATGTCCTCCTCGTCCGTGATGACGCGGACCTCCCCGTTAACGATGATTTCGATCATGGCTTGATCACCCTCCCTGAAATTCCGACGGATTCTTTGTCTTGTCTTTCCGTGAGCTTCTGGCCGGGAGCCAGTGTTCCTTGGTAGCAGTCGCTGGTCGGTTCCGTGTAATGCCCGAACCGTATGGCCGCGATGCCCGCACCAGGTCCTCTGGCGCGCGGCGAGCCGCGGGGCGGCGCGCGCCGCCCCGCCGCGCCGGTCAGTCGTAAACGACGCCGTTGATGTATTCGTCGATCTCTTCTTTATTGCGGACCCGGAACTTATTGAAATCGGGTTTCCGCTTCTCCAAGAAGGCATCCATGCCCTCGTTGCACTCCTCGGACCCCCAGACATGGGCCAGGAATTCCATACCCGAGCGCCAGGACGCGTAGAGGTGGTCGGATTCCTGGTTGAGGGAAGCCTTGGTCAGGCGGACGGTCTGGGAACTGTTGGCCTTGATCGCCTCGCAGATTTCCTTGGTCTTGGCCAGCAGCTCCGCCTTGGGCACGCAGTGGTTCACCAGGCCGTACTGAAAGGCCTCTTGGGCCGTTAGGCGGCGAGCGCAAAAGATCATCTCCCGAGCGACGCGTTCGCCGACGCTGCGGGAGAGGTACTGGGTGGCGCCGACGGTGGGGCAGGCACCCACCTTGGCCCCGCTCTGTCCGAAGACCGCGGTGTCCGAGGCGACGACCATGTCACACCACAGGGCGATCTCGTTGCCGCCACCGATACACCAACCATCCACCATGGCGATGACGGGGATTGGCAGGCTTCGCATGGTCATGGCGCCGTCGAGCATGCGCTCGTTCCACAACATGGCGTTCGCCCAATTGAACCGGCGCATCATGGCGAACTCACCCCCGGCGCAGAAGGACCGGTCGCCGGAGCCGCGGATCACCACGGCGGCGATGGTGGGATCGCTCCGCGTCGACTTGAGGGCGTGGATGATCTCGTCGAGCGTGCGCTCGCGAATGGCATTCAAGACATCCGGCCGATTGATCGTGATCCAGCCGATCTGTTCTTCCACGTCGAAGAGGATGTCCTTGTAGGGTTGGCCGACGGTGAACTCCACCATGTCTTTTCCTTTCGAATAACCGTTGCTGTTGCTTGGAATTGTTAAAGACGCGGCAACTGTGCGCGCGCCGCGGAGCGGACCTGATCGATGCATTCCGGATTGACACAGGAACTCACGTCGCCGACGGGATGACCGAGGAGGATCGAGCGGACCACGCGCCGCATCTGCTTTTCATTCCGGGTTCTCGGTAGATCATCCACCCTCAGGTAGTATTTCGGCCTGTAGGCGGAGCCGCATTGATCGACGACCACCGCGCCGATGCGCGCGGCCAAATCCGCCGAATCCTCCTCGCCCAGCGGGGCGTAGGCGCAGACCAGGGCCGAACCGGTGACGGCATCCGTCACTCCGATGATGTAGCAGTCGCGGGCCAAACCGGCGCCAAGCACCACCGATTCGATCTCGGAGGGACCGGTGCGCTTGCCCGCCACCTTGATCACGTCGTCCGAGCGGCCATGCAGGTACCAGAGCCCCTCCCCGTCGCGGGAGGCCAGATCCCCCTGAACCCACAGACCCGGAATGGCGCGCCAGTAGCTCTCGACATACCGCTCGGCGTCGCGCCAGAGGCCCCTGGTCATGCCAATCGTCGGACGCCGCATGACCAACTCGCCGACGACGCCCGGGGGAACGGGCACCCCGTCCGCCTCCACGATATCCGCGCCGCACCCAGGAACCGGCCCACCAAAGCTGCCAGGGCGGATGGGATGGAGGGGCGTCCCGATCAGGATGGCGCCACCGCATTCCGTTCCACCGGCGTAGTTCAGGATGGGGATGCGCCGTCGGCAGACCGCGGTGAAAAACCACCACCAGGCATCCTCGGTCCACGGTTCCCCGGCGGAGACCACGATCCGCAAGGAGGACAGGTCATACTCCTCCCCGGGCCGGACGCCCTTGGCCATCAATTGGCGGGCGATGGTCGGAACGGTCCCCAGCATGGAGATCGCGTGCCGGTCGATCATCTCGAACAGGCGCCCGGGCCGAGGCCAGGTGGGCGTGCCCTCGGCCATGACGATGGTCGCCCCCAGGAGGGCCGTGCTCATGACCATCTTCGGTCCGGCGATCCAACCCATGTCGCTCATCCAGAGCAGGCGGTCATCGGCGCGCATGTCCACGCAAAGGCCCATGTCCAGAGCGTTCTTGGCCAGCATTCCGCAGTGGGTATGCACGGTGCCTTTGGGCGCGCCGGTCGTGCCGGAGGTATACATCACCATGGCCGGAGCATCGGCTTCGACGATCTCGGTCTCCCTCGTCCGCGCCGGTGGGCCGTCGCGCCAGACCACATGGTCCGGAGACCGGTCCCGACGGTCTTCGCCATCCCGTTCAAGGACCACCACCCGGGGCGGTGTGTCCAACTCCGCGAGGGCCTGCTCGACGGTGGACAGCATCTCCACCCGCGCGCCCCGGCGCCAGGCATGATCGGTGGTGAGGATGGCGCGGGCTTCGGCGTGGCCAATCCGATGGGCGATGGGCTTGGGACCGAAACCGGAAAAGATCGGCAGGTTGATCGCCCCGATCTTCAGGACCGCGAAGAAGGCCACGGCCGCCTCGGGAATCATGGGCATATAGAGGGCGACCACATCCCCCCGGCCCACCCCTTCCGCCTCAAGCAGGGCGGCGAGGGAGGAAACCTGGCGGTCCAGATCGCCATAGGTCAGAGTGACCGTGGCCCCATCCTCCGCCTCGCCGATGAAGGCGGGCTTGTCCCAGGTGGCGGTTCCCCGGTAGCGGTCGATACAATGGGAGACGATGTTCGTCCGCCCTCCCAGACACCACCTGGGCCACTCGATCCCGCCGGAAGCGTCCAGAAGGCGGTCGGGGGGCGTGGCGAACGTGATCGAGAAATAGAGGAAGATGGCCTCCCAAAACCATTCGGGATCCCCGTTGGCCCGCTCGACAAGCGCGTCATAGTCTCCGAGCCCGTGGCGGTTCAGGAATCCCTGGAGATTGCTTGAAGCGATCGTCGCCTCATCCGGCGTCCACGCGAAAGTCCCGTCCATCCCGGCCCCCGAAAGTGATTGTTCCCGGTCCAGGTCCTTCCATGGCGGGTTCGCCGCCTGGAGAAGTCCCTGGTCCCGAGGACGGAATTATCAGGTCGGCGTTGGACGGAAATAATGCTGTTCCGCGATAGTCCGTATGCCTCACCCGCCTTGGAGGCGCGGCGGCGCCTGTTGCTAGGAAGGAGTGTCGGTCGCCGCCCAAGGCCACCGGGGCCATCCCCATGTCTTGTCCAGACCGCATCCGCGGGGTCGCCCCCGGACCGCGCCGCCCCTTGGCCCAAGGCGGAAAGGGGTGCTTAATACCTCAACCGTCGGCACGGAACGATGGCGGGAGGAACGGGGATCAGGGAGCACGCAAGATCATGGAACTCAAACAGTTACGCTACTTCGCCTCGGTCGCCCGCGCGGGCAGCTTCAACAAGGCTTCGGTAAAGCTGCGAATCGCCCAGCCAGCCCTGAGCCGCCATATTCAGACCCTGGAATACCGGATCGGCGCCCAGCTTTTCGTTCGCACACCCAAGGGCGTGGAACTCACGGAGGCGGGCCAGAGACTCCTGGAGAACGTGGACTTCATTCTTCACTTCGTCTCGGAGATTAAGAACAACGTCAACAAACGATCGGCCGAACCCTCCGGAGAGATTGTCCTGGGACTGTCCCCGTCGGTGGCCTCCCTGATCGCCCACCGGGTGTTGCGGCGGGTGAAGGAAGCCTTCCCCCTGGTCAAGCTGCACATCGTCGAGGGACTGAGCGTCGTCCTTTACGATTGGCTGGAGGAATCCAAGGTCGATCTGGCGGTGGTCACCGATTTCGGACCCGTGGCGGGCGTGGAACAGATGCCCATCGCCCAGGACGAGATCGTGCTGATCGGCGACCCGGATACGCTGGCGGGCCACGCGACGGGCGAAACCATCGAACCGCGCGACATCGCCAAGCTTCCACTTGTTCTCACCCAGGGGTTCCACCAACTCATCGCCGGCGCCCTGTGGGACGAGGGGATCGAATTGAGCCCGGAGATGGAAATCTCGTCGACGCCCATCGTCATCGACGTGGTCCGGCGCGGTGGCTATTGCTCGATCGTCGGGCTCAGCTTCGTGGACGCGGAGGTAAAGGCCGGCACTCTGGTGGCCCTCCACCTGGCCGGACCACCGGTCCAGCGACGCATCCTGGTGGCCCAGCCGAACAACCGACCGGCTTCCCTCGCCCTGCAATCGGTGAAGGACCTCGTCATCGACGAGGTCCTGAAGCTGAACGTCACACCGCTGGCGACCTGAGGGCTGCGGAGACCAACCCCCGGCCGATCACCTGCGCCTGGATCTCGGCCGCGCCCTCGAAGATGTTGAGAATGCGCGCGTCGCAGAGCACGCGGCTGATCTCGAATTCCAGGGCGTAGCCGTTGCCGCCGTGAATCTGCAGACTGGCGTCGGCGTTCGTCCAGGCCACGCGGGCGGCAAGCAGCTTGGCCATGCCCGCCTCCACGTCGCAACGACGCCCCGTGTCCTTCTCCCTGGCCGCGAAATAGGTCAGTTCCCGCGCCATGACCGTCTCCACGATGGCCAGGACAAGCTTGTCTGCGACCCGGGGGAAGGCGGCGAGCGCCGAACCGAACTGGTGACGGTCGAGGGCATATTGGAAGCCGAGTTCCCAAGCCCGGCGGGCGACGCCGACGGCCCGGGCAGCGGTCTGGATGCGGGCGCCCTCGAAGGTGCGCATCAACTGCGCGAACCCCTGCCCTTCCCGCCCCCCAAGCAGACCGTCCGCGGGCACCTGAAAGCCGTCGAAGGAGAGCTGGTATTCCTTCATGCCCCGGTACCCGAGGACCGGGATCTCGCTCCCGTGGAGGCCCTCGACCGGGAAGGGAATTTCGTCGGTCCCCCGGTCCTTCGCGGCCAGGAACATGCTCAGGCCGTCATGGCCGGGCGTGTCCGGCGCGGTGCGGGCGAGGACGGTCATCAAATCGGCGCGCGCGGCATGGGTGATCCAGGTCTTGGCCCCGTGAATCCGCCAACCGTCGGCGGTCCGCGTCGCCCGTGTTCTCAGATGGGCCAGGTCGGAGCCGATGTCGGGCTCGGTGAAGACCGCCGCGGGCAGGACTTCCCCGGCGGCAATGGGACCGAGCCACTCTTCCTTCTGGGCTGGCGTGCCCGCCGTCGCGATCAACTCGCCGGCGATTTCCGAGCGTGTTCCCAGGGATCCAGCGGCGATCCAGCCACGGCTCAGTTCCTCGGTGACCACGCACATCGCCAACTTTCCCAGGCCGAGCCCGCCATGAACTTCCGGAATGCACACTCCGAAAACACCGAATTCCGCCATCTCGGCGATCAACTCGCCGGGGATGAGCCGGTCCTCGAGGTGCCAGCGATGGGCGTCCGGCACGATTTTGTCGTCCGTGAAGCGGCGGAACTGGTCCCGGGCCATGTCCAGATCCCCATCCCCCAGACCATCGGGAATGGACGCGCCCTGTATGAGACGCCCCATCAGATTGGCCCGGTTGTCCACCGTGTTACCCTCCCGCAGGAACAAGGCCACGTCAGGGTTGGCGGCGAAGGCGGCGACCTCCTCCCCGATGCCCAGGTCGGTGGGCCGCACGATCTCATTGGGTCCCATCGGGATGCCTCCGACGAGTTGCTGGAGGTATTCGCCCATGCCGATCCGTAGAACCAGTTCCGACACCTCCCCGCCCTCGGAGCCGGCCGAGCGGTTCATCCAGGCGGCGAGACCGATCAGGGCCTGGGCCACGGTGGCCGCCCAGGCGAGACCATGTATCCGCCTTTGCCACCGCATCGACCGGTCGGTCGGAATCCGCCCGTCCACCGCCAGTTCCGACGCGGCACGGGCGCTCGCCCGGTCCACGAAATCTCGGGCGGCGGTCGCCGCCGCTTCCGCCTGGCCGTGGAGCGTCATCGCGTGGGGGTCCATGGTACGCGGGATCATCATCTCGTTTCCTTTCCGTCCTCGCGGCGCCATCCGCCGCCCAGGCGCCAAGGAAACGGCGAACGCCCCACCCAATCAACAGCAATTGATTGTTTTAATTATATAATTTTGATATCTTCGAAATACCGGATGGGCATGCCTTATCCGCGCCCCTAATCGGTCACATCCCCTAATCGGTCACATCAATGGCCTCGAGCGGCCACCCCACCGCCTGGAACAGGGCGTCCCGGGAGGCCAGCGCCGTCCGTCTGATCGCCGCGACGTCTAGCCCCACGAGGCGCCCCCGCCATTTGGCCAGGCGTCCTCCGATCATGACGGTATCGACGTCGTGGACGGTGGCCCCTTGGACCGCGGTGCAATAGGCATTGTTCATGGGTGTTAGCAACGGCGTGCGCGTGTCGATCATCACGATGTCCGCCTCCTTGCCTGGCGTCAAGGAGCCCACCTTATGGGCCAGGCCACAGTTTTCCGCGCCCCGGATGGTCACCGCCTCCAGCATCTCGCGCAATGTCGCCAGGACCGGGGGACCCTGGTCGGCGCCGACCCGGGTGGACAGAACCCGCGCCCGCTGGAAGGCATAGAGGCATTGCATCTCACTGAAGGTGTTGATGGCGTAGGTGGCGGGGTCGTCGTTGCTGATGGCGGGCCTCAACCCGGAATCCAGCCAATCCTGATAGGGGATGTGGCCGAAGCGGAATTGGGCTTCGATGCGGGGGCAGACGTTCACCTGGGTTCCGTGGGCGACGATCAACCGTCGCTGCTCGGTCGAGATGAAATTGCCGTGGTTGATGGTCTCCCGCCCATCGAACCAACCTCTGCCGTAGAGATCAGCCAGGGGTTTGCCGCCGATACCGCTGTCAAAGCTGATCCACAGGTCCAGGTCCTGGCGAATGCGCACGATCTCCTCGAGTTCCTCCATGGAGTCTCGCCCCAGCATGTAGAGGCGCAGGCCCAGGAGTTGGTCGTCCGAACTGAAATAGCGTTCCCGCAGCCGGTAGATGTCGCGGGGAAACTGACCGTCCCAGGCGCCGGAGCGCGGACGTCCGTAAGCGTGGATACCCCGGATCCCGGAATCGGCCAGGGCGGCGACGCAAGCGTCCGAATGGGCCTGGGAGCGGGAATTGTGAGCGTTGTCGCAGACCGTGGTGATGCCACCGGAGATCGCTCCGGCCAGGGTCAACAACGTGCCAATGTACATGTCCTCCGGCCGGTAAACCGGGGCGAAGATGTTGTGCAGAACGTTCTGATAACTCCGTGTGGCGTGGGGACGTTCGACGGAAATTCCGCTTTCCTCGTCGTGGGTCGAGGTATTGTTGGGAATCAAGCGGCCAAGGGCGCCCTGCCAGCAATGGATATGGGGATCACAAAACCCTGGAAGGACGATCATGTCGGTGGCGTCGACGACCGTTGCCTCTGCCTCGATACGGGGCGCCACGGCGGCGATACGGGATCCCTCGATCAACACGTCGCCCACCGGGAAGTCCCCGACCGTTCCGTCCATGCTGAGCACCGTTCCACCGCGCAGCAGGATCCGCCGCGCCGGATCGACCCGCCGCGCGGCGGGGTCCCGGGCCGGCGGGGCATCCGGAGGGGGGGGCGCCGCCCCCGCCAGCTCCGC
>JAIOYK010000019.1 GCA_021741145.1 Rhodospirillum sp. | reverse complement strand
AGGGTCGTTGGTCTGGCCGACGACGCGGCGGTCGAGAAGGCCGTGAACGACGCTGGCTCCGCCTCCAATGGGGTGGGGGCGTAGAGGGCCTGACGGCCCGTTGGGCCCCCGCCCAAACCCGGCGGGGGCCCTCCGGGCCCCCGGACCCCTTGGCCCGAGCCTCCCCGATCAGGGGGATCGGGGGCCGGACGTCCCCCGTGGTTTCTCACCCCCCCGCATACCGCACCGCTTCCTCGGCGGCGCGCATCAGGGCCTTGGCCTTGTTGAGGCACTCCTCGTGTTCCTTCACGGGGTCGCTATCGGCGACGATGCCCGCGCCCGCCTGGACATGCATCACCCCGTCCTTCACCAGGCAGGTGCGCAGCGAGATACAGGTGTCCATGGAGCCGTCGGCGGCGAAATAGCCCACCGTGCCCGCGTAGAACCCCCGACGGATGCTTTCCAACTCGTCGATGATCTCCATGGCCCGGACCTTGGGGGCGCCGGAGACCGTGCCCGCGGGGAAGCCCGCGAGAAGGGCGTCAATGGCGTCGTATTTGGGGTCCATCTCGCCCGTCACGTTGGAGACGATGTGCATGACGTGGCTGTAGAGCTCCACGAACATCTTCTGGTTTTCGGTGACGGTGACCGTGCCCACCTTGGATACCCGGCCCACGTCGTTGCGGCCCAAGTCCAGCAGCATCAGGTGTTCGGCCAGTTCCTTGGGGTCGGACAGCAGGTCCTCGGCCAGGGTCCTGTCCTCTTCCGGGGTCGCGCCCCGGCGACGGGTCCCGGCGATGGGGCGGATGGTCACCTCGCCGTCGCGCAGACGGACCAGGATTTCCGGGCTCGCGCCAACCAATTGGAAGTCCCCCAGGTTCAGGTAGAACATGAAGGGCGACGGGTTGGTGCGTCGGAGGGATCGATAAAGCGCGAAGGGTGGCAGCCTGAAGGGAACGGAAAAGCGCTGGGACAGCACCACCTGGAAGATATCCCCGGCCAGGATGTACTCCTTGGCCTTGGACACCATGGCCCCGTATTCCTCCTGGGTCATCAGGGCCTGGGGGGTGGGGTCGGCCTCGGCGACCCGGTTTCCCTCCCACCGGTAGGGCAGAGTGCGCTGGAAATCGGCCATGACATCGGCGAGGCGGCGCTGGGCGGCCTCGTAGGCGGCCTTGGCGTCCCGTCCCGGTATGGGGCGCACGGGGGTCACCAGGGTCGCCTGGTGTTCCACGTTGTCGAAGATCACCATGATCGTCGGCCGCATGAAAATGCCGTCGGGCACGTCGATGGGGTCCGGATTGGTGTCGGGCACCGTCGGTTCGGCCAGACGCACCGTGTCATAGCCCAGGTAGCCCGCCACCATGGCCGACATGGGCTTCAACTCCGGCGGCAGGTCGATCTTGCTCTCTTCGACCAGGCGTCGCAGGGAGTCCAAGGTTTCCCCATCCGCGACGAACTCGTCGGCGCCCGTGGCGATGGATCGGTTGATCTCCGCCTTGGTGCCCCGCGCCCGCCAAAGGATGTCCGGCTTGATCCCGATGATCGAATAGCGCCCCCGGGTCTTTCCCCCCTCCACGGAGTCGAGGAGGAAGGAATAGGCCTTGCCGTCGGCCAGCTTGAGCATGGCCGACACGGGCGTTTCCAGGTCCGCCACCAGACGGATGTGGAGAACCTGGGCTTTGCCCACGTCATGGGCCGCGGCGAATTCCGAATCAAAGGCGGGCTTGAAGTCCGGCATGGGAGGGGACCAGTCGTTACTGGGGTTGGGTTTCGTTGGACACGGCGCCCAGGACGACGCTTTCGTTCACGGTCACGCCGACTATCTTCCCTAGGGTGTCCAGGTAATCCGCCGACAGGTCCTGGGCATAGGACTGGGTCAGGCCCTGGGCGATCCGCTCGCGCTCCGTGGCGGCCACCTCCGGCGCGGGTTGGTGAATGTCGGTCACCCGCAGGATGGACGCGCCATCTCCCAGATCCACCTGGACCAGTTCCCCCTTCTCGGCATTGAACATGGCGTTAACCACAGCGGCCGGAAGGTCCGAGGGCGCGCCACCGTCCGCCTGACCCGCGCGGGTCAGGGACGGGCTGGTCAGCAGGGTGGCGGCGGGCTCTTCCTCGTCCAGGGCACTCAGGCTTTCTCCGGCCTTGGCCCGCTCGAACAGGGACGCGGCCTTTTCCTTGGCGGATTCGGCCCGTCGGTCGGCCTTCCACAGGTCGACGACCTTGGTTCGGACCTCGTCCAGGGAGTGGGGCGCGCTGGGGATCACGGTATCCAGACGTTGGATGAAAAAGCCGGAGTCGTATTCGGTCATGAAGCCCAGTTCACCCTCGCTCAGGTCGAACAGGTTGGTCAGGAAATCCGGCGTCGCGGGCAGGGTCGCCACGGGCGCGCCATCCGGGCCCTTGCCCGTTTGGTCCACGGTTACGGTCAGGGGTTCGACGCCCGCTTGCTTGGCCGCTTCCTCGATCGTCGCGCCGCCGCCCAAGGCGTCCTCGACCTCGGCGGAGAGGGAATAGAGGCTGTCCAGAGCCTTGTCCTGGGCGAGGGAGTCCCGGATCCGGTCGGAGACCTCGGTCAGCGGTTTCACGCCCCCCTCGGAGGCTTCGGTCACCAGGAACAGGTGCCAACCGAAGGGGCCGTTCACCGGCTCGCCGACCTTGCCGACATCCTGGGCGAAGATGGTGTCGGGGAGGGGGGCGGGCAGGTCGGTTTCGCCGATGGCGCCCATCTCGATCGCACCGGTGGTGCCCATGGCCTTCGCCGCGGCGTCCAGGTCCATGCCCTCGTCGCGGATCAGGGCCAGGGCCGCCTTGGCGCTGGCTTCGTCCTGGAACAGGGCCTGTGTAACGGTGCGGGTGGGGCCGGTGGAGAACTCGTCTTGGTGGGAGTCGTAGTAGTCCTGGATATCCGCGGCGGCGATTTCCAGGCCCTTGGCCACGCCCTCCTTGGTCAGGACCAGGGCGGTCGAGGTTCGGTATTCGGGCGCGGTGAAGGTCGCGATGTTGTCCGCGTAAACCGCCTCGAGCGCGGCGGTGTCCGGCTCGAGGGCGGGCTCGGGCAGGGCGGCGGCGGCGAGGGTCAGGATCTCCGCCACCCGCCGTTCCGAGGCATGCTTGGCCAAAACGTCCACGACCACGTCCGGCGCCTGGGCGCCATCGGACAGGGGGCCGACCAGGGATTGACGGATCATGTCCCGGCGGCGCAGGGCGATATAAGCGGATTCGCTCAACTGGTTGGCGGCGAGCAGGCGGGTTAGCCGCTCCTTATCGAAGACGCCGTCCTCGCCCTTGAACAAAGGGTCGTCCTGGATGGCCGCTTTCAGCCCGGCGTCGGTGACGGTCAGACCCAGGTTCTTGCCCGTCTCGTCCAGGACCGCGCCCTGGACCACCGACTGGACCGTCTGACCCAGAAGGCCGAAGGAAATGGCCTGTTCGGTGCTCAGGTCCATGCCCTGGCGGCGCATGCGGGTCATGTCGCGGTTGAATTGGTCGCGGACATAGGCTTGGCCGAATTCCTGGCCGCCGACCTCGATGGCCGGGGGCGTTCCGCCGCCCGTGACGAGGTAGTCGGCCACGCCCCAGACACCAAAGCTGAGAACCAGAAGGATGAGAAGGCTCTTGGCGAGCCAGGACTTGGAGCCTCTGCGGAGGGCGTCGAGCATGGGGAACCCGTTTTCCTGAACCTGTTTAGATTGGCCGCGCATCATAAGAAGGGCTGTCCACGGTCGCAACCGGCATGAGTCCTTGGCGACGGGAAATCTCGATCGCCCGGGTTGGATCCCTCCAGTCCATGGGGGGCGGACAAGCGGTCGGAGAGGTGTCCCGGGTCGTGACAGACGCTCCCGTGGTGTGGTACCAGTATGGGCATTCCAAGGGGCGGACGCGCGGAAGCCGGGGCCCCGGATATCCTTAAGATCTCAGCGCGTCGACCTTGTTTCGCCACGCTGGTTCTCCATTGACCGAATCCCGAGGCGTCCTCCGTCCCTGGTGGTGGAGCCCGCGCCCATAGGAAGGGGAAGACCGCTCCATGACCGTCCGCCGCCCGCTGATCGCCGGAAATTGGAAAATGAATGGCCTGAAGGCCGATGCCCAGGCCCTGTCCCGGGATCTTGCCCAACGGGTGAATAAAGCCGGTGGAATTGGCTTCGACATGCTGATTTGTCCGCCCTTCACGGTGATCTCCACCGTTGTTGGCGCCGTGGCCGGATCCGGTGTCGCGGTTGGGGGGCAGGACTGCCATGTGGCCGAGAATGGGGCCCATACTGGAGACATCTCGCCGGTGATGCTGGCCGACCAGGGCTGTCAGTTCGTGATCGTTGGCCATTCCGAGCGCCGCGCCGACCACGGCGAAAGCGACGCGGTGGTCAAGGCCAAGGCCGAGGCGGCTTTGGCCGCGGGTTTGGTCGCGGTTATTTGCGTGGGCGAAACCGAATCCCAGAAGGACGCGGGTCGGACCATCGACGTGGTGGCCTCCCAGATCGTCGGCTCCCTGCCGGAGGGCGCCAACGCCACGACGGTGGTGATTGCCTATGAGCCGGTCTGGGCCATTGGAACGGGCCGCACGCCGACCGTTGACGACGTCGCCAAGGTCCATGCCGCGATCCGGGATGAAATTTCCAAGGCGCTTGGCACCGACGTGGCCGGGTCCATGCGGATCCTGTATGGTGGGTCCGTGAAGCCCTCCAACGCCAAGGAATTACTGGGGTTGGACCATGTGGACGGCGCCCTTGTCGGCGGTGCCAGCCTGAAAGCGGAATACTTCTGGGCGATCGCCGAAGCCTCGGCCTGACCCTGACGGGGCGCCTTTTTCGTCGTCCCCTCTGGTCAATTGGATCCGGGGAGGCTAAAAGGGCGCCAGGGAACCGGAGGGGACGCCTGTCTTCTTCGGAACGGACTTATTCTCGGCATCTTGGAACGGGCGTTTCCCCAGAGTGATTGGGAGCGTCCCTAGGGACATTGGAACAGCATGATTACCGTACTGCTCGTCATCCATCTTCTCATCGCCATCGCGATGGTCACGCTGATCCTTCTTCAGCGGTCCGAGGGCGGTGCCCTGGGAATCGGTGGCGGCGGTGGCGGCGGCTTCATGACCGGTCGTCAGGCCGGAAACGTGCTGACCAAGTCCACGGGTGTCCTGGCCGCGGCCTTCTTCACCACGAGTTTGGTGTTGGCGATCCTCGCCTCGCACGACCGGACCGATGCGACCACGATCCTTGACGACGCGGCGGTCCCCGGGGCCGCCGCTCCGGCCACGCCGACGGACGACACGGGCTCCGCCGCGGCGCCGAGCGCCGAGCCCGCCCCGGCCGCCGAGCCGAGCGCCCCCGTTTCGCGCTAAATCCAGCGCGGGCGCTGGCTGGCGCGATGACCTCAAGCGTACCGGTCGCCGGTCCTGGCAATGGGAGCGGCGCTCGGCTTTGGTTTGTTCCTTCTAAAAAGCGGGCACGAAACGGCCATGACTCGTTTCATTTTCATTACTGGCGGCGTCGTGTCCTCCTTGGGCAAGGGCCTTGCCTCCGCGGCTTTGGGCGCCTGCTTGCAGGCGCGCGGCTTCAAGGTCCGTCTGCGCAAGCTTGATCCCTATCTCAATGTGGATCCGGGCACCATGAGCCCGACTCAACACGGCGAGGTCTTCGTCACCGACGACGGGGCCGAGACCGACCTGGATCTGGGTCACTACGAGCGGTTCACGGGCGTCCACGCCACGCGCAACGACAACGTGACCACCGGTCGGATCTATTCGGACGTGATCGCCAAGGAGCGACGGGGCGACTACCTGGGCAAGACCGTCCAGGTCATTCCCCACGTGACCGACGCCATCAAGGAATTCGCCACCAAGGATTTGGACGGGGAGGATTTTATCCTCTGCGAAATCGGGGGCACCGTGGGCGACATTGAAAGCCTGCCCTTTCTCGAAGCCATCCGCCAACTGCGCAACGAAATGGGCGCCCAGGGGTCGATGATCATCCATCTGACCCTGCTTCCCTATATTCCCAGCGCGGGCGAGTTGAAGACCAAGCCGACCCAGCATTCCGTCAAGGAACTGCTCAGCGTTGGTATCCAGGCCGACCTGCTGATGTGTCGGTCCGACCGCCCGATTCCCGAGGCCGAACGCAATAAGATCGCCCTGTTCTGCAACGTTCGGCGCGAAGCGGTGATCCCAGCCTTGGACGTGGACACCATCTATCAGGTCCCGGTCAGCTACCATGCCCAGGGTCTGGACGTGCAGGTTTGCAAGTACTTTGGCTTGGACACGACCGAGGAGCCGGACCTGGGGCGGTGGCACAATATCGTCGACCGGGTGCGCAATCCGGAAGGCGAGGTGACCATCGCCGTGGTCGGCAAGTACACCAGCCTGATCGACAGCTATAAGTCCCTGGCCGAGGCTCTGGTCCACGGCGGTATCGCCAATTCGGTCCGGGTCAAGCTGACTTGGCTAGACAGCGAGATCTTCGAACGCGAGGACGCGGTCCACTATCTGGATGGCGTTAACGGCATTCTCGTGCCCGGTGGATTCGGTGAACGCGGCTCGGAGGGCAAGATCGAGGCCGCCCGCTTCGCCCGGGAACGCAAGGTGCCCTATTTCGGCATCTGCTTTGGCATGCAGATGGCCGTGATCGAATACGCCCGCCACGTGGGCGGGCTGCCCGGCGCCAGTTCCAGCGAATTCGGTACGCCCGAGGTGCCCCTGGTCGGTGTCATGACCGAATGGGTCCAAGGCAATCAGCGGGTTTCCCGCAGTGCCGAGGACGATATGGGCGGCACCATGCGCCTGGGCGCCTATGAATGCCACCTGAAGGCGATGAGCAAGGTGCGGGAGATCTATGGATCCGAGGTGATTCACGAACGCCACCGCCACCGGTATGAAGTCAATGTGGCCTACAAGGAGCAATTGGAGGAGGTTGGCTTGGCCTTCTCCGGCCTGTCACCCGATGGCGTGTTGCCCGAGATCGTGGAGATTCCAGACCATCCCTGGTTTATTGGCGTGCAGTTCCATCCAGAGCTGAAGTCCAAACCTTTCGATCCCCATCCCCTGTTCACCTCCTTCATCCAAGCCGCCATCGCGCAATCCCGCTTGGTATAAGGAAACCGGCCCAGCCTGGGGGCGGGAGTCCCCGGGGTCCGGACACCCATCACGAGGACTCCTCACCCATGGCCACCCCCACCGTTCCCCGCCATGTCACCGTCGGCGCCGTTACCTTTGGTCAGGACTTGCCCTTCGTCTTGATCGCCGGTCCCTGCCAGATGGAAAGCCGGGATCACGCCCTGGAAACCGCCTCCGCCCTTGTCGAGATGTGCCGGGAGGCGGGCGTGCCGCTGATCTACAAGACGTCCTTCGACAAGGCCAACCGCACCAGCCTGGGCGGCAAACGGGGCCTGGGCCTGGATAAGGCCCTGCCGGTCTTCGCCGAGATCAAGGAGAGCCTCGGATGTCCGGTGCTCACCGATATTCACGAGCGGGCGCAATGCGTCCCCGTCGCCGAGATCGTCGATGTGCTGCAGATTCCGGCCTTCCTTTGCCGCCAGACGGACCTGTTGATCGCCGCCGCCGAGACGGGCGCGGTGATCAACATCAAGAAGGGCCAGTTCCTTGCTCCCTGGGACATGAAGAACGTGGCTTCCAAGGTGCTGGAAAGCGGGAATGACCGGGTGGTTTTGACCGAGCGCGGTTCTTCTTTTGGCTATAACACCCTGGTGACGGACATGCGGGGCTTGCCGATCATGGCCCGGGACACCGGTTGCCCCGTGGTTATCGACGCCACCCATTCCGTACAGCAGCCCGGTGGCCAAGGGGGATCCTCGGGCGGCCAACGGGAATTCGCGCCGGTCATCGCCCGGGCCGCCCTGGCCGTGGGCGTCGCGGGAGTCTTTTTGGAAACCCATGAGGATCCGGACAATGCACCGTCCGATGGTCCAAACATGATCCCTCTCAGGGACATGCCTCGCTTGATCGCGCTGATGCGTGATCTGGATACCTTCGCCAAGAAGCATCCCATCACTATCTGACTTTAAGCAAATCGTTGTCGTGATCTGTTCCAGATCGCCCGGGATTTGCACCAACCTAGGAGAGACCATCGTGGCCGAGATCATTGATATTCACGCTCGCGAAATTCTGGACTCGCGCGGCAATCCCACCGTTGAAGTGGACGTGCTGCTGGACAGCGGCGCCTTTGGCCGCGCCGCCGTGCCCTCGGGCGCGTCGACCGGTGTTCATGAGGCCCACGAATTGCGTGATGGCGACAAAAGCCGCTTCCTGGGCAAGGGCGTCCTGAAGGCCGTCGAGTCCGTGAATGGCGAGATCTACAATGCCCTGGCCGGTCTGGACGCCACCGATCAGATGACCGTCGATCAGGTGATGATCGACCTGGACGGCACTCCAAACAAGGCCCGCCTGGGCGCCAACGCCATCCTCGGCGTCTCCCTCGCTTGCGCCAAGGCCGCGGCCGAGGAATGCGAGCTGCCGCTGTACCGCTATATCGGCGGCGCCCGCGCCCATGTCCTGCCGGTGCCGATGATGAATATCATCAACGGCGGCGAGCATGCCGACAACCCCATCGACATCCAGGAATTCATGATCGTTCCGGTGTCGGCCGGGTCCGTGGCCGATGGCATCCGCATGGGCGCCGAGGTGTTTCACGCCCTGAAGAAGCAACTGAAGGACGCGGGCCACAACACCAATGTCGGGGACGAAGGCGGCTTCGCCCCGAACCTGGGCAGCGCCGACGAAGCCCTGTCCTTCATCATGAAGGCGATCGAGGGGGCCGGGTACAAGCCGGGTGACGACGTCATGCTGGCGCTCGACGCCGCGTCCTCCGAGTTCTTCAAGGGCGGCAAATACAACCTGAAGGGCGAAGGCAAGGTCTTCGACGCCGAGGGAATCGTGAAGTACTACGCCGACCTCTGCGCCAAGTACCCCATCTTCTCCATCGAGGACGGCTGCGCCGAGGATGATTGGGACGGCTGGAAGCTGCTGACCGACGAACTGGGCGGCAAAATCCAACTGGTCGGTGACGATCTGTTCGTGACCAACCCAGAGCGTCTGTCCCGGGGCATCGAAGCGGGGATTTGCAATTCGATCCTGGTGAAGGTGAACCAGATCGGCACCCTTTCGGAGACCTTGGAAGCCGTCGAGATGGCCCACCGCGCGGGGTACACCTCGGTCCTCTCCCACCGCTCCGGCGAGACCGAGGACGCCACCATCGCCGACATCGCGGTGGCGACCAACTGCGGTCAGATCAAGACGGGCTCCCTGTCCCGGTCCGACCGCATGGCCAAGTACAACCAGCTCATCCGCATCGAGGAAGAACTGGGTCCCTGCGCTATCTACGCTGGCAAGAGCATCCTGCGGGGCTAAGGGGCCGCGCCTTCGGGGGCAATGGGCCCCTCGGATCAGGGGTTCGGGGAGGTATTGCCTCCCCGAATGTCTTTGGGTGATAGCCCAACTGGCCGAAGGCCCGTTAGAGGATCGCCGTCACCAATCCGCCTACCGCTTCCCTAAACATCGCGTCCGTCAGCCGTCCCGTATTCTGGTTGTAGCGGGAGCAATGATAGCTCTCTCCCAGGATCAAACCGTTCGGCAACGCATGCAGTGCCCCATGGCCGAAGGGGAAATCCTTCAGCTTGAGCCCAAGGGTGCGCAGGATCGCCTCATGGGAGATGCGGCCCAGGGCAAGAAGGCCCTTCAGGTTTGGCATGGCCGCCATTTCCTCCACCAGGAAAGGCCGACAGGTCTTTTGTTCGAGCGGCGTGGGCTTGTTCTGGGGCGGGACACAGCGCACGGCGTTCGTCACCCGCACATCCAGAAGTTCGAGCCCATCATCAGGGCGCTTGTCGAAGGTGCCTCGGGACAATCCGAGATCCGAAAGCGTCGCATAAAGCAGATCACCCGCGAAATCCCCCGTGAAGGGACGTCCCGTGCGGTTTGCTCCCCGAACGCCGGGGGCGAGGCCGACGACTAGGAGACGGGCGGTCAGCGGGCCAAAGGCTGGGACCGGAGCATTATGCCACTCGGGATTGTCGGCGCGCAGGCCTAGCAGGTAGTCGCGCAAACGGGGACACAGGGCGCAATCGCGCCCTGGTCCCTCGAAGGTCGGTGTGGTCATGAAAGAGGTCCCGTCGAATTATGGAAGATAATCCTCGGGGTTGGAGCCGTCGTCTTCCTCGTCGTCGTCCTGATGGTTCTGGGTGTGCTGCTGGTGTGGCGGCGGGGCGTCCCGGTGGATCGGGGCCCGGGCGATCGACGCCTCCAGGTCCAAAAGCTCGATGAAGCTGTCGGCCTGACGGCGCAACTCATCGGCGACCATGGGCGGCTGGGACTTCACCGTGCTGACAACCGTCACCCGCAGGCCCTTTCGCTGAACGGCTTCGACAAGACGGCGGAAGTCGCCGTCTCCCGAGAACAGGACGATATGGTCAAGACAGGGCGCCATTTCCATGACATCAATGGCCAGTTCAATGTCCATGTTGCCCTTGATCTTGCGGCGACCCGTCGCATCGGTGAATTCCTTGGTCGGTTTGGTGACCATGGTGTAACCGTTGTAATCGAGCCAGTCGACGAGCGGGCGGATTGGTGAATATTCTTGGTCTTCCACCAAGGCGGTATAATAAAAGGCGCGGATCAGACGTCCCTTGGCCGCGAAAAGTTCCAGAAGACGTTTGTAGTCAATGTCGAAACCCAGGGACCGGGCGGCGGCGTACAAATTCGACCCGTCGATGAACAGGCCGATTCGCTCCTGTGGGTAAAAGATCATGGGATCCTCGCGTGAATACGATTGGGAGTATCGATTTTGGAAAGTAGACCGACCGAAAAATGTTCAGCGACCATTCCATGCCTGTAGGTAGGCGTTTCGAAACCCATTCGCAAGAACTTCCCAGAAGAGGATTCAAAAAGTGATTTTCATTGCCTTGGGGGCAAACCTTGCCGGACCAGCGGGAACCCCGCGGGAGACCTTGAGTCTCTCCCTTTCCGAATTGGCGAGGGAAGGGGTACGGATCATATCTGTTTCTCGTTGGTTTCAATCCACTCCCGTACCAAAATCCAACCAACCCGATTTCATCAATGGAGTAGCCCTGGTGGAGACGATGCTGGGGCCGGTGGATTTGCTTGTGGCCCTGCACCGGGTGGAAGATCGCCTTGGGCGCGTGCGGTCCGTGCCCAATGCCGCCCGTTGCCTGGATTTGGATTTGATCGATTATGACGGTCGGTCCATGGAGGGGCCGCCCACATTGCCCCATCCCCGGGCGAAGGACCGGCTTTTTGTCCTGGAGCCCCTGCGTGATTTGGCACCGGAATGGCGTCATCCCACAACGGGCGATTCCGTGGATGCCTTAATCGCGGCTTGCCCGCCGGATCCCGGTCTGACGGCCTTGCCCGTGACGGAGGCTCCCCCGTGGGAACCTGTTCGGAGGGAGGCATTGCCCCGAAGGGGGGCATTGGCCCGAAGCCGGGGGCGAACGGATTGACCAGTTGCATCCCGTCGAGGGAGCCTCTATATATGCCGATCCCCGGACGGTATAGGCCGCCCGGCGGGATCACGTGTCCAAAACCACGTGTTTGGTGAACCGCGTCGATGTTCGGATCAGGCTCGCGGATGCCGCGGGATCGGATCGGACATCCCAACTGATTGACCGCCTGTTTTTTTGGAGGCTGCCCATGGCCCGCGTTACCGTCGAGGATTGCGTCCTCAAGATCCCCAATCGCTTTGATCTGGTTCTGGTGGCTGGCCAGCGGGCCCGGGACGTGGCTTCCGGGGCCCAACTGACCATTGACCGGGACAACGACAAGAACCCCGTGGTGGCCTTGCGAGAGATCGCCGATGAGACCGTCGACCTGGATGAGCTTCGGGAAGCCTTGGTCACGGGCCTGCAGAAGCATGTCGAGATCGACGAGCCCGAGGAAGATGACTTCGATGCCCTCGGCCTCGACCGCGAGTTGAACCTTGATATGGCAGGCGCGAACGAAGCCGAGGAAGTGGAGGCCGACGCGCTGACCGTTCACCAGAACGTGTCCGACGAAGACCTGGATGCCGCCATGGTGGCCTTGGGGTTGAGCCCCGACGCGGGCGACGATGTGTCCGACGAGGACGATGGCGACCTTTCCGAAGAGGGTGGCATGGTGTCCGGCGAGGACGATGAGGACGTGTAAATCCGTATCACGGGGCGGCGGGCGAAAGGGCGTTTCCGGCCCGCTTCCCTGTTCCCGGTGTCGTGTAGGGGAAGTCTTCCGTCCGCATGGGGCCGCATGGGAATTGAGTCGATGCCAGGGCCAACGCGCGCCTTCATAGGTTTTCTTTTCCGGTTCGGGGCCGTTGAATGTCACCGGGTCCCATGTTTGGGCGGGAGATCCCGCGCATGATGCGTCAGTTTGAGTTGGTCGAACGGGTCAAAGCCTATGATCCGAACGCGGACGAAGACCAGCTGAACCGCGCCTATGTCTATGCTATGAAAATGCACGGCTCGCAGTTGCGGGCTTCCGGTGATCCCTATTTTTCCCACCCCATCGACGTCGCCGGGATCCTGACGCGCTACAAATTGGATTGCGCGTCCATCGTCACCGCCCTGTTGCACGATACCATCGAGGACACCGAAGCCACCCTGGACGAGGTGCGCGGTCTGTTCGGGACCGAGGTGGCGCGGCTGGTCGACGGGGTGACCAAGCTCACCCGCATCCAGATTTCCTCGGATAACGCCAAGCAAGCGGAGAATTTCCGCAAGTTGCTTCTGGCCATGAGCGAGGATATCCGCGTCCTTCTCGTCAAGCTGGCCGACCGCTTGCACAACATGCGGACGCTCCACTTCATCAAGAAGGAGGAGAAGCGCCGACGCATCGCCCAGGAGACCATGGACATCTACGCTCCCCTGGCCGAGCGCATTGGCATGGCGGAGATCAAGACGGAACTGGAGGACCTGGCCTTCCGTGAACTGCACCGGGACGCCAAGGAAAGCATCGAGGCCCGCCTGACCTTCCTGCGGGAGCAGGGTGGGTCGCTCGTGCCCAAGATCATCGAGGAATTGCGCGCCACCCTGAAAGCCAATGGCCTTGATGCCGAGGTGACGGGTCGGGAAAAGAGCCCCTATTCCATTTGGGGCAAAATGCAGCGCAAGAACGTGTCCTTCGAGCAGCTTTCCGACATCATGGCGTTCCGGATCACGGTGGACAGCCTTGAACGGTGCTATCAGGCGCTGGGCATCATTCATGGGGCCTATCCCATGGTTCCCGATCGGTTTAAGGACTACATCTCCACACCGAAGCGGAATGGCTACCAGTCCATCCACACCGCGGTCATTGGGCCGGAACGCCTGCGGGTGGAGATCCAGATCCGGACCGCGGAAATGCATTCGGTCGCTGAATTGGGCGTCGCGGCCCATTGGTCCTATAAACAGGGGACCCCCTCCATGGAGGGCAAGCAATACCGGTGGATCCGCGAACTCCTGGAGATCCTGGAACATACCGCTTCGCCCGAGGAGTTCCTGGAGCACACCAAACTGGAGATGTTCGCCGATCAGGTGTTCTGCTTCACTCCGAAGGGGGATTTGATCGGCCTGCCGAGCGGCGCCACGCCCGTCGACTTCGCCTATAATGTCCATACCGAGGTGGGCGACCGCTGCGTCTCGGCCAAGGTCAACGGTCGTCTGGTGCCTTTGCGCACGGTTTTGCGCAATGGCGATCAGGTGGAGATCGCCACATCCAAGGCCCAGACACCTTCGCCGGAATGGGAACGCTTTGTCGTTACGGGCAAGGCTCGGGCCCAGATTCGCAAGTTCATCCGCTCCCAGCACCGGGACCAGTACCTGAGTTTGGGCCGACAACTCCTGGAACGGACCTTCAAGGAGCAGGGCTATCAACTCACGGATAAGGGGTTGGACGGGGTCCTGAAGAAGTTCCGCCTGAACACGGTCGAGGATTTGATCGTCGAGGTGGGGGCCACTCATCTTTCCGCCAAGGAGGTGGTGCAGGCGGTCTATCCGGGCATCAAGATGCTGCCCAAGTTGGCCAATGCCCTGACCTTTGGCCGCAATCGTAAGAAAACCAAGGCCGACGCCGAACCGCATTTGCGCATTCGCGGCATGATTCCCGGCATGGCCATGCATTTCGCCAAATGCTGCCACCCCTTGCCAGGAGACCGCATTGTCGGCATCGTGACCACCGGCAAGGGCATCACCATTCACACCATCGATTGCGACCAGTTGGAGACCTTTTCCAGTGAGCCGGAGCGATGGTTGGATCTGGGATGGGACACGGAGACGGTGGGGACGTCCCATGTGGGGCGGATCAATGTCGTGGTGTCCAACGAACCGGGGAGTTTGGGCGCTCTGACCACGGTGATCGCTCAGAACTTGGGGAATATCACCAACCTCAAGATCACCAACCGGCAGCAGGACTTCTTCGACATGTTGGTCGATGTGGAAGTTCATGATGTTCGTCACCTGACGAATATCATCGCCGCCTTGCGGGCCACATCGGCCATCAACCACGTGGATAGGGCGAAGCACTAGGCCAATGCTGTTCAATCGACGCGAAAAGCCCTCTTTGCTCGCCAAGATTCGAGGCTTCCTCCTGCCCAGAGCGGGATGGCGCCGCTCGGCCATATATATCGGTCATCGGGTCGCCCGTCTGCCGGGGACTCCGGCCTCCATCGCCATGGGATTCGCGTGTGGAGCGGCGGCGTCCTTTACGCCACTTGTGGGGTTTCACTTTCTGCTCGCGGCTCTCCTGGCCTGGATTTTCCGCGGCAATCTCATCGCGTCGGCCATCGGTACGGTGGTGGGAAATCCCTGGACCTTTCCCTTCATCTGGGTCGCGACCTTCGAGGTCGGCGCGCGCCTAATGGGCTATGACGCCAGCAGCGACGCGGTGAACTTCTCCCATTTCTTCAACGCACTTTGGCATTCCGTGACCCATTTGAAGGTTCGGCTGTTCACCGAGCAGGTGCTGCCCGTCTGGCTGCCGATGATGGTGGGATCCATCCCCTTGGGTCTGCTGGTCTGGGCGGTCTTCTATTGGCCCATCAAACGGACCGTGGCGAGCTATCAGCACGCCCGGGTCGCCCGGCGTCACCGCAAGGCCGTCAAGGCGGACGGCGAGCGGCGCCACCTCGTGGAAAGGCGAGCCGAAGCGGCGGCGTGGGCGGAAAGCCCCCCGTCCGCCACCAAGGGGAGTGCTTCGCCGCCCTTTCCGCCTGTCGCCATGATGTTGGCGGGCCCCGAAGGGAAGGGGGGCGTGTCTTCTTCGTCCGTGATCTCGCCGTCATCCCGTCAGCGGTCGTGACGCGCCGCCGTTCCGTTTTTTTCCGTATTTTTTCCGTCCGTCCCAAAGGACCCAGAATTAAAGGACATGGTCATGAGTGGCGATCTTCGTCTTGGCGTGAACATTGATCACGTGGCGACCATCCGCAACGCGCGCGGTGGTGCCCACCCCGACCCCCTGCGTGCCGCCCAAGTGGCCGCCCAGGCCGGGGCGGATGGGATCACCGCCCATCTGCGGGAGGACCGGCGCCATATCGGCGACGGGGACATCGCGCGTCTACGGGCTGAAATCGACCTGCCGCTGAATCTGGAAATGGCCGCGACGGAGGAAATGCTGGCCGTCGCCCTACGCCACGCCCCCCATGCCGCCTGCATCGTGCCCGAAAAACGCGAGGAACGAACGACCGAGGGCGGACTGGACGCCAAGGGAGGATTCGATCACCTGGCCCCCTTCGTGGCGCGGTTGGGGGACGCGGGGATTCGGGTTTCTCTGTTCATCGAGCCCGATCCGGTCCAACTCGACGCGGCCAAGGCTCTGGGTGCACCCGTGGTGGAATTGCACACTGGGGCCTATTGCGACGCGACTGGCGCGGCGGAGCGTTTGGTCCAGTTGGATCGGGTGCGCCGTGCCGCGGCTCACGCCGAGGCCATCGGTCTGGAATGCCACGCAGGCCACGGCCTGACCTACGGGACCGTCGAAGCGGTAGCGGCCATTTCCACCATACGGGAATTGAACATCGGCCATTTCCTGATCGGCGAAGCCATTTTTGGGGGTCTGGAAGCGGCCATTCTGCGCATGCGTCTGCTGATGGGCGAGGCGAGGGCGGCGGCCAAGGGGTAAGAGGTGGCCAAGGGTCGGGATGTGGCCTGGAGCCGAGGTACGGATTGTCCCTCCTGGGTTGGCGGGTCTTGACAAGCGGCGACCCTCCGGGCTTGATCACCGTCGCTTGGGTGGTCCATCCACTTTTTGAGATTGGTGGAGCGACGGATCGACAATGATGATATTGATATCGCGAAAGATGAATTCAAGATGAGGAAAAAGAACGCTACGGGTGGCTTTGGGGATACGGTCCGTACGGTCGTCTTCGCCATACTGATCGCTATCGTGATCCGGACTTTCGCTTATGAGCCCTTCCGCATCCCATCTGGCTCGATGATTCCAACCCTTTTGATCGGCGATTACCTGTTCGTTTCAAAGTTCTCTTATGGCTATTCCCGCTATTCCTTTCCCTTCGGCGTGGTTCCCGTGGAAGGGCGGATTCTCGGTGACACGCCCCAGCGCGGGGATGTGGTGGTTTTCAAAAAGCCCGGGGACACCTCGCTGGACTTCATCAAGCGGGTGATTGGCCTGCCCGGAGATCGTATTCAAATGATCAATGGGCGCCTGCACATCAATGGCGAGGTGATCGAGCGGGAGCGGGTCGAGGACTACGTGCGCCGAGAAAGCAATGGGGGCGTGAAACGTCTGACCCAATATGTGGAAACCTTGCCAAACGGCCTGAAGCACCCCATCCTGGAAGGGCAGGGTGATACGGATATTCTGGACAATACCCGGGAATTCCACGTTCCAGAAGGCCATTATTTCATGATGGGCGACAACCGGGACGATAGCGACGACAGCCGGGCCTCCGTGGGCTTTGTTCCCCTGGAAAACATGGTCGGTCGGGCCGAGTTCATCTTTTTCTCCCATGATGGCTCCGCGGCCATTTGGGAGGTCTGGAAATGGCCCTCCGCCATTCGCTGGGACCGTTTCTTCCACCCCATCGATTGAGGTGAGACAGCCGCCCATGGTCCATGATCACACCAAAGCCCTGGAGCGGATCCTGGACCACCGCTTCACCGACCCGCTTTTGCCGATCCGCGCCCTGACCCACCGCTCCGTGGAAGGGGCCCCGAGCTACGAACGGCTGGAGTTTCTGGGGGATCGGGTGCTTGGCTTGGCCGTGGCGGAAATGTTGTACACCCAATTCCCGGACGAGGACGAGGGGGCGCTCGCCCGGCGCCACGCCCATCTGGTGCGCCAGGACACGGTGGCCCGAGTGGCGCTCTCCGTCGGCCTGGGGACCCTGATGGAGCTGTCCAAGGGGGAGGAGGACCTGGGCGGGCAATCCAATCCCAGCCTTCTGTGTGACGTCTGCGAGTCGGTCCTTGGGGCGCTTTATCTGGACGCTGGCCATGTCAAGGCCCAGGCCTTTGTCCGGACCCATTGGGCGGCTCTGATCGACGAGGATCCCAACCCACCCAAGGATGCCAAGACGGGCCTTCAGGAATGGGCCCAGGGCCGCGGTCTGCCCTTGCCCACCTATGCCGTGACCGACCGCGAGGGTCCCGCCCACAAGCCCCTGTTCACGGTCACGGTTACCGTGAAGGGCGAGAAGCCCGAAGCCGCGTGCGGTGCCTCCAAGCGCGTCGCCGAACAGGCCGCGGCGGAAAAGCTGCTGGCCCGTGTTCTGGGGACGTCGGGGATTTAATTCCTTTTCGAGCGACAGTCCACCCCACCCGATTCTAGTAGCCAGTTCAGCACCAAACGGTTTCCCTTGGGAGAGGTCTCGTCGATTTGGTGAAGAGCATGGAATTCCGGGGTCCACCCGGTCGCGGGCCGGAAAAGGGGCGAACAGGGTTCTGGCTGTCTCCCGCGTTTGGAAGGGGGCGAGCCGGGGAATCAGCCATTTCATGGCGAAGGAGGGCGTGGCATTTTTGGTCGCCACGGGCGCCCGGTCCGAGGCGGCGCCTTTGCGGCCATATTCACAACGCCTGGGGCATGTCGGGCTTGATCGGCGACTGTCCCGTCCGAAATCTGGGGCCGGGTTTGACCTGGATGTCGAGTCCCTCCGACCCTCGTTCCGGTGACCCCTCGTCCTATTGACGGGATGGCGGAGCGCCTCGCCCCGTCCGGCCCGTCTCGACGTTCTCGGTGAATATTGCGAGGAATCACTTGTCCATTGCCTCCGCATGGATCAAAAACGGGTCATGAGCGACATCCATGATGATGACGGCCTCGCCGTCCCCCAAACCGATCCCATCGACGGCGCCCCCACATGCGGCTTCATCGCCGTCATTGGCGCGCCCAACGCCGGTAAAAGCACCCTGGTAAACCAGTTGGTGGGCGCCAAGGTGACCATCGTATCCCACAAGGTCCAGACGACTCGGACCCGGGTGCGGGGCATTGCCATGGTGGGCACCGCCCAGGTGGTTTTTATCGACACGCCGGGCATCTTCGAACCCCGCAAGCGCTTCGACCGAGCCATGGTCGCCGCCGCCTGGGAAGGGGCCCTCGAGGCGGATGTGGTCCTGCTGGTCGTCGATGCCCAGAAGGGCATGAACGGGGACGTCTCGCGGATCGTCGCCAAACTGAAGGATAGCGGCCGCAAGGCCATCCTGGCCTTGAACAAGGTGGATGCCATCGAGCGGTCCACTCTGCTTGCCCTGGCCGCCCAGTTCAACGACTCCATGGAGTTTCAGCGGATCTTCATGATTTCCGCGCTCAAGGGTCATGGCTGCGCCGATATCCTGTCCTATCTTGGGGAAACCGCGCCCAAGGGTCCCTGGATGTTCCCCGAGGATGAGATTTCCGATCTCCCCCAGCGTCTGCTGGCCTCGGAGATCACCCGGGAAAAGATCTTTATTCAGCTCCACGAGGAACTGCCCTATTCGGTGGCCGTGGTCACCGATTCGTGGACCGAGCGGGCGGACGGGTCCGTGCGCGTCGATCAGACCATCCTGGTCCATCGGGAAAGCCAGCGCCCCATCGTTCTTGGCAAGGGTGGATCCAGGGTGAAGGCCCTGGGCCGGGCCGCGCGGGAGGATCTGTCGGAAATCTTGGACCGGCCCGTCCACCTGTTTCTCCACGTCAAGGTGAACGACCGCCTGTGGGAGGATCGGGATCAGTATACCGAGTGGGGACTGGACTTCGACGCGTGACGGGACGGGGTTGGGGAGTCCACCATCAGAGCGGCCCGTCAGTCCGCGGGGCTATTCAGTTGGTCCCAAACGTCCTTGTCCCTTGGCCCCATCCGTCCTTGGAAAATCTCTGATCCATGTTCTTCATCTTCCTCGGCGCCCTCTGCCTCGCTCTCCTGGCCGGCCCTTTCCGCACAAAGCTGCCCGTTTGGGCTCAGGCGGCCGCGGCATTCTTGGGGATCTTGTTTTTCGTGGCCGGGCTGGCGGCACTTGTGTTTCCGCCGTGATCGAATGGACCGACCGCGCCATCGTCCTCTCCGCCCGGCCCCATGGGGAGGACGCGGTCGTGGCCTCCCTTCTGACCGCGGATCATGGACGTCATGGAGGGGTGGTGCGGGGGGGGCAGGGACGGAAGCTGCGGGCCACCCTGGAGCCGGGAACCTTGGTTCAAGCCCATTGGAAGGCACGGTTGGAAGACCACCTGGGTGCCCTTTCCCTGGAAACCCTAGCCGGAGTGGCCGGACTGGTGCTGTCGGACCGGGATCGGCTCGCCGCCTTGGCTTCGTCCTGCGCCCTGGTCGATGTCGTTCTGCCCGAGCGCGCGCCCCATCCAGAGGTTTTCGATAGTCTGCTTGCGCTATTGGACAGCCTGGCCCATGGGGAGTCCCAGGGAGAAGACGACTTGGCGTGGGCCGGAACCCTGGCCCGCTGGGAGCTGGACTTGCTCGCCGCCGTGGGGTTCGGTCTGGACCTGAGCCGATGCGCGATCACGGGCAAGACGGAGGGGTTGAGTCATGTCTCGCCCCGCACCGGCCGGGCGGTATGCCGGGAGGCCGCCGAACCCTGGCTGTCCCGCCTTCTCCCCTTGCCGACCTTCTTGCTCCAGCCCGAGGGGTGTCCCAGGGATGGGGGGGAGGTGGTTCAGGCGCTGGCCCTGTCCGGTCACTTCCTGGAGACCAGTCCCCTGGTTCCTCCGGGCAAGACCCTTCCCGCGGCGCGGCGAAGGCTGGTTGACCGTGTGGCCCGGTGGGCTACTATATCTCGCGTTCCGTAGGGGGCATGTAGCGCCCATTTTGTAATTTTCCCGTTTCCAAGGACCCGACCCGCATGAGTAAAAAAGGCGCCGCGCCCGAACCGATGGAGATTCGTGAAACGCCCCTGACGGAAGCCCTGTCCGAGCGCTATCTGGCCTATGCCCTGTCGACCATCGTGTCCCGATCGCTGCCGGACGTGCGCGACGGATTGAAGCCTGTACATCGGCGAGTACTTTATGCCATGCGGCTGCTCAAGCTTGATCCGGGTTCCGGCTTCAAGAAATGCGCCCGGGTCGTGGGCGATGTCATCGGTAAGTACCATCCCCATGGGGATGCCTCCGTCTATGACGCCATGGTCCGTTTGGCCCAGGAATTCGCCGTGCGGTATCCGCTGGTGGAGGGGCAGGGCAACTTTGGCAATATCGACGGTGATAACGCCGCGGCCATGCGGTACACGGAAGCCCGGTTGACCGAGGTGGCCGCCGCCTTGATGGAGGGGTTGGACGAAGACGCCGTTGATTTCCGCGAAACCTATGATGGGGAAGAGAGTGAGCCGGTGGTTATGCCCTCGGCCTTTCCCAACCTGTTGGCCAATGGGTCCTCGGGCATCGCCGTGGGCATGGCGACGAACATTCCGCCTCATAACGTGGCCGAACTGTGCGATGCCCTGATGCATATGATTAAGAAGCCCGATTGCGAACCCGATTCCCTGATGGACTTCGTGAAGGGGCCGGACTTCCCCACTGGCGGTGTGCTCACTGAAAGTCCGGAGACCATCCGCGAGGCTTATCGCACGGGGCGGGGCTCGATGCGGGTCCGGGCCAAGTGGGAGAAGGAAAACCTCAGCCACGGTCTCTATCACATTGTCGTCACCGAGATCCCCTATCAGATCCAAAAGGCCAAGCTGGTCGAGCGTATCGCCGACTTGATCAACAGCCGCAAGCTGCCCATCCTCGCCGATGTGCGCGATGAATCGACCGAAGACGTGCGTCTGGTGCTGGAGCCCCGCAGCCGCTCCGTTGATCCAGAGACCCTGATGGAGCAGATGTTCCGCCTGACGGACCTGGAAAATCGGTTTAGTCTGAACATGAACGTATTGGATGGCCAGGGCATACCCGGGGTTCTGGGCCTGAAGGCGGTTCTTCAGGCCTTCCTGAACCACCGTATGGTGGTTCTGGAACGCCGTTCCCGCCACCGTTTGGCCAAGATCGATCACCGCTTGGAGGTCCTAAGCGGCTACATCATCGCTTTCCTGAACCTCGACGAGGTGATCCGGATCATCCGCGAGGAGGACGAGCCCAAACCGTCCCTGATGGCGGCCTTCGACCTTTCCGATGTCCAGGCCGAGGCCATCCTGAATATGCGCCTGCGATCCCTGCGTCGGCTCGAGGAGATGGAGCTGCGTAAGGAGTATGATGGTCTTTCCGCGGAAAAGGCCGAACTGGAAACCCTGTTAGCGGACGAGAGTCTGCGTTGGAAGTCCATCGGCACGCAGGTCAAGGGCATCCGCAAGGCCTTCGGTCCGAACACGCCGCTCGGTGCCCGCCGCACGGCTCTGGGGGATGCGCCCTCGGCCATCGTCGTTCCCATCGAAGCCCTGGTGGAGCGGGAGCCCATTACGGTGCTGCTGTCCCAGAAGGGATGGATCCGAGCCGTCAAGGGCCACCAGGAGGCCGGAGAGGACACAAAGTTCAAGGACGGCGATTCCCTGCGGATGGCTCTGCAGGTCCAGACCACGGATAAGCTGGTGATCTTCGATACGACGGGACGCTTCTTTACACTCGCCGCCGATCGTCCGCCCCGGGGTCGAGGGTTTGGGGAACCCCTGCGTTTGATGATCGACATGGCTCCGGACGCCGATATCGTCGAGCTGATGGTTCACGATCCGGCCCGAACTCTGATCCTGGCTTCCAATGTCGGGCGGGGCTTCCAGATCGAAGAGAAGGACGTGGTGGCCCAGACCAAATCGGGCAAGCAGGTTCTCACCCTTGGCGATGGCGAGAAGGCCGCGTTGGTTCGGTCCGTCAAGGGCGACCACGTGGCCGTGGTGGGCGATAACCGCAAGCTCTTGGTCTTCCCCTTGGACCAACTTCCCGCGATGACCCGGGGCAAGGGAGTATTCATCCAGCGCTACAAGGATGGTGGGATTGCCGACCTGAAGACTTTCAATTTGGCCGACGGTCTGACCTGGAAGTCCGGTGAACGCACACGGACGGAAACGAACCTGGTTCCTTGGCTGGGGGATCGAGCCTCGCAGGGACGGTTGCCGCCCCAGGGCTTCCCGCGGAGCAATTCCTTCGGGGAGTGATCCGATGAGTCACCAATTGGGTGGATATTCCTCGAACCGGGGAGTGTCCTCGCCGATGTCGTCCCAAGCGGGTTTGGATCCCATGAAAATGTGGGCTTCCAGGGTGATTCCTTGGTCCTGGTCAAGGGTACCCAGGGTCACACCATGGACGCGGCCCCCCACGACGCCACAGAGGGTCGAGCCGCAAACACGGCAGAATCGTTTCCCCGGAGTGCCGTCGGCTGGGTAGCTGACCAGCAAGTGCTCTCCCTGGGTCCAGGAGAACCGATCCGGATCAACCTCGGCGTAAGCATTGCCCTGGGCGCTGAAGGCCTTCCGGCACCGGGAGCAATGGCAGATTCGCGGACGTCGGAGGGGACCTTCGATCCTATATTTCACACCGCCGCAGAAACATTCCCCCGTGTAGATCATGATGGAGCGCCTTCGAACGGGAGGTTTGGAGGGGGCTTCGTCCCTCCAGGAAAAAAACACGCGACGCGTAAAGCAAAGCCCCCGGTGAGATTGCTCACCGGGGGCTTTGTTATCAGCCGAAGATCACATTCGGCAGCCAAGTGGCGATTTCCGGGAAGAGGGCCACGAGTCCCAGACCCAGAAGCTGGATGAGGATGAAGGGGAAAACACCCTTGTAGATATGCATGGTCTTCACCTCCGGCGGGGCGACGCCCCGCAGGTAGAACAGGGCGAAACCAAAGGGGGGCGTCAGGAAGGAGGTCTGCAGGTTCATGGCGATCATGACGCCAAGCCAGACCGGATCCAGGTCCATCTTCAAAAGGATCGGTCCGACAATGGGCACGACCACATAGACGATCTCGATGAAGTCCAGGAAGAAGCCCAGGAAGAACATCACGGCCATGACGACGAGCATGGCGCCGAAGGCACCACCGGGTAAGTTGGTTAGGAACTCGTGGACCATCTCCTCGCCACCCAAGCCACGGAAGACCAGGGAGAACAAACCCGCGCCAACGATGATCACGAAGACCATGGAGGAAATGTTCATGGTGGACCGGCTGACGACCATCAGCACGCCCGTGTCGTACACCCGCTTCAGGGCCACGATCAGGCCATAGGCCACGGCCAGCAGGGCGAGGGTCGCGATGGTGATGGCGATCACGTCGACCAGGCCAATCTCGTCTCGGGCGACGCGCAGGTCGAAGTTCCGCACCATGAGCAGCGCGACCACCATGCCCAGGCCCGCGATGTAGATGGGACGGGGAGAGGTTCCCTCCTGGCGCATGCCCGCGAGCAAGAGGGCGCCAATGGCACCCACCGCGGCGGCTTCCGTTGGGGTGGCCACACCGGTCAGGATGGATCCCAGCACGGCGACGATCAGCACCACCGGAGGAACCAGGGCATGGGCGATGCGCGACCACATCTCGCCCTTGGATTCAATCTCCTCCATTTCGATGGCGGGGGAGGTATGGGGGCGGAGCCAAGCGGTCAAGGCCAGATAGATCATGTAGAGCACGACCAGCATCAAGCCGGGGATCAGGGCGCCGGCGAAGAGGTCGCCAACGCTGACCGGATCGGGCGACCAGTTGCCCAGCGCCCGCTGCGCGTCGGAATAGGCGTTGGAGATCTGATCACCCAGCAGCACCAGGACGATGGAGGGCGGAATGATCTGTCCCAGGGTTCCCGAGGCGCAGATGGCGCCACAGGACACCGCCGGGTCATACCCCCGACGCAGCATGGTGGGAAGGGACAGCAAGCCCATGGTCACGACCGTGGCGCCGACGATGCCGGTGGAGGCGGCGAGCAGGGCACCCACGAGGCAAACCGAGAGGCCCAGGCCTCCTCTCAGGGAGCCAAACATACGGCCCATGCTCTCCAGCAGTTCCTCGGCCACCTTGGAGCGTTCCAGCATCACGCCCATGAAGACGAACAGGGGCACGGCGATCAACACGTCGTTGGTCATGGTGCCGAAAATGCGCTGGGGCATGGCGCCCAGGAACGCCAGATCGAAGACACCGATGCCGTAGCCCACCAAGCCAAACAGGAGGGCGGATCCGCCCAGGGTGAAGGCCACGGGGAAGCCCGCCAGCAGGAAGGCGCAGGTCGCGGCGAACATGGCCAGGGCGTAGATTTCCTTGGCGAACATGCTCATCGGATCTGCTCCTCGGGGGTTTCGAACAGATCTTCGCGACCATTCAGGATTAACAGGGATCGGGCGATGATGGACAGGGCCTGCAGGATCAGCAGAACGGCGAAGAGGGGGATCACCGACTTCAGCAGGAAGACGGCCTGGATGCCGCTGGTCTCCTTGGAGCCCTCATGGACCGCCCAGGAATTCACCACATAGCCCCAGGACACCTCGATAATCAGGATGGAAAAGGGAATAAGGAAAAAAATCGCGCCTAAAAGGTCGGTCCGCGCCTGCTTGCGCCGCCCCGCCTCCCGGTAGAAAACGTCGACACGCACGTGGCCATCCATCAAAAGGGTGTAGCCAGCCCCCACCATGAACAACAGGGCGTGCATATAGGTGATCGATTCCTGCATCCAAATGAAGCTGAGCCCATAGACGTAGCGCATGATCACCACGCCGAATTGGACCAGAACCATTGTGATGGCCAGCCAGGCGATAGCCTTGCCGGTCACCAAGCTGAACCCGTCGATGAGACGGGAAAGGCGATAAAGAAAGTTCACGATATCCTCCCGGCGCAACCCCGAAATGGGTTTGGCCATCTCCACGGCGGGTCGGGACCCTAACCTGGCCTCGGGGCGCGCGGAAAGGGAAAACGGCGCGCCTCCAGCGGGGGACGCGCCGCTTTAAACGCTTTAGTACTTGAACGGCAGGGTGCGCGCGTTCAGGTAGGCCTGGTCCGCGATCTTGCCCCAGCCGATGGCCTTTTCACGGAAGGCGATGAAGCTCTCCATGATCTTGCCGGTGACGGGGTCTTCCGCGCCCACTTCGCGGATGACCTCGCCTGAGATCTTGCCGATCTCGCCCATGACCTCGTCGGAGAACTTGCGCAGTTGCACGCCATGCTCGTCGATCAGGGTCTTCAGGGCATCGCCGTTATGGGCGTTGAATTCGGCCAAACCATAGTCGTTCTCGGCTGTGCAAGCCGCTTCGACGATGGCCTTGTCCTCGTCGGACAGGCTGTTCCAAAAGTCCATGTTCACGCCGCAGGACAGGCTGGTGCCGGGCTCGTGGAAGCCGGGGTAGTAGTAGTACTTGGAGACCTTATAGAAGCCGAAGGCCAAATCGTTCCAGGGGCCAACCCACTCGGTGGCGTCGATGGCGCCGGATTGCAGGGCGGGGAAAATCTCGCCGCCGGGCAGGGAGACGGCGGCCGCGCCCATGCGGCGCAGCACTTCGCCGCCCAGACCGGGCATGCGGATCTTCAGGCCCTTGTAGTCTTCCAGGCTGTTGATTTCCTTGTTGAACCACCCGCCCATCTGGACACCGGTGTTGCAGACCAGGAACGGTTTGACCTTGAAGCCCGCGGACAGGTCATCCCACAACTGCTGACCACCGGCGTGGTGGATCCAGGCGCTCATCTCGTAGGAAGTCAGGCCGAAGGGGACCGCGGCGAAGAAGTTGAAGGCCTTGGACTTGCCCTGCCAGTAGTACTCGGCGCCGTGGTACATCTCGGCGGTCCCGTTGGAGACGGCGTCGAAGGCTTCGAAGGCGGGAACCAGTTCACCGGCGGCGAAGACCTTTACGGTCAGACGGCCGCTGGTCATCTTGGTGATGCGTTGGGCGACGCGCTCGGCGGAGGTGCCCAGACCGGGGAAGTTCTTCGGCCAGGTGGTCACCATCTTCAGTTCCCGGACATCCTGGGCGATGGCGGGCGTGGGGAAGCTGGACGCGGCGGCGGCGGCCACGGCCCCGGTCGCCGCGGCGCCGGTCAGGAAATCTCTACGTTTCATGATTTAATTGTCTCCCTGGACTTGGACGAATTGACCCCGGCAACCACCCCCTTTTTTAGCAAAGGTTCGGTGGAGGCGGCCGAAAGCGGAAAGCGAAAACGGCTTTCCGTTCATCATACGCAAGCAAAATAGCGGTCTTCTCGGCGCGAGTGAATCGGATTCAACGCGGATTGAACGCGTGGGGTATATATAGAGCCTTCTGGTCCGGTGACAATGCGGTAAGGCAATGAATTTATATGAAAAGCGATGGACTGGCGGCCCATTGGAAAGAGCACGCGTCGCCGTGTGGCTTGAAGCGTGATCTTCGAACCAAGAGCGGTAGAGAGATGGGCCACCGGATCGAGACAATTGCGGGGCCTATTGGGATGGCACCTTTCCGTGAAAGTCTCGGATGCCCCCCTAATCCAGGGGAGAACCGTCCGCGTCTGGCAGGAGGGGATCCAGGGGGGCCCAGCCCTGATTGCCGAAGATATCCAAGGGTTGGAAGCGGGACTTGTAGGCCATCTTGGGGCTTTCGGCGATCCAATAGCCCAGATAGACATGATCCTGCTCTCGGCGCAGGACCTCCTCCACCATCCACAGGATCATCCAGGATCCCAAGCCCCGGTTTCCGGGCAGGGCGGTATCGAAGAAGGAATAGACCGCGGACAGGCCGTCGGCTAGGTGGTCCAGCAGGCAGGCGGCCACCAGGGTGCCGGTCGTGTCGTGGAATTCAACGATTGAGGTGGTGATCGGGCTGTCCTCGACCATCGAGCGGTAATCGAAGAACCCCATCAGGGCCATGTCGCTGTCACCGTGGCGGGCCTGCTGGTACTGGGAGAACAAGTGGAACTGCTCGACCGTGGCGCGGGCCTGAACGAAGGTGGCCGTCAGGTCCGCATTGGCCTTGCAAAGGCGGCGGAACCCCTTCTTCCACTGGAACTCCCGGGCGCGGATTCGGACGGGAACGCAGGCATTGCAGCCGGGACAAACGGGAGCGTAGGCGATGGTATGGCTGCGTCTGAACCCGGCCCGGGACAGAGTTTCGTGCAACTCCTCCGCCTCGGCTCCAGCCAAGTCGGTCACAACTTTCCGTTCCAGCCTTCCATCCAGATAGGGGCAAGGCATGGGGGCTGTCGTAAAAAAGAAGTTGGGACGGTTTATCGGTCCCTGGTCCATTGATGTCCATCCAACTCGGCGTCGACCCAAGAACACTCCCCCCCTTGGGTAGTCGAGGGTGGAGAGTGTCAGATTTAGGTCGTGAGTTTAGCGCGGGCCACGGTTCGTCGAAAGAGGATTGAACGGAGGGAACGGGGTGACCCGCTATTTTTCCAGATACGGAGGATCGACCATCGGTTTTAGTCCAGACGGTTGACCACGACCGTTCCGGCCAGGAAGTCGTGGGCGCAGCGCCTTTTGTCGTTGAACAGAGCGACCAGAACGATCAACCAGGCGGTGATGCCACCCAGAATGTAGAAGGCCAGGGCATTGATCAGGGCTTGCCAGAAAGAGGGGGGCGCGCCGTCCTCGGACAGGACACGCATACCCATCACCCGCTGGCCAATGGTCGCGGAGGCCGACCCGGAGATGGTTAGGGTATGGTAAGCGATGGGAAGGATACCCAGGGCCGGGCCAACGATGAACCACAGCAGGCCGAGGCTCAGGGCGGTCATCATGAACAAGATAAGGGCCGCGGGAATGAACAGCCCGCCCACGCAGATCATATCGATGCCGAAGGCCAGGACCCGCTTGAACGGAAGGCCATCGTAAAAGGCCGGTTCCGCCATGGGGTCGGGGACGCGGAGGTCGGGGATCGCCATGGATTTAATGTCCTCATAGTTGGTTCGTGCGGGGAACATCCAGGATCGAGGGCATCCTCCCTCCGGCGCCCCCCGCACCCGGAGAAGTGGCCCCATCGGCCGGTCCGGTACCACCCGGAGCCCCCTCCGCGCCACCGGCCTTGAACAGGTCCCGATCCCGGAGCAACGTGATGGTGATCCGCCGGTTCCGTTCGCTGGTGGGATCTTCGGGCAACAGGGGTTCCGTGGACGCCTTGCCCTCCACCCGGTCGATGCGGTTTTCGGCCAAGCCCTCGTTGGTCAGGGTCCGGCGGCTGGCCAGGGCCCGGTCCGCGGACAGTTCCCAGTTGCCATAACCGCTGGGATCGACGAAGGGCGTGGCATCCGTGTGCCCGGCGATGGAAATCTTGTTGGGCAGGTCGGCGATGGCCTTGGCCACCAGGGACAGGAGTTGCCGGGTTTGGTCCGGGACTCGGCTGGACCCGGAGGGGAACATGGACAGGCCATCCTGGTCCACCAACTGGATGCGGAGACCTTCCGGCGTGTTGTCGATGAGCAGGCTGTCGGCCATGGCCTTGAGGGAGGGCACGGCCTGGATTGCCTGCCGGATTTCCGCCGCGGTTTTATTGAACTCCCGCTGCTGCTTTTGATCCTGGGCCGCGGCCAGGGCGGCTTCGGAGGCGCTTTGTCCCTGGCCATCTCCGGCGTCCATGCCAACCTTACCCAATCCATCCAGCGATGTGTCATCTGGATAGGCGTTTGGATCGCCCTTCATGGGGATATCGGCATTTTCATCGGTCGCGTCCAAGCCTTCGTTCGCATCTGTATAGTCCTGTCCCCCCGCGCCGATGGTGGGTGGTGGCAGGGTGAGCTGCACGCTTGGGGAGCCGGAGTTGGACTGGCTCGCCCCTTCACCCAGGACCTGACCACCGAGCACGCCCCCCGCGCCGCTGGGACTCATCGAAACCGCGGTCGGGGCGAAATAGTTGGAAATGCCTTCCAACTGTTCCTCGGTCACGGCGTTCAGCAACCACAGCAACAGGAAGAAGGCCATCATGGCGGTCACGAAGTCGGCGTAGGCGACCTTCCACGCGCCACCATGGGCGGCGTGTCCGCCCTTTTTTATGCGTTTGATGATTAGCGGTTGGTCGGCCAAGGGGTCCTACCCATCCATTCCTGTCTGTCGTACCTGGAATATCATGTCCCGGGGGGATGGCGAAATCGTGAAGACGTCGGAAATTACTCCGAGGTCAGGTTGGTCACGGTCTCTTCCACCTCGACGAAGGAGGGACGCACGGCGGGGGCCAGGGTCTTGCGGGCGAATTCGATGGAGACCTGGGGCGCGTAGCCCTGCATGTGGGCGAGGATTCCCGATTTCATGCAATGCAGATATTGGGTTTCGCTGTCGTAGGCGGAGCCGATGGCCCGGGAGAAGGGGGCGAAGAAACCATACGACAGCAACACGCCGCAGAAGGTACCAACCAGCGCGGCGCCAATCAGGTGACCCAGCACTTCCGGAGGTTCCGTGATCGATCCCATGGTGTGAATAACGCCGAGCACCGCGGCCACGATACCCAGGGCGGGCATGGCGTCGGCCATGTCGTTGATGGCCTTGGAAACGGCGTGGTTTTCCGTGTGGTGGCTCTCGATCTCCGCCTCGATGATTGCCTCCACCTCGTGGGCGTTGTTGGTGCCCAGTGTGAGCAGGCGCAGGTAGTCACAGAGGAATTCCACGTTGTGATGGTCGTGGGAAAAATTGGGAAACTTTTGGAAAATCGGACTTTCCTCGGGCTTTTCGATATGGCTTTCCAGTGCCAGATCCCCCTTGGTCTTGGCCAACCTAAACAGGGAATACAGCAGGGACAACAGCTCGAGATAGCTGGTTTTGCCGTGTTTGGGACCCTTCATCATGGGACCCATGGCCTTTATCGTACCGATCAATACCGTTTTGGTGTTGCCGATGATAAAACTGCCAACGGCCGCGCCAAGAATGATTAGGAATTCAAAGGGTTGCCATAGAACGGCAAGGTGACCTCCGGGGGCCGCGTAGCCGCCGATCACGCTGGCGAAAACGATAATGCTGCCGATGATGATAAACATGGGCGCTCCCTGGGAGACTACGCACGCGGGACTTGAAGGCGCGGATGGAACACGGCTCTTATACGCCCTTGGTACCGTGGACGGGTCCCATTCTCTAGTACAAAAAAAGGGTTAGGAAGACGTTGACGCAAGGCGTATTCGGTGCAAGCTGGAACGGGATCCATCTTTACCCGACGCGGGGAAAGATTGTAGAACACGCGTCCCCGTATACAACTTAGCGCGCCATGGGAGCCGCCAATGCCCGTTGATGATCGTACCTTCCGCAAGGCCTTAGGGTGTTTTCCCACGGGTGTCACCGTGGTGACCACGGTGGATGACGAGGGAACACCGGCGGGGGTAACCGTCAGCGCCTTCTCCTCCCTGTCCTTGGATCCGCCCAAGGTTTTGTTTTGCCTGGGTCGTCATACCACCAGCCTGGACGCGTTTCGCTCCGGTCCGGTCAGCGTTTCCGTTCTGGCCGAGGGTCAGCAGGATCTGTCGATTCGCTTCGCCAGTCGGGGCATCGACAAATTCGGCGGCTTGGAAATGGTTCAGTCCGCCGATGGCGTGCCCGTGCCCAAGGACTCCCTGGCTCGCATGGATTGCGAGGTTGAGCAGGTGGTCGAATCCGGTGATCACTTGATCATCATTTGCCATGTGAAGGATTTGGTCTTTCAGACCGGAGGGCAACCTTTGGTTTATTTTCGTGGGACCTATAACATAATTGGCGGTTGCCAGCCTTGACGGCTCCCCTTCGGCTGCGCCCCTCTGGCTGCCACCCTCTGGCTTGTGGCCCGTCAGGCTTAATCCCGATCCGGCGTTAGACGCAGGACGCCGCCGCTGTCGTCCCGCCCGTCCAGCCTGATCAGATCTCCGTCCCGCCAGGGGACCAGCATGTCCCGGTAATGGGGGGATAGGGGGTGGCCGGACTGGCCCGTGGGCAAGATGAAGCCGGACCGGTTCGGATCATCCAGGTCCATGACAGCCCGCAGGGTGGCCCCGTGAAAATGGGAGAAGGGTTCAGGTGAGCCGGGAGCCCAGGTTCCCTTCGAGAGGGTCGCGATGCTTCCTCCGGTCGGAATAGACAGGTCGGCGATGGCATTGACGATGGGGAAGCGGTGGAACAGGGCGTGGTCAAAATGGGCCACATGCAGGCGCCCCCAGGGCGTGGCGAAGGGGTTCGCGCCCCCTGTCAGGGTCCGGATATCGGTGAGAGCCCTGGTCAAGGCCTGGGCTTTGATGGTACCGCAATCCTCCTGTGTTGCCGCCGTACGGACGTCGTCGCACCAGTCCGAGGTCTTCCCCTTCAGCACACGGACCAGCAGGTCGGGATCGATCCGGTCCCAAAGGGGGAAGGCCGCCCCCATTTCGTCGGCGAACAGGTCGGTGACCAGCGCGCGGGTCCAGGCCGCGGCCACGAGAGGCTCGACCCGGGGCGCGGTCATGTCGAACATCCAGCCCTTGGTGGCCAGCAGGTCGTGGGCGCGGGCTATTTCCGAGCCCGGTGGGCGCTTCGTCTCGGGAAAGTCGAGCATGAGCGGAAGAAGATCGGTCATGGCTTCCGATACCGTATCCATTTGGTAGTCGGCCTGGTCGGTCACGGTTTGCCCCATTTTGTGGTTCAGCAATCTGCGCAGACGCGCCGCCCGGTATTCTCCAGGCCAATCTGGTGCGATGTAATAGGGGTAGCCTTCATCGGTGATTCGGCTGTTTGTGTTGAGGACCAAATTGTCCCGGGGCGCCAGCGTGGCGGGGAGTTCATCAAAGGGGATATAACCCGTCCAGGCGTTGATCCCAGTCCAGCCGGGTTGGGGCAGTAAACCGGGGCCGTCTGACCGGAGCGGCACAAGTCCAGGGGAAAGGCGCCCAATGTAGCCATCCCGAGTGGCGTGGATCAGGTTCTGTTGGGGCGCCTGGAACAACCGCGCCGCCGCGCGGATGTCGCCCGCGTTCTTGGCTTGGTTCAAACGGTGCATGGCGAGCGCGGTGGTGTCGTTGGATCGCAGGGCCGTTGAAGCCAGGGCGATCACTTGATCGGGACCCAGCAGCGACCGCGCGGCTTGGCCGGATCCTCCGAGCAGGGCATCGGATATCACCACACCGTTCTGGGTGGCGCGGACGGTCAGATTTTCCGGCTCGCCGAAGCGGACGTCGATGCGTTCCTGGCGGAGGCGCCAGGGTGTGGGGCCGTCCGGACCCAAGTAATGTTCCCGGTCCACAATCTTCTCGATGAACAGGTCCGAAGTGTCCGAATGGGTAGTGGTGAACCCCCAGGCCACCTGCCCGTTTTGACCAATGGGCAGGTATGGGGTTCCGGGAGCGGAGGCGCCCATCAAGGTACTCTCCGGCGTTTCCAGGCGAACCAGATACCATTGGGTGGGGGCCTGGAACCCCAAATGGGGATCATTGGCCAGGAGGGGCTTGCCAGAGGCTGTCCGCTCTCCGGTCAGGGCCCAGGCGTTGGAGGCCAGGAAGGGGCGGGCCTGGTCGGGGACGGCCTCGGCCAGGGCCAGGGCGGCCTCCCTGGGCAGGGTGCTTTCCAGGGACGCGGAGGGGCCAATGAGGGCCAGGGCGGGCCAGAGGTCACGCATCTGGTCGGCGTTCAGGGTTTTGAACAGAGCGGCCCGGATCAGCTCTTCCTGCCAATCTCCGGTCAGCCAAATGCCCATCAGCCGTCCCCAAACCAGGGAATCCGCGGGAGTCCAAGGTTCAGGACGGTGGGCCAGGGCAAGAAATTCCGGAGGCAGGGGACCCGGGTCGGTCTTCAGGAAGTGGTTGACGCCCGCGGTATAGGATTCCAGAAGACGTCGGGCGTCGTCGGGAAGTTGGCGGAAGGTCTCCCGAGCCAGGTTGTACAGGCCAAGGGTTCTGAAATAGCGGTCCAGGGACAGGGTGGCCGCGCCCATGACTTCCGACAGGCGGCCCGCGCCCAGGCGGCGCATGGATTCCATCTGCCACAGTCGGTCCTGAGCATGAACGAAGCCCAGACCGAAGGCCGCGTCCGTTGCCGAAGACGCGCGGATGGTGGGAATGCCGTGGTTGTCCCGGGCAATGGTCAGCGGACCACCGAGGGTCGCGGCGCGGTCCTTCTCCTTGGGCAGGGGCAGGGCACCGCCGATGGGGACGTCGATCCGTCCTTCGGTCTTGGGAAGGGATCCCGTCAAGGTCAGCCAGAAGGCCACGGTAAGGGCCAAGATCAAGGCCAGTAGGGCCAGCGGGATGGTCAGCGCGAGACGCCCCTTACTCCGGCGCGCGGCGGGAGGCAAAGGCAAGCGAACGGACCTCTTGGACGGGGAAGGGATAGGGGGACTCCAGTCCTGACCGTGGAGAAGGGGAAAAGTAGCCCTCATTGGAGGGCGGACGGTCCGTGATTTCAAGGGGGAAATCCCCCGTAAAAAGAGGTCCCATTTAACGTGGTTTGATCCAAAGGGCGTTCTGGTATGATGAACCGGCGCGGCGGGCCGCGCGTCAGGCCGTCACCGACCAAGGCATAATCTTTCCCATGACATGGTTTCCCTCTCCGTCCCGCTTCCGGGTATCTCTTCGCCGCGCCGCGCATGCCGCCGTGGCCCTGCTGATCGCCGGAGGGGTGGTTGGCCTTGCCCCAGGGCAGGGTCGAGCCCTGACCTTGAAAGCCGCCCACGGCCATGGCGAAGGCCAGAGGGAACTCCGCCATCGGGTGATGGAGGTCCTGGCCAATCAGTTGGCCCAGCGCACCGGAGGGGTTGGGATCAAGATCTACCCCCGGGGAATCCTCTTCCGGGAAGGCGAACTCTGGACCGGCCTGACCAGCGGGACTCTGGAAATCGCGGTCCTTCCCCTGGCCCGCTTGCGTGCGCTAGACCCCATTTTCGCGGCGCCGACCTTGCCAGGGTTGGCGGCGACGGAGGACCGGGCCCATGCCCTGTCCAAGGGACCGGCGATGGAAAAAATCCGCGCGGCGCTGGAGGCCCGTGGAGTGCGGGTCCTCGCCGACATGTGGGTACCCGGGGTGTTCCTGACCGAAGGGAGAACCTGCCTGGGAGCGCCGGATTCGCTGAAGGATGAGCGAGTCGCCGCCGGAGGCCGCATGGCGGGGGATCTGGCCATGGGGCAGGGCGCGGAGTTGGCCCCGATGGAGCTTGGGGACGCTCCCCAATTGCTCGACGGACGGGAGGGGATTTCCGTCGTGGTCGCGCCCGAGCTGGACTTGATCGACGGCGGCGCGCCGAAGGCACGGACCTGTGTGACCCTGTCCAACGGAATCGTGCCTTGGTTCGACTACGAGCCCATTCTGATCACGCAAAAGGCCTGGAATCTTTTGACCCCCAGCCAGGGAGAGGCGCTGACCGAGGCCGCGGCTTTCGCGGAATCCTACGGGCGCAAGATGATGAATCAAAGCCTTCAGACGCGGTTGCAGGGCTTCGCCAAGGATACGGTGACCTGGTCCGTCTTCACCGAAGAGGACTACCGGGCTTGGCGCCGGTTGTCCCTGCCGGTGCTGTCCCGGCTGGTGGATCTGCCCCTATCGGTGCTGGCTCCGGAGGAGGATCGGATCACTGTCGACAACCCAAATTCCGGAGCTGCCCCCGAAGTCCCTTTCCTCGCCAAGAGCACTGATCCCGAGGATGCCGATCCCACGGATGGGACCGTCGCGGACGCGGCAAGCGTGGGAGACAAGCCGGAGGTCCGCTATGTGATCAAGCGACCGGGGGCTGCCTCCGAAGTCGGCCCGCTCGCGGAGGTCGATCTCGCCGCGCCGCTTTCCGCGACCCGCGGTCTTCCCGATGACCGCGCCTCTCCGGAGCCAGAGCCGAAGGTGGCCAAGGGGGAGGGCGCCTCCGGGAATGCCGCTGAGTTCATTCCGATGCCACTTGGTCTAGGACCGTGATTTCATGACAGTGAGAAAAATCGAGTCGGGTGTTTCCATCCTCCGCCCCGAGGGCTTTCGCGCGATGGCCCATGTGCTTTGGCTACGGGATCCGGACGCGCCTCCGGCCATCTGCGTCCATGGACTGACACGCAATGGCCGGGATTTCGATCTCCTGGCCGAAAGCCTGTCGCGCCATCGACGGGTCTATTGCCCGGACGTGGTCGGGCGGGGACGGAGCGATAGGTTGGCCGATCCCATGGGCTACAACAACCCGGCCTATGCCGCGGACATGGTGCCTCTGATCGCCCGAACCGGCGCGGACAAGGTGGATTGGGTCGGAACCTCCATGGGCGGTCTGATCGGCCTGATTTTGGCGGCCCTGCCCAACAGCCCGATCCGGCGTTTGGTTCTGAACGACGTCGGACCCTTCATTCCAAAGGCGGCCATGGCGCGGATCCGTGATTACGTTGGATATGATCCGACCTTCAAGGATAGGAATGCCCTGGAGGCCCATTTGCGGAAGGTGCACGCCACTTTCGGCTCGCTGACCGACGCGCAATGGGCGGCCATGGCCGAGCATGGACATTGGAAAACGGACGAGGGCTGCTATAAGCTGGCCTGCGATCCGGCCATCGCCGCCTTTATCAAGCTTGGCGAGGCCGCGGATGTGGCCATCTGGCAGTTGTGGGACGCCGTAACCTGTCCGGTGATGGTGGTGCACGGGGTGGAGTCCGATCTTTTGCTTCCGGAAACCCTGGAGGAGATGAAGGGCCGCGGGCCGGGCTGCGAGGTCCTGGACGTCCCAAGGGTGGGTCACGCGCCGGCGCTGATGGACCCTGCTCAGATCGATCCGGTGGTCGCTTTCCTGACGGCCTGAGGGGGCGCTTTCTCCTGCCTGGCACCCGCCGTGAGTTGGGCGTTTGTCAGGTCACGGCGGGCGTGGGCGATGACGCTCCAGGCCCCTTGTAGGGATAGACCAGCCATGAGGGCGGCCACGGCCAAATCCGGCCAGGCGGCGCCGGAGGCGAAAACCCCCGTGGCGGCGAGGATGACGGCGATGTTCGATAGGGCGTCGTTGCGGGAACAGATCCAGACGGAGCGTAGATTTGAATCCCCGGTTCGCAGGCGGAAAACCATCAGGGCGACGGACAGGTTCGCGGCCAGGGCGGCGAGCCCGATGCCGCCCATGAGGGGGGCGTCGGGGAGGGACCCGGTCCAGAGGAACCAAGCGGTCCGCGCGATGACGAAGAGTCCGAAGGCGCCCATGGTGGCCCCCTTCGCCAGGGCGGACAGGGCGCGAACCCGCAAGGAGAGGGACAGGACGGCGAGACTGACCCCATAATTCATGGCGTCTCCCAGGAAATCGAGCCCATCGGCTTGAACGGAAACCGATTGGGCGAGATATCCGCCCACCCCTTCGACCCCGAACATGACGGCATTGATGATCAGCGCGATCCAAAGGATCCGGCGCAAGCCAGTCCCGTCGGGGGGCGGTGGCGAACAGGAACATCCACAACCGGCCATTCGGGTTTCCTTTCCAGCTTCGCGGGGTCCGGGGAGGCCGTGCCCTCCCCGGCGGGGTCACGGAGCATCGGCGGAGCCCCGGTCACGGAGCCTACCGCTTGGCCAGCAGTTTGGCGACCTCGACCGCGGCATAGGTGAGCACGGCGTCGGCGCCCGCGCGCTTGAAGCCCATGAGGGTCTCCATGAGCACGGCGTCGTTATCCAGCCAACCCCGCAAGGCCGCGCCCTTGAGCATGGCGTACTCCCCGCTGACCTGATAGGCGAGGGTGGGAATCCCGAAGGTCTCTTTCACCCGCCGGACAATATCCAGATAGGGCAGGCCGGGCTTAACCATGACCATGTCGGCGCCTTCCTGGATATCCAGGGCGACCTCCCGTATGGCTTCATCGGTATTGGCCGGGTTCATCTGGTAGGTCTTCTTGTTCCCCTTGAGGGTGCCGTCGGTGCCCAAGGCATCGCGGAAAGGTCCGTAATAGGCACTGGCGTATTTGGCGGCATAGGAACAGATCTGAGTGTGATCCAGACCCTTGGCGTCCAAGGCGTCGCGGATGGCGGCGATGCGCCCGTCCATCATGTCCGAGGGGGCGACGATATCGCAGCCCGCTTCGGCCTGGGCCAGAGCCTGTTTGACGAGCATGTCCACGGACTCGTCATTGATCACGTGGCCGTCGCGCAAAATGCCGTCGTGGCCGGTGGAGGTGAAGGGGTCAAGCGCCACGTCGCAGACCACGCCGATCCCATCCACCTGGGCCTTGATGGCGCGCACGGCCCGGCAGACCAGGTTGTCGGGGTTGGCGGCCTCGGTCCCTTCCACGGTCTTTAGGGAGGCTTCGACGCAGGGGAACAGGGCGATGGCGGGAATGCCCAGGTCCCGGGCTTCCTTCGCGGCGTCTACTAGGAGATCGATGGAGAGTCGGTCGACCCCGGGCATGGAATTGATGGAGTCTCGGGTGCTTTGGCCCTCGATCACGAAAACGGGCCACATCATGTCCGAAGGAGTCAGGACATTTTCGGCGACGAGGCGCCGGGACCAGTCGTCCCGGCGCGGCCGCCGCATGCGGGTGCGGGGAAAGCTCCCCAAGGGCGTGATGTTGGTGCTCACGGGCGCTCCAAAATAAGAGTTGCGACCCGTGGCACGGAGGAGTCTTACAGCGCGTCCAGGGCCTGTTTCAGGTCGGCGAGGATATCATCAATATGCTCGATACCGATCGACAACCGGACATACCCCTGGGAGACGCCGGATGCAAGCTGGTCTTCCTCGGAAAGCTGGGAATGGGTGGTGGTCGCCGGATGGATGGCCAGACTGCGGGCGTCTCCGATATTGGCGACATGGTGGAACAGCTCCAGGGAGTCGATGAACTTGCGACCGGCGTCCAGGCCGCCCTTCAGTTCGAAGCCCATCAGCCCCCCATATCCGCCGGTCAGCGCGGCGTCGCGGCGCTTGGCTTCCTCGCCGGTCTGAAGGCTGGGGTGGATAACCTTGGTCACCTGGGGGTGGTCCTTGAGGAAAGCGGCGACCTTGTCGGCATTCTCGCAATGGGCGCGCATGCGCAGTGGAAGAGTCTCCATACCCTGGATCAGCTGGAAGGCGTTCATGGGCGAGAGCGCCGCGCCCATGTCGCGCAGCAGGGTGCAGCGCATGCGCAGGATATAGGCGATGGGACCCAGGGGCTTCACGGCCTCGGTCCAGACCAAGCCGTGGTAGTTGGCGTCTGGCTTGTTCAGGGTGGGGAAGCGGTCGCCTTGGGCCTCCCAATCGAAAGTGCCGCCGTCGACGACGACACCGCCAATGCTCGTTCCATGACCGCCCAGGTATTTGGTGGCGGAATAGACGACGATGGCCGCGCCCAGGGCGAGCGGCTTGCAGAGGATCGGGGCGGCTGTATTGTCGACGATCAGGGGCACGCCCAGGTCGCGACCGATGGCGGCCACCTCGGCGATGGGGAAGATCCGTAGCTTGGGGTTCGGCAGGGTCTCGGCGTAGTAGCAGCGGGTGCGCGCGTCGGTCGCCTTACGGAAGGCCTCCGGATCGGCGGGGTCGACGAAGCGGGCTTCGATGCCCATTTGCTTGAAGGTATTGGCGAACAGGTTCCAGGTTCCACCGTAGAGGTCCGTGGAGGTGACGAAGTTGTCCCCGGCCTCGCAGAGGTTCAGAACGGCATAGGTGCTCGCCGCCTGTCCAGAAGCCACACCCAGGCCCGCGGCGCCGCCTTCCAAGGCGGTCACGCGCTGTTCCAGCACGTCGGTGGTGGGGTTCATCAGACGGGTGTAGATGTTGCCCAGCTCTTTTAACCCGAACAAGTTCGCGGCGTGCTCGGCGCTGTTAAACTCGTAGGACGTGGTTTGATAGATGGGGACGGCGACCGAATTGGTGGCGCTGTCGTGGTGGTAGCCCGCGTGCAGGACCAGGGTTTCCGGATGCTTGCTTTCGATCGCCATTCTTGGACGTCCTTTTGTCGGTTTAGAGGAGAGCAGCTGTTCCATGGATAGCCAATGATGGACGGGAATCAAGGAAAAGTTCTCAGGTGTGTGAAATTATAAAAAAAAACACGAATATCGTGTAGTAGCATTTCACCACAGGGGGTGTCTTGACGTAAACGTCAGTAAGGGCCTTCCGCCCAAGGGGGGGCGACGTTATAGTCCATGCAATCATCGGCCAAAGGTCGGGAAACGAAAAAGATTGGATAGGGGAGAACGGTGGTGGATTTCCAACTCACCGAGGAGCAGGTCCAATTCCAGGACATGGCGCGGGATTTCGCCACCCATGAAATGGCGCCCCACGCGGGGGATTGGGACGAAAAGAAGATTTTCCCCGAGGACACCCTGCGCGCCGCCGCGGCCCTGGGGCTGGCGGGGATATACGTTGGGGATGACGTTGGGGGCTCCGGTCTGACCCGACTGGACGCGGCCCTGATCTTCGAGGAACTGGCGGCGGTCTGCCCCTCGACGGCGGCCTATCTGTCCATCCACAACATGGCCTCCTGGATGATCGATCGGTTCGGATCCCAGGACACGCGGCAAAAATTCCTGCCGAATCTCTGCTCCATGGAGCATTTCGCCAGCTACTGCCTGACGGAGCCGGGGGCGGGGTCCGATGCCGCTTCCCTGCGGACCCGGGCGGAGCGGGACGGGGATCACTATGTTCTGAACGGCCAGAAGGCGTTTATTTCCGGCGGCGGGCGCTCCGATATCTATGTGGTGATGGCACGGACCGGCGCGGATGGCCCGAAGGGCATCTCCACCTTCGTTGTCGAGAAGGACCGGGAGGGTCTGTCCTTCGGCAAGCAGGAGGTCAAAATGGGCTGGAACAGCCAGCCCACCTGCGCGGTGATGTTCGATACCCTCCGCGTGCCTGTCGCGAACCGCCTGGGCGCGGAGGGCGAGGGCTTCAAGATCGCCATGATGGGCCTGGACGGCGGACGGTTGAACATCGGTGCCTGCTCCCTGGGGGGAGCCCGGGGCGCCATGGACGCGGCCCTGACCCATGTGCGGGAGCGCAAGCAGTTCGGCAAGGCCATCGCCGAGTTCCAGGCGACCCAGTTCAAGCTCGCCGACATGGCCACGGAGCTCGAGAGCGCCCGCCTTTTGCTGCACAAGGCGGCCTCCCTGCTCGACGCCAAGGACCCCCGGGCCACCCAGTTCTGCGCCATGGCCAAGCGTCTGGCCACGGACGTGGGCTTTCAGGTCTGCGACGAGGCCCTGCAACTGCACGGCGGCTATGGCTATATCCGGGAGTATCCGGTGGAGCGCATCCTGCGGGACCTGCGGGTCCATCGCATCCTCGAGGGCTCCAACGAGATCATGCGCGTGATCGTTGGCCGCCGCATCGTCTCCGGCTGATCACCGAAGTTCACATTCCAAAGGGAAGGACCCCCATGGCCGAGGAAGAGATCCTGTTTGACGTCACCGATGGCGTTGGCCTCATCACCCTGAACCGCCCCAAGGCCCTGAATGCGCTGAACCTGACCAAGATCCGGGCCATGGACCCGCAAATGCGCGCCTGGGCCAGGGACCCGTCGGTGCGCATGGTGCTCATCGAGGGCGCGGGCGAAAAGGCCTTCTGCGCCGGGGGCGATGTGCGCAAGGTTTACGATGCCGCCCTGGCGGACGACCAGCCGACCATCGATGCCTTCTTCCGGGAGGAATACCGCCTCAACCGGCTGATCAAGACCTACCCCAAGCCCTATGTCGCCCTGCTGGACGGCATCACCATGGGCGGCGGGGTGGGCCTCTCCGTTCATGGGACCCTACGGGTGGCGACGGAGCGGATTCTGTTCGCCATGCCCGAAACGGGGATCGGCATGGTCCCCGACGTGGGTGGCACTTATTTCCTACCCCGCTGCGAGGGCGGGATCGGCCTCTATCTGGCGCTCACGGGCGCACGACTGAAGGCCGCGGATAGTTTGTATGTGGGCGTCTGCCAATACCATGTGCCCTCCGACAAGCTCGAGGCCCTGAAGGGAGCCTTGCGGGAGAGCGACGCGACCGACGCCACGGACGTGGAGGTCGTGGTCAAGGGCTTCCACGAAGATCCCGGTATGGCGTCCCTGGCCGCGGTTCGGGCGGATATCGATCGGGTTTTTGGAGACGTGGAAAGCGTCGCCCAAATTCTGGAACGCCTTGAGGCGGAAGGGACCGAATGGGCGGCCAAGACCAAGGCCCTGCTGCTGACAAAGTCTCCCTTTGCTTGCCTGGCGACCTTTCAACAGATGATGGCGGGCGCGGCTCTGGACTTCGATGCCTGCATGGAGCTGGAGTTCCGGGTTGCCCCCCGCATCACCCGTCAATTCGATTTCATCGAGGGGATCCGGGCGGTTCTGGTGGATAAGGACAATGCGCCCAAATGGTCAAATGCCTCTCTCGCCGAGGTGGATGTGGCGGTCGTCGAGGGTCTGTTCGCGCCCCGTCCGGGTGATGAAATCACGTTCGACGAAATTTAAGTAAACAGAGACACCGCTTTATAAACACGGAAAAGTCCGAGGAGGAAATGATGGCGAAGGTGGCATTTATCGGTCTGGGCAACATGGGCGGCCCCATGGTGTTAAACCTGTTGAAGGCCGGGCATGACTGCGCGGTCTTCGACCTGTCGGCCGATGCCATGAAGGCCGCCGGGGACGCCGGGGCGACGCTGGCGGGCGGCCCGGGCGAGGCGGCTCGATGTGTCGATGTCGTCGTGAGCATGCTGCCCGCGGGCAAGCATGTGCGCGGCGTCTACGAGGGCGAGGGCGGCGTGATCGAAAACGCGTCGGCTGGAACTCTGCTGATCGATTGCTCGACCATCGACGTGGCCAGCGCCCGCGCCGTGGGGGCGGCGGCCAAGGCGGCGGGTCTGCCCATGGTGGACGCGCCCGTGTCCGGCGGCACCGCGGGCGCGGCGGCTGGAACCTTGACCTTCATGGTCGGCGGCCCCGAGGAGGCCTTCACGGCGGCCAAGCCCTTCCTGGACATCATGGGCGGCACCATTGTTCATGCCGGAGACTCCGGAAACGGTCAAGCGGCGAAGATCTGCAACAACATGCTGCTGGGCATCACCATGCTGGGCACCTGCGAGGCCTTCATGCTGGCCAAACGCCTGGGTCTGGACGCCCAGAAACTGTTCGACATCAGCTCCAAGGCCTCGGGCCAGAGCTGGTCCATGACGAGCTACTGCCCGGTTCCCGGCCCGGTGCCGACCACCCCGGCCAACCGCGATTACCAGCCCGGGTTCGCCGCGGCGATGATGCTGAAGGACCTGAAGCTGGCCCAGGAAGCCGCCGCCCAGGTCGACGCCGCCACGCCCCTGGGATCGGCCGCGGAATCCCTCTACAGCCTGTTCTGCAACGCGGGGAATGGCGGGATGGATTTCTCCGGAATCATTAAAATGATCGACGGCGACGCCTGACATTCGCCCTTTTTCATGCCAAATATGAGGGGAGCCCGTTCGGGCTCCCCTATCGTTTTTTAGGACAGAGCCATGGCCGATCCTCCCCTCCCTCCCTTACCCCGGGAGATCCTTTACGAGATCAAGCGCAATGGGGCCTATATGCGTGTCTGCGCCATTTGCGCCGATACTGGAATAGAGGCCGTCATGGTGGGGCCAGCCTCGATCGGTTTGTTTAGCCTGAAGCAGAACGCCGCCCGTAAGCTGGCCTATGTGATCGAGAAGCGGCGCCAGGAGATGCGGCGGTAATACCGTCGAAGGCAGTGAGCGTTTGGAACGACCAGGGAGCCACCTGGGGAGAGGCGCCCCCCTGGCCGACGCTATCCCCCGAAAGGGGGAATGGCGTGGAAGACGGTGTTCTCAGATAATTCCTTGATCTGAAAGAGACTGAAGGGTCTCGTCATTCAAGCCGAGAACGCCGCCGAGCACATCCCGCGTATGTTGGCCCAGGGTTGGCGGGGCTTGAGGCATGGGGGCTTTGTCGCCCTCCATCCTTAGGGGGCTCCGAACGGTCGGCGCCGTGCCCGCGACCGGATGGGGCGCGTCCTGGCGCAGGCCCCGGGCGATCACCTGGGGGTCCTCGAACACCCGGTCCAGGGTGTTGATGGGGCCACAGGGTACGCCCTCTTTCTCTAGAACCACGATCCATTCATCCGTGGTTTTCTCGGCCATCATGGGCAGCAGAGCCACCATCACCGCCTCCCGGTTGGCTACCCGGTCCCGGTTGCGGGTGAAGCGGGGATCCTCGGGCAGATCGGGGTGCCCTCCGGCGGCGCAAAGGCGGGTGAATTGGCCATCGTTCCCCACGGCCAGCATCAGGTGGCCGTCCTTGGTCGGCACGGCCTGATAGGGCACGATGTTGGGGTGGGCCGTGCCCAGGCGTCCCGGCACCACGCCCCCACCCAGCCAGTTCATGGCCTGATTGGCCATGCAGGCCACCGCCGTATCCATCAGCGCCAAGTCGATATAACGGCCCTGTCCCGTCTTTTCCGCGTCGCGCGCCGCGGCCACCACGCCAAGCGCCGCGTAGAGCCCCGTCAGGATATCCGTCACGGCGAGGCCCACTTTCATGGGGCCACCGCCCGGCGCGCCGTCGGGCTCTCCGGTGACGCTCATCAGGCCACTCATGGCCTGGATCATGGCGTCGTAACCCGCCCGCTCCGCATAGGGGCCGGTTTGGCCAAAGCCGGTGATGGAGCAATAGACGAGCGCCGGATTGAGGGTCGACAGGCTGGCGTAATCCAGGCCGTATTTGGCCAGACCGCCCACCTTGAAGTTCTCCAGGACGATATGGGAGCGTTTGGCCAGCGCGCGGATCAACTCCTGCCCCTTGGGCTGGGCCATGTCGATGGTGACGGACTTCTTGCCCCGGTTCGCCGCGAGGTAATAGACGGCGTCGGTGGTCTCCCGCCCGTCGTCATCCTTGAGGAAGGGAGGTCCCCAGGACCGGGTGTCGTCACCCACCTTGGGCCGCTCCACCTTGATCACTTCCGCTCCCAGGTCGGCCAGGGCCTGACCCGCCCAGGGGCCGGCCAGGATGCGGGAGAGGTCGAGGACGCGGATGCCGGTGAGGGGGAGGGACATGGGAAACTCCGTAGTGGCCTTCGGCCAGTGGGCGACCGCCCACGCCCGTTTGGAGGCGATGCCTCCAAACCTCCATTTTTCTTTTCAGAAACGACCGCCTCTCCCTGGATTCCCGCGTGCGTGGGAATGACCAATGAAAAAACGGATGGGCTTGGGGGCGGGAGCCCCCAAAGGCCTCCTACAGGAACGCCTGCAACCCGGTCTGCGCCCGACCGAGGATCAAGGCGTGGATATCGTGGGTGCCTTCATAGGTGTTGACGGCTTCCAGGTTCATGGCGTGGCGGATCACATGGAACTCGTCGGCCACGCCATTGCCGCCATGCATGTCCCGGGACATGCGGGCGATATCGAGGGCCTTGCCCGCATTGTTGCGCTTCACCAGCGAAATCGCCTCGGGCTGGGCCTTTCCGGCGTCGAGCAGGCGCCCCACCTGGAGGGATCCCTGCAAGCCCAGGGAAATCTCGGTCATCATGTCGGCGAGTTTCTTCTGGATCAGTTGGGTCTGGGCCAAGGGGCGGCCAAACTGTTGGCGGTCCAGGGTGTACTGGCGGGCGGCATGCCAGCAGAATTCAGCGGCGCCAAGCGCGCCCCAGGAAATGCCATACCGGGCCTTGTTGAGGCAGCCGAAGGGGCCGCCCAACCCGGACGCGCCGGGCAGCAGGTTGGACTCGGGCACTTCGCAGCCGTCCAGGACGATCTCGCCGGTGATCGAGGCGCGGAGCGAGAACTTGCCTTCGATCTTCGGCGTCGAGAACCCCTTCATGCCACGCTCGACCAGGAACCCCTTGATCTTGCCGTCGTGGGCCTCGGACTTGGCCCAGACCACGGCGACATCGGCGATGGGGCTGTTGGTGATCCACATCTTGTTGCCGGTGAGCGTGTAGCCCCCCGGGGTCTTACGCGCTCGGGTCTTCATGCCACCGGGGTCGGAGCCGTGGTCGGGCTCGGTCAAGCCGAAGCAGCCGACCTTTTCACCACGGGCCAGGACGGGTAGCCATGTCTTCTTCTGCTCGTCGGAGCCATAGGCGTAAATGGGGTGCATCACCAGCGAGGACTGGACACTCATGGCCGACCGATAGCCGCTATCGACCCGCTCCACTTCCCGGGCGATCAGGCCATAGGCGACGTGGTTGACGCCGGGGCCGCCGAATTCCTCGGGGATGGTGGGGCCAAGCAGGCCCATCTCGCCCATTTCCGTCATGATCTCCCGGTGGAAGATTTCGTGGCGGTTGGCCTCCAGCACCCGGGGCATCAACTTATCCTGACAATAGGACCGGGCGCTGTCGCGGATCAGGCGCTCCTCCTCGGACAATTGGCCATCGAGGTCGAGGATGTCGTCCCAGTTGGAAATCGGGGCGGAGGACATGGGCGAATGCTCCCTGCGTTTCTTGAAAGTTCGAACTGGCGCGCAGTGTGGCGCGCCCCAACCCATAAGTCCAAAACAGTTTTCTTATAAGATCCATCAATTCTTGATATGCTTGTCCCATGGACATCAAACAAATGCGGTACTTTCTGGCGGTGGTGGACGCGGGCTCCTTCTCGGAGGCGGCGCGGCGCCTGCATGTGGCCCAACCGGCGCTCTCCCAGAGCCTGCGGCGGTTGGAGGAGGACTTGGGCACGGACCTGTTGTCCCGCCTGCCCCGGGGCGTGGCGGTGACGGAGGAGGGGGCCGTGCTCGCCCGGGAGGGACGGCGCATGGTCGCCGAGTGGGAGGGTCTTTCGGAGCGGATCCGCGCCCTGGGGGATGACCCGTCGGGTGATTTGTCCATTGGCGTCCCCACGTCCCTCGGCCGGATGGTGAGTCTGCCCCTGGTCGAACTGTTGTGTGAGCGTCTGCCCCGGGTCCGTCCCCGCATCGTGGAGGGCCTGTCTGGTCATATCCTCGCCTGGTTGCGGGAAGGAACCATTGACTTGGGGTTGGTCTTCAATGGCGAGGACGGGGCCGATCTGGCCGTGGAGCCCCTGGCGACGGAAAGCCTGGCCCTCGTGGTCCCCCGGGGCGATCCGGCGCCCGACCAGGTGACGCTCGCGGAGGCCGCGGCCCGGCCCCTGATCCTGCCGGGCGCTCCCCATGGCCTAAGGGCGGAGGTGGAACGCGCCTTCGCCGCCGCGGGGCTGGTGTCCCAGGTGCCCCTGGAGATCGACGCCCTGGACCATATCGTCGCCCTGGTGGCCCGGGGACGGGGGTGCTCCATTGTCTCGCCTCGGGTGGCTCGGCAGGCGCCGGAGGGGCGGGGCGTGCGCGTGCTGTCCATCGTCGATCCGCCCATCACCCGGTCCATTGGCTTGGCCCATGCCAGGACCAAGCCTCCCTCCATTGCCTTACGGCATGGTTTGGTGTTGGTGCGACCGTTGGTGGCGACTCTTGTCCTGGGGGCGGTCGATCCGCCGTGATCCAGGGGGCGCCGTCTAACCGGCTTCCTGGACCGGGGCCTGGGGTGAAACGCGATCGAGAAGCAGGGAGAAGACCCATATGACCAATCCGCAGACCGCCAGGGCACAGCCGACCCAACCCGTGGAGGTCCAGCCATATCCCGCGGCGATGGCCATGCCAGCCAGCCAGGGTCCCAGGGCGTTGGCGGTATTGAAGGCACTGTGATTCAAAGCCGCGGCAAGGGTCTGGGCGTCTCCGGCCACGTCCATCAGGCGGGTCTGCAGCATGGGACCCAGAGCGCCGCCACAGCCGATCAGGAAAACCACGATCACCAAGGACCAGAGCTGTCCCGCGGCCAGGGGGTAGAGGGCCAGGGCGCCGATGCTCCACAGGATGACCCCACCCGTCGACGGCGCCAGGGCCTTGTCGGCGGCCCAGGATCCGACCGTCAGGCCGAAGGTCATCCCCAAGCCAAAGACCGCGAGCACCACGGGAATCATTTCGCCGCCCACGCCCGTGACCTCCAGCAGGGTGGAGGCGAGGTAGCTGTAGACGGCGAACATGCCGCCAAAGCCGATGGCGCCGATGGCCAGGACCATCCAGACCCGCCGGTTGCGCAGGGCGTCCAGCTCCTTTAGCGGCGTGGCGTAGGGATTGCCCCCGTCCCGGGGGGCGTGGAGGGCGATCAGAAGGACCGTCGCCATCGAGAGGAGGGCGACGATGGCAAAGCCCCAGCGCCAACCGATCCATTGGCCGATGGCATTGGCCACGGGGACGCCAATGATGGTCGCGATGGTCAAGCCCAGCATGACCCGGGAGACGGCCTGGACCCGCTTGCCCGGTGGCGAGACGGACACGGCCACCAGCGAGGCCACGCCGAAATAGGCCCCATGGGGAACGCCGCTCAGGAAGCGGAAAAACAGCATCCATTCATAGGTTGGGGCCAACGCCGAGAGGCCGTTGGCCAAGGCGAACAACCCCATGAGGACCACCAGGATCAACCAGCGGGGATAGCGCGCGGCCATCACCGCGAGGACCGGAGCCCCGACGACGACCCCCAGGGCGTAGGCGCTGATCACATGGCCCGCGGTCGGCGCGTCGATGCCCAACCCCACGGAGAAATAGGGCAACAGGCTCATGGTCGCGAATTCGGTGGTGCCGATGGCGAACCCGCCCATGGCCAGCGCGAATAAAACGAGGCCCGGGCGGGTCCGTCTGGACCGGGAATAGGACATGGACTGGGGCTCCGTGAGCGCGCGGGGAGGGGGGTGTACCGCACTGCATATATTGGGTTCGCCGACGCCTTTCAATGGACATCCACGCGGGGCGGCCATGTGGTCATGGGAGACGGGGCGTTTTCCCTCAGTCCCAAGGCCTTGATTCGAGAGCTCAGGGTCGTGGGCTTCATGCCGAGCCGGTCCGCGGCGCCTCCGGGGCCGGAAACGCGGCCTCGGGTTTGCTCCAGGGCGAGGGCGATGTTCCGCTTTTCCAGCTCCCTCATGTCCTGAACGGTGAGGATCCGGCCTTCTTCCCTGCCCTCGATCGGGGCTTCGTTCCGGGCTTCCGCTTGGGGCTTGGGCAATTCTATCCGCAAACGCCCATCCCGGGCCAGGATGGCGGCCCGTTCGATGACGTTTTCCAACTCCCGGACATTGCCGGGCCAATCATAGGCCCTCAAGGTTTGGGCGTCCCCCTGGGTCAGGGTGAGTGGGGAGAGGTTGAGCTTCCGGCAAGCCCGGTCGAGGAAGTGGACCGCGAGGAGGGGAATGTCCTCCCGCCGCTGGCGCAGGGCCACGGATTCAATGGGGAAGACATTCAGCCGGAAAAACAGGTCCTCGCGAAAGCGCCCGGCGTCCACTTCCCTTTGCAGATGCTTGTTCGTGGCCGCGATGATGCGCACGTCGACCTTCCGGGTGGTTTCCTGGCCGACCCGCTCGAGCACCCGTTCCTGGATGACCCGAAGGAGTTTCGCCTGGAGTTCCAGGGGGATTTCGCCCACTTCATCAAGGAAGAGCGTCCCCCCGTTGGCCAGTTCGAAGCGCCCCACCCGGTCCCGGGTGGCCCCGGTGAAGGCGCCGCGCACATGGCCGAAGAATTCGCTTTCGAACAGCTCCCTGGGAATGGCCGCGCAATTCACTCGGATCAGGGGGCGCTGGTTGCGGGTGCTGGCTTCGTGGATGGCACGGGCGATGAGTTCCTTGCCCGTGCCGGATTCTCCGGTGATCAGGACGCTGGCGTCGGTGACACCGACCAGGGCGATCCTGTCGAGGAGTCCTTGGATGGGGGCGCTTTTCCCGATGATTTCGTGGTGATTGCGCTCCACGCGGATCTCCTCGCGCAGGTAGTCGTTTTCCATCTCCAGGCGTTCGCGCAGGCGGCTGACCTCGGTCAGGGCGGTGTGGAGTTGTTCCTCCGCCTCCTTCCTTCTGGAGATGTCCCGGAAGACGATGACCGCGCCAATCAGACGCCCGTGGTCCCGGATGGGCGTGCTGGTGTACTCCACCCGCAGGGGTTGGCCATCCTTCCGCCAGAAGACTTCGTCCTCGACGCGGTGGATCTCGCCATCGTTGAAGGCCGCGTAAATGGGACAGGTTTCCCGGTGGTAGTGATGGCCGTCCCGATGGGTGTGATGGATCATGGCGTGCATGTCCTTGCCCACCAGATCCTCGGCGCTCCACCCCAACATGCGTTCCCCCGCGGGGTTCAGGAAGCTGGTACACCCCTTGGCGTCCACGCCATAGATGCCCTCACCCGCGGCACGGAGCAGCAATTGGTTTTCCCGCTCCATTTCCCGGAAGACCTTTTGCACCCGGCGCCATTCCTCGATCCCGCCACGCAAATAGGTGTCGGCGTCGGCATCCACGTTCGCGCGCTCTCGGGCGTCCAGGTCGTGCATGGCGATGACCAGGAGGGGAGGGGCTCCGGCCCGGGGAAGCCGTGCCCCCACATATTCCAGGCGCAATTCCCGGGCGTCGGTTCGAAGGGGAACCAGCGCCCGGGTGGTTGTCCGGCCCGTGGTCAAGGCGGCATCCGTGAAGACGATCAAGGCGGGGATCTGCCCGGGGTGGAGGTCGATCACCGTCTGACCGGGAGGGATGCCGTCGGGCCAGCCCAACAGGTTCCGGGCCGGGCCGTTGGCCGAGAGAACCTGGCCCGCCACCGGATCCACCACGATCATGGGATCCGGCGCGACGAGGAAGGCGGTGGCCAGAAGGGGCTCAAGGCGCTCGATGGGTTCGGTCGGCGGATGCGGTTTGGAGTCCATGGGGGTCTCGCTTTCACGAAAAATCGTAATTCATGGAACGATAATTCGTCAATCACGAAAAATCGTAATTCGTCCATTTGAATGAAGTGTTATTAAGGTGTTGATTTTATGTAGAAAAATCATAAGCCAAAGGTTTGGCACGCCATCTGCAACAGTCGAGGACAAGTCCGTCCATCCTCGGACGGTTCCGTCCACCATGAAGCATGAGGTGATGCATGATCTTCAAAAGCCTTGGCGACCCGTTCGCCCCCGAGTCCGACCTGCGCCACTCCAAGGATTGCGGATGCTCCGCCTGTGGGGACAAGGGGTATGGGGTCGCGGCGTCCGCCGTGTCCGCGGAAGACGGGTTTGCTTCGTCCGAAGCGGTCATGGACCGGGTGATTGAAAGCGCTATTATCCGCTCGATCTTTGGCCATAGCGAGCTGTCCCGCCGGTCCTTCGCCCGCATGCTGGGGACGGGAAGCCTTGCCGCGGCCGTGGGCGCGGCCCTGCCCCTGGACAAGGCCAAGGCGGCCATCAAGGAAAGTCTGGGCAAGCCGGAGAAGGCCGACCTGAACGTGGGTTTCGTGCCGATCACCTGCGCTACGCCCATCATCATGGCCCACCCCATGGGCTTCTACGAGCGCTATGGCCTGAACGTGAAAGTCATCAAGACGGCGGGCTGGGCCGTGGCCCGGGACAAGTCCCTGAACAAGGAATATGACGCGGCCCACATGCTCACCCCCATGCCGCTCGCCATCACCATGGGCGCCGGGTCCACCGCCGAACCCTTCCTGATGCCCGCGGTGGAAAACATCAACGGCCAGGCCATCGTCCTGCATGTGGATCACCTGGACAAGCGGGATCCCAAGCAGTGGAAGGGCTTCAAGTTCGGTGTGCCCTTCGAATACTCCATGCATAACTTCCTGTTGCGCTACTACGTGGCCGAGCATGGTCTGGATCCGGACAAGGACATTCAGATCCGCGTGGTGCCGCCGCCGGAGATGGTCGCCAACCTGCGGGCGGGCAATCTGGATGGGTACCTTTCCCCCGATCCCTTCAACCAGCGCGCTGTCTGGGAGAAGGTGGGTTTCATCCACACCCTGACCAAGGACATCTGGGACGGGCACCCCTGTTGCGCCTTCGCCATTTCCGAGGCCTTCGCCAAGGAAAACCCCAATACCTACGGCGCGCTGCTGATGTCCATCGTCGAGGCCACCCACTACGCCCATGACCCGGCCAACCGGAAGGAGATTTCCGAGGCCATCGCCCCGGCCAACTACCTGAACCAACCGGTTCCGGTGATCGAGCAGGTGCTGACCGGGCGCTACGCCGACGGCCTGGGGGCGGTCCAGGACGTACCCGATCGCATCGACTTCGACCCGTTCCCCTGGCACTCCATGGGCGTCTGGATCCTCACCCAGATGAAGCGCTGGGGCTATGTGGAGGGCGATATCGACTACAAGGGCATCGCCGAGAAGGTCTATCTGGCCAGTGATTGCCGCGACGTGATGGCCAAACTGGGCTACGAGGCGCCGAAGGAGACCTATAAATCCCATGTGATCATGGGCAAGACCTTCGACCCCAATACGCCCGAGGACTACGTCAACAGCTTCGCCATTGGCAAGGGGGCCTGACCCCATGGTCCTTTCCCTGCGCATGCGGGCCCTGGTCTTGAGCGTGGTCTTTCTGGTCGTCCTTCTGGGCGTCTGGGAAGCCTCGCACAAGGGGGCGGCCGCGGTGGGCGAACTCAGCGAGTACGACCGCCTCATGGGCACCGCCTCCCAGGAGGCGGGCGTCCCTCCCCCCTCGGCGATTTTCGTCCGTGCCTGGGAGGAGCTGTCCGATCCCTTCTATGACGCCGGTCCCAATGACAAGGGTATCGGCATCCAGATCGGCTATTCCCTCCACCGGGTGCTCGCGGGCTATCTGGCCGCGGCGATCATCGCCATTCCCCTGGGCTTCCTCATCGGCATGTCGCCCTTGATGTACAAGGCACTCGATCCCTTCATCCAGGTGCTCAAGCCCATTTCGCCCCTGGCCTGGATGCCGCTGGCCCTGTTCATCATCAAGGACAGCCAAGCCTCGGCTATCTTCGTGATCTTCATCTGCTCCATCTGGCCGATGCTGATCAACACGGCCTTTGGCGTGGCGGGGGTCCGCAAGGATTGGGTCAATGTCGCGCGCACCCACGAACTGGGGTCGCTCCAGACCGCGTTGATCGTCATCCTGCCCGCGGCCGCCCCGACCATCCTGACGGGAATGCGGATCTCCATCGGCATCGCCTGGTTGGTGATCGTCGCCGCGGAGATGCTCGTGGGGGGAACCGGCATTGGCTACTACGTCTGGAATGAGTGGAACAACCTGGACCTGACCAGCGTGATCTTCTCGATCCTCCTGATTGGCGTGGTGGGCATGACGCTGGACGCCTTGCTGGCCGCCGTCGCCCGCATGGTCGCCTACGCCGATTAAGGAGAGGGATCCCATGAGTTCATTTCTCGAAGTCCAAGGTCTATCGAAGACCTATCCGGCGCCCAATCGGAAAGGCGAGGGTTTGACGGTATTCCGGGACGTCACTCTGCGCATCGAAAAGGGCGAGTTCGTCTGTGTCATCGGCCATTCTGGATGTGGAAAGTCCACCATCCTGAACGTGCTCGCGGGGCTGGAAACGGCTTCCAAGGGCGTGGTGATCATGGATGGGAAGGAGGTCGCCGGCCCGAGCCTCGACCGGGGCGTGGTGTTCCAGAACTATAGCCTTCTGCCCTGGCTCTCGGCGCTTTCCAACGTCACCTTCGCCGTCAAGGCCCGGAACCCCAAGTGGTCGCGGGAGCAGGTGCGCGAGCACAGTTACACATACCTGGAGATGGTCGGCCTGACCGGGGGGGCGGAACATCGCAAGCCGCACCAGTTGTCCGGCGGCATGCGTCAGCGTGTCTCCATCGCCCGGGCCTTCGCCATCCAGCCCAAGCTGCTGCTGCTCGACGAGCCCTTTGGCGCGCTGGATGCCCTGACCCGGGGGTCCATCCAGGACGAACTGCTGCGCATCTGGTCGGGCACCGGGCAGACCGTCTTCATGATCACCCATGACGTGGACGAGGCCATCCTTCTTTCGGACCGCATCCTGCTGATGACCAACGGTCCCGAGGCCCGAGTGGCGGAATCCGTCGCCGTGGAGATCAAGCGACCCCGGGAGCGGGCCTCGATCATCCACGACCCCAGCTATTACGCCATCCGCAACCACCTTGTGGAGTTCCTCTCCAAGCGCTCCGCCGAACTGGCGGGCAAGCCCCTGGAGAGCACGGGCGAGGGGGACGGTCCGGTGGAACCCCGGGTCGTCCGCTTTCACCCTAAGGGACCGGCGCCGGTTTCCCCATCCGGAGCCGGTCCCTCCGAGCCACCGGGTTTGGCCGCCCGAGCCTGATCCCCGTTCGTTTCTTTCGTCACACGCTCTTGTACCCAAAGGGAGTTTCCCCATGACCGCCATGCTGTCCACCCCCGCCATCGGGCGCGCCGCCGTCACCGAGAAGATCGTCGCGGCCAAGCTCGCCAAAGACCTGAACTGGACCGCCATCGCCGAGGAAATCGGCGGCTCCAAGGAATGGGTCACCTGCGCCCTGCTGGGCCAGATGCAGCTCTCCACGGAGCAAGCCGACAAGGCCGCCGCCCTGTTTGGCTTGACACCCGCGGAGGCCAAATGGCTGACCAAGGTCCCCAACCGTGGCGGTCAGCCGACCGTGCCAACCGACCCGCTCCTCTACCGCTTTTACGAGATCATCCAGGTCTACGGCCCGGCGATGAAGGAACTGATCGAGGAAGAGTTCGGCGATGGCATCATGTCCGCCATTGATTTCTCCACGGACATCAAACGCGCCGAGGACCCCAAGGGAGACAGGGTGATCGTGACCCTCAGCGGTAAGTTCCTGCACTACAAGCATTATTGATGTCCTGAACGGCTCCTTGCGACCGCGTGCCCTCCGGTTGGCGCCTTCGACCGGAGGGTCCATGCCGTTCCGCGGAAGGCCCTTTAACGCATGGGGTTGGCGTATCCCTGGAAAATAGCCTACATATCCTTCATCGGACGGGTGCCATGGGCGCCGCGAATCCGTTTCCCCCTGCCCCCCGTGATGAAGGATTCCCGGCGATGGACGCCGCGAAGGATATTTTTTCCCATAAGCCCTATTGGGCCCAGCGCTTCGGTCCCGCGCCCTTTCTGCCCTTGTCACGGGCGGAAATGGATCTGCTTGGATGGGACAGTTGCGATGTGATCCTGGTCACCGGGGATGCCTATGTGGACCACCCCAGCTTCGGAATGGCGGTGATCGGTCGCGTGTTGGAGAGCCAGGGATTCCGCGTTGGCATCATCTCCCAGCCCGATTGGACCAGCGCCGAGCCCTTCAAGGTGCTGGGTAAGCCCAACCTCTATTTCGGGGTGACGGCGGGGAACATGGATTCCATGGTCAACCGCTACACCTCGGACCGCAAGATCCGCAAGGACGACGCCTATACGCCCGACGCGGCGGGTGGACGTCGCCCGGACCGGGCCACCGTCGTCTATTCCCAGCGCTGTCAGGAGGCCTATAAGGGCGTACCGATCGTGCTTGGCGGGATCGAGGCCTCGCTGCGCCGGGTGGCCCATTACGACTATTGGTCGGAGAAGGTGCGGCGCTCCGTGCTGTTCGACGCCAAGGCCGATATCCTTCTGTACGGCAACGCCGAGCGCGCCCTGGTGGAGATGACCCACCGAATGGCCAAGGGCGAAAAGCCCTCCGAGATGCGCGACATTCGCGGCACGGCCTTCGCCCTGTCCCATGCGCCCGAGGGCTGGCGGGAGATCGACGCCAGCGACGTGGACACGACGGGCTCGGTGCCCGCCCGGTCCGAGCCGGAAACGATGATTCGTCTTCCGGCCTACGAGACCGTGAAGGACGACCCGGTCCAATACACCCACGCCAGCCGGGTCATGCACCTGGAGAGCAACCCCGGCCATGCCCGCCCCCTGATCCAGCGCCATGGGGACCGCGAGCTATGGATCGCCCCGCCGCCTATCCCCCTGACCACGCCGGAGATGGACCGGGTTTTTGATCTGCCCTATGCCCGCGCGCCACACCCCGCCTATGGCGGTGCCCGCATCCCCGCCTGGGAGATGATCCGCTTCTCCGTGAACATTATGCGGGGCTGTTTCGGCGGCTGCTCCTTCTGTTCCATCACCGAGCACGAGGGCAAGGTGATCCAAAGCCGCTCCAAGGACAGCATCCTTAAGGAGATCGAGGCCATCCGCGACAAGACCGACGGGTTCACGGGCGTGGTCTCCGACCTGGGCGGTCCCACGGCCAATATGTGGCGGCTGAACTGCAAGGACGAGGAGACGCAATCCGTCTGCCGCCGCTGGTCCTGCGTCTATCCGGATATCTGCAAGAATTTGAATACCGACCAAATGCCCCTGGTGGACCTCTACCGGGATGCCCGCGCGCTGAAGGGGATCAAGAAGATCACCATCGCCTCGGGCCTGCGTTATGACATCGCCGTGAAGACTCCGGCCTATGTGAAGGAACTGGTCACCCACCATGTGGGCGGGTACCTGAAGATCGCTCCGGAGCATACGGAAGACGGGCCGTTGTCGAAGATGATGAAGCCGGGCATGGGCACCTATGACCGCTTCCGGGAGATGTTTCTGCGCTTCTCCAAACAAGCGGGCAAGGAACAATACCTGATCCCCTATTTCATCGCCGCTCATCCGGGAACCACGGACGAGGACATGATGAATCTGGCCCTCTGGCTGAAACGCAACGATTTTCGCGCGGATCAGGTGCAGACCTTCCTGCCCTCGCCCATGTCGTTGGCGACGGCGATGTATCATGGGGAGCGGGACCCCCTGAAACCCGTGCGCCGCCATGGGAGCGAGGTGGTCGCCACCGCCAAGGGGTTGCGTCAAAGACGGCTCCATAAGGCGTTTTTGCGCTATCACGATGCGGAGAACTGGCCCCTTTTGCGCGACGCCTTGAAGCGCATGGGGCGCACGGACCTGATCGGCCCGTCGAAGAAGCACCTGATCCCCGCCACCCAACCCTGGGGAACGGGCCTTGGGGGCGGAGAGGGGGCGCGCGCCGGTCGCAAGAAGGGCGAGCAAACTTTCCTCACCCAACAGACTCGGGAGGGCCAGGGACCCTACCAGCCCAAGGATCCAGCACCCCGAGGGCGAGGAGGGTCGCGCCGGTCCGTGGCGGGAGCGACCGGTGGCCTGCCGCGGTCCGGTGGACGAGGGCGGACGGGGCGGGGTTAGGGGGCACTTTTAAGAGTGCCGATTCAAAAAAAAATCGGTACCCTGTCAGGACTTGGCCACTTGCGGAGAACCTCCTCATGTCCCGTCTGCCTGTCCTGTCCCGCTGTTTGAGTCTCCTGTTGTTCTGCGGTTTTGCCGCGCCTGCCTTGGCCCAAGGGAGTGCGAGCTCCTGGGAAACCGATTTCGGGATGTTGGAACTGGTTGTTACGCCCAAAGGTGAGACCACGGGAACCTATCCTGATTATGATGGGGCCTTTTACGGCCAAATGGCGGCGGATACTCGGAAGATCTCCGGTGTCTGGGTCCAGCCCACGTCGGAAGTCAAATGCAAGACCAAGGAACACGGGTCCCTCTATTGGGGGCGGGTGTCCTGGCTGGTGACCGGGGAAGGGGAACTGATCGGCAATTGGTCCTTCTGCGATCAGCCCGAGGGAGCTTCTGGTATTTGGGAGGGGGAAATGGTCGCGGGGACCAATCCCTTGGTGATCTTGGCGGGCACGGCACAGCCCGGAACGGAGATCTCCGACGCCGAGATCTATAACGCGACCCGTTTTCAATGGGGACAAATGGCCTCTCCGGATAACATCAAAAGGATGTCGGGGGACCTCACTTGCGATGGTGTGAAAGACGAAGTTCTGATCTACCTGAACCTTGATAGTCCGGATGGGCCTTTCCTGGATGTGGCTTTGCTTGAACCGAAGGGGCTCCCTGAAAACATGCCCATGATCTCTATTTCTTTTGGAGGGGATGGGGAGACGGCTCTTTGCGGGGAGGCACGGATGGTCGATATGGACATTCAGCCCATGGATTCGGATAGCGCCCTCGGGTTGACGGGCTATGGGTCGCCGCTTTGCAATACGGCTTTGCGCTTGGATGATGGGATGTGCGACGCCCTTTGGCTTTTCACCATGCCAAACGGAGAAGGGATGCGGACTTTCGTGAGCGGGCGGAACTAGAGTTAAACTGGATCAACTTGAGTCAAGCGGACCCAGTTTGACTCTAATCTTATAAATTTTAGAGTGCTCCAGGGTTGTCCAAAAAGACAGGCTTCGACGTTTGGGACCGGGCCTTTCGGCGGGGCGCGCCACGGAGAGTCAGGCCGCCTGCTTCCGCGCTTGCCGGGGAAGGATGAACCGAATGGTCGTGCCCCCCATGGGACTGGCAAGGGCTTCGATGGTTCCCCCATGCCATTCGATGATCCGGCGGCAGGCGGGCAAACCAAATCCCGACCCCGCCTTCGTGTCGCCATCCTGTTTCAATGTGAAAAATGGAAGAAATACATTGTCGCGATGATCCTTGGGAATGCCGCGACCGTTGTCGCGGATATCGACCTCGATCCGTTTGTCCTCATGGAGTTTCCATTCAACCTCGATTTTCATGGGTCTGGCTGGATCGGTGTACTGTCGGGCATTGGACAACAGATTGACGAAAACCGCTTCAAGCAGCAGGGGATCTCCGTTGACTTCGGGAGGGTCTGGACTGATCACATGAACAATGTGATCCAAGACGATATCGTCCCGCTTTAATCGAGCCATTGCGTTCAGGAACGGGAGCTCTAGGGAAAACGTGACCGCGTCGCGCGGGGCCCCATCCAGACTCGCGTAGGTCGCGGTGTCGGACACGAGACGGTGCATCCGTTTGGCACCCTGTTTCAGGAACTGGAGCATTTCTTGATTCTCGGGGCTCAACTGGTCACCGAGGCGTCGTTCCAGAAGGCAGGCGAAACCGGCCATGGATCGTGTGGGTTCGATCAATTCATGGGTGGTGGCATGGGCGAACCGTGACAGTTGGGCATTGAGTTGGACGGTCTGGTTCATCGCCCGTTCCAGCTCCCTTTCGACGCGAATGCGATACCTCAACTCCCGGCGAATGAGTAGAAATAATAGGATGCTGGTGGCGAGAACGAACCCAATGCCCTTGACGCTTTGAGCCAGGGTCGAATTGGTGATTTCGGGGAAGAGGGATGCCACGGCCTTGTCCGATAGCAGAATCCACAAGATCGAAATCGCCATATAGATTGACGCTATCCGGACCGCGGATTTCCAGGCCTTTTGACTAGGCATGACCTACATCCCTTACGTGATGGCCTTCTCTCTGGGCTTGAGCCACGGCAGGGGTATATTCGTCCCTGACGCTTTGAACATGCACGGACGATCCACGGGGACATTCTGCCAGCAGGTTCGGGACGAATCCACATCGATTCTTTATCCCTTCCCATTCTCCCTTATTCCCTTCTTCTCGTCATGCGTTCAAACGCCGAGCGGGCTGTTGGTGGCGGGGGGGGCAAGGGGCGCGAGGGCCGGGAGGCAAGGGGCGGATTGCGATGGATCACGCGCGGCGCGGGACAATGGCCGGGACCCTTAAATCAAACCGCCCCCCGTCCAGTCTTGGGCGGGGGGCGGGCTTATTGGGGTCGGGAGACGACTCCGATCAGTTCTCGATATCCTCGTAGATCTCGTCCGAGGCGATCAGGATGTCCACCGGCGGATCAAAGCCGATGATTTCCGCTTCCTTCAAGTTCAAGGCGATCTTCGGTGGGGCACTCCAGCGCTGGTCGATGTCGCGGGGTTTGGCGCCGTTGAAGATCTTGGCGATCACCTCGGCGTGGAACCGGCCCACATAGGAGAAATCGGCCTGGGCCACGCTCATCAGCACGCCACGGCGAACCTCGCCGGAGCCCAACATGGAGAAGCTCGGAAGTTTGGCGGCGTTGATCACCTCCATGATCTTGGGCAGGGACTCCTCGGTCACGCCCCGGTGGACTGTAATGTAGATGGCGTCGGCTTCCGCGGAGACCTTTTTGTAGCAATCAAGGACGCCCAGTTCGACCTGGTCTTGGGGCAGGTCCTCGTAGGGGGCCTCGCATCGGACGATCTCGAAGCCCCGCTCGGCGGCCACTTCCTCCACCGCGTCCACGCCGCCATAGGTGCGGCCTTCCGCCGTCTCGGAATACACGATGCCCAGCTTGGAGAAGGGGATGATGTCGTTGAAGATTCCCACCTGACGCTGGTAGCGTGCCGGTTCGACCTTGGCGTGGATATTGTCCTGACCACTGTCCTCGGCGCTTTTGGTGATTCCCGCTCCGATGGGGTCGGAAGTGGAGCCGACCACCACGGGGACGGTCGTATTCTCCGCGACAGCGAGGTCCTGGCCCGCCCAGGTTCCCATGGCGATCATCAGATCAATGTCGGCGGTCTTGTTCAGGCGCTCGAGCACCTCGGCCTTCACCTTGGGACGCTGTTCCTTGTCGAAATTGCCTGGGGCGTAGTAGGCATCGGCGACGAAGTCCAAATAGTCGCTCTTGGCGTTTTCCGCGACATAGCTCCAAAAGGCGCCGGGCGTCTTGGGCAGGTCTTCGGGAAGTTTGATGGAGTCCATCCAGCCCAGATCAGCCAAACCGTTCAGAGTGGCCATGGTGATCGTCTGGTAGTCGATGTATTGCCCCCCTTCCATATAGCCGATGCGCCATTTCGCGCCATCGTTCAGGACCGGTGCCATGGGGAGATCCGCGCCCTTTTGGTCGGCCTGGGCCAGGGGAGAAAGAGAGAGGGCGCCAAGGGCCATTCCACCGATCGCGGCGAGGGCGACCGCCGATTTCCCAAGGGCCACGGATAGGCGTTTCAGAGCTGCATGCATTTGGGGTCGGTCTCCAGACTTCTCTTGTCGATCATGGGTGGCTTTTTATATTTCCCGGGGTTAGGCCTTCGCCTGCTCGGGTTCCGTCTTCGATTTTGGAGGTCCATTCCAACGCAGACACAACATGGTGATGTCGTCGGATTGGTTCGCGCCATTGGCATGGACATGGACGGCGTCCATGATCGTCTTTACGGTTTCCATGGCTGGCTTGCCCTCCAGGTCCCGGGCGATCTCCAGAAGATGGTTGTCGCCGAACACGGCGTTTACGGGGCTCATGGCCTCGGTCACGCCATCCGTGTAAACGAGGACCGCGTCTCCGGATTTTAGTGTCGTGGAGAGGGGCTTATAGGGGATGCCGTCCATGACGCCGCAGGCAGGCCCGCTCGCGCCCTGGATCCAGGCCGTTTCACCGTCGCGGACCAGGATGGGCTTGTTATGTCCAGCGTTACCATAGGCCATTTCTCCAGAATAGACGTCCAGGATGGCAATGAACAGGGTCACGAACATGGCATTGGGGTTGTCGACGGACAGGTCGTCGTTGACACGCTCCAGGATCGCCCCGGGTTCGGGGGTCTTTTCCGCGGCCACCTTGAGCAGCGTCTTGGTGATGGCCATGAACAGGGCCGCGGGCACGCCCTTGTCGGCCACGTCGCCGACGGCGAAGACCAAATGCCGGTCATCCAGGAAGAAGTAGTCGAACAGGTCGCCTCCCACTTCCTTGGCCGAGATCAGCACCGCGTGCAGGTCCATTTCCCGTCGGTCGGGGAAGGGCGGGAAGATCTTGGGCAACAGACCGATCTGGATGTCCCGGGCAATGGTCAGCTCCGACTGGATCCGCTCCTTGGCCGCGGTGGTTTCCATCAGGTGGCGGATGTTCTCCCGCAGGGAATGGTCCATGAAGGTGAAGGCTTCGGCCAGCCGCCCGACCTCGTCCCGGTAGCGACGGGGCATGTCGTCAATGGGGGTGCTCTCTGGCGCGGGCTGGGTGAAGTCCTGCTTGGGAAGATCCTTGGCGTAGGCCGCCAAGCGTGTCAGCGGACGGGCGATGGCCGTGGCGTAGGTCCAGGCCAGAATCAGACAGACCGCCAGGACGGCCCCGAAAATCAGGGCCAAGTGGCGGATCAATTGCTCGGCGGGCTCGGCGATTTCCTTGACCGGCGCGGTGCTGACCATGAACCAGTCCAAGGGCTTGAAGTAGGCCACATAGGTTTCCATCAGCCCCTGGTCATCGCCGGGCAACAGAACACGGATGGGGGCACCGTCCTTGTCGGTGGCCGCTTTCAGGCTTTCCAGGAGCTTGGGATCCACCTCGGCGATTGATGTCGCCCGTGACAGGGGACCCGCATGGGCGGGCGGCGGGACGATCAACTCCCCAGACCCCTTGAACACGAAGACGAATCCTGACCTGACAACCTGGATGTCGGGCAGGGTTTGGGCCAGGGCCTTGACGATGTCCCGCATGGCCAAGTCAACCTGTCGCTGCACATCAATGATGTCCGCCTGAACCGCCACCATCCACCCCCAATCGGGCAGGGGCGAGACCAAGGCGAAGCGGTCGGGCAATTCCCCCGCGCCCTGGGCCGAATAGGTAAAATTGGCCGATCCATGGGGGCCAGCTTCCGCGAATGCCGCCGTGACCAGATTTCGGCCCTTCATATCCGTGATGCCGTTGATGTCCTCGCCGATGCGCTCGGGCTCGGTCGAGGCAAGGATGGTGCCCGCCGTGTTGAACACAAAGATGGTATTGGTTTTGTCCTGCTCCAGCTTTTCCAGCCATTCGGCCGCGCGGAACTTTGCCTCGCCATCGTTCATCATCCCTTGATCTTCCATGGCGTTGAAGTAGGCAAAGGTGGAAAAAGCGAGATGTGAGAGGGTTTCCAGGGAGGCCTTACGCTCCCGAACCACGCGGATCTTGTCGGTCAACAGGGTGCGATAGCGCCCCTCCACATTGACCTCCAGCAAGTGCAGAACGTTGCTCGCCGAGCGGTTTTCCGCCGCCACGAGGGCCTGCTCCACGTCCTGATTGGTGAAAAACATAACAACCCCCGTCACCACGGCGAGGATCAGTACAACGGCGAGGAATACTTTCGTCCGAAGGGAATTGAACATGAATGAATGGCCATCAATGGTCGGAAGGTGACCGACTGTACCGCATTTGGTCGGTGGGTGAAAGGTGCCCCCCGCGGAAATCCCCTATGGGTCTTATCGACAGGTTTCCAGGAAGCGGGACAAGGCGTTCGTCGGACGTGGCATTTCGAGGATTTTGGTCAGCCCTACCAGCACATGGGTCCTACCAGCACATGGGCATGTCCCGTGCCGGTGAGGGCTATTTCCGTAACCCGGTCAGGGTCTCCGGTTCTGTCCCGGATGGCCTCGACCGGAATAGGGATGTGTTTGGAAAGGTGATGCATAAACGGCTTCCCAATGCATCGTCCGATGACTCTTTTGAAAGCGTTGGTACGCTACGGTCCGGAAGGAACGGCGATGGGGGGGGCGTCGTCCCGGCCACGGGTCAGACGGGCACAGCGGTGGATCAGCCATTGGGCGCGCTCGAATTGGGCGGTGGTGGCGAACAGCAACTCCTGGGCCGACAGGTCGAGTTGACGGGATCGGTGGATCAAGGACCGGCGGGTCCGCTCCATCATGTCCGACCGGTCCGCGGTCATGGCCACCAGGGTGTCCAGTCCCTCGGGATCCCGAAGGACGATTTCCTCCGCCAGCAGCCCCAGGGTCAGATGCAGGCTTTCCAGCAGGGCATGGGCCAGGGGCGCGACCTCGGGCGCGATCTGGTCTTCTTTCTCCACGGCTTGGATCATCTCTTCGATGGTGTCCCGGAGATCGAGAAGCAAGGAGACGCGGTTTTGGGCGATAACGGCGCCTTCCATGGCCTCGCGGGGCGGGTCCTGATCCGTCAGATCGGCGAGGAAACCTTGGATTTCCTCGCCCAGACTTTGGGTGGCGGTCAGCAATAGGGAATGGTGGGATAAGTCATCCCGGTGGGCCATGTCCAGCCGCAGGTTGTCCAGGGCGGCGATCAAGTGAAACACCATGCGCGCCAGTTCCCGGTCGACGAGATCAAGGGTGGTTTCCGGAGATTGGAGGGCGCTCTCCTGCAGGAATTGGGGCCGGGACAGGGCCTCTTCCTCATTGGGGGGCTGCAGCTTTTCGATCAAGGTCGCCAGGGGCCGGGACAGAAGGGTGACCGAAACTGTCGCGGAGATTTGGTAGATCAAGTAGATCCAGGCGGCCTGACGGGCCGGATCGGGCGACAGGGCCGCCACCCAGTCCAGGACCAGGGGGATGTCGGAGGCCTTCTCCAACAGGAACAGGGGGACGAGCACCAGTCCCCCCGCCATTTTGGTGACCATCTGGAGATTGATCAGCCGCTTTGGGGTGCCCGTGAGATTGGAGGCAAGGAACCAGACGGACAGGCCCGATCCGACGCCCGCCCCATAAATGATCATCACGGTCTGGTCCATGCCCAGGATCCCCGTGGAGACCAGGGTCACGGCGATAACGGAAACCGTGGCCGAGGATTGGGCCACCAGGGTCAGCAGGGCGCCAATCAGGAAGGCGATGAACAGGGAGGTGGAGGAGAAGGTAACGAAGTCCCGGACGATGGCGATGGCCCGCAGGGGTTCCGTTCCGGATTTCATCAGGTCCAGCCCCAGGAACAACAGTCCAAGGCCGAGCATGGCGCCAAGGAGGGCACGCCATTGGGTGGCCTTGTGCAGGTCCATGAAATAGCACAGCCCCGTCACCGCCAACAGGGACAGGATAAAGGCATGGATGTTCAGGGTCGCGGCCATGACCAGGGCGGCGGTGCCCAGGTTGGACCAGATGACCAGGGGCATGGCCTTGCGCGGTTCGACAAGTCCCGCGGTCACTAGACCCGCGGCGATGAACGTTACGGCGCTGGTGCTTTGGGTCAGGGCGCCCGACAGGGTGCCAAGGGCGGCCGCCATAATGGGGGAATTGGTGGTCTTGCGGGCGAGGGAACGGAACCGCTTACCGGTCATCCGCTTCAGGTTGTCACCGATCAGCTTGACCCCAATAAAGAAGAGGCCCAGGCCACCCAGGATCGTTGTCATTGGATCCATGGCTCAGCGTCCGGCCCGGTCCCCGCGCACGGCCAGCGCGAGGAACAGTCCGACCAATAGAATACATCCCGCCAAGCCCCAGCCCGCGGTTGCGCGCAATGTTTCGTAGCGCTCTTGGCCTTCCTCGATCATTTCCTTTTGGCGCCGCTGGGCATGGGCGAAGGTCTTTAAGGCTAGATTGTCGAGGTTCCCGTCCAGATTTCGGTCCATCCCCCGCACCCGGGCATCCGCCGCGTGGGTGTCGAAGGCCAAACCGGCTTTGGCATTCCCCGCTTTCCCTTGGGCCAGGGCGGCGCGGTAGGCCTCGCCAAGGGCGGCGTGCTCGTCCAGGAGAGCGCGGATCGAAGTCGAGTCTCCGCCCCGGGCCGTGGCGCGGTCGGCCATGGCTTCCAAGGTGCGGCGAGTCGCCGATTCCCGGGCACGGAAGCCGTCCCAATAGCGCTCAAGCGCGCCAGGCTCGTCCTGGCGGAGGAGGACGTTCTTCCACTCCTGGACCTGGACCTTGAAATCGCCCCTGGCCCGTCGGGCGGCATCCAGATCCACGGTCAGAGAATCCAATTCGGCGAAATTGGCCACCGTGCCCTGGTGGGCATAGTAGAGGCCAAAGAGGCCGATCAGGGCATTGGTGATCAGGACAACCCCCAACAGCCCAGCCAGGGGTGTCAGGGACCGTGCCTTGCGCGACGGCCGGCGCGTGAAAAGAGGCGCGCCATGGGAAGGAGGAGACATGGACGCGTCCTTAGGTCGACACCCAACGGCCGGGCGGGTGATCAGACGGCGGAGGTCAGGGCTTCGGTCCGCGTTTCGACGACGGTGAGGATGGACAGGAAGCCGCTGATCTCGAACACCTCCCGGATGTGAGACTGCATCCCGCAAAGGACCAGCTTGCCCCCGACCTGCTTCACTTGCTTGGCCATGACCAGAATCAATCGAAGCCCGGCACTGGAAATATAGTCGAGCTTGGCCATATCAACCACGATACGATTGTGCTCCGCGGTGACCAAGCCGTTCAACTGCCCCTCGACGGAGGACGCGTTCATGCTGTCCAGGCGACCTTCAAGGACCACCACTTGAATTCCATCCGCGTTCTCGACGGTGACTGTCATCGTCACATACCCCTTCTCGAGCAAATTCATAACGGCTCTATCCGCTAGGTTGGGTGTACCCAAACCAACAAGAGCTGTCTAGCCTAGTGGATTCAAATGCTAGGTTTTTCACCCCCTTGAAAGCGTTCATCTCCTAGGAGGATCCATGATTTCCCGCTTGTTGATCCCCTCCGACCGATCCCGCCGCCGCCCACCGTCAATGACCTATGGGGTCGATGACACACCCCCCACCATGGTCGTGTGGCTGTTGGCCGTTCAGCACGCCGCCATGACCTTGGCCCTGGTGACCTATGTGGTGGTCGCGGCCAATATCGCCGGGTTGAGGCCAGGGGAAACGCAGTCCTTGGTCTCCGGGTCCATCCTGACCTTGGCCCTGGGGACGGTCTTGCAGGCCATTGGCGGGCGGTTTGGGGCGGGGGCTTCCATTATCCACGTCTCCAATCCCTTCGTGCTGACTGTTTCCGCCGTCGCGTTCAAGGCCATGGGGCCCGCCGCGGTCTTTTTCATCGCGATCACCGACGGCTTGGTTCAGACACTGCTCTCGCGGATCCTGCCAAGGCTCCGCACCTTGTTCCCGCCCACGGTCGTGGGCGTGGTGGTCTGCCTGGGCGGACTGGGGTTGATTGAAACCGCGGTGACGTCTTCCTTGGGCATGGATGGCCTGGGGGATATGCCCGATGGAGTCGCCTTGGGGATCAGCGCCCTCAGTCTGGGGACCATGATGGCCTTTTCCATCTGGGGGTCATCCGCGGTGCGTCTGTTTGGTTTGGTGGCGGGGATTTTCGCCGGGTTCGCCCTGTCCTGGGTGACCGGTTGGACGGCACCCAACGAGGTCATCCAAAACGCCTCGTGGCTGGGTTTGCCCAGCTTGGTCATTCCAACGGAGATCCCTGATTTAACCCTCTTCCTCCCAATTGTCCTGATCGCGGTGATGTCCTCCATCGATGGCATGGGCGTCGTCGTTCTAATGGATAAGATGGATGACGCGGACTGGCGCCGGGTCGATATGAAAATGGTTGGGCGAGGGTTGCGGGCCAATGGTCTGGCGAATGTGGCTGGCGCCATTTTCGGTGGCATGCCCTCGGGGATGAGTTCGAGCAACCTGGGCCTGTGCCATGTCAGCCGGACTTCCTCGCGGATCATTGGTCTGGCGACGGGCTTTCTGATCGCTATCGTCGCCTTCGTTCCCGCCATCACCACCTTTCTGGTGTCCCTTCCCGAGCCGGTGCTGGGGGCGATCCAGGTTTACGCGGCGGCCTATCTGATCACATCGGGCATGGAGATGGTCTGCGGTCGGGCTCTCGACAGCCGCGGTGTGTTCATGGTCGGAACCGCCCTGGTTGTCGCCCTGGGGTTCACCCTGGTGCCCGAGGCCCGGTATCTGCTGCCCGAGCGGCTGGAACTGTTGACCGAGAGCATCATGGTCACCGGTGGGGTGGTGGCCGTTGTCCTGAACCTGATCTTCCGGGCCGGAACCAAAAGCAAGGTCAGCCATGTCCTGACCGAGGAGCAGGCGTCGAACACCCGGCGATTGGCCGATCTGGTTGAATTGCAATGCGCCCGCTGGTCGACCCGACGGGATGTGGCCCAGAGGGCGACCCTGTCGGTCATGGAAGGGGCGGAGGCCCTGGCGATGCGGGGGCGAAGGCTTTTGGTGTTGGAAGGGTCCTTCGACGAGTTCAACCTGACCCTCTCCCTGGTCCACGAGGGCGTACCGCTGGAACTTGCCCATCGGATACCCATTGATCTGGAGAAGGCCCTGGATGGGGACGACGCGGCCTTCGAGGCTTCCGTGAACGCCTTGTCCAGTGTCATGCTCCGCAATCTTGCGAACAATGTCCGAGGGGAAGAGCGAAAGGACGGAACCTCCAGTCTGGACCTGTATTTCGAACACTGATGGAATTCATGGAGCCAGAATTCATGGATCGTGGTCGGGCTGTCCTCTGTCAAAATTTATAGGACAAGCTGACCGATCCGAAGATATCCGGGTCTTTCTGCCCGACAAATTCCGGACTGCGAATGACCTGGGTGTAGGTCAGGCGGGCATTGCCCAAGGTGAGGGCAAGACCGGCCTGGAGGTCTCCCACCAGGATCTCCTTTTCCACATCAGGACTGTCGCGGAAGGTGTTGCCGTCCAGGAAAATGTTGTGGGCCACGGCCCGGCCCTCAATTCCGGCGAAGAGGTATCCGCCGAGGGAGCCGGTGGGTTCGAAATGGCTGGAGCCGGGTAGGCTCGGGCGAATGCGGGGCGGGCCGTAGTCGTCGGGCAGGTTGAAGCCGACCCGGGCTGTCGCCCCCGCGGCGCCATAGGTATAGACGTTGCCGAGCGCGCCACCCACGTGGGGCGCCAAGTCGAAGCCCAGACCTCCGGCCTTGAAAGACGCGAATTGGCGCCACATGCGCTCGTAGTAAAGGACCACGCCCGGTTCGTTATGGATCTGGTGTCCCCAGCCCTTGGACGTATCCACGCCAATCAGGGTGTGGAAATTATTCTGCGTCTCCTCGCCCAGGGCGTAGGGGCCGACCACGCCCAAGTCCAGCTCCAACCGGTCCAAGGTGTCGCCGGTTTCCGCGATATAGCCAAGACCGACGTAGGTCCATCCCGCGTAGGGACGGTCCGACGGATCGGGGATCTGGGCTTCGGTGTCCTCCGGTGTGAAGATGCTTTGGCCGAATGTGACGGAATAGCGTTGGATGGCGTCGGACGGGAAGAAGGGGAGGGCCTCACCCACCTTCCTGGCCCAGGAAGGCATGTCACCATGGCCTGAAACCCAGGTGGCCGAAACTCCATTGGTATAATGCCGATCCGTGCCGCCGATCTTATCGTTTTCGATCTGTATGGACAGGGTGCCTCCATCCCAATCGGGAAAATTGGAGGGTGTACCAGTTTCCGGGTCGATACCTTCGCCGTTTTCGTCCTCGACGGGGGTTTGGGCGAAGCTGTCCTCCGGAAAACCAAGGATGGGCGCCGCCATGAGGAAGGCCCCCAGGCCGATGGCGTGGGGAGTGGTACTCCAAAGAGCGCTTCGCATGGGCCGATCCTTTCCATCCTTCGTTTCCGACGGCTGGAAGTCCCGCGTCGGCCATACTTGATAATGCGCTCGATCATGTTTGGTTGCGTCGTAAAAAGCGTCTGGATCGTCGCGAATTGGCGGTCGTTGTCGGATTGTCTGATCGCTCCCACCGCCCAGCCACCCACCTATCCGGCCGCGCCTATGGCGCGATGGTCGCGCCCTTGGCCGCCAAGTCATCCAGGAAGGCCTGGGCGATGGCGGGAAAGTCTGGACCGTTGGGAATGGCCGGAACCGGGCTCATCATGTCGATGTGCAGCACCAGGCGTTTCTCCGGTTCGGCGATGCCCCGCTCCTTAAGGCCCGCGATCAGGTCCTCGACGGTGCCCTTGACGCAATGGCTCGAAGCTTCTCCGGCCACATGAATGGTGTCGAAGGCCATCAGGTTGTGCAGATGGCGGGCGCCCAGGGTTTCATGGGTCGAGTCCAGGGGGTTGGGAACCTCGGCGGCGAACCCGCTGTAGTGTTCCACCATGCTGTCCATGCCCTTGAAGATCCAGGTGGCCGCCCGATGCCGTTCCACTTCCCAACCATGGACAGCCTCCACCAGGGCCGGGTGCAACAGGGTGCCCGGGGTGCCGATGACGCAATGGGCGGGCCAGATGGTGTGGATGTAGCGTCCCTTGGCTTCCAGTGCCTTGAGGTAGGTCAAGGTATGGTCGGCCATGGCCGGATCGCTGGTCGTCCACTCACCGTTTTCCATCTCCGCCGCGGTGATCAGGGTGAAGGGGCCAGGATGGATGCCCTTGGCGTCCATGAACCAGGTGGGATGGCCGATATCGTGCAGATTGTGCTGGTCCATGGTCACGAATAGGGCGTCGAAAGCCGTTGGCTCCTCGTGGATCAGGTCCGCGAGGCGCTCCATGTCGGCCCAGGCGCCGGGAACGGCCAGGGAGCCGTTGGCCTGGCCATCCATGAAGGACAATTGGCCGTCGATGATCAGAAAAGCGCTCGCCATGGGTCTTCTCCCCCGCATGTGGTCTTGTGTTCAAATAAGGACACCTACTCCATGGCCGCGCGGGAGAAAACCACCCAATTGTCGGGTCCTCATTTTTATGGGGGCTTTTAGCTCAGGTAATCCATGAGCGAGAGGTTCAGGAAGGACGACAGGGCGGAGAAAGAGGCCTGAAGGATCACTTCCTGTTCCGAGGCCTTGGCGGTGGCCTCGGCCACGTCCACGCTTTGGACGCTTTCCAGGGCGCTTTCGGCATAGAGCTGGAACTCGGTCTGTTGATCGATGACCGTATCAAGGCGGTCCGACTGGGTCGAGAGTGACTCCTGGACCTCGCCCAGGTCTCCATTGGCGCTGTCGAGCAGGGCATAGGCCTCCCGCAGGGCGTCGGTGTCCACGGGGTCGGTTGTCATATTGGCCAGGATGGACAAGGCTCGCAGGGTTTGCTCGAAGGCAGGATCGTCCGCGGTGATCCCATATTCCAGGCCGATGGAGCCGTCGACCATGATCGTCGTCGTCGAGGCCGAGCCTTGGTAATAGCCCGTATCCGCGGTGGTTGTGTCCGCGGTCGGGTCGTAATCGGTGTCGGCGAGATCCACCGGCGCCGAGGCCCCACCGGCCCCGGCGAAGACATAGACATCGCCAACATCGGTGTTCAAAAGATCGGCCACGTCTTCCATCCACCCCTGGGCGGATTCCTGGAGGCTATCGGTGGTATCCGTGGTGCCATTGATGGCCCCGGTGATGTCGACCAAGGCACTTTGAACGATATCGATGATGCTTGAAATGGCCCCATAGGCGGTTTCGACCTGGGTCTGGGCGGTTTCGGACCGGGTTACCAGGGCTTCGGAGGTGGCGAGGTCGCTTGACAGGCTAACCGAAAGCCCGGCGCTTCCGTTCAGACCGACATAACTGTCTCTTTTCAAACCCGAGGCCTGTTCGGTGATGGTCTGGTTGTATTCCGCTTGGGTTTTCATGGCTTGGCTCAACAGGACACTTGTCATGGTGGACGTGGAGACGCGCATTGTTCCGGCTCCCGTGAGAATGAAGGGTTAATTGACCATGCCGAGGAGGGTGTCGAACATGTCCCGGGCGGTGACGATGACCTGGGAGGCCATCTGGTAGGATTGCTCGTAGGAGACCAACTTGGCCGTTTCCTCGTCGACATTGACTCCATAGGTGTTGTCGAAGGTCTCTGTCAGTTCGTCACGCAGGCTTTCCGCCGTGTCCGTTGCATCGGAGGCGGCGGTGGTCAGGTCGGCGACTTCGTCGATCAGGGCGGCGATCTGACCGATGGCGGATTTTTCCGTCGATGTCATGACGCCAGCGGCATCGAAGGTCATCGGATCATCGAGGGCGGTCCATAGAGCTTGCAGGCCCGTGGTATCGCCGCTTTCCAGGGCCGTTTCCCCGACGGTGGTGGTGGCGACGGTGGCGACGGGGATCCCCTGTTCGGCCAGGGTGGCCGTCACGGCCAAATCCTCGGCGCCCGTGCCCGATACAACGTTGTTGAAACCGAAATGGTGGGAAAAGCCCCGGCCGTCGGAATCGACCGTGCCGTCTCCGGTGAGGACGACCCCGGAGTCCGCGTCGTCCGCCGAGATCACCAGGTTACCGTCGCCGTCGAGACTGGCCGAGACCCCCGTGACCCCATCCAGGGCGTCAATCACGTCCTGGTATGTGGTCATGGTCGACAGGTCGATATCCTGGCTTCCCGTGACCGTACCGTCCTCATCGACAGTCAATACTGTCAGCGTGCCCGTCCCCGAGAAGGCATCCGTCGCCGTGACGGCTCCGTCGGAGGTCAGGCTGTTGGGCGCGGGCGCGGCGGAATAGCTGTTGGAGACCGCGTTCAGGGTCTCGGCGATGGTGGTGGCCAGTTCGTCCAATGCGTCCTGGATCGCGGGCAGATCCTCGTCCCTGGTCTGGATCAGGGCGCCAAGGCTTCCCCCGCTCAGCTTGGAGGTGACATCCACCCCATTGATGGTGATGCCGGATATCCCGGTGCCCGACCCGGCGTCGTAGGTGATATCCGCCGTCAAGCCACCGACGGGGGTGTATTCCAATTCCTTTGCCGAGGACGTGAGCAGGGCTGTCCCGCTGTCGGTGTAGACTTGGAGTTCGCCAGTCGATGTGGTGAAGTAGTTGATGTCCGTATAGCTGGATAGTTCCTCCAGCAACACCCGCTGAGAATCCTCCAGGTCGGAGGTGCTGCTCCCCATGGCGGCGTTGCGCGTGATCTGTTCGTTCAGGTCATCCAACTCCTGGAGGATGGAATTGATGCTATCGACCGTCTCGCCGATGGCCTCGTCCGCGGCTTCCCTGGCCGATTGAACGGCGTCGGACGCGCTGTTCAAGGTCGATGTCCAGCTGTCCAGGGCCGTAAGAACGTCGTCCAGGGAGGATGAATCGCCACCCGCCGTAATGGCGTCGGACAGGACGCTCATCAGTTCGGTCATGGTCTCCTCCATGGCCGATCCGTCGGAGGTGGAGCCCAGGCTATTCAAGACACTATTCAGATAGGTATAAAGGGTGCTTTCGTAGGAGGCGCTGGAGGTCGCCTCCATGATCTCGGACATCAGGGCCTTGTCGACGGAATTGCCGATGCCGACGATGGTTACCCCAGTCCCGACCCCACCCACCACGGTCGTGGCTTGATAGGCGCTCTTGGTGGTGTAGCCGGTCGTGTCGGCGTTGGTAATGTTCGTCGAGGTTACGGCAATCCGCGTCTGCGAGGCGAGCAGACCGCTGGTTCCCGTATGGATGATGCCTGAGATGGACATGGTCGACTTCCCTTCGTGACCCCCTTTGGCCGGCGGGGATCAGGCCCGGTGGAGGGGGGCGTGGGTTCCGTTGGGACCACCGGACAGGGGTGCGACGATCTTGTCGTCCCGGTCCGAATTCGCCGCGAGCGCCTTCATGACCATTTCCACCCGATGGGCGGTGACCACCTTGCGGGCGTTGAGGTGCCTCTGGTTTTCCTTCAACTGGGCCACCAGGGTCCGGATGCGCGGTTCCAGGTCTTGGGGATCAAGCAATCCAGAATCCCGCAGGGCCAAAGCCCGGTTTCGGACTTCCGTGGTCATCAGGGCATAGTCCAGGGTCAGGGCTTCCTTGCGGTGGATTAATCGCAACGGGAGAGGCAGGTCCGATTGGGAGAGGAGGGCTCCTTCTTCACGGGATAGGGCGGTCAATGCTTCGAGGATCTCCGAATACTGCTCCATCAGGATGCGGTCTCCGAAGGGGGCGGTGGGGTGGGTGTGGACGGCGGAGGTCATGTTCGGTCTCCATCTCGACGGGGGGCGGGCGCCAGGCGCGCGGCCTGGGCGTAGGCTTTCTGGGGCTGGGCGTGGCGCCGCCGGGCGAGCAGCCGGCCTTTGACGTCGGCGCGCAGGGCGTGCAGCAAATCACGGATCTCCACGACACTGGCCGCGAGGACAAGGCGGGTATTTCGACCGGCGTCCGGGGGCAGGGCGGCGAACGCGGCGCGGATCCGGGAGAGGCGATCCTCCACCCGCCTTTTCCGCGCCGCCAGATCGCGCCGGGCGTCTTCTTCCAATTCGGGGCGTTTGGTCCGCGCGGCCATGACAATCACCGCTTGGCCGAGATCAGGTCATCGAACATTTCCTGCGCGGCGCTGATGATCTCCGAGGCCGCCGAATAGGCCTGTTGGGCGACGATGAGGTTGCTGAATTCGTCCGCGGTATCGACCGTGGAGCTTTCCAGGGCGCCGGAGTTAATGGACCCCGCGTCCGCCGTATTCGGGTTATTCAAGGTCGCGGTGCCGGAAAGCACCGTGGAGGTGTAGGCGTTGCCCGATACGGCTTCCAGCCCGTCGGCGTTGGCGAAGGTGGCCAGGGGCACCTGGTAAATGGGATAGCTGATACCGTTGTTGAAATTGGCGTAAACCAAGCCGTCCTCGGCAATGGTGGCGCTGTAGAACGAACCGTATTGGACCCCGTCCTGGTCGATGGTATCGACCTCGATCTCGGCGTCGCCGTTGGATGACCCCCATTGACTGAGGGTACTGGAAGTTCCCGCGGTCCCCGCGTCATAGGCGATTGTGCTGTCCGCCGCCCCGGACCCCCAATCGGCGACCTGGATACTTCCGATATCGTCCGACGCGAGGGTCCCATCCTCGTTGAAGGTGATGACACCGGTCCCTGATAGGCTGATGGTCGCGCCGTCGGCAATGTCCTCGTCCGATAGGCTGGCGGTCATGGTCCATTCGTTTTCAGCGGTTTTCTCGTAACTCAGGGTCAACGAATGGGCGACGCCAAGACTGTCGTAAATCTCGACGTCCGTGCTGACGGTGGCGTTGAGTTCCGCGTCGGCGGGCAGGTTTGCCTCCACGGCCAATTCCGTGGTGGCGATGGCCGTTCCGTTGATTGTCTCCAGGTTGACCGTTTCGAGATCGTCGATGACATCCCCGTCGGTATCCGTGGGGTAGCCCTGCAGGTAATAACCGTTGCTGTTCACCAGATTGCCATCGGCATCCGTGTCGAAGTCCCCGGCCCGGGTGTAGTAGTAAACGTCATCGCCCGCGCTGTCGGTGACCACGAAGAAGCCATCTCCATCGATGGCCATGTCCGTGGTGGTGTTGGTTCCGACGATCAGGCCTTGTTCGGAAATGTTCTGGCTCGGGTCGGCGATGACGCCCGCCCCGGTGAAGCTGGTGGCCGAGCCCGTGCCGGTGACCAGGGAATAGAAACTGGCGTTGGTGGTCTTGTAGCCAATGGTCTCGCTGTTCGCCAGGTTGTTGGAAATGCTCGAAACGTTGGAGGATTGGGCGCTCAGCGCCGTCACCGCGATGTACATGGAGCTGGAAAGACTGCTCATGGTTTCACACTCCGGGGGTGGCCGATCATGGACCCGGCCCACCTGTTGTCGAGAGGGGCGGGGGCCGTTAGACGGCGGCGGCGGAAATGATGTCGTCCAGGCCGATGACGGCGCCGTTGGCCAGGATCAACTGGGCGGTTCCGGTGGACCAATCCGCGGCCGTGGCGATGGATGTGCCCTGGAGGTCCAGGTCCTCGCTGCTCCCATCGGAGGAGTTGGCGGTGACGGTCAGGGTGTAGGTGCCCTCGTCCGCGGTCCCATTGGACGTGGTGGTGCCGTCCCATTCGATGGTCTGGGTGTTCCCGGCGTCGGCGTCGATTTCTTCCTGATAGACTTCTAGGCCGTCTTCGTTGGTGATGGAAATCGTAAGGGTTTCCGCGTCGTCGGGCACATCCACCGACCAGGAGAGGGGATCTCCTTCGTAATCCTGGTCCTCGCCGTTGTAGGTCACGTCCTTGCCGACGAAGGCCAGGGCCGTCTCCGCGGTCTGGTTGTTGGTCGCGAGCACCAGGTTTTCCAGGTACTCATTGGCGAGGATCTGCTGCTCCACCTGGGAATAGCTGATCAACTGATTGACCATTTCGCTGGTGTCGGTGGGGTCCAGGGGGTTCTGGTTCTCCAACTGCGCGGTCAGGATCGACAGGAACATGTCGTAGTTTTCCGACAGCTCCGAAACGGACGAGGCCGTCGTCGTGCTGATCCCGGTGGTGGTGGCGACATCCGTGACGGTGGTCATGGCGGAACCCTTTCCTGGTACGCCCAGACCGCTGGGGGGCGGGGATTTGGGCGGGCATGCCGGAATGGTCCGGCTTGTGTCATGACCAGGAAACGACCGCGGAGTGCCTAGACTGGCGCTCAAGACAACTAAAAAAAAAATCACTTTTTCGCGCCAGTAAGGGCGGACATGGCTCGTTTCTCACCTGTATGGCGCAAGGTACCCTGAGGGGGCGGAGGTTGAACTCTCCCATAGTCCGGGCCGGGCCTGTCAGTACTTGGGACAGAATGGTTCCATGGCAGTTTCTTAAATGAAGGAGCGAAAATAATGCCTGTGATCACAACAAATACTTCCGCGAACTCCGCCCTGCGGTACCTGAATGTCAATTCGGACGAGCAGACGACCTACCTGAACCGCATCGCCAGCGGTTCCAAGATCACCAAGGCGTCGGACGATGCCGCGGGTCTGGCCGTCGCGACCAAACTTCAGGCCGACGTCGCCGTTTTGGGTCAAGCGCAGACCAATGCCTCCCACGCCCAGTCCGTTCTGGAGACCGCTGATGGCGGTTTGTCCCAGATCGTGGATATCCTGGAACGCATGAAGACCCTGGCCGCCCAGTCCATTTCGGGCGCGGTAACCGATACGGAGCGGGCGTACCTGCAGGATGAAAACGATCAGTTGGTCTCGGAAATCGGATCCATCATCAGTGCCACCAGCTTCAACGGCACGGCTTTGCTGGATGGTGTTACCCAGAATTATCTGGTGGGCACGGATTCCGCGAAGGATGTCATCAGCGTCACGATCAGTGACATCGACGCCACCACATTGGCTGTCAATGCCCTAAAGATCTCCACGACTTCTGCTGGTGGCGCGACGGCGGCCGCGACTTCCATTGATGCGGCCCTGGATCTCGTCGCCGCCGAGCGGGCCAGTGTTGGCGCTCAGATGTCACGGTTTGAATACCAGTCTTCTCAGTTGGACATTCAGGAAGAAAACCTGGATTCCGCCCAATCGGCGATCGTGGACGCCGACGTCGCCGAGGAGCAGTCCAACTTTTCCTCGGCACAGGTGAAGACCAACGCGGCCATCTCCGCGTTGGCCCAGGCCAACCAGATGCCGCAACAGCTTCTGCAGCTTCTCAGCTAGCTCGCAAGCCTGTGAAAGGGACGGGGCTTCGGCCCCGTCTCCGGGGAGGGGGTGGTCCAGTCGACCAGTGCTTTTCGTAGCCTCGTACTCCCAATAGGTCGCGGTTTACCTCCCCACGAAAGGGGGCGTCATGAGCACCATCGTTTCCACGAGTACGGCGACAGGGTCCAGTGGGACCATCTATATGACCGGTCTGTCGGACATCGACACCTCCGCGCTGATCGAAGCCGCGGTCGAGGCGAAGATGGCGCCCGCCTATCGTTTGGATACCCAGATTGACGAGCTGGATGCCGAGGTTGCTGGCTGGGAGGAAATGGTTTCCCTTCTCGAGGATCTGACCGCCGCGACCGCCGCCTTGTCCTCCGATGAGGATGAGTCCGTCTACGACAGCTATACCTCTTATCTCTCGTCCTCGGGTGTTGATGACCCGACGGATTACCTGGGTTCGACCGTCGACAGCGATACCGTGTCCGCTGGGATCTACGAGATCATTGTCGAACAACTGGCCACCACGCAAAAGGTGGCGTCGAGCGAAATGGCGGCGGATACCGAATTGTCCCTGTCGGGCACCATCACATTGGCCGCCGACGGCTATGACGGGGTGGATATCGAGATCGACGAGGACATGACCCTCGACGATATCGCCGATGCGATCAATGCGGTGGCCGACGATACCGGTGTTACCGCGACCCTGGTGAAGACCAGCGATGGCAAGCAAACTTTGATCTTGGCGTCGTCGGATACCGGTACCACCTTCACCGCCACGGACAGCTCTGGTTCGGCGCTGGAAGACCTGGGTGTCATTGATAGCAGTGGAGACTTCGCCGACCTTTTGCAGTCAGCCCAGAATGCCGTGTTGACCATCGACGGCGTATCGGTCAACAGCTCGTCCAACGATATCGAGGATATCGTCCCAGGCCTGTCGATCAGTCTTTATGGGGCGACGGATGGGGAGAGCATTACCCTGGAAGTGGGGCAGGACCTGAGTAAGGTGTTGGACTCCGTCGACGCCTTTGTCGAGGCTTACAACGCCTATCGGACCTTTGCCCTGGAGCAGCAGGAAACCGATGATTCCGGCGCGACCGATGACGCGGTGCTGTTCGGGGAGAGCCTTCTGCATAACGCCACCAGTTCGCTTTACTCACTCATTAATACGAGCGTCGAAGTGGACGGTGAAAGCTATACCCTCGCATCATTCGGTATCACCGTTGGCGCGGGCAATATGCTGGAAATCGACGAGGATGTTCTGGAAGAGGCCCTGGTACAAAATCCAGAAGTGTTGCAGGCGTTTTTCCAGTCTTCTGGGTCCACCGATAGCGTGGACTTGGGAGTGACCAGTCTCCCCACCTCGGTTGCTTCGGGGGATTATGAGCTGGTCGTTACCATGGCCGACGATGGGTCCATCGCATCCGCAACCCTGGATGGGGTGGCAATGGAAATCTCTGGACATGCCATCATTGGACCAGACGGGTCCGATTTCGAGGATATGCGCCTGGTTTACACGGGAGACGAGGATGCCACGCTGACGGTTACCGTCTCCCAGGGAATGGCCGACAGTCTGGTCAGCACCATGGAGACATATACAGACGATCTGCTGGCCGACAAGATCGAGAGCTTGGAAGGCGTCATCGACGACAAGCAGGATCGCCGCGACGCGATCGCGGATTCGGCCGCGGATTACGAAGATTACCTCATCGATTACTACGCCGACCTCGAGGCTAAAATCGTCGAGGCCGAGACCCTGCTTGCCCAATTGGATGCCTTGATGGGCAACAGCAGCGATTGATGTGAGTTTTTCACCTACCGACCCCATGCCTTGTTCGATAAGGGAGTGAGTTCCATGACCAATATTTCCAATGCGATGGCCGCCTATGGCGCGGCGCGGCGTGCCCAATCTCCTCTGCGCGTTATCGTGGAATTGTACGACATGACTTTGACGGCGGTCGCAAGAGCCAAGGCCCAACGCATGATGGGCGACGTCGAGAAGGAGTTTGAAGCCCTGCGCACCGCGGCCAAGATTTTCTCCGAACTCGATAACTGCTTGAACATGGCCGACCCCCAGGCCAAGCCCATGGCCGAGGAGTTGCGCCGCTATTACCGCCGGACCCTGCGTCAGCTCCATGCCGCCAAACGGAGCCGGGGCGACGATGGAATCGCCGGGTATTCCAGTGTCCACCGGCAGATCTTGACCATGCGGGATGCCTGGGCGGAAATCGCGGGCGTTGCCCCCCTGGTCGTGGCGGTTGCCGCCCAATAGCGCGTGGATCGATGAAGGGGGCGGTCATGGGGCGGACGGCCACTTCTCCAATGGCGTCAGAGCCGGATGACCGCGCGCCTTCCCTTCAAGGGCAGACCGGGTACAGAGAGAGGTGTCGACAATGACCGCTGTCGCGAGAAGTCAGGTTTCCGTCGAACCACGAAATGAAGGTCTCTACGACGCTTGGTCCATGGCGTTCTCGGGTCACGGGGATGTGGCCCGGGATTTGTTGCGGGGGATTCTGTCCCGGGAACCGGACAATACCGATGCCTTGGAAGCGATGGCTGTCTTGGATATGGGGATCGATTTGACTCCCGCGGGACAGGCACCGCGCTCGCGGGTCCCCGCGGCTCGGCTGGAAGCGGTGAGGTTGCTTCTTCGAACCGGCGATAGGGTCCAGGACGCCGTCGAGGAAGTTGAGCGGCTTCTATATGACCATCCCGATGATACGGATCTGCTCTGTTTGGCGGGAGACGTCGCTCTTGATGAAGAGCGACTGTCCGACGCCCTGGAGTGTTTTACCGCCGTGTTATCGCGGGACCCCTTGAACAGCGATGCCCTTCTGGGGCGGGGCGCCGTGTTATTCAGAATGGATGATCTTGGTATCATTGGCGGTGATGGTCGGGATGACCTTCTTGGCGCGGCCGCGGCGACTTACAAAGTTGTGCTGATCCGCCATCCAAGACTGGTCCAGGCCAATCAGAGAATGGGTATCCTTAGCCGTCGACGGCGTCGGCTGAACGACGCGATAACCTACTTTCGGACTGCCCTGGACATCGAGCCGGAAAATGTCGATGTGCTCGTCCAGCTTGCGCATGTCCTTATGATTAGCGGCAATGGGGAGGAAGCTTGGGAGCATCTGGAAGCCGCCTTGGCGCTTGACCCGGTGCAAGAAGACGTTTTGGTGAACATGGGCGTCCATCTACAGCAACAGGGCGATAACGAGGCGGCCCTGGCCCTTTGGGAGCGTGCCCTCGCTATCAATCCGTCCAATATTTGTGCTCTACAAAATGTGAGTGACCTGCGGACCTATACTCCGGATCATCCGGAGATTGAAAGAATGCGCATCCTGGCGGGTAGGACGGATTGTAAGGTCGAGAGCCGGTGGGTGTTGGCCTCGGCATTGTATAACGCTTTGAATAGGGCGGGGGAAACGGAAGAGGCGCTGTCCTATCTGTGGGAAGCCAACCGTCTGCGCCGAACGCGGGAATCCTTTTCCATAACGAAGGAGCGGGAACAACACACGGCCTTCAAGGCTCCGTTCGCCAGCGACCACCCTTTGCCCGTTCCCACGGATTACGATGCCACCTTACAGGATGGTCCCCGTCCCATTTTCATCGTCGGGATGCCTCGGTCCGGCTCCACATTGACTGAACAGATCCTCGCCAGCCATTCACAGGTTACGGGTATTGGTGAAGTGACCTATCTTTCGACTGCCATCCATTCGGCCTTGTTGCGCGCGGTGCAACGGCGGCGGGGTATTTTGACACAGGATTCCGTCGATCTTGTGCGCCGTCTCTACCGGGCACAAGTGGCTGAAATGGGCGTCGACACACCGGTCATGGTGGACAAGATGCTTTGGAATTATCGGTATGTGGGGGTGATCCTTGCCGCTTTTCCCGAAGCCAAGATCATTGTCATGAACCGGGATCCCATGGCGATAGGGTGGTCCATCTGGAAGCTGTTCTTCGCCGAAAGCGGACCAGAATACGCCTATGACCTGACAGAAATCGGGCAGACCTACCGATTGTACGAAGATCTCATGGATTTCTGGCGGGCCCGCTTCCCAGGGCGTCTCCATGATCTGTTCTATGAGAGCCTGACGGAACACCAGGAGGCGGAGACAAGGACCCTTCTGGCCTACTGTGATTTGCCTTGGGAGGATGCCTGTCTCCGGTTCCACGAAACCAAACGCAGCGTCTATACGGCCAGTAAAGTGCAGGTTAAGACGGCTATGTACAAGGGAAGTTCGGAAGCCTGGAAGACATACGCCGATGCCTTGAGGCCCTTGTCCGATGCCTTGGCGGCGCCCCTTCCTCCGCTAACCGGTGTCCTTGACTATGTCCTTGCGATGCAGGAGGCCGCCAATCGCGGCGCGCGGGGCGATTTTAAGGGGGTTCGCGATATCGCCGATCGTCTGCTTCAACGGATCGGTGAAAGCCAAATGGCAAGGGGGATATCGTCCAGGGATGAGGGTTTGGTCCCCGGCGCCATGCCGTTACCCCATTCCGTTGGTAAGGACGGGATGGGCGGGAATCACCGTCCGTCACTAGGCAAATCATGCCCAGTGACGGGAGAATCAATGATACCTAAAATAGAAAATGGACGCGGAAGCGGACAATGACTCTTCAAACAAATACGGCTCTTTTAAAGGGACTTGGGGTGAGAAGCTCTTGGCTGGCGGAGTCCGATGACGCCTCCTACCAGGCGCCATCCTTGGACGCTTCGCCCGACGAAATCCTCATGCTTCGTGCGCGAGAAGGCGATCAGGACGCCTTCCGGATCCTGGTCACGCGCCACATAGACAGAATTGTCGGTTTGGCGCGCCGGGTGGTGGGGCCAGCCGAGGCGGAGGATATTGCCCAGGAGGTTTTCCTGAAGCTCTGGGAACGCAAGGACCAGTGGCGTCCGGGGGAAGGGGGCTTCCGTCCCTGGCTCTACCGGGTGGCCTTGAACCGCTGCATTGACTATACCCGCCGACGGCGGAATGTTCCCATCGAGGACGCTCCGGAACAGGTGGACGAGGGGCAAAATCCCCTTGAGGCCTGCGACTCCAAACAGGTTTCGGCCCGATTGCGCGATGCCGTGGCCCTGCTGCCGGAGCGTCAAAAAATTGCCATTACGTTGTACTATAACGAGGACATGACCGCCGCGGAGGCTGCCGAGGTGATGGGCATGCGCTTGAACGCAGTGGAATCCCTGTTGAAAAGGGGACGGCGGAAACTGCGGGAATTGCTCAGTTGATCGGAGAGAGGTAAACTTGTCACCTTCTTCCATTGGAACGCTTTCGCGAAGAGATCGCTCGAAGGCGGTTGAGGATGGTGTTCCCTTGGTGAAGGCTTTGAGTGGAAGTGCGTTTTCGATGGCCGCCGAACGCGGTCAGAAAAGTGGCCACCGAACGTGGCCGTGATATTGGAGGTTCCATGACGCCGGAAGAATTCAAGGCGTTGATCGACGTCCACGGTACGGATCTAATCAAATGGCCCCATGGTCGGCGCGTCGCCGCGACCGCTCTTATGGGAGCCGATAGCCGTGCCCGCGATCTTTTCGCCAAATCCCGCGAGTTCGATGTCCTGCTTCGCGCCGAGGAACTTGGCTTGTCCGAAGGGCGGCGCGAGGCCCTGACAGATGGCATCATGGCCCGCATCGTCACCATGGAGTCCGTGTCCTCTCCCCGGGACGCGGCCACATCGGAGGCGCGTGGCGTGGCCTCGTTGGACAGTGGCATGTCCCTGTCTGGTCTGGGAGCTGTCCTGGCCTTTCCCCGCCCAGCCATGGTACTCGCATACGCGACCCTAGGCCTTGCGTTGGGGATTGGCATGGGGTTGGGTCTTCTTCCAACGACCTATGCCGTGATCACGCCGGGACTGGTTGAAGGCGTGATTCCGTGGATCAGCTAGTGCGTCGACCCAAACGAAAGCTTCAGCCTGAATTTGGAAAGTTGGTGCATAAACAAAGACCGGGTGCGATGGCTTGTGAGTCTTTTGGCCGCGCCAGTACATTGGGTCCCGCCCATCTTATCCAGGTATCCGATCTCGAGGCAAATCGTCAGGCTAAAGGCATGCGCCCCGCCCGTCGCGATCCGCTCCAGACTGTTTGGGATTTGACTTAGGATCCTGGGCCGCGTGACGCGTGGAAAGGGGTGCCCACTTCCGCGCAGTCGCCCGTCGTTGTCGCCGCGCGCCGCGGCATCACCCCGGTCATTGCCGGGGGAGGGGAATTCCATGAAAGTGCATGCGCTGAAACTATCCATCGCCGCGAATATCCTGTTGATGGGAATGCTGATCGGTCTGTCCATCGTGGTTCTAACGAGGCGCTCTGGCCCCCCCTTCGGACCACCGCCACCGGTTCTCATGGTCGACAGTTTTATGCGGGACCTGATTACCAAGACCCTGCCCAAGGAGAAACAGGCCGACGCTTTGGTGGCCTTGAATCGGCGGGCCGCGGAGCTCTCCGAGCGGATTGGCAAGTCCGGTATGGATAAGGGTCCGGAATCCCCGCGGGATGGACCCCTTGCCAAGGCCTTCCTTGCGGGGGCCATGGATCAGGCCTTCGTCGATGGCTGGGTGGTTCAACATGAAGCTGACCAACAGGCCCGGACCCAGTTCCTGGGAGAGGTTTTTTTGGACCTATCCGGCATTCTGAACGCCGAGGAACGGGAAAGCTTCATCGATGCCCTGGATAGGACGCTTGAGGAGGGGCGCTCTGGAGGCCCCCCGCCACCAACCGGGAAGAAATGAAGTTGCGTAACGGATGGGGCGTTTGTTCGCCTCTTTCCGCCCGAAGGGGAGAAGGTCCAAAAATAGGACATATAGAGCTGGGGCTTGCGAACAAACGAGGTTACGAAGTGTCCCCGTTTGTTCACGACGTGTTTCAGTAGCTCAAGGCAGGAAACAAAAAAACGGGGTAAGAATCCACGGATTCTCGCCCCGTTTTTTTGTTTCCTGCTCGGCCCTCTGGCAGAATAGAAAGAAAAGATATCAAACTATGGTTGGGTCGTTCTTAGCCGTGGGTGGTGGCGCCGCCGTGGGGGGCATGGTTGAACAGGTCTCCCAAGCGATGGGCGAGGGACCGTAGCAGATCCGCCAAGTATTCCGCCCGGGCCTTCTGGGCTTGCCGATAGAGCATGGCGGTGGGGGTGCTATCTTGAGTGTCAATTCCGAACATATGTCCCGCTCCTGATGCCGGGCCTGAGAAATAATCATGCGAAATAATATAACACGAACGCTGCCATTCTTCGCACACGCAAAAAACGCATGGCATGCTTTCCATTACCGCGTGGCGTTGCTCACTCCCATCCCTGGCTCCCATTCCATACGGTATGGAATGGGAGCCAGGGATGGGCTACTCTAAGGTTGTTTGATCCTTGGGAGGGAATGAAGAGCATGCCGGTCCACATTGTTCACGCCCATTCGGAATCGGATTCCTTCGTCTCGGCCATGCGGGATGTCTTGGTGAAAACCTTTTCGGAGACGGGGGCGGAGGCCGTTCAGTCCGACCTCCATACCATGGGATTCAACCCGGTGATGTCGACCAGGGATTTCGGTGATCGTAAGGCACTCGACCATCCGATCCATGTCCTGGATCAACGCCATGGATACGCGAACCGGGCCCTGGCGTTCCGACCCGTCCTGCCCATGCCGGACCTGTCCCTGTTTGATGACACCTTGGCGTCTCTTAAATCCGAACAAGCTTATCCTTGGGAGATACATCCGTGACAGCCACAACGACCCCACTGATTGTCGAACGCATTGGCTCTCTGGTTCGTCTGCGCCTGAACCGGCCAGAGGTTCTGAACGCCCTGAACCGGGAGATGGCTGAAGCCTTCCTGGCGGCGGCCCGGGAAATCGCGGGCGACCCCTCGGTGCGCGCCGTGATGCTGAGCGGCGAGGGGCGGGCCTTCATGGCGGGGGGCGATATCGCCTCGTTCCGGGAGGAGGGAAAATCCATCGCTGAGACGGTGGCCAACCTGATCGATCCCTTCCACGAGGCCATCTTGACGCTACGCGCGGCGAATGCCCCCATTGTCGCGGCCCTGCACGGCCCCGTGGCCGGAGCGGGGATGAGTCTTGCCCTTGCCTGCGACCTGGCCGTCGCGGCGGAGGACATGAAGATGGTCATGGCCTATTCGGCCATCGGGACTTCTCCGGATGGATCCGGAACCTTCTTTCTGCCCCGACTGGTCGGGATCCGACGGGCCATGGAACTTGCTCTGCTCAATGAGCCAGTGAAAGCGGGCCTTGCCCTGGAATGGGGGCTGGTCAACTGGGTTGTTCCCCGGGAGATGCTGGAAGAGGAAACCCTGAATATAACCGAGCGCCTCGCCGAGGGAGCAACCAAGGCTTTCGGCGCCACCCGGCGCCTGCTCGAAGGGTCCCTGGGCGCCAGCCTGGCCAACCAACTGGAGGCCGAAAAGCGGTCTTTCCAGGCTATGACCGGAACCGCGGACTTCATCGAGGGCAACACCGCCTTCCTGGAAAAACGCAAACCAATTTTCGTGGGGGAGTAAAGGTCGGGGGCGTCAATGTGCGGCCGTCCGGAAGGAGCGGAGGGGGCTTATGAGGGGACTTACCGTGAATCGGGGGTCCAGCGGACGGCGTTGACGGGAACTCTCCTGGCCCTCAGGTGGGGGACGATATCGCGATTTGCACTGGTCACATGGCTCAGGACCCATCCGGACAAGACGGCTTGAACCGAGCGGGCCGTCACGGCGTCCGGTTTGTCGACAAACAGTTGGGCCTGGGCAAGGATGGCTTCGGCGAAAGCGCCATGGAGTTCCTTGTGCTTGGCGATTCCGGGGAAGCGGACGTTCGCCATCAACTGTTCCTCCCGTTCGAAATGATCCCGGGTGTGGCGGATCATGTGCAACAGACACGCGGCCAGCTTTGGCTTGTCCGGCGTTTTGGCCAGCGCCAAGTCGTTCAGGTCATTGATGGCGTCGATCAGGACCCGATGATCGTCATCGATTTCCCGGATACCGATACCCATTTGGTCCCGCCAGATAATCCGGCCCATGATACCCCATGATATGTCGCTGAATGGGTGGCACTGAAATGGTGGCCCCGCCTTATCGAGGTTCCATGGTACCGAAGAACGGAAGCCGGGGACAGCTTCCTTCAATCTAGATCCATCCTATTCCCGCCTATTCCGGATTCAGGGGACCCTCGGGCACCATGGCCAGGGCATCGAGGAGCACTTGCGCCGTTGCCTCTGGGCGGGGGCCTTGCTCTCCGAGGTGGCGACGCCATGCTCGGGCGCCGGAACATCCATGGAACAGGCCTAGGATATGGCGGGTCAGGCGCTTGACCGGTTGACCCCGAGCCAATAAGTCCTCCAGATAGGGAACCAGGGCTCGGGCCACGGCGTGGCGGCTGAGGGGCGGGGTCGGGTCACCGAAGACCAGACGATCCGCCTCGGCTAGAATGTAGGGCGTCTCGTAGGCCGCCCGTCCGATCATCACCCCATCCGTGGGGCCGATGTGGGGCAGGGCCGTGGGGATGTCGGGAATGCCCCCATTCAACAGGATGTCCAGGTCGGGAAAATCGGCCTTCAGTCGGTGGACCACCTCGTGGCGGAGCGGAGGAATCTCCCGGTTCTCCTTGGGACTGAGCCCGGTCAGCCAAGCCTTGCGGGCATGGACGATGAAGACCCGGGTCCCCGCCTGGGCCAAGGTATCGACAAAGCGCGTCAGATGGTCGTAGCCATCCATCTCGTCGATTCCAATCCGATGTTTGACCGTTACAGGCGTCTGGGATTCCGCGCGCATGGCCGACAGGCAATCGGCGACCAACTTTGGCTCGGCCATCAGACAGGCGCCGAAGCGACCGCTGCTAACCCGATCAGAGGGGCAGCCCACGTTCAGGTTGATTTCGTCATAGCCCCAGTCCCGGGCGATGCGCGTGGCCCGACCCAGTTCCTCCGGATCTCCGCCGCCCAATTGCAGGGCGATGGGGTGTTCCTCCGGATGGTAGTCCAAGTGTCGGCCCGGGTCACCCCGGATCAGGGCCGGGGCCGTGACCATTTCCGTGTAGAGCAGGGTATGCCGGGAGATACACCGAAGGAACCAACGATCATGGCGATCCGTCCAATCCATCATCGGCGCCACCGACAGGCGCCGATCCACCCCATCCCTGGCCAGCTTCCTGGGGTCGGGCAGGGAACCCGACATGGTGGCCTGTCGAGTGGATGGGGGTGGCGAGGAAGGGGACGCGTCCAAGGAAAACCTCTCCTGCGATCCCGCTGGGGGTGCGGATTTGGAAAAAAAATGAGCAAACGAGGCAGTCGTGTCTTGACCGAATGTTCCCTTTATGTTCTTTTTGTCAATGTGAACGAAACGCGAATATCGATCCCTTTCTCCGGATACAAGCCCACAGGGACCCGGGGAGGCGGTGGATACCCAACCCAAGTGAAAATGGTCACGGCTATGCAATTGGTCAATTCGACCAACAATTCCCGTGATCCAGGAGGTCCCCATGTCAATGTTTGTCTTTGTCCGTGAGTTCCTGGCCCTGGTCGCATTGTTCGTCACCATCTACCTGTGGACGGTTCTTGGAGCGGCGATCATCATTTGAGGACGGTTATGAGTGAGGGAGAATTCAACCCGATTGGTGGTCGAACCATTGGCAATAGCGAAAATGCCCGATGGCGGTCAGGCGGAACGCGTCGCGTGTGAGGGGGCCAGTGGGCTTGTACCCGGTTATGAAAACCGTTTCTTCCACCAAGCCTTTTTCCACAAGGGAATGACCCAGCCTTTTGGGTATGTCCACAGGCTTGCCCGTGATCTCTTGTTGGAAGAGATCCTCTATCACTTTTTGTTCCGCTTTGGACAGGGAGTCCAGGCTGGCGGTCATGAAACTCATTCCTCTTGACGCAATCCAGTTGTTATTCTTGGAGCACATGCTAGCGGGACCGAGCGCGGCATCAAGCAAAATCGTCATTGGTCCCATGACAATGGTGGCGTGGGCGGCATTCGTTGCTCGAATCCCGTTCTCTGTCCAACTCGGCTTGGCGTTGCGCAGGGGGATACGATAGGATGAACTCCTTCCGGATCAATGCGTGGTGAGACCAGAAAGCGCAGGGATCCGTGACCCTTGGTCTTGAAATCATTGGTCGCGCGCTCCGTGGTCCGGACAACCGTGTTCACCTGATCAACCCGCCGCCGTGGAACTGGATACCCCGATGACAGCAACCCCTCTTTTCGTTCCCGGCTGGCGCAATTCTGGTCCGGATCACTGGCAATCCCTGTGGGAGGAGGATCTTCCCGGAGCCATCCGCGTCGAACAGCGCGATTGGGAAAACCCCAATCTCCTCGAATGGATGACCGGCCTGTCCACGGCCCTGGACCATGCCGAACCGCCCGTGGTTTTGGTTGCCCATAGTCTGGGCTGCATTCTGGTCGCCCACTGGGCCTTGCGGGCCGGATCCGTCGAGGTGTCCCGCGTGGCCGGAGCGCTTCTGGTCGCCCCTCCGGACGTGGAAGGGGAAACGGCGCCGGAAGCGGTTCGGTCCTTCGGTCCGATTCCCATGGAAGCCCTGCCGTTTCCAGCCATGGTCGTCGGCAGTCACACGGATCCCTATTGCCCTTTGGCCCGGACCCATGAATTGGCTTCGGCCTGGGGTGCTCGGTTCGAGGATGCCGGGGAGTCGGGGCATATTACAGCCGAATCCGGCCATGGCCCCTGGCCCTTTGGAGAACGGTTGATGTTGGGCCTTTTAATGGCTTTCCGCTGACAGGAAGGCGTCGTTCCTCGATGGGCCAATGGAAGTTTGGCGAAATTCCGGGATTGATGATACCGTCCTAGTGATACAAACTTTGGCCTTGGGGCCGCGGGTCGACCCGGGGGGGCTGGGTCGGTCTTCGTGGACGGGGAGCGTGGTGGTTGGAAGCACGTCCGTGTTCTCCGGTCATCGTCCACTCGGGCCAGTGAAAGCACTCTATTCGCGACGGTCCGTTGGGAAGGGTCGGGGGCCGTTCGGGCACCTGGACGCCATGGATCCGGAAAGAGGGGGTGAGAGAATGCGTCGTACGCAATTTGGACGACTTTTCATGGAACGCCGGTCTTCAACGCGGAACCGCGCCATATTGGTGCTTTTCGCCGTTGTGGTCCTGGGTCTTTCGGGGGTCCCGGGACCGCCTATAGGCACGGGGACGGCCTTGGCGCGGCCGGTCCCCGTGTTGCGGATTTCTTCTGAAAACACATCCAGCCATGTGCAGACGCGGGTCCTTGAAATTTTCGCCGAGCGTCTGGGATCCCGCCTGAATGGGCGGATGGCGGTGGAAGTCCATGGCGATGGAGCGCTGTTCCGGGACCGGGATGTGATCGATGCCCTGTGCGCTGACAGGGTGGGCATGGCCGTCCCGGGAATTTGGCATCTTGGCCGATTTGAGCCGAATTTCAACATTCCCCTTCTGCCGATGTTCCATGGCCGTGATCCCAATGTGGCCCATGTCGTCACGGACACCGTCCTGTCCGCGGACCTGAGCGCTCGGTTGGAAAGCCGCCTTGATGTCCATGTCCTGGGCCGCTGGATCGACCTGGGATCGGCCCATCTGTTCTTGGCTGGCGGCAAGCGGGTGGAGCGTTTCGAGGATCTGCGCGGCCGTTCCATCCGGGTGGCGGGTGGCGCGGCCAACGCCGAGCGGATCGCCGCCTTTGGCGCGGTGCCTCGGGTTATTCCCTGGGAGGAAACCCCGTGGGCCCTGAAAAGCGGTACCGTCGAGGGGACCTTGACTTCCGCCGCCACGGTGGTGAGCGCTCGGCTTTGGGACGCGGGCCTGACCCAGGCCTATCTGGACTTCGAGTACTTTCCCCAATACGTCCCCCTGGTGTCCGGCCCCCTGTGGCGCCGTCTGCCAGAAGATATCCGGCAGGCGATGGTCGAAACCTGGGACGGTTTGGTGGACGAGGCCCGGGCCAGCGCGGCCCGTGACCAGGCCGTGGCCCTGACGGTACTGGAAAGTGTCGGGATGACCATCGTCCGCCCTTCCGAAGGGGAGCGGCGGCGGGCCCGGGACTATTTGATGGGAGAGCAGGATCGGTTGATTGAAACCCTGGGCCTCGATCCGATCCTCGTGGCGCGGGTCCGAAAGGACCTGCCGTGACCCGACGCGCTCCCATCCCTGTTCGAGTGGGATCGCCTGGGAGCGTGATTCTGGGAGCCCTTTTTCTGACCGTCTTGGCGCTTTCGGGATTGGTGGCGCTCGCCGTGCAGTCTCGGGGGGCCCAATTGACCCTGGCGGAGGAGACCGTGGTCCATCTGGCCTCCGAGGTGGCCAATTCCCTGTCAATGGAGCTGGTTGTCGCCGATATGGCCGTCCTCGATGTTCTTTGGGGGCTTGAGAATGGTCAAGGCTCGGCGATGCGCTCGGACCTGGATCGAACCGTCGCGACCCTTCCCGATCTCAGGGGACTTGTGGTGCTGGGACCCAATGGGGTGGAGATCGCCTCCAATCGGGGAGTCTCGGAGGACCTGTCCGCGGAATGGCTCGAACACCTGATCCGCGCCCATCGGGATGAATGGCGCGAACCCTCGATCTGGATCCGGAATGGAAGGCGGGGGGCTGGTGAACAGGTGGTGCTAAGCCGGGGAAGCTGGACCGATAACGGGACCTTCCTTGGCGTGGCATTGGCTTACAACGACATTTCCCGTCTGCGCGAGACCCTGTGGTCGGATCCCGAGGCAACGGACGTTAAGGTCACCGCCATGATCGGTGACCAGAGGTTGTCCCTGTTTGGCGCCTTTGCCGAGGGGTATACCCTGGATGTCTGGCTCGACGATGGAAGGCTCGGTCGCTTTGAGGAGGGCGGCCAGGGGGAAATGGTTCCAATCGGACAACTGCGTGAAAGGGTGGTTTTGGGGCAGGTCCTCGCCCGGGATTTTCCCGTGCGGGTCTTCGCTCAGATGCCCATGACCGCGGCCCTTGGGGATTGGAACGGGGAGGTGCGTGTCCTGCTCCTCGTTGGCGTGGCCTTGGGCCTCGCGGTCCTCGGTTTCCTCGTGCTGTACATCCGCGAGGAAAAGGCCCGGTCCCGGGCGGAGGTCCGCCTGGAACGGGAGGAAGCTCGCCTGACACTGGCGCTGAGGAACGGGCATCATGGGCTGGTCGATTGGGACATGGCCAAGGGGTATGTCCATTACAGCGACGAATGCATGCTGTTGCTGGGCGAGGATCCGGGCAGTTGGCCACCCACCTACGACAGTTGGGAAAGTCGCCTGCATCCAGACGACAAGGAAAGCACCCTGGCGACCCTGCGTTCCCATCTGGTGGGGAACAGCGAACGATTCGAAGCCCGCTTCCGAATGCGGGCCAAGGATGGGTCCTGGCGATGGTTCCTGGCCGGGGGCCTCGTGGTGGAACGGGATGGCAAGGGGAATCCCCTGCGTCTGGTGGGAACCCTAGGGGATATTACCGCGGAAATGGCCGCGCAAGCGGTGCTGGAAGAAAAGTCGAAGCGACTTGAGGAGTCCAACCGGGATCTGGAGCAATTCGCCTATGTCGCATCCCACGATCTGCGCGAACCCCTGCGCATGGTGTCCAGCTATCTGGGCCTGATCCGCCGTCGCCATGGCGCGATGGTCGAGGGGGAAGTGGGGGAGTTCATGGGCTATGCCGAGGATGGCGCGAAGCGCATGGCCCGGATGATCAACGACCTTCTGGACTATTCCCGCGTGACCTCCCAGGCCTTGCCCGTGGAGAATTGCCCGTTGAGCAAGCTGATCGATGGCGCCCTTGAAAACCTCACGGTTCCCTTACGGGAAAGCGGCGCGGTCCTTGTTCGCCCCAAGGAGGATCCCCTGGTCCTTGGGGATCGGCCTCAGTTGACGCGGGTGCTGCAGAACTTGATCGCAAACGCCCTGAAATATCGTGCGAAAGATCGGTTACCCCGGGTCGAGATCACCTGTCAGGTGACCGAGGCCGTTGTCGAGGTCGCGGTTTCCGACAATGGGATCGGCTTCGACCCGAAGCACGCTGATCGGATTTTCCTGATTTTCCACCGGCTGCATGGACAAGGGGAATATGAGGGAACGGGCATCGGTCTGGCCATATGCCGTCGGATCATCGAACGCCATGGGGGTATGATCAACGCCGAGGGCAAGCCCGGACAAGGGGCTGTTTTTCGCTTCACCCTGCCCAAGGGCAAGGTCGAGGACGGCGGGAAGGAACCACTTCTAAAGCAGGTCGTGCAATAAATCGGTGGTAGATCGAGTTTTTCTCGGGAATTGTGGACTATTTTGTTCAGGTTATTGTCCTGTTTTTACCGCCTGATCAATCCGAATGGCTCTATTCATAAATCGCATTGATGCGGACGATCATGCCCCCATCGCGGCGCGCAGGCAGTAGCGGGGGGTTGGATTGGAGTGCAGGGCGATGAGATGGAACCACTTGAGATACGATCCCAGATAGCGGGTAGC
>JAIOYK010000071.1 GCA_021741145.1 Rhodospirillum sp. | reverse complement strand
CGCCCACGGGGAAGCCCCCGCCCGTTCCGCCCATGCTGAGCCCCGTCCCCCGGCGCAGCAGGACCCGCCGCGCCGGACCGCCCCCCCGCGCGGCGGGATCCAGGCCCGGCGGAGCATCCGGAGCGGGAGCCGCCGCCCCGGCCAGTTCCGCGAAGGCACCGGAGGCGAGATGGTCGCCGCCACAGCCGCATCCTTCGCCGTGGACATGGGGCCGTGTATGAAGTCTGTCGTCCATGGTTTCCTCCAATCATCCGGGCCGTCGGGACGTGACCGTTACTCTCCAACCAACCCACGGGTCCGTGATATCCGGGTCTCGACCCCTCTGGACAGGCGCGAAAGGGTGAAACAAAGCGTGAAATAGAGAACCGCGACCACGCCGAAAACCTCCAGCGGACGGATCAGGAGAATGCTGTTCACTTCGTTCCCCGCGTAGGTCACTTCCTGGAGGGCGATCGTGTAGCCGAGGGACGTTTCCTTGATGATGGTGATGAACTGATTAATCATGCCAGGCACGCAATTGTACAGCGCTTGGGGAAGGATGACTCGGAAGGTCGTCGGAACATATTTCAAGCCAAGGGAGCGTGCGGCCTCCAACTGGCCTTTCGGCAACGCCTCGATGGCCGCGCGGATAACCTCGGACAGGTAGGCTGTCTGATAGACCACGATGGCCAGGAGGATCGTCGCGAAGGCGCTGATCGGCACCCCGATCACGGTCGGGAGGAAGTAGTAGATCCAGAAGACGACCAGCAGCAGCGGCATGGTGCGCACGCCCATGACAAAGGCCCGCGCGCCCGCGCGTAACCAAGGGATCCCGCCCGTGCGGCAGAGAGCGACCGCGACCGCCAGGGGAAAGGTCGCGACCAGACCGCAAACCGATAGGGTCACCGTCATCGCCAACCCACCCAAGGGGCCGTGGGGATAGTTCCCCACCAGGAAGACCATGCCGTATTGGGAAACGACGTCCCACATGCTCACCTCCTGGTTAGTTGGACGCGTCGGGCGATGGCGCCGCCGACGGACATGATGGTGAAGGCTCCAACCATGTAGCAAAGCGTGACCACCGAGAAGGCCTGGAACACCCGGAAGGTCTCACTTTCGATCTGACGCGCCTGGAAGATCAATTCTCCCACCCCGATGACCGATGCAAGGCTGGTGATCTTGAACAAAATCAAGGTCTGGCCGACCATGGGAACCGCCGACAAACGGAGCGCCTGAGGCAGAATGACCCAGGTCATGGTTCCGACGTAGCTCAGTCCGATCGCGCTCGCCGCGTCGTACTGTCCCCGCGGGATGGCGCGGATACCGCCCCGAATGTCCTCGGCCATGTAGGCGGCGGAGAACAAGCCGAGCGCGATCGTGGCGTAGATGATCTCGGAGCCATGGCGGTTGATGAAGTCATTAACCGGCGGAGGCAAGACCACGGGAATAGCGAAGTACCAAATCAGGACCTGCACGAGCAACGGAATGTTGCGGTGGTATTCCACGTACCAGACAGAGAAGATCCGGAGGCCCGAGACCCGTGACGAGCGGAGCATCACCAGTGCCAGGGCGATCGGGACCGCCGTCACCCAGGAGACGGAAAACAGGAGCAGCGTATTACCTACCCCGGTGAGGACGAAGCTAAGATAGGGGTCGGATAGAACGACCTGGTATCCTTCTATGAGTTCGGCAACCATTGGCTTTGCGAGACTTTCAGGTGGTGGATGGCTTGGCGGACGCGGACGGCGCGCCGCCGACCCTCGACCACTTGAACCGTAGGGATCTCCTTTGTCTCGCGCCAAATAGCATTTCAGCATACGGGCTAGCCCGTGGCCGTATTGTCCTCCGTCCTCCCGACCCGCTATTCAGGAAAGAAAGATAAGGAAAATAAGGAAGAGAAAAGGGAGGAAAAACAACCATGCTCCAGATCATGGGCGTGTCGCGACGGTTCGGGGACCACGTGGCGCTGGCCGACGTGACCGCGCGCGTCGCCCCCGGCGAGGTTGTCGTGGTCTGCGGTCCGTCGGGATCCGGCAAATCAACCCTGGCGCGGACGCTGAACCGCCTCGAACGGATCGACGGCGGTCGGATTTTACTCGACGGACATGACATCCACCACCCCTCCATGCGGCCCGAACATCTGCGAACGACCGTCGGGATGGTGTTCCAAGGCTTCAACCTCTTCGCCCACCTGAGCGCCCGGGACAACGTGACCCTCGGCCCCCGCAAGGTCCTTGGCATGTCCCGGGCGGCGGCGGCGCGCATGGCCGAGGAGCTGCTGGATTCCCTCGGCTTGGCATATCTGGCGGACCGGCGGCCAGCGGAACTCTCGGGCGGCCAGCAGCAACGCGTCGCGATCTGTCGGGCCCTGGCGATGAAACCCAAACTGCTGATCTTCGACGAACCGACCAGCGCCCTCGACCCCGAGATGGTCGGAGAGGTCCTGGCGCTGATGAAGTCTCTCGCCGGGAAAGGCATGACCATGGTGTGCGTGACCCACGAGATGGGCTTTGCCCGCGAAGTGGCCGACACAGTCTGGTTCATGGAGGCGGGACGGCTCATGGAGGCGGCCCCCGCCAATACCTTTTTCCACGCCCCCAAGAACCCGCGGGTCCGCCAGTTCCTGGGGGCAATCCAGCGAACGGGACCAGAGGCGGCCCCTCCCGACGCCGTCGCGGAATGCCCCAAACTTGCCGTGGGGGCCGGAAGACTGGGCGCGGGATAGCGTTTTTCTATATCGCCTATTCCAACCTGATCCCGGATCGGTCACGCCCCACACCCCGGAAAAGTCACGGGACCGGTGACTGCTCTTCGAAAGAGTGAATGATAATATGGAGTTACGTTAGAATTCGGGGTACGTGAAAATTTACAGGGTGTTTTTCCCGAAAAAATCACGCCACCGCCAGCTTATCGGGGTAATAGCTAATGATAACAGATAATTAGGTTAGGTTTCGTTGACGTTCATCGCGTGCGGATGACGGTTGCCGCGAGATGGATCATGGCGGCGAAGCTTTGATCGGTTTTGCAAGCGCGCATGGCGATCCGCTTGAATTCTTTGAGCTTCTGAAAGAAGTTCTCGATGAGGTGGCGCCATTTGTATTTGTCGGCATCGTGGGAGATGGGCTCGACGCGGTTGGCTTTGGCCGGAATGACCGCTTCGATGCCCCGTTCCTTCAAGAGTTCGTCAATAAGCTGATCGGATATCGTCATTCGTGCCTTCCTTCTCCGTTAAGAAAGCATGGCACCCAAACCCCGTACACGGAAGACCGGACACTCCCGAACATTCCCGGAGAGGTCCGCGCGCTCATCGTATTGACCTCTTCCAGGCCAAAAGGCGCCCCCCTCAAGCACATCGATTCTGCTCTCCAAGAGTTCATTGGCGATCAACACGTCCTCCAGCTTGGCGCGAAGGCATTCGAATTGTCTTTCTCCCTCATCGCCAGTGCCGCCTCGCCGCCGCTCAGGAAGTCGCCCCGCCACTCCGACAGGCGTTCTGCCGTGTCACATCCAGCCAGCACGACACATACTCCAGATCCTCACCCCCATGCAGACGAAGAACCGCATCCCGCTTGCGTTGACGCAACACCCGACCCCCACGGCCAACGCCTGGCCCAGAGCTTTCATCACTCGTCCTCCGGGCTCCTTCCGAAGACCCTGGGCCGCTCGTGCCGCTCTCGTTCATGTTCTACTTCCATGCGGTAATCCACCGCTTATGAGGTGTCTCAATCGACTGTAGGTCAGAGGAGACCGAGGCGTTGGCCAGTCGTGGATACGACCATGAAGCCCCTACGACCATGAAGCCCCGTCCTCGTCGAGCCGACACTTAGGACACGCCCCAAGACGGAGTGGCCCGACCGTGTCGGTTCGCATCACCCTGCCCTCGGGTGTTTTTTCGTCGAACGCCGACGCCGCAACCAGGCGCTCACTTCCCCGACCACACCCCGGCGGAAGACGAGAACGCAGAGAATGAAGATCAAACCTTGGACGATGGTCGTCACCGAGCCAATTTCGGCCAATAGGTTGTGCATGGATACCACGATCCCGGCGCCGACGACCGGGCCAAGAATCGTCCCAACCCCACCGAGCAAGGTCATCAGGACGACTTCTCCGGACATCTGCCACGTGACATCCGTCAGGGACGCCAGTTGAAACACCAAAACCTTCGTCGCGCCCGCCAATCCGGCCAGCGTGGCGGACAGGGTGAAGGCCAGGAGTTTGTATCGGTCCGTGTCATAGCCCAGGGATGTCGCCCGCGCTTCGTTCTCCCGAACCGACTTCAAAACCTGACCGAAGGGAGAATGGATCACGCGATAGACGAACAAGAACCCCAGAACAAACACTCCGGCGACGAAGTAGTAAATAGACAGACTGGACTCCAGACTGACAAGGCCCAGGAAAGCACCCCTGGGAATGCCTTGGATACCATCTTCCCCATGGGTGAACTCCGACTGAAGGGCCAGGAAATACACCATCTGGGACAGGGCCAGGGTCACCATGGCGAAATAGATGCCCTGCCTGCGGATGGCGATCATCCCGAACACCACGCCCAGGACCGCCATGCTGGCCGTGGCTATGAGGATCGCCACCTCGGGCGTCACGCCCCATTCCTTCATCACATGACCGGAGATATAGGCCGCCATGCCAAAGAACGCCGCGTGGCCAAAGGACAGCAGGCCGACGTACCCAAGCAGCAGATTGAAGGCGATGGCGAAAAGGGCGAAGCACAGGATTTTCGCGAGAAAAATCGGGTAGACCAGAAATGGCGCCACGGCCAGGACGATCAAACCGGCGATCCACCACCGATTGGCTTTCCAGCCGACCACCAACGCCCCGCCACCACCATCCGGACCAAGGGTCTTGGACATTTCGTTGGTGCTCATGCGTTCCTCCCGAACAAGCCCGCGGGTTTCACCATCAAGACGACGGCCATGACCATGAAGGCGACGACACTCGACGCCTCGGGCCAATAGACCTTGGTCAATCCCTCGACGAGACCAAGCAGGAAACCCGACAAGATCGCCCCCATGATCGACCCCATACCGCCAATGACCACCACGGCGAAGACCACGATGATCAGATTGGCACCCATGATCGGATTGACCGAATAGATGGGCGCGGCCAAGACGCCCGCGAACGCCGCGAGAGCCGCGCCAAAGCCGAAAACGACGGTAATCATCAAGGACACATTGACGCCGAAGGCCCGAACCAAATCCGGATTTTCCGTCGCCGCCCGAAGCAGGGCTCCCAGTTTGGTCCGCTCGATAATCAACCAGGTCACCAGGCACATGACCAGGGAAGCCAGGATCACCCAGGCCCGATAGACCGGCAGGTACATGAACCCAAGGTTCACGCCTCCGGACAGGGCTGACGGAATGGCGTAGGGTTGCCCCGACGCGCCATGGAGCTGACGGAATACACCCTCGATCACCAACGCCAACCCAAAGGTCAGGAGAAGGCCGTACAAGTGATCGAGGTCATAGAGACGCTTGAGCATGGTCCGTTCGATGACAATCCCGAACAGGGCCACGGCCAGGGGCGCGACAACCAAACTCGTCCAGTAATCAATGCCCAGATACCGCAGGCCGAGCCATGAGACGAAGGCGCCCAGCATGTAAAACGTGCCGTGCGCGAAGTTGATCAGATTCAACAGCCCGAAAATCAGGGCCAACCCCAGACTGAGGACCGCGTAAAAGGCGCCATTGATCGCGCCAAGCAGCAACTGACCGAGAAACACGGGGGCCGGAATGCCCAAAATTTCCATCATCCTAATACCCTCCTGGGCGGGACCCGCAACGGATACGCGCGGAGCCAACATCGTGGGCCATCACACACCAAGATAGGCCTCCAGTTTTTCCCGATTGCTCGACACCGCGTTCCCGGAAACCTCGTCGACGATGCGTCCGTGCTCCACGACGTAGTGGCGATCCGCCACCGTCGAGGCGAAGCGGAAGTTCTGCTCGACGAGCAGGATCGTATATCCCCGTTCCTTCAAGACGTTGATGATCCGACCAATCTGTTCGACGATGACCGGAGCGAGCCCCTCGGTCGGTTCGTCCAGAAGCAGAAACTTGGCGCCCGTTCGCAGAATCCGCGCGATGGCCAACATCTGTTGTTCACCACCCGAAAGCTTCGTTCCGACGCTTCCCCCGCGCTCCAGAAGAATGGGGAACAGGTCGTACACCTCGTCCAAGCTCATTCCCCCGTCACGGATCACCGGGGGGAGTGTCAGGTTTTCCCGCACGTTGAGACTGGAGAAGATGCCTCGCTCCTCGGGACAGAAGGCGATCCCCATGCGGGCGATCCGGTTGGGGGAAAGGTGAACGGTCTCCTGTCCGCCAAAGGCCACCGACCCCCGACGATGGCGGGCCAGTCCCATGATCGACTTCAACGTCGTCGTTTTCCCAGCGCCGTTGCGGCCAAGCAAAGTGACCACTTCGCCCTCCGCCACGTCGAGGGAGACACCGTGGAGAATGTGGCTCTCGCCGTACCAAGTTTGGAGGTCACGCAGCACCAGCAAGGACTCACGTGTCATGGTGTCCTCCCATGTAGGCTTCGATCACCTCTCGATCCTTGGAGATCGCGTCGTACTCCCCTTCCGCCAGAACCCGCCCCCGCTGCAGAACGGTGATCCAGTCGGACAGGTCGGCGACGACATTGATGTTGTGCTCCACCATCAACACCGTCCGGCCTTGGGCGGCCCGCCGGATCAACTCGGCGGTCCGTCGCACGTCTTCCGTGCCCATTCCCGCCATGGGCTCGTCGAGCAGCATGACTTCCGGCTCCAACGCCAGGGTCATCGCCAGCTCGAGCACCCGTTTGCGGCCATAGGGCAATTCGGCGGCCATGGTGTCTTGGTAGGACTCGAGATCCACATCGGCCAGCAGGTCCCCGACCCGATCATTCAGACCATCGAGGACCCGTTCACTCCGCCAGAAGTGAAAGGACATTCCCAGTTTCCGCTGCAAGGCCACGCGCACGTTCTGTCGCACGGTCAAATGGGGAAAAACCGAGGAGATCTGAAAGGACCGGACCATTCCCATGCGCGCCACCTTGGCCGGTTTGGCCTTGGTGATATCAATGCCGTTGTAGCGGATAGTCCCGCTGGTCGGTTGCAGGAACTTGGTGATGAGGTTGAACATGGTGCTCTTCCCCGCGCCATTGGGACCGATCAACGCATGGATATGATGGCGCCGAACCTTCAAGGAGACCTCCGACACCGCGGAGAAGCCCTTGAAGGACTTCACCAACCCGTCGGTCTCGATGACATTGTCTTCCGTGCTCATGGCGCGCGGAACTCCTCTGATTTCCCGGTCACGGCGGTCACGCCGCCATCCCTTCTTTCCGAACGATGTCCTCCAGAACAGGCAAGAGGTGCGCGCGGAAGGCTTCGGGGTTTTCACTCATGGGAAAATGGCCCATGTCCGGCATGATCACAGGCTCCACACCACCGATCAGACGCGCCACTTCCAACGTGTCCTCGGGCGAGGCCGAATAGTCATATTCCCCGGTCAACAGGTAGAGAGGGCATCGCTCGGTATCGAAGGCATGAAGGCGCCCGCGGATATCCCCTTCGATTTTGTAGAAGTGGAGGTCGCCCTTGAAGATCCCCGGCCCACCCTGCATGTAATGCCAAAGAGTTTCCCATCGGTCCGCTTCCGGGCTGGTGGGCGCCACCAGGCCCGAAACGACGGCCGCGGCGACCTCGCCATGGACATCGGGCCGATGCAACCAGGTCAGATCGTAGTAGGGATCCACATGGGCCGATGACTGCAGGCCAATGAGCGCGCGAAAGCGGTCGGGATGGTCAAGGCCCAGGTTCAGCACGATCCGTCCCCCGATGGAGCATCCCATGACCACGGGACGGTCCAGGTCCAGGGCATCGGCAACCGCCACGACCAAGGACATGTATCTCTCGGTCGTCAGTTGATAATCTTCCCCATGCCACCCCACCGGTGGCGAGGACTTGCCGTGCCAAGGCATGTCGAAGACGACGACCCGGAACCGGTCGGTGATCGCGGGATCGTTCAACAAGGCCCGATACTGGCGGCCATCGGCCCCGGCGGTATGCAGGCACAGCAGGGGAATGCCCCGCCCCGCTTCCTCGAAATACAGACGATGACCACGGCCACCGATGTCCAGATGCATGTAACGGCCAACGATTGGTTCGATATGCGCGGTCATGTCACGCCTCCATGAGCCGGGGGGAGGCCAGAACACCCTTGAAATAGAAGAGATTGGCCATGAAGGGATGGAGGTCGCCCTCCAGACGGAGCCGACGATCCTTGAGCAGGGCCATCACGTCGTTGGCCCTGGGCGGTGGCGCCGGGCTCCAGAACAGGGCCCAGTCCTCGGCGCTAGCGTGGATCCCGAAGGTATAGGACGGCATCACGAACGGCCCCGTCTCAACCGAGGCGATCCGCCCCTTTTCAATGGTGACGCGGTGCAAATCCTGGCCAACGCCGACCATCATGACGAGGGTGACGAACCGCCCCTTCTCGACCAGACGGCCATTCTCGTTCACCAGATCCTGGAGACGATCCAGCATGTACTTCCTCCCTTGACGCCCCTTGACCGGGGATCGTGGGCGGACGCCGGGCGACCCGGCATCCGCGTGATGATCCGGGAACCGGATCGACCCTACTTCCCGATCTCGCAGCCACCCTCGGACTGGGGACGGAACACACTCTCCCCGGGCAGCTTGGCTTCGATGGTGTAATAATCCCAGGGACCTTCGCTTTCCTCGGGGGCCTTGACCCGCATCAGGTACATGTCGCGAATGACCCGGCCATCGGCGCGGATATGGGCGCCCTTGGTGGTCATGTCGTCGATTTCCCGGGCCTTCATGTCCGCCAGCACCGCTTGCGTTTCGTCCGTTCCGGTCGCCTTCACGGATTCCAGGTAGTGGGAAACGGCGGTGTAGACGGCGATTTGCAGGCTGGAGGGCGCGCGGCCATCAAAGCGGTCCATGAAGCGCTTGCCCCAGGCTTCGGTTTCCGGGTTCATCTTCCAATAGGCGTTTTCCGCCAGCATGAGACCCTGGGTCGACTGAAGGCCCAAGGCATGAATGTCCGGGAGGTTGACCAGCAGGCCGACCATCTTCTGACCGCCCTGGATCACGCCGAACTCACTGGCCTGCTTCATCGCGTTGATCATGTCGGTTCCGGCGTTGGCCAAGCCGATCACGTCGGCGCCGGAGGCCTGGGCCTGAAGCAGGAAGGAAGAAAAGTCGGCGGTCCCCAAGGGATGGCGAACGGTACCCATGACCTGCCCCCCTTCCGCGTCGACGAATTTGGCCGCGGATTCTTCCAGGCTATGGCCGAAACTGTAGTCGGCGGTGATGAAGAACCACTTCTTCAGCCCCTGATCGACCAAGGCGGTCGCCACCAGCTTCCCCAGAGCGTAATTGTCATAGGCCCAGTGGATACCGTTGGGGGAGCAATGCTCCCCGGTCAGAGCCGGAGAACCCGCCCCGGTGATCAGAAGGATCTTGTCGCTCGCCCGGGCCAGATCCTGGGCGGCCGCGGCCACGGCGGACGACCCCAATTCGGTGATGACGTCCACGCCATCGGTATCGAACCAACGCCGGGCCATGCTGGCTCCGACATCGGCCTTGTTCTGATGGTCGGCGGACACGATTTCGATGGGCGCGCCATTCACGGTCCCACCGAAGTCCTCGGCGGCCATTTCGGCGGCCAGGACGGCGCCTGGACCCAGGTTGTCCGAATAGGGTCCCGCCATGTCGGTCAGAACGCCGATTTTAACGACACCATCGCTGACCTTGGCGCTGACCTTGGCGCTGTCATTGGCCTGGGCGGGCATGCAAATGCTGGCGGCGACAAGTCCAGCGAGAGCCGCGAAACCCGACTTCATGTACGTTCTCCTCCGATTGCTTTTTTCATTTTGCGACAGTGTCCTCGGGGGCCTGCCTGATCCAAACGATCCCATCGATGACCACCGGAAACCACATCGCTTAGCTCATGGACCCATAACCTGAGGGAAGACTTAGACCGCGACACGCACCGCCAAGGGCGGTCGCGACCGAAGGACGCGCGGCACGAGGGCCCATGACCGAAATGCCATGCCGCGCCCCTCCAGTTTCAGACCACTCTTCCGGATGGACTCAGCGCCCCGGTCCCGAACCGTTCAGCGAAAGCGACCGCCCACGAAGCGTGGGGATGAGATAGGCTCCCGCCAGAAGCCCGAGACCAACCAGATCGGAATAGGTCCCAGGAACGAGCAATCCGGCGGCGGCGGCCAGGGCGAGGACCCGAGATGGCACTCCGATGGCGCCGCGCCCGTACAACCACCCTTCGAAGGCCACCGCCATGAGCCAGATGGCGAGCACGGCCGTTCCCACGTCATGGGCGATGGACAGCCAATCCCCATGAAGGATCAGGGTGGGGGTCAGGACGAAGACGAAGGGCAGGATGAAGTTGATCAAACCCAACCGCATGGACAACACGCCGGTGCGCAGGGCGCTCGCACCCGAAATCGACGACGCGGTCACCGCCGCCAAGGCCACGGGCGGGGTGATGTAACTGAGCATTCCCCAGTAGAGAATGAACAGATGGCTGGCCACGGGATCCAGTCCCGCGTTGATCAAGGCCGGACCAAGAACCACGGCGAGAAAGATGTAGCAGGCGCTGACCGTCATCCCCATGCCGAGGAAAAAGCTGGTGATCGCGCCAAAAATGAGCAGCAGGGCGGTATTTCCATCGGCCAGGGCCAACAGTTCCCGCGAGAAGGCTCCGCCCACCCCCGTGAACGACAGGGCACCGACGATCAACCCGATGCCACATAGCAACCCGATCAGGTTGGCCACGGCTTGAATCGTCCCGCGCAGGGTCTCGATCGCTTGGGCGAGCAGCCCCGCGGTCCCGCGCAAAACCGTATTCATCACGATCAGCGCCAGGGTGGCGTAAAACGGCGCCCGCGCTTCCAACCCGGTCGCGACCAGAAGGTAGACCAACAGGGCCAGGGCCATCAAGAAGTGCCAACCGGACTTCAGCGCCTCCTTCAGGGAAGGAATCTCTTCTTCCCCTTGGCCGCCGAGCGCCATTCGGGCCGCGTAATTGTCCACTTGCAGAATCAAGGCGATATAGAAGAGGAGCGCCGGGACAAGGGCGGCCAGGGCCACTTCCGCGTAGGTGATGTTCAAATATTCGGCCATGATGAAGGCGACGGCGCCCATGACCGGCGGCATGAGCGTACCCCCGGTGGAGGCGCAAGCCTCGATCGCCCCGGCATAGGTGGCCGGATAGCCAATCCGCTTCATGGTTGGAATGGTGATCTGGCCGGTGGTGACGATATTGGAAATCACCGACCCACTGAGGGACCCGAAGAAGCCACTTGATAGGATCGCCACCTTTGCCGCGCCCCCCCGGTTGCGCCCCATCAAGGCGGTCGAGAGGTCCATGAAAAACCCACCACCACCCGTGGCGACCAAGGCGCAGCCGAAAAGCAAGAAGCCGACCAATGTTCCCGCGACCACCCGAACGGGTGTCCCGATCAGGCTTTCGGTATCGAAGACATGGGCCGCGACCAGTTCTTCCAGCGTGCTGCTCGGCCCCCAGAGGAAACCCGGCAAGTGCTCGGCGTAGAGGGGAAAGCTCCCGAACAGGAGACAGATAAAGAACAGAATGCCTCCCCCCGTGCGCCGAACCGCCTCGAGAGAGAGAAGACAACAGAGGGCCGCGACGACGACCGCTTCCTTCGGGGGGACGATATTCCACCCTTCCTGGGCGACGAGGCGACCGTTCCAGGAACAGTAGCCAAGCACGGCCACCGTGGCGATGGCCAAGCACCAGTCAAACCACCGTGGTCCCATGCCCGCGAACCGGCGATGGGCGGGACAGGTCAGGAAAACCACCGTCAAAAACAAACCGATCAATGCATAGTAGTAGGAGGTATCCAGGGTCTGGTAGTCGACGAAGAAGCGCAGATTGAACACCTGATTGATGTTCAGCAGCACGCCCGCCGTGCCCAATCCCGCCACCAGCCAAACCACTGGCCGGGAACGCCTCGCCTCCTCCGTCGCCGTAGACTCACTCTTATTGTCGGCCATGCCGCGCTCCATCCCGTTGCCCCGGAACACGGGAAGCGGCCAACGCCACTTCCTCGCTTATTCGATGTCTCTCTATATGGAGTCCGAACGAGATGGGCTTCAGTCCGCCAAATGCTCCGCCCGATAGGCATCCCAATAGGCAGGCCATTGGTCCGCGGACATCTTTTCGCCCGACGCCGACTTGGCGACACGGTCCTGGGTGAAGGCGTCCAGGGCCTCGGTCCAAGAGGTTTGAACCTTCTCCATTCGGGCCAGACGGGCATTGTTCCAGGCCTCGTCCTCGTCGGTCCAAATGCCCTTTTCCTTGGCGTAGCGCACGGCGCCGGGGTGGAACGGCGCATCCGCGGGGGTCCGCAAGGCCTCGGACAGGGTCCACCCCGAGGACGTCGGGGTCGTGTTCTTGTACCCGTCGTAAGCTTCATCCAGGGCCTTGACCATGGCGTAGACCTCGCCCTCCGAGGTATCCGCGTAGGTCGTGATCATGGGATACCGGTATCCCAGCATCCACACGGGGTTCTCTTCGGAAAGACCGGCCCCCAGCTTCGCCTGCGCGGGGGACAGGAAACTGGCGATCTTCTGGGTCTTGGCCCACCCATCCTTATCGTCCGCGGGCATGGGAACCCAATAGAGGCCCCGGGCCGAGCTTTCCATCTGACGCACCGCGGCCGACGTGGTCGAGGCATTCCGCGCGTCGATTTGACCGGCCTCCATGGCGGGAACCAGAGCGGCGTAGCTACCAAAGAAGACAGGCTCGACGTCGTCCCGGGTCAAACCGGCGAAGGCCAGCTGCGCGTCCGTCTTAACGTTCACCGACGGGTTTGCCTCCACATAACCGACCCGCTTTCCCTTCAGGTCGGCCATGGTCTTGATCCCGGCGTCGGCGGCCGCGGCCAAACCGTTGGTTTCGACTTTCCCAAGGATGACGCGCAAATCCTGGGGCCCCCAGGACTGATCGGCGAACTCGTAAAGCCCTTCCGACGCGAAGCTCACTTCATTGGCGAGAAAGCCATACCGCGCCTTGCCCGTGGTCAACGGCAGCAGCCGACCAATGGAGGTTCCGCTGGGAACGATGCGAACCCGCAGATCGTTTTTCTTCTGCAAGGCGTCGGCGATGCCGGACGCTTCCGCGTACCCCGAGGATCCGAGGTCGTAGGCCGTCCAGATCATGGTGCTCGGCAAGCCGTCATCCGCCCGGACATCGGACGGGATCGACACGATGGACAAGGTCGCGACACCAACCACGGCGAAGGTGGTGGCCAAGGACGCCGAACGTCGCGAGGTGGTGAACCGTATTTTCCTCACATTTTCCTCCCTTTTATCTCTCTTTCCGCGAATTCTTTCGAATGAAAGTCTTTTACTAGCGAGAAGAGGTCGTTTTGTATCTTACCGCTACCACGAATCTTGAAAGTCCGCCCGCTAGATACACTCAGGCATCAATAACTTTTGGTTATATTTCCGATCATAACCATTGTTCATGCTCAGCGAAGGAGGCATCCCTGTTTTCCCGTGGATCCGCATGATTGCCTAGCTGGGACCCGGTTCAATCACAGGCGTTCCGGGCGATGACCAGCGTGACCCCCCGCGCCCCTCCCGGTGACGCGAGGTCCATAGGAGAAACGGAAGATCATGGTTGAAGCTTTCATCTGCGAAGGGCGGCGAACACCGATTGGCCGCTATGGCGGCGCCCTGTCCTCGGTTCGTCCCGACGACCTTGCCGCGGGTATCCTCCGGTCCTTGTTGGACCTGGTGCCAGGATTGGACCAGGAGCGGATCGACGACGTGATTCTGGGCTGCGCCAATCAGGCGGGAGAGGATAACCGGAACGTCGCCCGCATGGCCGCGGTGCTGGCGGACCTTCCCCTGTCGGTCTCCGGCACGACCGTCAACCGACTCTGCGGATCGGGACTGGACGCGATCGCCATCGCCGCCCGCGCCATCAAATCGGGCGAGGCCGACCTGGTGATCGCCGGTGGGGTCGAAAGCATGAGCCGCGCCCCCTTTGTTCAACCCAAGGCGCCCACCGCGTTCCATAGAACGCCTGAAATCCACGATACGACCATTGGATGGCGGTTCATCAACCCCTTGATGCAAGTCAATCATGGGGTGGATTCCATGCCGGAAACCGCCGAGAACGTGGCGGAGGAGTACCGCGTCGATCGCGCCGATCAAGATGCCTTCGCCTTACGCTCCCAAACACGCGCCCTGGCCGCCCAGGCGTCCGGCAGGTTGGCCCGGGAAATCAGCCCGGTTCTCGTCCCCCAACGGAATGGTCCCGCGCTCGTGGTCGACACCGACGAACACCCGCGGCGGACCACCCTGGAAAAACTGGCCGCCCTGCCCACGCCCTTTCGGAAGGGTGGATCGGTCACCGCCGGAAACGCGTCGGGGGTGAACGATGGCGCCGCGGCGCTGATCATCGCCTCGGAAAGCGCCATCAAAATCCATGGCCTCACCCCCCTGGCCCGCGTCATGGCCGCGGCCGCGGCCGGTGTCCCACCGCGCGTGATGGGTATCGGCCCGATCCCCGCGATCAACCGTCTGCTCACCCGCCAGGGGCTGGGCATCGCCGACATCGACGTGATCGAACTGAACGAAGCCTTCGCCGCCCAGGCCCTCGCCGTGACCCGGTCCCTTGGCCTGCCCGACGACGCGGACCACGTCAATCCAAACGGTGGGGCCATCGCCCTCGGTCACCCCTTGGGTATGTCCGGGGCACGCCTTGCCCTCACCGCGTCCCTGGAACTGTCCGACTGCCAGGCTAGGCGGGCCCTATGCGCCATGTGCATTGGCGTCGGGCAGGGGATCGCTCTCATGATGGAACGGGTGTGAGCTTCGCTCCATTCTCCGCGGACAAAGGGGCCTTCGGGTCCCTTTTTTCGTGGTCCGGGTGATTTCCCAAAGCCCACGTACGGCCCACGAAAAAAGGGGGTTCGATCCTATGATCGAACCCCAGGTATGGATCCAACGTCTCGGGAAACTTCAAACCGGTCGGGAGAGGTTTTTCTTGATCCGGTCGAAGGGAAACCCAAACACCCTAAGCACGTCGAATCAATGCGTCCAAAAGAACGACCCCATCCCCTTCGGGACCGATCAAGACCGGGTTGATTTCGGCCTCCTCCACGTGATCGCATCCAGCGATCACGGACACTGCGGCGACGCAATGGGCCAGTGCCTCCAGATCCCCCTTGGGGCGGCCTCGGAACCCTCGAAACAGGGCGAACCCCTTGATCTCCGCCACCATCTCACGGGCCGTCTCCAGGGTGACGGGCGCGGGTCGAACGGCGGTATCCTTGTAGATCTCGGTAGTGATCCCCCCCATGCCCACCGTGATCACCGGTCCCACCAGGGGATCCCGGGTGACACCGATCAAGGCTTCTCCCAATCCACGGCGCATTTCCTGGATCAGCACGCCACGCAATCGGTAGCCGGGCCGGTGCTTCTCCGCCGAGGCCGTCATCTGGTCGATGACGTCGATCAAGGCGTGCCGGTTCGCGACCCCCACGCGAATGGCCCCCGCCTCGGTTTTGTGGGGCAGATCCGGGGAGACCAGCTTGACCACCACGGGAAAGGCGAAGGGCAGGGTTTCCGGCACCGCGTCCCCCGGCGAGAGGACCACCTGGGCCGGACGCCGGGCGCCGAGGGCCTCGAACACATCCCCGGAGGAGACTTCGTCGAGTATACCCGGCGCCGCGCCGCTCAATAGGTCCGTGACGGCGCTCGGAACCACCACCGGAATCGGATCCTCGATCTTGGGGGGCGTCAGGAACAGGGCGACCGTTTCCGCGCAGGTTTCCACGTTGCGGAAGGCGGGAACGCCCCCGGCCTCCAGCATCGCCAGACTTTCAGGCGCATGGGGAAGGGGAAAGGCCATGACCGGGGCGGCGCCGGGAGGCGCCTCCGCCACCGCGTCGACAATGGGTCGTACCGCCAATTCCGGATTGAACTGGGCGGACGACCCGATGGCGACCACCAACAAACCCGTTTCCGGATCGGCCATAAGGGTGGACACGACCTCCTTCATGATCTCGTACTTGGTACCCGCCAAGGTGACATCGACCAGTTTGCCATGCCCCAGGGGGATGTCCTTGGCGGACAACTTCGCTCGGGAGGCCGCGCCACAGGCCACGATGGGGATCCCCCGCGCGCTGATCTGATCAACCACCATGGCGCCGCCACCGCCCGTGGTCGAAACCACGGTGACGGACCGGGGGCGGCCTTCAGGCAAACGGATCATCGACAGGGCCCGGGGCGCGTCGATCAAGGTCTCGAACTGTTCCACCTCGCGAATGCCGATATCGCGGAGAAACGACGAAACCGCCTGTTTGGAGCCGGTCATGGCACCGGTATGGGAAACGGACAGGGCCTGCCCCTCGTCGGAGCGGCCAATCCTGTACGCGGTGACGGGCTTGCCCCGCCGGGCGGCTTCGCGCGAGAAGTCCGCCAGGGCCTCCGGATCCCGGATCGTTTCCAGGAACAACAGAAAGCCATCGGTTTCCGGGTCTTCCAAAAGCAAGCGTCCAAGGGTTCCGACACCGACCCCCGCTTCATTGCCAACGGAAATCAAGGTGGAAAACCCAATCCCCCTGGCCTGCCCCCGTGAAAGGAGCGTGCCAATCACGCTGCCGCTTTGGGACAGAACCGCCAAGCGCCCCGTATCCAGGCGGTCGGCGCGGAAGGCGGCGTTCGTGGTGCAGGAAAAACCCGTGGCCGTGGCGACCACGCCGGTGGAATTGGGGCCGATCAGGAGAATACCCGCCTCGCGGGCGATCGTCACCAGCCGGTCCTGGCGCGCGCGCCCCTCCGGCCCGGCTTCGGCGAAGCCATCGGCGAGAACCGACACCACCTTGACGCCCGCCTTGGCGCAATCCTCCAGGGCGGACAGGGCTGGTTCCGCGTCCAACAGAATATAGGCGTGGTCCACCGGTTCCGGGATGGCCGCGACGGTGGGATAGGCGGGCATTCCCATGACCGTTTCGCGTACCGGATTGACCGGATAGATCCGCCCCTTGAACCCATGCCGCAGCAGGAACGTCAGCGGACGGGCGGTCAGTTTGCCTTCGGTCGCGGAGGCGCCGATCAAGGCGACGGATTGGGGGGCGATCAAGGCACCCAGGGTTTCCTTCGACATAACGTGACTCATTCCGCGGCGGCCGCGCGTTCCGGACGTTGGGAGAAACGGCGCTCGAAAACGCCTTCGGCGATACGGTTCTTAAGGATTTCCACCGATCCGCCGGCGATCATCCACCCGCGGGTCCGCCGCACGCAATACTGGGCCGTGCTCTCCTCGGAGAAGCCCAGACCTCCCAGAATCTGCATGGACTCATTGGCGGCGAAGAATCCCGCCTCGTTACAGGCCAGTTTGGCGATGGCCGTTTCCTGGGCCGACGGCAACCCGCCGTCCGCGTTCACCACGGCGCGCATCAGAAGAAGCTGGGCCGCTTCCAGACGCACGGCCATGTCGGAGAATTTCCATTGCAACCCCTGGAACTCGCACAGGAACCGACCGAATTGCTTGCGGATCAGGGCATGTTCCCGGGCAAGGTTGAAGGCATGACGGCCGACGGCGACGGCACGGGCGGAATTGCCCAAGCGTTCCACGTTGAAACCGGAAATCTGCTTCTTGAATCCCCCCGGACCGAGGAGGACGTTCTCCTTGGGAACCCACACGTTATCGAAATACAGCTGGGCCCATTCCTCGCCATTCATGAAGGCGCTGGGCTTGCCGATCTGGAACCCGGGCATGCCCTTTTCCAGCAGCACCGAACCAATGCCACCGACACCCGGTCCAAAGCGGACGTAGACCAGGAACACACTGGCCTCGGCGCTATGGGTGCCAAAGATCTTGGTGCCGGTTACGCGATAGCCATCGCCATCCGGTTTGGCCACCGTGCTCAATTCCGTGACGGCGGACCCAGCCCCCGGCTCGGTCATGCCAAGGGAAATGACGGCCTTCCCGGCCAATAGATCGGGGAGGAAGCGCGCCTTTTGCTCCACGGTCGCGTATTCGGCGAACGTCCGGATCGGGCCAAAATTCCCCGCCTGCACCACGTCGCCCGACCGCGGACAGACTTCGGCGATGGCCTGGATCGCGAGGATCGCGTCCATCAAGGTCCCTCCGGCCCCGCCTTCGCTTTCCGGCAAGGTCAGACCAAGCAGGCCCATGTCGGAGAACGCCCGCGCGACTTGCCAAGGATATTCATGGGCATTGGCCCGCGCGGCGGCGCCTTCCGCCAGTTCCTTCAAGGCGAATTTGCGAACAGTGTCGTGGAACATTTGCTGTTCTTCGGAGAGCTTGAAATCCATCACGCGCGACCTCTTTTCATTGCGGTTGGATAGAGACTAGACTAGCTATCACCGTTACAAACCGGGCTTTTCGTCGGATAAGGAAAACAAAAACTTATGGATCAAAGGTACCGCAACCTTCCTCTCAACCCGCTGCGGGCCTTCTCGATCGCCTCGCGGCACCGAACATTCACGGCGGCGGCCAACCACATGGGGGTCAGCCAAGTGGCGATCAGCCGACAGATCGCGATCCTCGAGAATTATCTGGGCGTCAAACTGTTCGAACGGAGTTCCCGTTCCGTGAAACTGACCGACGTGGGCCGCGCGTTCGGACACGAAATCGCGGGCCTGTTCGACGACCTGGAACGCGCCACGCAGCGCCTACTGACCGACGAGAACGAAAGCACCATCAATCTCCGAATCTACCCCACCTTCGCCCACCACTGGCTGTTGCCGCGGCTCGCGGATTTCAAACGGCTCCATCCCGAATACCGGATCCGCCTGGACACGGTGGTGGAACCCTTGGACTTCCGTGGCACCCATCTGGACGTCGCCCTGCAACTGGGACAAGGCTCCTGGCGGGACGCCAAATGTCGGAAATTGTTCAACGAGACCGTCGATGTGGTGTGCAGCCCGGACTACGCCGCCCAGTTCGACGATTTCCAACCCCTCGGTCGGCTGGAGGAAGCCGAACTGCTCCATGCCAAGTATCGGCGCAGGGAGTGGGAAATCTGGGCGGCCGAGGCCGGGGTGGAAATCAACCACCGGAAAGGAACGGAATTCGATTCCTCCCTGCTCCTTTACAGCGCGACAAAGCAGGGGTTCGGCCTGGCGGTCGGTCAGGTCGACCTATTGCGGAAGGAATTGGACGATGGCGAATTGGTCCGCCCCCTCAACCGCCCCTTGGAAACCGGATCCGCCTTCTATGTGATTTGGCCAACCATGAAATCGGTTTCCACGAAAACCCGACGTTTTATTGACTGGCTGCTGGACCAGGCGGGGGAACGGCCCGAGTTTTACCGCCGCGCCAAAGGCGGATGACGGGCCCCCCTCGTCCATGGACAGGCGAAAGGCCGCCGAAGGGAATTCGGGGCCTTTTCACTGAATTGGGGATCGGAAGCGCGAATCAGCCGACCAAAGCGGAAGGCGGAAGGGGGAAACCCGAGTTGGTGACTTTCCCTCGTTTTCCGCACTCAACAGATGATCTGAAGCGCCTTCATGGGTATTGGATGATCCAACGACACATCCGCGTCGGGGGACCTAAGCCATGTAGGCGAATTTCACGGTCTGGAACGCCTGTAGCCCTTCCACGCCCCCTTCCAAAAGAAGTCCACTTTCCTTGACACCGCCAAAGGGCGTTTCCGGCAACGAAACCCGCCACCCATTGCAAATCACATTTCCGGCCTGGATATCGTCAATGGCCCGGTTGAGGATGCGGACATTGTTGCTTTGAACATAAGCCGCGAGGCCAAACGGAAGACGGTTGGCGATGGTGATCGCCTCCTCGTAGGTATCGAAGGGCGTGATGGCCGCGATGGGACCGAACGGTTCCACGTTCGACACCTTGGCATCCAGGGACACATCGGCGATCACGGTCGGTTCGTGGAAAAAGCCGTCCCGCTCGGGTTCACCGCCGCCGGTGACGATCCTCGCACCCCGCGCGCGCGCGTCGGCGACCAGATCCCGGATGGCGCTCACCCGCCTTTCGCTCACCAGGGGCCCCATCGTGGTCGACCGGTCGAAGCCACAGCCCATCACCAGTTTTGCCGCGGCTTCGGCCATGGTTTCGGTGAAGCGCTCGGCGATGGATCGCTGGACGAGGAAACGGGTCGCCGACGTACAGACCTGACCCGAATTCCGGAACTTGGCCGCCGCCGCCGCCTTGGCCACGGCATCGACGTCCACGTCGTCGAAGACCAGGACGGGGGCATGCCCCCCCAGTTCCATGATGGGCCGCTTCATCATGCCCACGGCCCTCTGGGAAAGGATCTTGCCCACCTGTGTCGACCCGGTGAAGGTGACCCCCCGGATCACCGGGCTGTCCAGCAACCGTTCGGAAATCGTCACCGCGTCCCCGACCAGAATGGACAAGACGCCTTCCGGCAATCCGCATTCATAGGCGATCCGGCCAATGGTCAGGGCGCAAGCCGGCACTTCCTCCGAGGCTTTCATGGCAATCGAGCACCCGGCGCCCAGGGCGCCCGCCATCTTGCGCGATGGCGTGATCAGAGGGGCGTTCCAGGAGCCGAACGCGGCGATCGGACCCAACGGCTCGCGGAGGGCCATCTGCCGGGAGCCCGCCTCCCGCGAGGGAATGACACGGCCATAGGCACGGCGCCCCTCCTCCGCGGCCCATTCCCACATGCCGGCGGCCTGCTCCACTTCGCCCAATGCCTCCACCCAGGGTTTGCCCAGTTCAAGAACCACCAACCCGGCCAATTCCTCGGTCCGCGCCCGCATGGTGTCGGCGACCTTGCGCAAGACCTTGGCCCGCTCCACCGGGGCCACCCGGCGCCAAGCCTGGTATCCCCGCTCGGCCCCCTCCAAAGCCTTGGCGATATCGGCTTCGGTCGCCACCGGACAGGCTCCGATCACTTGACCCGTGGCGGGGTTCAGGACATCGAGGGTCTCTCTCCCCCCCTCCGTCTCCCAGGATCCTCCGATCAGAAGTCCGAGGCCGGGGTATTGGGCGAGCGCCTGTTCACGGGTCAACATTGAATTCGGTCCTTGCATTGGAAAGGAAGGGAGCGGCCGAGACCAAGGGAAACGCGGGCTCGCCCGCGATGCGGACGATGTCGGGATGTCCGGCGCGGTCCGGAAAAAGGCGAAGGACTTCCGGGTCGTGGGCGGCGACGATGCCTTCGCCACCGTCCGCCAGGGCCTTCAGCCTTTCATAGCCGATCAGCTTCAATCGCGGATCGGTGAAGGTTGGGAACGGTTTTCCATCCCGCATCGAGGCATAGTAATGGCAGGCATCCGAGGCGATCACCACCGGACCGCCCCGCGTCGTCACCCGGACCACCTGCAATCCGTCGGTATGTCCGGGAACGGCATGGACCGTCACCCCCGGCGCGATTTCCACCTGATCATCACCGTCGATCAGATCCAAGCGCCCATCGTGAAGCAAACGGACAAAACGACGGATATCGTCCGCGGCGTAATGGTGGGCGGTCGCCGCGTCATTCATGGCCGGTCCGGTGGCGAACGCCATCTCCTTGGCGCGCAGTGTGAACCGCGCCTTGGAAAACAGGTCCGAATTTCCCGCGTGGTCATAGTGCAGATGGGTCATGACCACCCGTTCCACCCTGTCCGGGTCGATGTTCAGCAGAGAAAATGCCCGGTCGGGGGGAAGGGTGGCGACACGCCGTCGGCGGGCCGCCACCTCGGCGTTGAACCCCATGTCGACGACGATGGGGCTTCCGCCGCCGGTCAGGATCCAGAAGTAAAAGTCCAACCGTTGCATGGCGCCGTCCTTGGGCTCCCCAAGGAAGCAGGAAGACCGGGGCAGATCGACATGGGCATAGCGGATCGCCAGGATGTCCCAGACGTTCATGGTCCCATGTCCTTGAACAGCCCTTCGAGGCTGGGCGCCTGGTCGATGTCCCACAGACGTCGCGTCAAGACATCCGCCCGGTCCTCGCCCAGGACGGGGATCATCAGTTGGGTGGCCTTGTCGATCAACGCCTCGTCCGACAGGGGCATGTCCCGACAGCCCAGGGCTTCCGGCGCGAAGTACTCGAACCGCTCTCCCTCCGTCGTCGACACCACCACCCGCGCGGGCCTCTGTCGGGGATAAAGCGCGTCCATTTCCGCCGAGGCATGGATCTCGATCCTATCGGCGACTGGCTGAACCCAATCCCCGCCGCGGATGTCATCCCCGTAGTGAACAAGATCGGCCCGCCCAAACCGCAATGCCACCGCCAGGCAATAGGGGAAGCTCAATTGGGCGCCCACCATGTCCGCCCAACCGGTTCGCGCGTGTTTGGCCGCGATGCCGTAGGTTTCAACGGCGATGGACGCCACGTTCTCCGGTGTCAGTCCATGGGCCTCGCGCAGACGGATCAACGCCTCCATGGCCGGTTGCAGATGGCGGCAACAGGCATAGGGTTTGATATAGCAATCAAGGATTTGGAACTCTCCATCCGGAGGAAGCGCGGGAAGCGGGAGCCCTTCTCCCGGCGCCGCTCCCGCGAAGGCCTGGGCGAACCCGGAGGGGCGTTCGATGATTCCTCCCGGAGCGTCGATCCCCTCCCGGGCGAAGAGCGCGGCCATCAAGCCACCGCGGGCGGCGAACCCCCCATGCAAGCGTTTCACGTCTCCCCCTCCGCCCAGAAAAGCGAAGAGTCCGCCTGCCTGGCTGGCCGCGATCCCCAGGGCATTGGACAGGGCGTCGCGATTCAATCCCAAGGCGACCCCGACGGAGAGCGCCGCCCCCAGGGGACCGGCGGCGGAGGTGGGGTGAAACCCCTGGTTCCGGAACGCCGGGTTGGCGGCGGTCGACAGGGCGCAAATGGTTTCATAGCCGACGACCAAGGCAGAGAGAATGTCCTCTCCCGATTTTTCCGCCAGGGGCGCCGTGGCCAGCAACGCGGGGACGACGGCCACCCCCAAATGAACCGACCCACCTCGGTGGCCATCGTCGAGTTCGACACCGTGGGCCGCGGTGCCGCCCATGAGGGCGAACCCTTCCGGGGACAGGCGCAGGGGACAGCCGGGCATGTCCAATGGCCCCGGCGTTGCGGCCTTGAGAAGAACCCGCCCCGTGGCCTGGGTGACGCCACCCGACATGCCGGCGATCATGCTCGCGCAGGTATCAAGGAAATGGCGTCGCGCGGCTTTCCGCGCCTCGGGGGGGATAATGTTCCAATTCAGGCTCTCCGCCATGTCCAGCAGGGCGGCGGTCGCCATGTTCGCGGGTATGGTCTTGGTCATGCGACGGTTTCTCCTCCTCTTTTCCCGAAATGAAGCACGTTTCGCCCCGCCTTGGACATCGGGCTTCTCCTTCACCCACCTTGACTTGAAGTTATATCGGCCGGTTGATTAACCCCGAGGTTCAAACATTCCCTGGGTCCTCCCAAACCACGGGTCCCTGGCGGTCCCGGCCTCCCCGGGCTACCCATCCCTACCGTCACCCCCTTCGGAAGAGACTTTCCCATGCGCATCACCCCCTTGGAAGCCAAGGACAGTGGAACGGACCTGCCCGCCCTTCTGTTGGTTCACGGCCTGATGTCGAGCCATAACCATTGGCTGGCCAATTGGGAGCGCCTGTCACGCCGGTATCGGTTGATCGCCGTGGATCTGCCCGGACACGGCGTGACCCCGCCCGCCTCCGCCCCCGAGGCCCTCGCGCCCTTGGCCCTGGTGGACTCCCTCGAAGCCTTGCGAGTCCGATTGGGGATCGAAACTTGGGCCATCTGCGGGCAAAGTCTGGGCGCGGGCATCACCCTGCGGTACGCGGTGACCTATCCCGACGTGGTGGCGGCGCAAATCTTCACCAACGCCAACGCGGCCCTGAAAGTCCCCCTTGGACCGGAAGACCGCGCGTTCCTCGCCGAACGCGCGGCCCGACTGCGAAGGGAAGGCGTGCCGGCGATGCGGGCGGAACGGTTTCACCCCATGCACGCGAAACGCTTCTCCCCAACGATCAGGGATATTCTCGCCCGGGACGCGGACGGTATCGACCCGGTCGCCCTTGGAGACCTATTGGACCACACGCTTCCCCACTTGGGTTTGGCGCGGGAGTTGGCGAGGACATCGGTGCCCACGCTCCTGGTCAATGGCCGGTGGGAAAGCCGCTTTCAACCGCTTCGGGATTGGGCCGCCAAGACCATGCCGGATTTGACCATCGTCGACCTGGAGGGCGGGCATTCGATCAATATCGAGCAGGCCAAGGGGTTCGACCAGGCGGTTCTCGCGTTTCTCGAACACGCCTGGCCCATTCCCCCCTGCCTACTGCGCGGTGAAACCCCCATCCACCGGTAGCGCCGCGCCGGTGATGGAGGACGCATCAACACTGATGAGGAAGCCCGCCGCGGCCGCCACTTCCTCGGGCCGACCAAGGCGCTTCATGGGCACCACGGTCAGGGTGCTCGCCTCGACCTCCTCCCGCGCTCTTTGCGGTTGGTCCGGTCGGCTGCCGAACTGGACGAACAT
>JAIOYK010000018.1 GCA_021741145.1 Rhodospirillum sp. | reverse complement strand
GCTCTTCCGCCGCAGGCGCGTCATTTTGACCTCTTCCTCGGGCTCGGCGGGCTCGCGCCGCGGGCCCGCGGGCTTGGTGCAGGCCGCGCCGGCAGGGGCCGCCGCCGCGGGGGCGGGAACCGCCGGAGCGTTCATGTACTTCACCACGTCCTCGCGCGTCAGGCGACCGTCCTTACCGGTCGCCGGGATCTTGGAGGGATCCAGCGCGTTGTCGTCCACCAGCTTGCGCACGGCGGGCGGCAGGGGATAGTCGAGATTGGCGGCTTTGGCCGCCGGGACCGCGACCGGAGTAGCCTTGGGGGCTTCGGCTTTCTTTTCCTCGGCCTTGGGCGCCTCGGCCTTGGGTGCCTCCGCCTTCTTGGGGGCCGGAGCGGCGCCGGATCCCTCGCCCAGAACGGCGAGAATGGCGCCAACTTCAACCTCGGCGCCTTCAGCGGCGACGATTTCGGTCAGCACGCCCGCGGACGGTGAAGGAACCTCGACGGTGACCTTGTCGGTCTCCAGCTCAACGAGGGGTTCATCGACGGCGACGGCGTCGCCCACCTGCTTGAACCACTTGGCGACCGTCGCCTCGGACACGGACTCGCCCAGTTGGGGCACGGTGATTTCGGTGGCCATGGATGGATGTCTCCTGGACTCTGCGTTCTTGCGAATGATTGATCTTAAGCGCGACCGGGGTCACTGACCGATAATGCTGAGCTTGGTGGCCCGACGGAAGGGCTGGGGCAGGACGTCCCGCTTCCAGGTCAGGGCCTGTTCCACGAGCAGGTTTTGCTCGCGACCGTGCTCGCGGTTGGATCCGGTCGCCGGAGAAGCCGAGGCCGGACGGCCCGCGTAAGACACACGCCGATACTTGTGCTCCAGTTCCTCCAACGCGTAGTCGATGCGCCGGTCAACGAACATCCAGTAGCCCATATTGGCCGGTTCTTCCTGGCACCAAACCACGTCGGCGTTGGGATAGCGCTTCAGGATGGCCATCAGGGTGTCCTTGGGCCAGGGATACAGCTGCTCGACCCGGACGAGGACAACATCGTCGATGCCCTGGTCTTCTCGCGCTTGGTAAAGGTCGTAGTAGACCTTGCCCGAACAGAGCACCACGCGCCGGATCTTGTCGTCCGCGGCCAGGGTGGTGGCGGTTTCGCCGATGACCCGGCGGAAGCCGTGGTCGGTGAAGTCCGTGGCCGTGCTGATGGCCAGCTTGTGGCGCAGCAAGGACTTGGGCGACATGACGATCAGGGGCTTGCGGAAGTTCCGCAGGACCTGCCGACGCAGGGCGTGGAAGTAGTTCGCCGGGGTCGTCAGGTTGCAGACCTGCATGTTGTCCTGGGCACAGAGCTGCAGATAGCGCTCGGGCCGAGCGGAGGAATGCTCGGGACCCTGCCCCTCGTAGCCATGGGGCAACAGACAGACCAGACCGGACATGCGCAGCCACTTGCTTTCGCCGGAGCTGATGAACTGGTCGAAGATCACCTGGGCGCCATTGGCGAAGTCACCGAACTGGGCTTCCCAGAGCACCAGGGCCCGGGGCTCGGATAGGGAGTAGCCGTATTCGTAGCCGAGCACCGAGAACTCCGACAGCGGGCTGTCGATCACCTCGTAGCGGGCCTGATCCTTGGAGATGTGCTCCAAGGGAATGAACCGCTCCTCCGTCCGCTGATCGACCAGGACCGAATGGCGGTGGGAGAAGGTCCCGCGCCCGGAATCCTGGCCGGACAGACGCACGGGATGCCCGTCCTTGACCAGGGAGCCGAAGGCCAGGGCCTCGCCCATGGCCCAGTCGAAGCCCTCACCGGTTTCGACCATTTGCAACTTGGCCTTCATCTGTCGAAGGATCTTGCGGTTGACGTCGAAATTCCCGGGTGGAGTCCCCAACACGGTCCCGACATGCTTCAGGTCCTCGGCGCTGATGGGGGTCTTATCCTGGCGATATTCTTCCTCGCCATTCATGGCCTCCAGCCCTTCCCACTTGCCCGCCAACCAGTCGGCGCGGTTGGGCTTGTAGTTGGATCCGGCCTGATATTCTTCTTCCATCCTGGCGGTGAAGAAGTCGTGCATGGCGTCCGCTTCACCCTGGGAGAGCACGCCCTCGGCCACCAGCTTGTTGGCGTAGAGGGTCCGCGTCGTCTCCGTCTTGGCGATCTTCCGATACATGACCGGCTGGGTGAAAGCTGGCTCGTCGCTTTCGTTGTGGCCATGGCGGCGGTAGCAGACCATGTCCACCACCACGTCGACGGCGAATTCCTGCCGGAACTCGGTGGCGATGCGGGCCGCATGGACCACGGCCTCGGGATCATCGCCATTACAATGCAGGATCGGCGCCTGGACCATCTTGGCGATGTCCGTGCAATACTGGCCAGACCGGGAGTACTGCGGGCTGGTGGTGAAACCGATCTGGTTATTGATGACGATATGGATGGTGCCGCCAGTGCGGTAGCCCTTCAACTGGGAGAGGCCGAAGCATTCGGCCACCAGACCCTGCCCGGCGAAGGCGGCGTCACCGTGGATCAGGATCGCCATGGCCTTTTTGCGACCGAGCTCAAGGTCCCCGATCAGGGTCTGCTTGGCCCGCACCTTGCCCAACACCACGGGGTCCGCGGCTTCCAGGTGGGATGGGTTGGCCTGCAGGGACAAGTGGACGACATTGCCGTCGAATTCCCGGTCCGAGGAGGTGCCCAAATGGTACTTCACGTCGCCGGAGCCTTGGACGTCGTCCGGATTGGCGCTATTCCCTTGGAACTCCGAGAAAATCGCCCGGTAGGGTTTGTGCATGATGGCGGTCAACACGTTCAGACGGCCCCGGTGGGCCATCCCCAGGTTCACATCCACCAAACCAAGCTGGCTGCCACGCTTGAGGATCTGCTCCAGGGCCGGGATGACGCTTTCCCCCCCTTCCAGACCAAACCGCTTCGTGCCGGTGTACTTGACCTGCAAGAACTTCTCGAAGCCCTCGGCTTCGGTCAGGCGCTCAAGGATCGCCTTTTTGCCCTCGAGGGTGAACTTGGTCTGATTGCGCTCGGACTCGATGCGGCGCTGGATCCAGCTCTTCTGGTCCGGATCCTGGATATGCATGAACTCGACGCCAATGGTCCCGCAATAGGTGTCGCGGACCACATCGATGATCTTGCGTAAGGGAGCGCTTTCCATGCCCAGGACGTTGTCGATGAAGATCTCGCGATCCAGGTCGGCCTCGACAAAGCCATAGGACCGGTAGTCCAGCTCGGGATGCTCGTTGGTCTTGTGCAGGCCCAGGGGGTCCAAATCAGCCATCAGATGTCCCCGCACCCGATAGGCGCGGATCATCATCAACGCGCGGATGGAATCCAGGGTTCTGGCCCGAATCTCTGCCTGGCTGGCGCCCTGGTCGGCTTTCGCGCCGCCATTCTGTCCCGCGCCCTTGCCCGGCTTGGCTAAGGTGTATTCGGAATCCGCGGCACCGATGACCTTGTTGCCTCGGGATGTCCAGGACGGACCGACCAGATCTCCGGACAGGTCGTCGGCGCCGTCGCGCAGTTCCTGGAACAGCTCAACCCAACTCGGGTCGACGGAGGACGGATCCTCCATATAACGGCTGTAAACCTCGGCGATATACACCGCGTTCGCGCCGGTTAGAAAAGACGTTTCCACGTCACCACCCATTTCCGCGGGCCTGGGGAGGGGATACGGCCTTCCATGCTTCGGGTTCGCGCTTCGCTGTCTAGGCTTCGGGGGATGTCTAGGGTCGAAGGTGAAGGGAGCAGGAGGGGCGTGGGCTCCAAACAGGCACTCTGTTCATTGTTGACCAGTTCCGAGGGCTCTCTCCCCCCCGGCCTTCACATACTATGGTGCCCTTTTGGGCTACGGGAACCCCCCCGGACGATTTTTCCGGGGGGGCGGGGTACTCCCGTAATATTATTAGGCCTTTTTCATGGCCTCGACCATGGTGCTGCCCAGGGCCGACGGGCTGTCGGCGACCAGGATACCAGCGGACTTCATCGCTTCCTGCTTGTCGCCCGCGGTGCCCTTGCCGCCGGAGATGATGGCGCCAGCATGGCCCATCCGCTTGCCCGGGGGCGCGGTCACACCGGCGATAAAGCCACACATGGGCTTCTTCACCTTGGACTGCTTGACGAACTCGGCGGCTTCTTCCTCGGCCGACCCACCGATTTCACCGATCATGATGATTCCCTCGGTCTCGGGATCGTCCAGGAACATCTCCAGGCAGTCGATGAAGTTGGTGCCGTTGACCGGATCACCACCGATACCGATGCAGGTGGATTGGCCCAGACCCGCCGCGGTGGTCTGCGCCACCGCTTCATAGGTCAGCGTCCCGGACCGGGACACGACGCCGATCTTGCCGCGACGGTGAATGTGACCGGGCATGATGCCGATCTTGCACTCGCCGGGGGTGATCACGCCGGGGCAGTTCGGACCGATCAGGCGGGTGGCGCTGCCCTGGAGGGCCCGCTTCACCTTGACCATGTCCAACACGGGAATGCCTTCGGTGATGCAGACGGCCAGTTCGATCTCGGCGGCGATGGCCTCGAGGATGGCGTCGGCGGCGAACGGCGGCGGTACATAAATGACCGACGCGTTGCAACCGGTGGCTTCCTTGGCCTGGGCCACGGTGTCGAAGACCGGCAGGTCGAGGTGGGTGGATCCGCCCTTACCGGGGGTTACGCCACCAACCATCTTGGTCCCGTAGGCGATTGCCTGTTCGGAGTGGAAGGTCCCCTGCGAGCCGGTGAAGCCCTGACAGATAACCTTGGTATCCTTGCCAATAAGGACAGACATCAGGAAGCCTCCTTCACCGCTTTGACCACCTTTTCGGCGGCGTCGGCCAAATTGTCCGCGGCGATAATCGGCAGACCGGATTCGGCCATGATCTTCTTGCCGAGTTCCACGTTGGTGCCTTCCAGGCGGACAACGAGAGGAACGTTCAGCGAGACTTCCTTGGCCGCGGCGATGACGCCCTCGGCGATCACATCACAGCGCATGATACCGCCGAAGATGTTGACCAGGATGCCTTCCACGTTCGGGTCGGACAGAATGATCTTGAAGGCCGCGGTGACGCGTTCCTTGGTGGCGCCGCCACCGACGTCCAGGAAGTTCGCGGGCGAGCCCCCCTTCAGCTTGATGATGTCCATGGTGGCCATGGCCAGGCCCGCGCCGTTGACCATGCAGCCGATGGCGCCATCAAGCTTGATGTAGTTGAGGTCGTGCTTGGAGGCTTCCAGCTCCATCGGATCTTCTTCGTCCTCGTCCCGGTATTCCATCAGGTCCGGGTGACGGTAGAGGGCGTTGGAGTCGAAATTCATCTTGCAGTCCAGCGGGATCACCGCGCCCTCGCCGGTGACGACGAGCGGGTTGATTTCCAGCATGGAGCAGTCGGTGTCGACGAAGCAGGTATACAGCGCGGTCATCAGTTTGACGAAGGCACCAACCTGCTTGCCTTCAAGGCCGAGCGCGAAGGCAACGTTCCGGCAGTGGAAGCCGGAAACGCCGGTCGCCGGGTCAATGGACTGGAAGAACAGCTTCTCCGGGGTCTCGGCGGCCACTTCCTCGATGTCCATGCCGCCCTCGGTCGAGGCCATCACGGTCACGGAGGAGGTGGAGCGGTCCACCAGAAGGGACAGATACAGCTCGCGCTTGATGTCGCAGCCGTCCTCGATATAAACGCGCTTGACTTGCTTGCCTTCGGGGCCGGACTGGTGAGTCACCAGGGTGTGACCAAGCATCTGCTTGGCGTTTTCCATAACCTCTTCCACGGACTTAACGACGCGAACGCCGCCCTTATCGCCCGCGGCGGCTTCCTTGAACGTCCCTTTCCCGCGCCCACCGGCGTGGATCTGGGACTTCACCACGAAAACCGGACCACCCAACTCCTGGGCGGCCTTGGCGGCCTCCTCCGGAGTGTAGGCCACGCCCCCCTTGAGTACGGGCACGCCGTACTTCGCCAAGACTTGCTTGGCTTGATACTCATGAATATTCATAAGTTTCCCTCTCCTATTCGACGGCCCCGAGTACGCCCCCCCCGCCCCAATGGATCAGACGGAACCGATCCATTGGCAAGCCCGGAGGGAAACGCGGTGGCAGGTTCCGCCGGTTCCCACTTCTCTCTCTCTAACTTACTTCGGCATCAGTTCCTTGGACGCCGCGAGCAGACCGCGAACGCTTTCGACCGACTTACCGAACTCTTCCTTCTCGGCGTCGTTCAGCTCAATCTCGACGACCTTCTCGATGCCACCGGCACCGATCACCGTGGGCACGCCCACGTACATTCCGTCCAGACCGTACTGGCCGTCCACCCAAGCCGCGCAGGGCAGAACGCGCTTCTTGTCCTTCAGGTAAGCCTCGGCCATCTGCACCGCGGCCGCGGCCGGAGCGTAGAAAGCCGAACCGGTCTTCAGCAGGCCGACGATCTCGGCGCCGCCGTCCCGGGTCCGCTGCACGATCTGGTCCAGCTTCTCCTGCGTGGTCCAACCCATCTTCACCAGATCCGGGAGGGGGATACCGGCAACGGTGGAATAACGGGTCAGCGGAACCATGGTATCGCCGTGGCCACCGAGCACGAACGCGGTGACGTCCTCGACGGACACATTGAATTCCTCGGACAGGAAGTAGCGGAACCGGGCGCTGTCGAGAACGCCAGCCATGCCCACCACCTTGTTGTGGGGCAGACCGGACACCTCGCGCAGAACCCAAACCATGGCGTCCAGCGGGTTGGTGATGCAGATCACGAAAGCATCGGGACAGTTGTTCTTGATGCCTTCGCCCACCGCGGACATGACCTTGGCGTTGATGCCAATCAAGTCATCACGGCTCATGCCCGGCTTACGGGGCACACCAGCGGTAACGATGACGACATCGGCGTCCTTGATCGCGCTGTAATCGTTGGACCCGGAATAGGCCGCGTCACAACCCTCGATCGGCGTGGACTCGGCGATGTCGAGCGCCTTGCCCTGGGGAGTCCCTTCGGCGATATCGAACAGCACCACATCGCCAAGTTCCTTGAGGCCGATGAGATGCGCAAGTGTGCCACCGATGTTACCGGCCCCCACCAGGGCGATCTTCTTGCGTGCCATTGAAACCCTCTCGATTTAAATAGGTGAATTCGCAAGACAACTTGCGAATACAGAGCGCCTTCCGGCCGCTCCCGAGGGGCCAGAGGCGGGCTTGTCCTAGCGCGATTCCCCGGGGGAGGCAAGAGTTCTGGGCATGGTTCGTGCTTGAATGCCCTTGAAATGAGCAGGATTCGGTCCCATCCGAACGGACGTCGCGCCCCTTGTACAAGCCTGTCTTGGCCCGGCAAGGTGGTCCCTCGCCCCCGGAGCAGTCATAAATCCGTCGCTTGGCCAGGGATGACTTTCTCGCCATTCTGCTCGGATGATGACCCCATCCCCCCCTCCGCCTTCCAGCGCCCCCCCTCCGGGCGCGGGCACCGCGCGGGACGTGCTGATCCCCTTCCTTGTCCTGGGCGTCACCGCCTTTGGCGGACCAATCGCCCATCTGGGGTATTTCCATAAGGCCTTCGTCATCCGCCGGAAATGGCTCGACGAGGACTCTTTCGCCTCCCTGCTCGCCCTCTGCCAGTTCCTGCCCGGACCCGCGTCCAGCCAAATGGGGTTCGCCATTGGCCTGCGGCGGGCGGGTCTGCCCGGTGCCCTTGCCGCCTTCCTGGGCTTCACCCTGCCCTCGGCGCTGGTTATGGCGCTCGCGGCCCTGGGCGTGGCCCTCGTCGCGGGACCCATGGCCCAGGGCGTGCTGGCTGGATTGAAGCTGGTGGCCGTGGCGGTCATCGCCGATGCCATCCTGGGCATGGCCCGATCCCTTTGCCCGGATCGATTCCGGGCGACCCTGGCCGTGGGGACCCTGGCGGTTGTCCTCGTCTGGCCTTTGACGGACCTGCCCCTCGCCCTTGGGCAGATCCTGCCCTTGGCGCTCTCCGGCCTCGTCGCCTGGATCGCCCTGGACCGGGGTCCGCCTCCGCCCCCCACGAAGCACGAGACCCTCCCTCTCGGTGCCGGGAGGGGGGTCTTTCGCCTGATCCTGTTCGCGGTCCTGCTTCTGGGGCTCCCGCTGGCCAGCGCATGGGGGACGGGCTTCCAGGTTTTCGACTCCCTGTTCCGTGCCGGCGCGTTGGTCTTCGGTGGTGGTCATGTGGTGCTGCCCCTGCTCCAGGCGGAGGTGGTGGGCGCCGGACTGGTGGACTCCCCCCGCTTCCTGGCCGGGTACGGTTTGGCCCAGGCCATGCCCGGCCCCCTGTTCACCATCGGCTCCTACCTGGGGGCGGCGGCTGGCCAGGGTCTCGGGATGGGGGTCGGAGCGGCCCTGACCTTGGCCGCCATCGGAACCCTTGCCATTTTCCTGCCCGGCTTCTTGCTGCTCCTCGGCGTTCTTCCGTTTTGGGGACGCCTGGAGAGCCGCCCGGGACTCCGCGCCGCCCTGGCTGGGGTCAACGCCGGTGTGGTCGGCCTGCTCGCCGCGGCGTTCTGGGATCCGGTCGTGGCTACCTCCGTCCATGACGGCCCGGAGGCCGCGCTGGCGGCGGGAGCCTTCCTCGCCCTCCGAGTCTGGCGGCTTCCCCCCTGGATCATCGTCCTGGCCCTGGCCGTCACCGGTGGCATCCTTCTGGCACCCTGAGAACCGCACGCCGGGGTCAAACACCCAGGCGGTGAATCAAGACCTTTTGGTCTATCCACGGTGATACGGACGTTGATAAGATCCCCATCACGATGCCGTTTGATCCCATGCCTTCCCCAAATCCCCCACGCGTCCCCTTCCCTTCAGCTTTTTTTGGAGTGTCCGTGATGATGCGGTCCGCCTTGATTGCCCTCGCGCTGTTTCCCCTCGCCCTCACCCCGGCCCGGGCGGGCGATGCTCAAATCCTTGGCGAATTCATCCTGCCCAACGACACCGCCTTTGACGGCGTTCCCGTGGGTGGCCTGTCCGAATTGGAACGGGATCCCGAGACGGGGCATTACCTGGCCCTGTCCGATGATCAGGCGGAAAAGGGTCCAGCCCGCTTCTATACCCTGTCCATCGACGCCGATGGGACAGGCATCCAGGGCGTTCGGATCCTGTCGATGACCGAGATCAAACACCCCGACGGAGGATCCTACAAGGCCAAGGACGTGGATCCCGAAGCCATGCGATTGCTGCCCGACGGCACCCTGGCTTGGGCCCACGAGCGGGACGCGATGGGTAAGCCATACGCCGGCCTGATGGCCAAGGATGGAACTCAGATCCGGGCGTTCCACACGCCGGAGCGCTACGATCACCCCCGCAAGAATCTAAGCTATGAAAGTGTCGCCATCTCCCTCGACGGCAAGCAGGTGATCCTGGGGGTGGAGAACGCGCTGGAGGGAGACGGCCCCGTGGCCGACGTCAGCACGGGAACCCTGGTCCGCCTCCTGACCCTGGACGCGGCCACCGCCGAGCCCGTCACGGAGCGGGCCTATCCCGTGGACAAGGTGATCCTGCGGCCCAAGCCCGCCGACGGCTTCCGGACCTGTGGCCTGGTGGCCCTTTTGGCCCATCCCAACGGGGGCTACCTGTCCCTGGAGCGGGCGTTTTCCGCGGGGATGGGCAACATGGTGCGCCTCTACCGCGCCACCGACGAAAGCGCCACGGACACCCTGGCCATCGACGGGCTGGAAGGCAAGGACATCACACCCCTGCGCAAGGGTCTCCTGCTCGAGTTGAAGAACGGGTCGCCGCTGGAGCGGATCGACAACCTGGAGGGCATGGCCTGGGGCCCGGAGGTCGACGGCGCGCCGACCGTGATCCTGGTATCGGACAACAACTTCAGTGAAAAGCAGATAACCCAATTCCTGCTGGTCAAACTTCCCAAATAGGAGAAGCGTCTACACCCAGTCAGCCAGGGCCCCCGGCTCCACCCGGGAGGGGTGGAAGGGGGTGAGGGTCATCTCGACCATATCCTTGATGACAAAGGGGTCCTCCGCCAGGAGGGTCCACAGGCTGGCCTCATCCCTGGCCTTGGCGATGACCACGCCCCCCGTGCGCGGCTCCTTGGGGCCAGAGGCAATGAACACCCCCGCGTCATAACAACGGCGCACGAAACCCATATGGGCTTCCAGAACGGTCTGGATCGTCTCCATGGGCACCTTGTAGGACAGGTCCACGACGAAAAGGAGCGGTTTGTCGGTCATGGTCGACCCCTTCCGAATTAAATGGCCAGATCAAATAGCCCGATATCAAATAGCCCGATCACATGGGTGAAAAAAGCCTCAGGCGTGGGCCTGGGCCAGATACTCCTCGGACTGCATTTCCATCAGCCGGGACACGGTGCGCTGGAACTCGAAGGCCCCCTCCCCTTCAGGATAGAGGACTTCCGGCGCCGCGTCGGCGGAACAGATCAGCGCCGCGCGGTGATCGTAAAGGGCATCGATAAGCACCACGAACCGCCGGGCTTCGTTCTTGTTGTGGGGGCCAAGGACCGGGATCCCGGAAATCATCACCGTTTCGAAGCGCTCCGCGATGGCCAGATAGTCATGGCTGCCCAAGGGCTGGGCACAGAGATCGGCGAAAGTGAAGCACCCCACCAGGGCCGTGGCCGCGCGCACGGGCACCGACCGACCATGGACCTCCACCACCGCCGGAGCCGGGGTTTCCTCCCCCGCCAGACGGGACAGGCAGCGGTCGAGCCAAGCATCCGCCTCCGCCCCCGTGGGGATGACGTAAACGGTCATGCCCTTCATGCGGTCCAGCCTGTAATCCTTGGCACTGGCCAGTTCAACCACCCGCGCCTTTTCCTTCATCAGGGCGATGAACGGCAGGAATTTTTCCCGCTGGAGACCGTGCTTGTACAGGTCGTCGGGATGGCGGTTGGAGGTGGTGACCACGACAACACCCAAATCAACGATCTCCCGGAACAGCCGACCGACGATCATGGCGTCGGCGATGTCCTGAATATCCATCTCGTCCAGGCAGAGGACCCGGTTGCCCTCGGTCATGGTCCGGGCCAAACGGGGAATGGGATCCCCCCCCACCCCCGCCGCGCCCTTCCCGCCGCCGCTCCGCCATTGGTGCAGCAGGGCATGGGCCTCGCGCATGAATTCATGGAAGTGCAGCCGCCGCCCAACCCCAGGAGCAAGGCAGGAATGGAACAGGTCCATCAACATGGACTTGCCGCGCCCCACTTCCCCGTAAATGTACAGGCCCTTGGGCGGCGGATGGGCGATCCGTTCCTTCTTGCGACCCAAGCCCAGGCGCGCGCCCCAGCTCCCGGCCTTTTCCACGGGCGCCGGGGGGTGGTGGCATTTCAACTCGTGGTGAAGGGCCTGCAGAGTCTCCAGCGCCTTTTCCTGGGCGGGATCACGGATGAGCCCACCCTCTTCCAGTTTGCGCCGGTACTTGCTCAAAGGGGAGTCGGGCATGTTACCCGTCTTCGGTGATCCGGGCCACCAGCTGGGCCAGGACCTCCCCGGCATGGTCATTGTCCACCTGACAGGTGCCCGCGGCATGGTGACCACCGCCCCCGTATTTGAGCATCAACTCACCGACATTGGTGTTCGAGGAGCGATTGAAGATGGACTTACCCATGGCGTAAACGGTGTTCTGCTGCTTCACGCCCCAGAGCACATGGATGGAAATGTTGGTCTCCGGAAACAGGGCATAAATCATGAACCGGTTGCCCGCCCAGATCGTCTCTTCCTCGCGCAGATCGAGAACCACCAGATTACCGTGGACCGTGGCCCGGCGCTTGAGCTGTTCCTTGAACTTGGGCTCGTGCTCGAAATAGAGCTCCACCCGTTCCTGAACGTCGGGCAACTCCAAAATCTGCTCGATGGAATGTTCCAGGCAATAATCGATGAGTTCCATCATCAGTTGATAATTTGAAATGCGGAACTCCCGGAATCGACCCAGACCTGTGCGCGCATCCATCAGGAAGTTCAGAAGTTCCCACCCCTTGGGGTGCAGGACTTCCTCCATATTATACTGGGCACTATCCCCCTTATCCACGGCTTCCATCATCTCGTTACTGATGCGCGGGAACTTGTTCTTGCCGCCATAATAATCGAAGACGACCCGGGCCGCCGACGGAGCCAGGGGGTCGATCACATGGTTATCGCGCTTGCCGACCCGGATGGTTTCGGACAGGTGGTGATCAAAGGCCAGATGGACCCCTTCCACATAGGGAAGGTTGGTGGTGATATCCCGCTCGGTGATCTCGATCTTACCGTCCTGCATGTCCTTGGGGTGGACGAACGTGATGTCGTTGATCAGCCCCAGCTCCTTCAACAGCGCCGCGCAAACCAAGCCATCGAAGTCACTTCGGGTCACGAGCCGGAACTTACCGTCGACCATAGGCCAAATCTCCCTGCCATCATTCGCATCTGGCGAAAGAGGCGTTGTCCGGGTCCGTTTCCCCGGTTGCAACCCCCGCGCCGCCACGCCGCAATCGGTTTAGCCCGCCCAAGCCCGCGAGGCAAGTACCACGGGGGGCTCTTGCTCGATCTTGTCCTTTGACCTTGTTGTTCGCCCCGGCGGGCGGGTACAAAGGGTCACCCGATCAACGAAAAGCCTGGGGATCCCGCCGTGACGTATTCCACCCTCCTGTCCATGGGTCGGCTTTCGCCGATCCTGGTGGCCACCGGTCTGGTCCTGAGCGCCTGCGGTGGCGGCGAGCCTTTCCTGGATTACTATCCCGTCCGGGAACCCAACATCGTGCCGATGACCGGCACCCGCGTCACCGCGGCCGTTTGCTTTTCCGGCGACGACCCCAAAACCCGAGAAATCCGCGCCTTGGCCGCGGCCCATTGCGCGGAGATCGGACGGATCGCCAAGTTTAGCTCGACCAGTACATTCGCTTGCACGCCAGCGGCCCCCAACGTGGCCTACTACGCCTGCTTGGTGGCGCCCCTAAAGGACAGGGAAGGTTCGGCCGAGGCGGAGGTCCAGCCCGGGGGGATCGCCATCCCCGCCCCGGCCTGGTTGCCCGGTACCGAGCCGCCGCCGCCGCCCACCGCACCCAGCGGGCGAAGCACCGGCGCCCCCTGGGATCCCAACGCGCCGCCACCGGAACCACAAGACGTGGTGGAGGATGGTGGCGCGGTGGAGGAGCAACCCGCCACCCCATCCTGGGACGAGGGAACGGTCGGTGGTCAGGGAGCCTTCCCCACCAATGCCATCACCAACATGCCTCGCCTCTAGAGGGCTCCGAGATCAAGTTGGGCCACTTCTTGGCCCAACTTGATCTCGAAGGCACTCTAGAATTTATAAGATTGGAGTGAAACTGGATCAGGGTGACTCAAGCTGATCCAGTTTCACTCTTGTGGAGCGGCCCAAACTCGGGCGTCCGCCGGAGTTTGGAAAGCTGATGCGGACATAAAAACCAGGATATCCGGGCTGATCCATCGCTCGAAACCCGGGGGAGCCGAATCGACAAATTCAAACCACTCGGAGACGGGACACCCATGGGACCCGTTTTCGGCCTCAGACGTAGAAGAGAAGTCCCACCAGGACCACCAGTCCGAAGAGCATGAGGGCTCCGCCGGAAATTCGGTTCAGCCAAAGCAACCAGATCGGCGTGAAATGGCTCCGGACGGCGCCAGCGGCGCTGGCGAGAGTCGCCCACCAGAGGGATGACCCCACGAAGACGCCCAGGATAATCATGCTGGCGTCCAGGGTGCTCTTCTCGAAGCTGACCACGGAAAAGGACGCGAAAACCGCCATGAAAGCGATGATCGTCCCGGGATTGGTCAGGGTGATGGTGAAACTGGACAGAAAATCCTTCACAAGCCCCACATGGGTGGTGCCCGTGGGCAGAAGCACCGGCGGCTTACGCAAGGTCCTTATCCCCAGGAAAATCAGGAAAACACCACCGACCAGGGACAGCGTCGCCTTATGGGCGAACAAAAAATCGTTGACAAGGCCAAGGCCCAGACCGGCCACGGCACCATAAAACGTATCGGCCACGGCGGCCCCAAGTCCCGCGACGAATGCCGCGACCCGACCGTCGGCGAGGGCCTTGCGGATACACAGGATACCAACGGGACCCACGGGCGCGGCGATGGCGAAACCAACCACGAGGCCTTTCAGAAAGGGTAACAGCGTCTCACTCTCCGGCTGGAACGGTGGACGGAAAGACGCCCCCGGTTTTCCGCGTCAACCCGCGGCTCAAGCATGTGAACCCCGATCGTGTTGCCCGCGCGACCCGTCATTCATACCCATGACGTCCTGGCGAAGCAATTTGATCAAGGATCTATCCAGATATCCTCACGGACCGGCCGGACTCCTCACGGAAGGGCGAAAATCACTCGGTTCCGTCCCGCGCGCTTGGCCGCCAAAAGGGCGTTGTCCGCCTGGCCCACCGTATGTTCGTAGTCCGGGTGGCCGTCGTGCAGGGCCACCCCAATGGACAGGGTCACCGCGAGGGTCTTGCCTCCCCCAATGGGAAAAGGGGAATCGGCCACCACGGCCCGCAGGGCCTCGGCCTTGATTCGAACCAACGCCGAGTCCATTTCCGTCATCACCACCATGAACTCCTCCCCCCCATAACGGAAGACGAAATCTCCGGCACGGACATTGGCCAGCAACCGTTCGGCGATACCGGTCAGCACTTGGTCCCCCACGTTATGCCCCTGGGTGTCATTGATCCGCTTGAAATGGTCGCAGTCAAGCATGAGCACGGCGAAGGGGGTGTTCTGGCGGATGCTGATCCCCACCTCCCGCTGGAGGATCGCGGGCATGAACCGTCGGGTGAGCAGGCGGGTCAGGGAATCTCGACCGCTTTCGATCTCGATGGCCTTCTCGGTTAGGATCGACAGCAGGTAGGCCAATTGGGTGACATCGGTGTTCAGGGCTTTCACGAAAGCCCCATCCACCCGCTCGCTTCGCCCCCGCAACCCCTTGCGGATACGCTGGTCGACCTCCTGAGTCCGGTCCCGCAGGGCCGCCAGCTCGGGCACGGGCCCGAAGGTCAACTCCGCCTTGTGGTTCATCCACAACCCGAAATCCGAATGCTCGATGGACGGGATGTCATCGGCTCCCCGAGGGCCGTCGTAGAGGGCGACAATGGTGTTGCGCAACCAGTTGAACAGGCTGGACTTCAGACGCTCGGCCTCCAACGCCAGGTTCTGGCTGGTCATGAACATCTTCAGGGACTGCTGGTGGCGCACCGTGCCCATGAGGTCGCCCAGATAGGCCTCGTGCATGGCGTCGGCCAGAATATCCATCAGGTCGGTGACAAAGCGGATGGCCGCGATCAGGTCATCGGTCTCCAGATCGTTCTGTTCCATGATCCGACTGACCAGGTCGCCGCGGACCACCCGCACCCCCTGGTTCACCAAGCTGACAGGCACGTTCACCCGGGCATGGACCATGCCGACCTCGAAATTTCGCCCAATAATCCCGGTCAGGGCCTCCGTGGGCATGGGTTGGAACAGGGTTTCCACCCAATGGGTCATGGAATGCACCAACCGCTCCTGGACCAACTTGTGGGTCAGGAACGCCCGTCCTTGGGGATGCTTCAGGAACGTTTCATAGAACGCGTTGGCCACGTCCGGCGCGGCGTTTATGGCCACCGCGTGCACCCGGGCGCGGATCGCGTCCGGGGTTCGCTCCACCAGGGCTTCCAGGGTCGCCGCCAGGGTTTCCACTTTTTGGAGTTTGAGGGCCTCGTGCACGGTCGCTCCTTTTTCACATGCTCTATCGACCGACAGGACGCGCCTTTTGGAAGAAGGGGTCCAAATGCCTTATCCAAATGCCTTTCAAAACCGGTTCCCGAAAACTGACGTCCATGGTAGCCGGGACCAACAGCAATAGCCCTCCCGCCCCCTGGAGACCAGCAAAAAAAGAGCCCGCCGACTCCATGTCCAACCCTTGGGAAGATCTTCGGAAGTCAATGAAATTCAAGATGAATGCCCATTGGACGACGATCCGTGCAGCGGCATTTCCGCGATCCCGAGGCGCCGTGTCTCGCGCAAGAGATGCCCAATCCGACTTGTCAATTCGTCCAGATGGTCTGGAGTGATGGGCCGGTCCTTCCCACCGGGAGGGTCCGGTGCCCGGGCCAAATGGGCCATCAACCATGCCGCGAGCAGATCGCCCGTCCCCTTCACCGCTTCCACACCGGTCACGAAATCCTGGCGGGACAAATGAAATCCCACGCCATCAACCAACAGGGTTCCGATCCCCCCATCCCCCAACCGCACGCCCGTGACCACCACCACCTCCGGCCCCCGTGTCCGGAGGGTCCGCGCGGCCTCCAGCACCTCCTCGACGGTGATCGGCGGATCGGCGCACCCCGTGAGCAGGGCCAGTTCGAAGGGGTTGGGCGTCACCACCGTGGCCCGGGACAGGAGGAAGCGACTCATCCGATCCGGCAAGTCCCCATGGACGTAAAGACCCCGCCCCAGGTCCCCCAGGACCGGATCGCAGAGAAAGGGGGTCTTGGGCCGGATCCCACGCAAGGCATCGACGGCCTCGGCCACCGCGCGCGGGGTTCCGGGATGCCCCGCGTAGCCAGAGAGGACTCCGCCGCAGGAGGGGAATTCCGGCAAGGCGGCGACTCCGGTAAGCAGGGCTCCCACCTCCTCGGCGGGCGTGATTCTCCCAACGAAGCCCCCCCGCCCGGGGTGATGGGCCAGCACCGCCGTGGGAATGGCCCAAGGGGCGAACCCCGCGGCCAGAAGGGCGGGAACCGCCGCCCCATTTCCCACATGCCCCACGGCCACGTGGGATTGGATTGACAGGATGGGGCGTGGTCGCGGGTCAGGGGATGAGACGGGGGACGTCATAAAGAAGACTCCAAAGTGGGAGACTCAGGATAAATGGACGAGACGGGAAACGTCCGGTAACAATCGTGCGCGCGGGTTGGAGGACGGTGTTTTCGCACCGCGGGAGGCTTGTCACGCGACGCAACAATGAATACGTTGCCGGGCGCCGAAGCGCAATTTCATTACACTCCCTTCCAATCCGGGATCGCGCAATCCCGGAACAAATATTGGTATCCGCCTGACAGGCAAGGAGGTTTTCCGCCATGATCCCCACCGCGCGTCCGCGCCGGAGCGTTCTTTATATGCCCGGCTCTAACACCCGAGCCCTAGAGAAGGCCAAGACCCTGGCCGCCGACGGCCTGATCCTTGACCTGGAGGATGCAACGGCCCCGGAAACCAAGGTCGAGGCCCGGAAGAACGTCCGCGATGTGGCCTCCGCCAAGGCCTACGGCAAGCGGGAAGTCCTGATCCGGACCAACGGCCTGACCACGGAATGGGGTCGGGAAGACGTGATCGCCGCGGCAGGCTCTGGCTGTGACGGGATCCTCCTGCCCAAGGTGGAAAGCGCTACGGAAGTCCTGCAGGTCCAGGCCCTGATGGAGGCCAACGGCGCGCCGCCGGAGTTGACCATCTGGTGTATGATGGAAACCCCTTTGGGCATGCTGAACGCCAAGGAAATCGCCGGGGCCACCCCACGCCTGGGCGGCTTCGTCATGGGCACATCGGATCTGGCCAAGGATCTGCATTGCGCCCACACCCGGGAGCGTCTGCCCATGATCACCTCGCTCGGGCTTTGCATGCTGGCGGCCCGGGCGTATGGTTTGGCGATCCTGGATGGGGTCCATCTGGACCTTCAGGACGACGACGGCTTCGCCTGGTCCTGCAAGCAGGGGTTGGAATTGGGTTTCGACGGCAAGACCCTGATCCATCCCAAGACCATCGCCATGGCCAACGAGGCTTTCTCCCCGTCGGAGGCGGAGGTGGTTTGGTCCCAAAAAATCATCGCCGCCCACGCCGAGGCCGAAAAAGACGGCAAGGGTGTGGTCGTGGTCGACGGGAAGCTGGTGGAGAATCTGCATGTCCAGAACGCCAATCGGCTGGTCGCCCTGTCGGAACGCATCGCCGAACTGGCCGCCGACCTGAATTCCTGAGCTCACGACCGACAAGGACGGAACCGCGCCATGAGCAAGACCAACCCGGGTAATTTTTTCGAGGACTTCTCCTTGGGCCAGGAACTGGTCCACGCCACCCCGCGCACGGTGACGGAGGGGGATGTTGCCCTGTACTGCGCCTTGTACGGATCCCGCTTCGCCGTTCAATCGGCCGCCAGCATGGCGATGGCCATCGGCTACGAGGACGCGCCGCTTGACGACCTGCTGGTCTTTCATGTGGTCTTTGGCAAGACCGTGCCCGACGTCAGCCTGAACGCGGTCGCCAACCTGGGCTATGCCCGGGGTCGCATGGGCGTTCCCGTCTACGCGGGTGATACCCTGCGCACGGTCAGCCGGGTGATTGGTCTGAAGGAGAATTCCAACGGTAAGACCGGCGTGGTCTACGTCAATTCCGTCGGTATGAACCAGAATGACGAAGTGGTGGCCGACTATTGCCGTTGGGTCATGGTCAACAAACGCGACACCAGCTTGCCCGCCCCGGACCCTGAGGTCCCCGACCTGCCCGACCGGGTCGCGCCGGAGGACCTCTACACCCCCGATGGCCTGGACATGTCGGGCTATGACACAACGCTCGCAGGATCTCCCCACCTGTGGGAGGACTACGCCGTTGGCGAGAAAATCGACCATCGGGACGGCATGACCATCGAGGACGCCGAGCACATGATGGCCACCCGCCTGTGGCAGAACACCGCCAAGGTCCATTTCAACCAATTCGAACAGGCCAAGGGCCGCTTCGGCAAGCGGTTAATCTATGGTGGCCATGTGATCAGCCTGGCCCGGGCTCTCAGTTTCAACGGCCTGGGCAACGCCTTCCGGCTGGCCGCCATCAATGCGGGCGCCCATTGCAACCCCACCTTCGCCGGGGACACCATCCATGCCTGGTCCGAGGTGCTGGAAACCTCCAGTCTGCCCGACCGCGACGACCTGGGCGCGCTGCGCCTGCGCACCGTCGCCACCAAGGACCTGCCCTGCGCCGACTTCCCCTACAAGGGAGAGGACGGTAAATACCTGCCCAATGTGGTGCTCGACCTGGATTACTGGGCCCTGATACCACGCAAGGGTTGACCTCACCACGGGGGCCATAGCGGAAAAGTGGACGATTTTATTGTCAAACTTCAAGCTAAGGACTTGTTTAAAAAGATTTTCCACCCCCGAGATGAGCCGGTCCGGGCGCGGGGTGGAAATCTGCTGGGGGACCACCGTCGTTGACTCGATCCGTGCGACCCGCTATTCCATGTCGCGCCGCCGAAGGTATCGCGGTTCCGTCATTAAAGGTCCTTGGGGGAATTAGGACTGGCGGGCGTGTTTCGGGGGCGCACGCACCAAATAATCCGCGGACCAGCGCAAGAGGCTGACGCCATGAAATCTCATCCCAGGCCCATTTCGCCGCACCTTCAGGTTTACAAGCTGCAGACCAAGCTGCCGCCACTGCTGTCGATCGTCTTTCGGATCTTCGGCGCTGGCCTGATGGTGGGGGGAACTTTTTTCTTCCTTCTTTGGATCGTCGCCGCCGGCACCGGTCCGGAGGCCTTCGAGGCCGTCCAGAATTTCTTCGGATCCTTCTTCGGGTACATCGTCCTGTTCGGGCTGACCGTGCTCGTGTTCTACCACATGTGCAATGGCATGCGGCACCTGCTGTGGGACACCGGCTTCGGGTTCGACATGCCGACCGTACGCAAGACCGGTCGCATCGCCGTTGGCGCCGCCATCGTGCTGACCCTGCTGGCCTGGATCATCGGCCTGTCGGTTTACGGCTGAGGGAGGAACTGAACAATGTCGCTTCGCACACCTCTGGGCAAGGCCCGTGGTTTGGGCGCCGCCAAGGAAGGCGCGTCCTCTCACTGGATGGCCGAACGTCTGCCCGCCATCGCTCTGGTCCCCTTGATGCTCTGGTTCGTCTTCGTGGCGATCATCGGCAACCTGGATGCCTCCTACGCCGACATGGTGACGTTCATGGGGTCGCCCTGGAACGCCACCCTGATGCTGTTGACGGTGTTCTGCGCATTCTACCACGGCATGCTCGGGCTGATCGTCATCATCGAGGATTATGTACAGCACCACACGATCAAGCACATCCTGGTCTTTGGTCTGAAGATGTATGCCGCTCTGGGCTCCGTTTTGGCCGCCGTCTCCATCCTCAAGCTGACCTTCGGAGGCTAACCCGATGGCATCCTACGAGATTATCGACCACGAGTATGACGCCCTGGTCGTCGGCGCCGGTGGCGCCGGCCTGCGCGCCACCTTCGGTTGCGTCCAGCAGGGTCTAAAGACCGCTTGCGTGACCAAGGTTTTCCCGACCCGCTCCCACACCGTGGCCGCCCAGGGCGGCATCGGCGCGGCGCTGGGCAACATGGCCGAGGACAGCTGGCAATGGCACATGTACGACACCGTCAAGGGGTCGGATTGGCTGGGTGACCAAGACGCCATCGAATACATGTGCCGGGAAGCCATTCCCGCGGTGTACGAGTTGGAGCACGCTGGCGTGCCCTTCTCCCGCACCGAGGACGGCAAGATCTACCAGCGCCCTTTCGGTGGCCATATGCGCAACTACGGCGAGGCTCCGGTTCAGCGCGCCTGCGCCGCCGCGGACCGCACCGGCCATGCCATTTTGCATACTCTGTACCAGCAGTCCCTAAAGTATAAGGCGGAGTTCTTCGTCGAGTATTTCGCCCTGGACCTGATCATCGAGGATGGTCGGTGCCGGGGGATCATCGCCTGGAACATGGACGATGGCACCATCCACCGCTTCAAGGCCCATCAGACCATCCTGGCCACCGGTGGCTACGGTCGCTCCTACTTCTCCTGCACCTCGGCCCATACCTGCACCGGCGACGGCAACGGCATGGTCGCCCGGGCTGGTCTGCCGCTCCAGGACATGGAATTCGTCCAGTTCCACCCCACCGGCATCTACGGCTCTGGCTGTCTGATCACCGAGGGGGCCCGCGGCGAGGGCGGATACCTGACCAACTCCGAAGGGGAGCGCTTCATGGAGCGCTATGCTCCGACGGCGAAGGATTTGGCTTCCCGCGACGTGGTGTCCCGCGCCATGACCGTGGAAATCCGAGAGGGTCGGGGAGTTGGCCCCAAGAAGGACCACATTTTCCTGCACCTGGAGCACCTGGGCGGCGACGTGCTACATGCCCGTCTGCCCGGTATCACCGAGACCGCGAAGGTTTTCGCGGGCGTGGACGCCACCAAGGAGCCCATCCCCGTCCTGCCGACCGTGCACTACAACATGGGCGGCATCCCGACCAACTATAAGGGCGAGGTTCTGGACCCGACCGCGGACGAGCCGGATCGGGTATTCCCGGGCTTGATGGCCGTGGGCGAATGCGCCAGCGTCTCCGTGCATGGCGCCAACCGACTGGGCACGAACTCCCTGCTCGACATCGTCGTCTTCGGCCGCGCCGCGGCCATCCGGGCGGCCGAGCTGATCACCCCGGGCACCAAGCACAAGCCCCTGAAGGACGGCAACGCCGACTTCGCCCTGGGCCGCCTGGAGCGCCTGCGTACCGCCAATGGCGCCAAACTGACCTCGGAGATCCGGGACAACCTGCAACGGGCCATGCAGATCGACGCCGCGGTGTTCCGCACGACCAGTTCTCTGGCCGAAGGCAAGGACAAGGTCGACGCCATCGCCGCGACCCTGGCCGACATCAAACTCGCCGACCGCAGCATGATCTTCAACACCGACCTCGCCGAGGCCTTGGAGTTGGAGAATCTGATGGCTTGCGCCAAGGCGACCATCCATGGGGCGGAAGCCCGTCACGAAAGCCGGGGCGCCCACGCGCACGAAGACTTCCCCGACAGGAATGACACAGAGTGGATGAAGCATACGCTCGCCCGCATCGATGATAAGGGCGCGGTCAGCCTGAGCTATCGCCCCGTGCATACCTACACCCTGACCGACGAGGTCGATTACATCGAACCCAAGGCGCGCGTGTACTGATCCAGAACAGGATGGGGTGCCCCTGTCTTGGGACATTCCATCCGGCGCGATATCGGCCACTCCGCTGGAGGCTTTGAGACATGGTTGAATTCAATCTGCCCCGCAACAGCCGCGTCCAGGAAGGGAAAACCCATCCTGCGCCGGCCGGGGCGAAGAACACCCGGACCTTCAAGATTTACCGTTGGGATCCGGACCAGGGCGGCAACCCGCGCCTGGACACCTATTCCGTCGACATGGACAACTGCGGTCCCATGGTCCTCGACGCCCTGATCAAGATCAAGGACGAGGTGGATCCCACCCTGACCTTCCGGCGGTCCTGCCGCGAGGGGATTTGTGGCTCCTGCTCGATGAACATCGACAGCTACAACACGTTGGCCTGCTTGAAGCCCATCGCCGATATCAAAGGTGACGTGGCCATCTACCCGCTGCCGCACCTGCAGGTGGTCAAGGATCTGGTTCCCGACCTGAACCACATCTATGCCCAATACACCGCGATCGAGCCTTGGTTGAAGGCCGACACCCCACCTCCGCCAGCGGGTGAGCGTCTGCAAAGCCCAGAGGACCGGGCCGAATTGGACGGACTGTGGGAATGCATCCTATGCTTCTGCTGCCAGACCAGTTGCCCGAGCTACTGGTGGAACAGCGACCGTTACCTGGGTCCCGCCATCCTGCTGCAGGCCGCCCGTTGGGTGCTGGACAGCCGGGACGAGGCCGCTGGCGAGCGCCTGGACCAGTTGGACGATCCGTTCCGCCTGTTCCGGTGCCACACGATCATGAATTGCACCGATACTTGCCCCAAGGGCCTGAATCCCGGCGAGGCGATCGCAAAGCTCAAGATCAAGATGTTCGAACGGACGGGCTGATCGGGTTTCCTCGCGATCATCATGGAAAAAGCCGCCCTCTCCGGGCGGCTTTTTTGTATACCAGAGCATGTCTCGGCAAAACGGGGGCACTTCGTGACCTCGTTTGATCGCGAGGTCGTGCTCTAGATATTTTATTTTAGGGCAATCTGAAACAGATCGCGATGGGCGGGACCGATTTTTCCGAGGATCCTCCCTCACGGATCTTCCCTCACTGCCCTGACACAGGTTGCCCTGGACAAGGGATACCGGCTGATCGGCCGCGACACGTCCGCGTCAACGCCTTCTTTCTCCAGGAGGGGGAAAGGGAAGAGACCTATCGGACTCTTTCGCCGGAACAGGCCTTTTTCTGGCCAGATCACCTTCTGGAGCGGGGTCTGACCGCGAAAGTGGTCGCCGATGAAGTTCGCCGCCCTACCCTTCAAGGCCCTTCCTCCAGAGCTGCTCCGAGGGACGCACCCCAGAAGCCTCCCCGAACAGGCCATGACCCGGAACCCCAAAAGTCCACCCAAGCGAAAAGACCCCGGTCAAAGCCGGAGTCCTTCCACGAATTCCAATCAGCCAAGCAATCCTACTTCAGATAATCCCGGGCCAGGACCTCGGCGATCTGCACGGCATTCAGCGCCGCGCCCTTGCGCAGGTTGTCGGCTACGCACCAGAAGGACAAGCCGTTTTCGACCGTCAGATCCTTGCGGATACGCGACACATAGACCGGATCCTCGCCGGAGCACTCGACGGGGGTCACATAGCCCTCGTTGGCCCGGTGATCGACCACCACGATCCCCTCTGCCTTGGCCAGCACGGCCCGGGCGGATTTGTCGGTGATGGGCTTCTCGGTCTCGATATTCACATATTCCGCATGACCCACCATGACGGGCACCCGGCAGCAATTGGCGTGCACGGCGATGTCCGGATCAAGGATCTTGCGAGTCTCCGCCATCATCTTCCACTCTTCCTTGGTGGCCCCATCGTCCATGAAAACATCGATATGGGGAATGACGTTGAACGCAATCTGCTTGGTGAATATCTGCTGGAAGTCGGATGCCGGCTGGTTCACGTAGATGCCCTTCGTTTGGTTGAAGAGCTCGTCCATGGCGTCCTTGCCACCACCGGAAACCGATTGGTAGGTGCTGACCACCACCCGTTTGATCCCAAAGGCATCATGCAAGGGCTTCAGGGCCACGACCATTTGAATGGTCGAGCAATTGGGGTTGGCGATAATACCGCGCTTCTTATAGCCCGCGATGGCCTGGGGGTTCACCTCGGGAACCACCAAGGGTACATCCTTATCCATACGGAAGTGGCTGGTGTTATCGATCACCACGCATCCCGCCGCGGCGGCGCGGGGGCTATGCACGGCGGACACCTTGGCCCCCGGCGAACTGAGCGCGATATCAACGCCCGTGAAGTCAAACGTATCCAGGTCCTGGACCTTGAGAATATCGTCCTCGCCGAAGGACACTTGCCGTCCGGCGGAACGAGAGGAAGCCAAGGCGGTCACGTCCTTGACCGGAAAGTCCCGTTCAGCCAACAGGGACAGGATTTCCCGTCCCACGTTGCCCGTGGCGCCGATCACCGCCACGCGGTATCCACCGTCTCTATAAGCCATGTTCTTCAAAATCCCTGATGTCGCGGGCGCGAAGGTAAATCCCCGAGGGGGTGGAAGCTACCCCCTGTCGCCCACGTTATCAAGGGAAGCCGCCGCGCTACTGTCCCGCCACCTGCTCGCCGTCCTCGGAAATGTCCGAACTCTCGGCGACCGTGGTCGGGACCTTGCTGGTCCCAGTCTTGGTTTTGGTGTCCACGCGTCTGGCGGTCAGGGTCGAGGGACGCTCCGCGGCCCCATCCGTGTAAAAAATGTGGGTCCCAATCCGCGCCGTTTGGTCCAAACGGCGCGCCCAACCCGGTGATACACTGGTGTTATGGTACCAGAGAGCGCCTTCGGTCGGATCGGCGATCGCATTGTCCCGGCGCAGCACCGACATGGCAAGAAGGACGGATGACCGCCACGCGGCCTGCTCCATCGGATTATCTGCCTTGCCGTCGCAGTACCATGAGAACTGGCAGCCCTTGGTGCCACTGGTTCGGTTTTCCTGGACAACATCGCAAATGGTACCAGGGAATCGCGAATCCCGAGCCCGATTCAACACCACTTGGGCCACGGCGACGCGGCCCCGCAGCGTCTCGCCCCGGGCTTCCCAATAGTCATTCAACGCCAGACACATCATGTCTTGCTTCGACACGGTCAGCGTTCCCGCGCCAACGCGGATATCCTTGGGAAGCTCAACCGCTCCCGCAACCGTGGCGCTGGCGATAAGCATCGCCAGTGCGGTCAGGACAAGTCTCATCGGCTGTTTCTCATCCGTGCCCCTGCCGAGTGTCCTATTCTGGACGTCCCTGCCTTCGGCGCGGCCCTTTCGTTTCTATCCGAGGGGCTTTCCCGCCCGGACGCCCATGATCCCAAGGACGCCACGAACACAAAAACCGTCGCTCTCGCGATCGCCCCAACCACCGTATGGTCGGGCCAATCTCCTTTTCCCATGAACTGTTCTGGTAACAATCGCGGAGAGCCCTTCGCAAGAGGGCCATCACTCCGACTCCAATACGGACTGGAGTACCAGGAACTTTGCTGCACTGCAACAATAAACGGCGCCGCATCAAATCGGGAGCGAAGTGCTAATCGCAAACCATGGCAGCGTTAAGAATTGAATAAGGCCAAAAGGGGGCGGATGACAATCCCGGGTGGCCCACTGGGATATCCTTACCCCGACCCCTGTGGCCAGAAAGCCACAAGCTCAATGACCAACCAACATTATTCGGATTTTAAAACTAATTTAATGTCTCTCATAATGCCCTTTGCGAATTATCAATGCCGACCAATGGGAATAGGCATAAAACGGAGATCAAGCCAAACGGCCTGTCTTCCTACCCCCCGACAGTCGCTTGGCCGACCATACCAGTTCCTCATGTGGTCCACTTCCATGGGCGTCGTTCGATCGACGCCCATTTTTTTTGTTATTTCAAAATGATAGATAACTTTCAAACGTGGAGCGCCCACCAGAGACCGGGGTTAAACGAGTCCATCCTATCGACCTTCCCCCGTCGCCTCCATCGCGGCCGAGTGATGAAAATCCAGGAAAGACGCGCTTGGGCTCGCCGCTTTCCGGGCGGATCGGAAGGGAAACCGCGCGTTCTGACAGGAGGGCCAGCCCTCTGCAGACAGACCTGAAATGCCGTAGGACCATGAGTCCACACCAACCTTTCAGATTACCATCCATTCAAAGCCAGACTTATCCGATGATGCTCCGTCGCGGATCCAAGGCTGTCGATCGCCATAAAAAAGACGCACTAAAGGAACCTGATAGCGCGCCTTGTTTAGAGCGGTTTGGGAAAGTTGATGCAGCTTTCCGGCCACCAAACCGCTCTAATTCATCGTGGATTGTCATACACCATGAAAAGTCTCGACGGAGGCGTCACAGTCTTGGTTCAGGACCGCTTTTCCATGGCCGCGATCAGGGCATCGCCCATGGCGGTGGTGCCCACCAAAGCCATTCCCGGTTGCATGATGTCGCCGGTCCGGATCCCACTGTCGAGCACATCCTTGACGGCCTCGTCGACAAGATCCGCCTCGGCGGACATGTCGAAGCTGTAGCGCAGCATCATGGAGAAGCTGAGCAGGGTGGCCAGCGGATTGGCCTTGTCCTGACCGGCGATATCCGGGGCGGAGCCGTGCACCGGCTCGTACATGGCCTTGCGGTTGCCCGTGGCATCCGCGGCGCCCAGACTGGCCGAGGGCAGCATGCCCAGGGAGCCGGTCAGCATGGCCGCGCAGTCGGACAGCAGGTCACCGAACAGATTATCGGTCACGATCACATCGAACTGCTTGGGCGCCCGTACCAATTGCATGGCGCAGTTGTCCGCATACATGTGGGACAGCGCGATATCGGGATAGTTGACGGAGATCCGCGTCACCTCTTCCCGCCAAAGCAGGCCGCTTTCCATCACGTTGGCCTTTTCGACGCTGCACAGGCGCTTCCCGCGCTTGCCCGCCAGATCAAAGGCGACCTCGGCCACGCGCACGATTTCATGGGTCTCATAGACCTGGGTATTGACGCCCCGGCGCTCGCCGTTGGTCAGGGTGGTGATACCCCGGGGCTCACCGAAATACACGCCACCGGTCAGTTCGCGGACGATCATGATATCCAGCCCGGCGACCAGTTCGGTCTTCAGGGTGGAGGCCTCGGCCAGAGCATCGAAGACCAGGGCCGGGCGCAGGTTCGCGAACAGCTCCATTTCCTTGCGCAGGCGCAGCAGACCCCGCTCGGGCTTCAGCTCGAAGGGCAGTTCGGCGTCCCACTTTGGACCACCGACAGCGCCCAGCATCACCGCATCGGCCTCGAGCGCCAGCTTCATGGTATCGTCGTGCAGGGGCGTGCCGTGGGCATCATAGGCACAACCGCCAACCAGGCCCTCTTCCACCTCGAAAGAAGCCCGGCCTTCCTTCTCAAGCCAATCCATCACGCGGCGGACCTGGCCCATCACCTCGGGGCCGATGCCGTCACCGGCCAGGAACAGAATTTTTTTCGTCTCGGGCATCGGATGCTTCCTCTTCGTGGTGTCTTTGGCCTTCGGCCAGCGGGCTCCCGCCCGCGCCCGGCTGGAGGCGATGCCTCCAGACCTCCATTCTTTTCCTCGAGGGGTCCAGGGAGCCTTGGCTCCCCGGTCAGAGAGCTTGGGGGGCGGAGGCCCCCCAACGGTCAGGCGGACTTCGCGGGGACCATCCAGGGAGCCTGGGTCTCGCGAGTCTTTTCGAAGTCCTCGATCCTGTCGGCCTTTTGCAGGGACAGGCCGATATCATCCAGACCGTTCAACAGGCAATGCTTGCGGAAGGGATCGACCTCGAACGCGACCTCACCGCCATCCGGACCGGTAATAACCTGCTTTTCCAGGTCAATGGTCACGGTGGCGTTGGCGCCCCGCTCGGCGTCTTCCATCAGCTTGTCCACGTCTTCCTGGGGCAGGACGATGGGGAGGATGCCGTTCTTGAAGCAGTTGTTGTAAAAGATATCGGCGAAGCTGGTGGAGATCACACAGCGGATACCGAAATCCAACAGGGCCCAGGGCGCATGCTCGCGGGAGGATCCGCAGCCGAAGTTGTCCCCGGCGACGATGATCTTGGCTTTGCGCCAAGCGGCCTTATTGAGAACGAAGTCCGGGTTCTCCGAACCGTCCTCCTTGAAGCGCATCTCGTCGAACAGGTTCTTGCCCAGGCCGGTCCGCTTGATGGTCTTCAGGAACTGCTTGGGGATGATCATGTCGGTATCGATGTTGATCAGCGGCATGGGGGCCGCGACACCGGTCAGCGTGGTGAATTTTTCCATGGTCGTGTTTCTCCCTGACAGCCCGTTCACTGGAACTCACGCGGATCGGCCAGCGTGCCCTTGATGGCGGAAGCGGCGGCCATTTCCGGGCTGACCAGATGGGTGCGTCCCCCCCGGCCCTGACGCCCCTCGAAGTTGCGGTTGGAGGTCGAGGCGCAACGCTCACCCGCGGACAGCTTGTCCGCGTTCATGGCCAGACACATGGAGCATCCGGGCTCCCGCCATTCGAAACCAGCCTCGATGAAGATCTTGTCCAAGCCTTCTTCCTCGGCTTGTTCCTTCACCAAACCGGAACCGGGCACCACCATGGCGTTGACGGTCCCGGCGACCTTGCGGCCCTTGGCGATGGAGGCCGCGGCGCGCAGGTCCTCGATTCGGCCATTGGTGCAGGAGCCGATGAAGACCCGGTCGATCTTAACCTCGGTCAAGGGGGTACCCGCTTCCAGACCCATGTAGGCCAGCGCCCGCTCCATGGCCACGCGGCGCCCCGCGTCGGTAACCTCCGCGGGGTTGGGAACGGTGCCGGTGATCGGAGCCACATTCTCCGGGCTGGTCCCCCAGGTGACCTGCGGGATGATGGTGGCGGCGTCGATCTCCACCACCTTGTCGAACGTGGCGCCCTCGTCGGTCTTCAAGGTCTTCCAATAGGAAACCGCGGCCTCCCAGGTGGCCCCCTTCGGCGCGGCCGGACGGCCCTTCAGGTAGTCGAATGTCGTTTCATCGGGAGCGATCAGACCAGCACGCGCGCCCGCCTCGATGGTCATGTTACAGACCGTCATGCGGCCTTCCATGGAGAGGTTTTGGATCGCCTCGCCCGCGTATTCGATCACATACCCGGTGCCGCCCGCCGTGCCGATCTTCCCGATGATGGCCAGCACGATGTCCTTGGCGGTCGTGCCCGGGGGCAGATCTCCGTCGACCTTGACCAACATGTCCTTGGCCGGGGATTGGCGCAGGGTCTGGGTGGCCAGCACATGCTCCACCTCCGAGGTGCCAATCCCAAACGCCAAGGCGCCAAAGGCCCCATGGGTCGAGGTATGGCTATCACCACAAACGATGGTCGCGCCGGGCAGAGTAAAGCCCTGTTCGGGACCCACGATGTGCACGATGCCCTGACGGATATCGTCCATGGCGAGATAGGGAACGCCGAATTCCTTGGTATTGGTCTCCAGAGCTTCCACCTGGATACGGCTTTCCTCGTCCTCGATCCCCTTGGACCGGTCCGTGGTCGGCACGTTGTGGTCGGCCACGGCCAAGGTCGCTTCCGGGCGACGGACCTGACGGCCGGTCATGCGCAGCCCTTCGAAGGCCTGGGGGCTGGTGACCTCGTGCACCAGATGCCGGTCGATGTAAATCAGGCAGGTCCCATCGTCCTGCTGGTCCACCAGGTGGCTTTGCCAGATCTTGTTGAACAGGGTCGTGGGCTTACCCATACCGTGACGCTCCCTAGCCTATGCCCCTTCATGGGGCCGTGTCTTGGTTCCAATGAAGGTTCGGAATGTAAGAGGTCCGCGCGGAAAATGGCAGAGTGAATTTCGCCACCATGCGACGCGCGAAACGTGAGAATGGTCGACATTGGCGCCTAAGCCGAAACCGCCGACCCCGTCATCCCGTGTTCCAGGATGACGGGGGAAGTGCGGACGGTCGTCGCCGATGGAACGCCCCCGAGCCAGGAGGAGGCATTCAAAAGCCCGAGGGAGTCTACTTCTTCCCCTTGGGCTTGGCCTTGGCGTCGGGCTTGCCCGCGGGCTTGTCCTCGGGCTTCGCCGTCAGCTTCCGCTCCTGGCTGATGGCCCGCTCATTGGCCAGGGCCCGTTGAGTCGAAGTGATATCCTCGACGATACGAGCGGAGCGGCCCTGACGGCCACGCAGGTAGTACAGCTTCGCGCGGCGAACCTGACCGCGACGGACCACCTCGATCCGGTCGATGGTCGGGGCATAAAGCGGGAAGACACGCTCCACGCCTTCACCGAAAGAGATCTTACGCACGGTGAAGGAGCTGTTCAGGGCGGCATTCCGACGGGCGATGCACACGCCTTCGTAGATCTGCACGCGTTGGCGGGTCCCTTCGACCACCTTCACGTGGACCTTAAGGGTGTCGCCAGGAGAGAACTCAGGAACGCCCCGGGTCTCCAGGAGCTTTTCCATCTGCTCCTTCTCAAGCTGCTGAATGATGTTCATTGTCCGCATCCTCTGTTCAAGTCACCCCGGCCCACGATGTACCGATCCCACAGGTCCGGTCGTCGCGTCCGGGTGATATCCTCCGCCTGGGCCAATCGCCAAGCGGCCACATTGCCATGGTGTCCGGAGGTCAGGACCTCTGGCACCGTCTTGCCCCGCCAATCGGCGGGACGCGTATACTGGGGATACTCCAGGAGTCCCCGCTCGAAACTCTCGTCTTCCAAGGATTCCGTCTTGCCGACCACACCGGGTAGCAGACGCACCACGGCGTCCAGCAGAAGCTGGGCCGCGGCCTCCCCACCGGACAGGACGAAATCGCCAACGCTGATTTCCCGCATCTCGCGCGCGTCCAAAACCCGTTGGTCCACCCCTTCGTATCGCCCGCAGAGCAGGGTCAAGGAGGGTTGGCGGGACAGGTCCCAGGCCATGGCCTGGTCCAGCACCTTTCCCCGGGGGGTCAGGTAGACCAGGGGACCGTCCTTGGGCCAGGAGGCCTCGATGGCCGCGTCCACCACGTCGGGGCGCATGACCATGCCAGCCCCGCCGCCGAAGGGCGTATCGTCCACCGTGCGGTGCTTGTCCGTGGCGAAACCACGGATATCCACCGTTTCCAGGCTCCAGGCCCCCGTCTCCAGGCCTTTCCCCGCCAGGGAATGGCCTAGGGGTCCGGGAAACATCTCCGGGAAAAGGGTCAGGACGATGGCGCGCAGACTCATGGGAAAACCTCCCCCTGGTCCCGTGCCTGATCCTGGTCCAGGTCCCGCTCTCCGTCTTCCGCTTCGCCCCCATCATCGAGGAGGCCTGGGGGAGGATTGGCCACGAGACGGCCCGTCTTGATGTCCACCACCGGCACGCAGGCCTGGGTGAACGGCAGGAACACGACCTTGGAGGACTCGCCCGACAGGGCCACCTCAAGCATGTCCCCCGCGCCGAAGTCATGGACCGCGCGCACGACCCCGAGCTCCCCCCCGTCCACCCATTCGATCGGCAGGCCAATCAAATCGGCGTGGTAGTACTCGTCCGCCTCCAACGCGTCCTTGGGCAGGGCGGACCGGTCCATGTAGAGCCGGGTTCCCTTCAAGGCCAAAGCGGCGTCACGGTCGTCGACCCCCTTGAGCGCGCAGATCACCACGCCCTTCGACCGGTTCTTGAAAACCAGGTCGAAGGAACGGCTTCCGCCTTCGTCCGTCAGCGTCCCATAGGCGCACAGAGCGTCCTCGTCCTGGGTGAAACTCTTCACCCGGAGAAGACCCCGCACGCCATGGGTGCCCACGATCACGCCCACGAGCAATCGCTCCGTCATCGGCTTCTTGTCCCGAATCCCTTGGGAAGACCCAAGAGGGCCTTAGCCCTCGGCGGCTTCGGCTTCCGCCGCGGCGGCGGCTTCGGCGGCGGCCTTGGCGGCTTCCTCGGCCTCGCGCAGACGTTCCTTGGCCTTCTCGCCGGGCTCGGCCTTCGTGGTCTGGTTGGGAATGGCGCGCTCGCCGGTCAGACCCGCGGTCGCCAGGAAGCGGTGCACGCGGTCGGTCGGGGTGGCCCCCACACCCAGCCAGTACTTGATCCGCTCGTCCTTCAGGACAATGCGGTTCTCGTTCTCACGGGGCAGCATGGGGTCGTAGATACCGACCTTCTCGATGAACTTGCCATCGCGCGGGCAGCGCGAGTCGGCGATCACGATGCGATAAAAGGGGCGCTTCTTGGCGCCACCACGGGCGAGCCGAATTCGCAGGGACATTGTCGTCTTACTCCTGGTTCTTGAACTTAGACTTGTGTATTTCCAACTGGACTACTTCTTCTTCCGACCGCTCTTACGGCCGGTGACGCCTCCGGGCAGGCCCAGTCTTGGGCCACCCAAACCGGGGAAGCCGGGCGGCGGCCCCCCACCCGGCATGCCGCCGGGAAGACCACCACCGGGACCGCCCAGGCCACCCAGGTCGGGGGGCATCTCGCCGCCACCGCCCAGACCACCAAGCAGGCCCGCGAGGCCCTTCTTGCCACCCATTTGCTTCATCTTTTTCATCATCGTGGCCATCTGCTGATGTTGCTTCAGCAGCTTGTTCACGTCGGGAACGGTCATGCCCGCGCCCGCGGCGATGCGCTTCTTGCGCGAGGCCTTGATCAGATCGGGATTGCGCCGTTCCTTGATCGTCATGGACAGGATCAAGGCCTCTTGGCGCTTGATCATATTGTCGTCCATCTTGGACTCCGCCATCTGGCGCTGCATCTTCGAAACGCCCGGCAGCATGCCGAGCAGCCCCTTCATGTCGCCCATCTTCTTGATCTGGCGGAATTGGGACAGCAGGTCTTCCAGGTCGAACTTACCCTCGGCCATGCGTTTGGCGAGCTTTTCGGCTTCGGCCACCTCGATGGTTTCCGCCGCCTTCTCCACCAGGGAGACCACATCGCCCATGCCGAGGATCCGACCGGCGATGCGTTGGGCATGGAAGGCCTCGAGCGCATCCATCTTCTCGCCCATGCCCATCAGCTTGATGGGCACGCCGGTGACCGCGCGCATGGACAGGGCCGCGCCGCCGCGGCTGTCGCCGTCCACCCGGGTCAAGACGATGCCGGTGACACCGACCTTCTCGTTGAACTCCCGGGCGATGGTGACCGCGTCCTGGCCGGTCATGGCGTCGGTAACCAGCAGGGTTTCCTTGGGAGAGGTGACCTCCCGGACCTTGGCCACTTCCTCCATCAGGGCGTCGTCGATATGCAGGCGACCCGCGGTATCGAGGATCACCACGTCGTAACCACCCTCGCGCGCTTCCTTCATGGCGCGCTTGGCGATATCGACGGGCTTTTGCCCCATGACGATGGACAGCACATCCACCCCGGTCTGCTCGCCGAGGATCTTCAATTGCTGCTGGGCCGCCGGACGGTAAACGTCCAAGGAGGCCATCAGGACCTTTTTGCGCTCCCGCTTGGTGATGCGAAGCGCCAACTTGGCCGAGGTCGTGGTCTTACCGGAGCCCTGCAAACCGACCATGAGGACCGGAACCGGTGGGGTATGGCCCAGATCGATACCGAGCGCGAGGGGATCCACCTCCTGCTCTAAAGCGCCTTCGCCCCCGAGCATTTCCACCAGCGCGTCGTGGACGATCTTGACGACCATCTGGCCCGGTGTAACGGAGCGGACAACCTCCTGCCCGACGGCCTTTTCCTTCACCTGGGTGACGAACTGCTTGACCACCGGCAGGGCGACGTCGGCCTCCAGAAGGGCGACGCGCACCTCGCGCATGGCCGCGTCGACGTCGGACTCCGAAAGGGAACCGCGGCGGCGCAGCTTGTCGAGCACATCTCCTAGGCGACCGGACAGTCCGTCGAACATGGAATTAAAGCCCTTGGTTTGTTTTCCCGGCCCAGATCGTCGCGCACCACGCAAACGAGTATGGCGCCAGTGCGCGACACTCGCGGACTGGCGGACCTCCTCGGAGGCGATGGGTCAACCGAAATGGGTGACACGAAACCGGCCCCGCGGATGAACCACGGAACCGGAAGAGGGAGTTTTAGTGTTGGAGGGTGTGGGAGTCAAGGCTTCCCTTCCCCGCCCCTTTCCCCTAAACATCCCCTCTGGTCCGAATTCACGGACCCCGGTCGCGGCCTACCCGGTAAAAAACAGGAACCACCATGAAAACCATCGTCATCTGCTCCGGCGGACTGGATTCCGTCACGCTGGCGCACAAAATCGCCCTGGAGGCGACTCTCTCCCGCCTCGTCTCCTTCGACTATGGCCAGCGCCATGCCAAGGAACTGACCTTCGCCGCCCTTTGCGCCGAGCGCCTCGGCGTTCCCCACGATATCGTCGATCTGCGCGCCGTGGGCGCCTTGCTGTCGGGGTCCTCCCTCACCTCCGATGACGTCGCCGTCCCCGATGGCCATTACGCCGAGGAGACCATGCGCGTCACCGTGGTCCCCAACCGCAACGCCATCATGTTGACCATCGCCTTTGGCATCGCCACGGCCCAGGGCGCCGAGGCCGTGGCCGCCGCCGTCCATGGCGGAGACCACTTCATCTATCCCGATTGCCGCCCGGGCTTTTGCGAGGCCTTCGCCACCATGCAGGATCACGCCTTGGATGGCATGGGTCCGGTCGCCTTCCAGACCCCCTATGTCCACCGGAGCAAGGCCGACATCGCCGCGGAGGGCGCCCGCCTGGGCGTACCCTTCGCCGAGACCTGGTCCTGTTACAAGGGCGGCGCCGTCCATTGCGGACGGTGCGGCACCTGCGTGGAACGGCGGGAGGCCTTTCACATGGCTGGCGTCGCGGATCCCACCAACTACGCCGATCCGGACTTCTGGGTCGCCGCGGTGGCCGACGCCAAGGCAAGGGGCCTTGGTTCGAGGGATGCGGGTTCGGGGGGGCCGGGCGCCCGGGGAGAGGGCTGATGTACCGGATCGCCAAGGAATTCCATTTCTCGGCCTCCCACCAACTCAAGCAACTGCCCGACGACCACCCCTGCGCCCGCTTCCACGGCCATAACTACGTGGTGGAGGTGGAATTGGTGTCGGCGGCGTTGAACAGCGTGGGATTCGTTAGGGATTATCGGGAGCTGTCCCCCTTCAAGGACTGGCTGGACGAGACCCTGGACCACCGGCATCTGAACGATGTGTTGGGCGACGACGGCGTGACCGCGGAGCGAATCGCCAAGACCTGCTTCGACTGGTGCAAGGCCCGATGGCCGGAAACCGCCGCCGTGCGCGTCTCGGAGACGCCCAAGACATGGGCGGAATATCACCCCGGAGGGGTGTTTCGGGATGACCACCCATGACCGGGACACGGCTCACGGTCAGCGAGATCTTCGGCCCGACCATCCAGGGCGAAGGGCCGCTGATCGGCCGGCCCACGGTCTTCGTCCGCCTGGGGGGCTGCGACTACCGCTGCGCCTGGTGCGACACTCTCCATGCCGTGGACCCGGCCTACCGCCACACCTGGACCTCCCTGGAGGACAGCGCCGTCTGGACCGAGGTCTCCCGGTTGTCGCATGGAAGGCCGGTGACGGTCTCCCTCTCCGGCGGCAATCCGGCCCTCCAGCCCCTGGGCGGTCTGATCGCCCGGGGCAAGGCGGAGGGATACCACTTCGCCCTGGAGACCCAGGGGTCCCTGGCCCGGGATTGGTTCGCCGACCTCGACCACCTGATCCTCAGCCCCAAACCCCCGTCCTCCGGCATGGAAATGGACTGGGACAGACTGGAGGAGTGCCTCCAGGCGGCGGGGCAGGCGGCGGGGCAGGCGGCGGGACCGGGGCCAGAGGTGACACTGAAAATCGTGGTGATGGACGAGGCCGACTATGCCTTCGCCAAGGATGTGGCGACGCGCTTCCCGGCCCTCCCCCTCATCCTGCAACCGGGCAACCACACCCCACCGCCGCCCGACGCCGAGGACGCGGCCATTGATTTGAACGGCATCGCGGACCGGCTCCGCTGGCTGGTCGAGCGGGTCACCTCCGACCGTTGGTTTTCCGCCCGGGTTCTGCCTCAGCTGCATGTCCTGATCTGGGGCAACCGGCGCGGCGTTTGAGTCCAGCCCGTCGCACCGACCAGAAACAAACGTGATTGAAAAGGATACCCAAGCGCCCGACTGGGCGCCGCGCGGTCAGCGCGCCCCATCGGAGCGTCCGCGACGCGGACAAGCGTGAGATCGGAAAAAAGCCCAGGCGCCCGGGCGGACCGCTCCCCTTTGGGGAGACCGGGCGCCGCGCGGTCAGCGCGCCCCATCGAAGCGTCCGCGCGGCGGACAAGCGTGAGATCTAAAAATGACCCAGGACAACATTTACGCCAATCTGACCCAGTTGGGGGGCAAGACCGCCCTCCCCGCCTCGCCCGAGGCCGCGGAATTGGAGAAGGTGCCCAACCCCCAGGCGGGCACCCCCTACTGCGTGCGTTTCACGGCGCCGGAGTTCACCTCCCTTTGCCCCATCACCGGACAACCGGACTTCGCCCATCTGGTCATCGACTACGTCCCCGGCGACTGGCTGGTGGAGAGCAAATCCCTGAAGCTCTACCTGGGGTCCTTCCGCGACCACGGGGCCTTCCACGAGGATTGCACCGTTTCCATCGGCAAGCGGCTGATCGACCTGCTCTCTCCCCAATGGTTGCGCATTGGCGGCTACTGGTACCCCCGGGGCGGCATGCCCATCGACGTCTTTTATCAGACCGGCGAAGCACCCAAGGTCGTCTGGATCCCCGAGCAGGGCGTGCCGGGCTATCGGGGGCGGGGATAGCCCCTACCGCTTCCGATCCAGAACCTCGCGCACGGCACGCAGGGTCGGCAACAAGGCGGTGAGTTTCTCCAGGTCCAACTCCTCCAGGAGTCCGGTCACCGCCTCGGTCGCCTGGACCATGGCCCGCTCCCGGAAAGTCCGCCCCTCCTCGGTCAGATAGATCCGTTTGGAGCGGCCATCCTCGACGCTGCGCTCGACGCGAATGAAGCCACGCCGGGAAAGGACATCGATGGAGTGGCTCATGGTCGCCTTGGTGACCTGGAAGGCGGTCGCCAGATCCAGAGGCGTCTGGCCATCACCGCGCCGGACCATATGGTGCAGAATGGAAAAATGCGCGACGGACAGGCCGTCGGGCAGGTTCCGGTTCATCAGGGTCGAGGACAACTGGGCGAGAATATTGATCTCGGTGAAAAACGTGAATACCTGGTCCGCGCGGCTCTCCCCGCTCATGTCTTCTCCCTCCGAAAAACCTTGGCGTCCAGCGGCCAGCGGGGGCTTGGCGGACTCTCCGGACCATGGCCCAGACGCCCCAGCATCTGGATCACGCCCCCATCCGGGGACAGGATTCCGTGCGCGCGGGCGAAATACTCCCCCATCTCCGGATATTCCTGCAAGGCCTGACTCAGAGGCTGTAGGCCAAGACCAAAACCGGTCGCGGCCAGGTTGACACGCAACCAATCGCGCCCGGCGGCGATCTGGCTTTCCCGGTCATTGGCCTCCGTCACCACCCAGACATGGGCCATCGCCGTGTCGGTATTTTTAAGCACGGCGCCGACGCCTTCCGCATAGGTGCTGGAGGTGGGGTCCAGCGCGGTCTTCCGATTGAACAGGCCCAGGAGCGCCAAGGTCTCGAACAGTGGTCCGGAAAAGTCGATCCCGTCCGGATTGGCCTCGATCTCCCGCTTGCCGATGCGGAACAGGTCCACGCTTTCCCGGTAGGTCCGGGAGGTCTCGATCTCCAAGGCCAAGGCGTCGTGGGTTAGACGCCGCAACGCGGCCACCACCGCGCCATCATTGGTGCCGCCAATCCGGGTCCCGTGGCGTCCACTGGCGAGAAGGCCGTCCATATGCGCCGCGGAGACCGGACGGTCCATATCGAAAGGCCGCTTGTGGGACCGCCGATCAAACACATGGGCGAAGAGGGGATCCACCGCGATCCCTTCCCGCCTGACAAAGGTGGCGACCGCCACCGGCGCCTTGGTCAGGTGGTCCGGATTGGATCCCTCGGGAAACAGATCCAGGTCGACCCGATAGCCATCGGCCGCCGCGGCCATATCCATCAATTCCAGGAAACACCCCAGGCCAACCGTGATCTGCCGATTGAAGGGGTCGGTCTGGGGAAGCATGCGGTCCGTATCCACGTAAAGGAGAACCCGCCCCGCCTCGGAAAGGTCCACCATCCAGGGCTGTCGGTTATGGGGATTGGGCGCGAGAATCGCGTGGGAGAGAGCCCGCTTACGAGGATCCAAATACCCCACTCCGGCTTCGCGCCAAGGCGCCCGCGCCCGCGTCGGTTCCCGGGTTCCATAAAAGAGCCCGGCCGCGGCGATCACACCGCCGCCGACTATGGACAGAACATGTCTCCGTTTCATGACTCGCCTCTCATAGTTTGATGTCTAACTAAATAGTATCCATTTTTTGGTTAGATGTCTAACTTTATAATTGTCGAAATCACCGATCGGAAGTCCAAGGCCATTGGTCGGCGATCAGGATATGGGGATAGGGCCGCGCGCCCCGGTCCACCCGCTCGCCGAACGCCCGATTGACCAGGATCGGGACCAGGGCCGACAGGATGGGGGAAAGTCTGAATGTCCAGGGGTCCTCACCCAATCCCTCCACCACGAAAGACCCCCTGAAGGGGATGACGGACGCGGTGAAGATCGCGCCCATGAACAGACAAAAAAGGATGGCGCGCTTGGTGCGCGCGACGGGAGAGGACGGGGCCATGGGGCGACTCTCGGGGGTTCGCGGAGCGGGACGGAGGAAACTGGCGCCCCCCGCGTCGCCGAACCAGGGACGAATCCATGACATTTCCCCGGATCCATCTCTGCGCTCTTCTGGACTTGCCCCCGTTCACCCCATATAAGGCGTCACCATGAGCAGCAATTTGATGGGCACGCCTTTCCAAAAAATGCACGGCCTGGGCAACGATTTTATCGTGATCGATGCCCGGACCCATCCGCTCGCCCTGACGGAAGAGGCCGTGCGGGCCGCGGCCAACCGCCGTTCCGGCCCCGGCTGCGACCAGTTCATCACCATTGAGCCCCCCACCGGGGACGGCCATGCCACCATGGGCATCCGCAACGGTGACGGCGGCGTGGTGGAGAGCTGCGGCAACGCCGCCCGCTGCGTGGGCCGTCTGCTGTTGGAGGAGACCGGCGGGGACTCGGTGCGCATCGACACCCTGGGCGGCCCCATCGAGGCTTTCCGCGTCCCCGGCAAGGACCTGAGCGAGGCCGTCACCGTGGACATGGGTCCCGCCCGTTTGAACTGGTCGGACCTGCCCCTCTCCGGCCCCATGGACACCCGCGCGCTGGACCTGACCGTCGGCCCCCTGTCTGGGCCGTGCGGTGTCTCGGTCGGCAATCCCCATGCGGTCTTCCTCGTCGAGGACGCCGAGGCCATCGACCTGACCACCTGGGGTCCCCGGGTGGAGACCCATCCCCTGTTCCCCAAGCGGGTCAACGTCGAGGTCATCCACCGCCTGGAAGCCGGTCGCATCCGCATGCGTGTCTGGGAGCGGGGCGTGGGCATCACCCAAGCCTGTGGCACCGGCGCCTGCGCCACGCTGGTCGCCGCGGTGCGCCGCGGACTGATCGAAGGCCGCGAGGGGATCGTCGAGCTGGATGGCGGTCCTCTCCACATCTCTTGGCGCGACAGCGACAACCGGATCCTCATGACGGGCTCGGCCACCCTGGCCTACCGGGGCGTGCTGGAGGAAGGGGGCTGGCGATGAGCACTCCCGCCGAGAAGAATCCCGCCGAAAGCGCTCCCACCGCAAGCGCTCCCGCGACGACGGGTCCGCGGATCATCACCTTCGGATGCCGCCTCAACACCTATGAGTCGGAGGTCATGCGCGATCAGGCCACCCAGGCCGGTCTCACGGACGCCATCATCGTCAACACCTGCGCCGTGACCAAGGAGGCGGAGCGTCAGGCCCGCCAGACCATCCGCCGATTGCGCCGGGAGAACCCGGACGCCAAGGTCATCGTCACCGGCTGCGGCGCCCAAATCGACCCCCAGGCCTGGGGGTCCATGCCCGAGGTGGACACGGTCCTGGGCAACGAGGAAAAGCTGAAAGCGGAGAGTTATAAGGCGGTGGTGGACGCCTTCTCCCTCGGCGAGCCCGCCAAGATCCTGGTCGAGGACATCATGACCGTCACCGAAACCGCCGGTCACCTGATCGGTGGGTTCGAGGGACGAGCCCGAGCCTTCGTCCAGGTCCAGCAGGGTTGCGACCACCGCTGCACCTTCTGCGTCATTCCCTATGGCCGGGGCAACAGCCGGTCCGTGCCCATGGGTCAGATCACCGAACAGGTCCGCGCCCTGGTGGCCAATGGCTATGGGGAGGTCGTCCTGACCGGCGTGGACATCACCGCCTATGGCCCCGACCTGCCCGGCGCGCCGTCCCTGGGACAGATGGTCCGCCGTCTGCTGGCCGCGGTGCCCGCCTTGCCTCGCCTGCGCCTGTCCAGCCTGGATCCGGTGGAGGTGGACGAGGACCTGTTCGCCCTGATCGCCAAGGACCCGCGCCTATTGCCCCATATGCACCTGTCCGTCCAGGCGGGCGCCGACATGATCCTGAAGCGCATGAAACGCCGCCACCTGCGCGATGACGTGATCACGCTCGCCAAGCGTCTGCGGACTCTCCGCCCGGACATGGCGCTCGGCGCCGATATCATCGTCGGCTTTCCCACCGAGACGGAAGCGCAGTTCCAGGACACCCTCGATCTGGTGGACGAGGCCGGACTGACCCATCTGCATGTCTTCCCCTACAGTTCCCGCCCGGGGACCCCCGCGGCGCGCATGCCCCAGGTGGACAAGGCCACGATCAAGGACCGGGCCAAGCGTCTGCGCGACAAGGGCGAGGCCGTGCTCGCCGCCCATATGACCCGCCGAGTTGGCCAACTGGACCGGGTGCTTGTCGAAAAGCCGGGCGAGGGCCATGACGAGGGGTTTCTGCCCGTGCGCGTCCCAATGGACTATCCGGCGGGTCACATTCTTCCGGTCCGGCTGCGGGCCGGGGACGGTACCCATTTGATTGGAGAACCGGTTTCGTGAGCGAACGCGACAAGGATAAGAAGGGCTTCTGGTCCCGGATCGTCGGCCCGACCACCTTCGACCAAGCCAAGCGCCAGCCCGAACCGCCGCCCGTCCCGGAAGAGGACGCGGAAGACGCTCCCACCGAACCGACAACCGCCACCCCGGAACCAACCCCCATTCCGGAGCCCCTGTCCCCACCAATTCCCGAGCCCCCTCCGAAGCAAGACATCATCCCCGAGCCTGACGCCGAACCGGATGAGGGACGAGCACCGGCCATCGCCCTCCCGTCCGGAGACGATGCTCCGAAAAAGGAAGGCTTTTTCGCCCGCCTGCGGGCTGGGCTGACCCGGTCCTCCTCCCGCCTTGTCGGCGGGATCATGGGGCTCTTCACCGAGCGCAAGCTGGACGACGCGGCCCTGGAGGAGTTGGAGGATCTGCTGATCACCGCCGACCTGGGTGTCGAGACGGCCATGAAGTTGACCCAATCCCTGTCCAAGGAACGCTTCGGCAAGGACGTGACCGGCGACGAGGTGCGCGCCCATTTCGCCCAGGATATCGCCGAAATCCTGGCACCGGTGGCCCGGCCCATGCCCATCGACCCGGCCAACCGCCCCCATGTGGTGTTGGTTGTGGGTGTCAACGGCTCGGGCAAGACCACGACCATTGGCAAGATCGCCAACCAATTGAAGCGGGAGGGCAAATCCGTCCTCCTCGCCGCGGGTGACACCTTTCGCGCCGCCGCGGTGGAACAGCTCAAGGTCTGGGGCGACCGGACCGGATGCCCGGTGATCGCCCGGGATATCGGCGCCGACGCCGCCGGTCTGGCCTATGACGCCCTGCAAAGGGCCCGGGCGGAAAACTACGACGTGCTGCTGATCGACACCGCGGGGCGCCTCCACAACAAGGCCGAACTGATGGACGAGTTGAAGAAGGTCGTGCGGGTCATCAAGAAGCTGGAACCCGGGGCGCCCCATGTCTGTCTGCAGGTGCTCGACGCCACGGTGGGTCAGAACGCCCACCAGCAGGTGAAGGTCTTCCAGGAAATGACCAATGTCTCCGGGCTGGTCATGACCAAGCTGGACGGCACGGCCAAGGGGGGGGTGGTCGTGGCGCTCGCCGACAAATTCGGCCTGCCCGTCCACTACGTGGGCGTGGGCGAGGGCATCGACGACCTCCGCCCCTTCAATGCCCAGGACTTCGCCAACGGCTTGATGGGGCTGTAATGGAACAGGCACGCCAAACCGACCTCGCCGTCTTCATCCAAGGTCTGCCCAAGGTCGAACTGCACCTGCATATCGAAGGCAGCCTTGAGCCCGAATTGATGTTCGAACTGGCCCGCCGCAATGGCGTCACCCTCCCCTACGACTCGGTGGAGGAGATCCGGGCGGCTTACCAGTTCGCCAATCTCCAGGAATTCCTGGACCTCTATTACCAAGGCATGGCCGTGCTGCGGACTCGCCAGGATTTCCATGACCTGACCCGGGCTTATCTGGAGCGGGTGGCCCAGGACAATGTCCGTCATGTGGAGATCTTCTTCGACCCCCAAGGGCACACCGAGCGGGGCGTCCCCTTCACCGATGTGATCGAGGGCATCCTCGACGCCCTGGCCGAGGGGGAACGGGATCTGGGCATTTCCTCGGGCCTCGTCCTCAGTATTCTGCGCCACCTGCCCGAGGAAGACGCGCTGAAAACCCTGGAGGCCGCCCTGCCCTACCGGGACCGCCTTCTGGGCCTTGGGCTGGATTCCTCGGAAGTGGGGCATCCCCCCTCCAAGTTCATCCGGGTGTTCGAAAAGGCCCGGGACCTGGGTCTGAAGGTCATGGCCCACGCCGGGGAGGAAGGTCCCCCCGCCTATCTGTGGGAGGCCCTCGACCTGCTGAAGGTGGACCGCGTCGACCATGGCAACCGGTCCCTCGAAGACCCCGCCCTGGTGGCGCGACTGGTGACCGAGGGGATGACGCTCACGGTCTGCCCGCTCTCCAACCTGAAGCTCCGCGTGGTTAACGACCTGACCAAGCACCCCCTAAAGAGCATGCTGGACTTGGGTCTAAAGGTCACGGTGAATTCGGACGACCCGTCCTATTTCGGTGGCACCATCGGTGAAAATTACCGCGCGGTCGCCCAAGCGCTCGACCTGGGCCGAGACGATTTGGCCCAACTGGCCCGCAATGGGATCGAAGGAGCTTTTTCGACTCCGGAGCGAAAAGCGGCGCTGCTTGATGAGTTGAACGCCCATTTGACGACCTCCTGAAGCGCCCCCTCATAGCGCCCCCTCGTAGCGTTACACCATTGCAGCGCCATCTTGTAACCCACAGGACTGGCCTCGAGGCCCAGTCGATCCTAGAACCGGTGGGCATCCTCCCGCGCCTTGTCCGAGGTCAGTCGCACCAAGGCCCGGTCCCGGCGACGGCAGTCCTCGACGGCCCGGAGACGCATGGCCGACCCCAGACGATGGCCCCGATGGGAGATGGCGACACGCACCGCCTCGATCTGGCCCCGAGTCGCCCCCTGCCGGGCGTCTCCAATTCATCGGGAAGAAACCATCGTACACCCTTTGCATTCCGGCGACGGTCCCCTTATATTGGAGGTGCCGGGCTTGCCCGGCTATGACGCTAAACCCTTCGTGGAATAAGCGTTGCGGACCCGGGGGCGGTACCCGGCGCCTCCACCAGTTTCAAGACCGGCCACCGACTCACACCATCGGTCGGTCCCCTGGGGGCGAAATAGGATCGACGCGCGTGGTAAAGACGGAGACTGTGTTCGGCATGGCACCACCGTTACCGGGCCATTGCAACAGTTGCCAATGACAACTTTGCCGAGGTGCGTGCCGCTGCGTAAGCAGTGTCACAATCTCAATTAAGTCCTAGGCCGTCGCACGTCTAGGCGCGGTTCGGGGGGCGCCGGGCAACAAGAAGCCCTCCACTTCTCCCCATGCGATCCGGTTCCGACCGCATCGCGACTTCAGACCAGGGAATTCCATGTCTCCTCCGCGGGACGGGATTGTGTTGCCCGTGGTTCCGTTTATGCTATGCGGTCAGGACGACCTAATCACCCATCACGAGGGACGAAGGATTGCCTGTGGACGACATGACCGAACACTTCGCCTATGACCGCATGGTGGAAAGCGCCTTGCGGGGCGTTCTCCGCGAGGCCCTGGAAATCACCCAGAAACAGGGCCTGCCCGGCGAGCACCATTTCTACATCACATTCGATACCAACCATGACGGCGCCGTACTGTCCCCTCGCCTGAAAAGCCAGCACCCCGAGGCCATGACCATCGTGCTGCAGAACCAGTTCTGGGACCTGGAGGTCCGGGACACGTTCTTCGCCGTGGTTCTATCCTTCGGCGGTATCCGAGAACGCTTGGTCGTGCCTTTCGACGCGGTCAGCGCCTTCGCCGATCCCCATGCCTCCTTCGGCCTGCAATTCCAGACGGGCGTGGCCCTGGAGGATGACGAGGACGACGACGATCTGTTCCCCGACCCCATGGCCGAGGACGATCAGGATGACGTCGATGCCCAGGACGGCGTAACCGCCCCCGAAGATAACGTCATCACACTGGATACCTTCCGCAAGAAGCCCTAATAAAGGACCCTTGCATGGGAACGAGGACCGGAATGAGAGACCGGTCCCCGCTCCATCACGACCGGATTCCAAAAGTTTCGGGCCAAAAGCTTGGGGGAGAAGACGACCATGATCGACGCCGCGTTCGCGGACCTGTTTCCGTTGTCCAATGACACCACCGAATACCGCCCCGTCGAGGGCGGCGAAGGGCTGGTGGAGACGGACACCTTCCGGGGCCAGCCCATCGTGGTGGTCAAACCCGAGGCCCTGACCCGCCTCGCCGAGGAGGCCTTCCGCGACATTTCCCACCTGTTGCGCCCGGCGCACCTGAAGCAGGTCCGCGCCATCCTCGACGACCCCGAGGCCTCCCCCAACGACCGCTTCGTCGCCCTGGAACTGCTGAAGAACGCCAATATCTCCGCGGGCATGATCCTGCCCATGTGTCAGGATACCGGCACCGCCATCATCATGGGCAAGAAGGGTCAGCGGATTTTCTCCGGTGATACCGATACCCTGGCCCTGTCCGAGGGCGTGGCCAAGGCCTATGGGTCCCTGAACCTGCGCTACTCCCAGATGGCTCCACTGAGTCTGTTCGAGGAGGTCAATACCGGCAACAATCTGCCCGCCCAGATCGACCTCTACGCCGAACCGGGCGCGGCCTATAAGTTCATGTTCATGGCCAAGGGCGGGGGCTCGGCCAATAAGGTCTACCTGTACCAGCAGACCAAGGCTCTCCTGAATCCGGCCACCTTCGCCGCTTTCATGGACGAGCAGATCCGGACCCTGGGGACCGCGGCTTGCCCGCCCTACCACCTGTCCATCGCCATCGGCGGCACCAGCGCCGAGGCCTGCCTCAAGGCGGTCAAGCTGGGCAGTGCTCACTACCTGGACACCTTGCCCACGGAAGGATCCAAGGCGGGCCACGCCTTCCGCGACCTGGACATGGAAGCCCAAATCCTCAAGATGACCCAGGATATGGGCATCGGTGCCCAATTCGGTGGCAAGTACTTCTGCCACGACGTCCGCGTTATCCGCCTGCCCCGCCATGGCGCCTCCTGCCCCGTGGGTATCGGCGTTTCCTGCTCCGCCGACCGGCAGATGCTGGGCAAGATCACCGAGAAGGGCCTTTTTCTGGAACGCCTGGAGTCGGATCCCGCGAAATACCTGCCCGAAGTCCGGACAGACAAGCTTTCCGAGGACGTGGTCAAAATCGACCTGTCCAAGCCCATGGACGAGATCCGCAAGACCCTGGCCCAATACCCGACCAAGACCCGGGTGTCGCTGTCCGGCCCCATGATCGTGGCCCGGGACATCGCCCATGCCAAGCTGAAAGAACGTCTGGACGCGGGCGAGGGCCTGCCCCAGTACTTCAAGGACATGGCCGTTTACTACGCGGGTCCGGCCAAGACCCCCGAAGGGTATGCGTCCGGATCCTTTGGCCCCACCACGGCGGGGCGCATGGACGCCTATGTGGACCTGTTCCAGGCCAACGGCGGATCCATGGTCATGATCGCCAAGGGCAACCGCTCCAAGGCCGTGACCGACGCCTGCCACGAACACGGCGGCTTCTATCTGGGCTCCATTGGCGGCGCCGCCGCCCAACTGGCGCTCAACAGCATCCGAAAAATCGAGGTTCTGGAGTATCCGGAGCTGGGCATGGAAGCCATCTGGAAGATCGAGGTGGAGGACTTCCCGGCCTTCATTATTGTCGACGACAAGGGGAACGACTTCTTCAAGCAGCTCTGATCCAGAGCGATCGACCCCGAGGGGCGGATCCCGGTCCGCCCCACTCCCTTTCCTTCTCATTTCGTGGCGGAACCGGCACCTCTTTCCGACCCGCCCCCCATGGGAGGCCCACGGCCCGATGGACAACGACCGTACATCCATTGTCCAGGCCCTGCTGCCCCTGATGCGCGCCGCGCTCGGCAAGGTGGAGGCCCGCGACATGTCCGACGCCACCGGTTTCTATCTGGATGGTGTCCTGTTCGGCATTCTCTCCGCAGGACTGCTCCACTTCCGCGTCGACCAACAGACTTCCGCCCCCTACGACACCTGGGAACAGGCGATCAAGGAGGGAGAGGAAGAAGAAGACACCAAGGATATGTTCTCCCACGGCATGCCCACCGGCGGACTGAAGTTCCGCGTCGTGCCGCCCTTCGTCCTCGATACCGAGGACAGCATGGCCGAATGGGGCAAACGAGCCTGGGAATCGGCGAAAAGAGCCCATAAGGCGAGCGTATAAGCGTCTCCCCTACCCCCACAGGATCGCGGCCGCCGCCGCGATGAGGTCGCCATTGCCCGTCACGGGCCGACCATCGGGCAGGGTTTGCGTGTCTTCCAATCCGATCCGCGTGTCGTGACCCTTGGTTCGGGCCAGAGCCACCATGGTCCAGGCGCTTTTTCCCTCGCCGTGAAGCAGGATGGACCCGTCATAGGCGGCCTCCACCAGGATCGCCATCATCTGGCCGTATTCCCGCGCCACCGCGACCGGATCCCCGTCCGGCATTTCGATCAGGACCCGCGTACAAGCGGGCAAGCCCAAGGCGACGAACCGCTCGGCATCGGACCGGGACCAGAGGCCCGCTTCGATCCCAATTCCCTTGGCGCGGAGAATCGCCATGGTCTCCGATGCATCGGGTTCGTTGAGATTGACCGAGGCATAGTCAGGACACTCTGACCAGCGTTCAATCAACCGCAAGCGGGCCGTACCCGTGGGGCGGATCCAAATTCCCGTGCCCACGCCAACCGGCATCCCAGGAACCGCCTCGCTAATCGCCTTCAGGCAGGCAACCACGTCCTCGGGACAGACACTCTCGCGGCCATCGGCTCCCCGCGGATGAACATGCAGAGCCTCGACCCCCAGGGTTCGCGCCAACCGGGCATCCTCCGCCAATTCCCTTGGGCTTTCGGGCACGCGGGCGTGAGCCTTACGGGACAGCCCTCCATTCAAACAGGCTTGAAGCATCATTTTTCCATTCCAGGGAAGCCGTCAACCCGAGGCAATCCGGTCGGACAGCCGGGACCAATCTCGTTAAGATCGTGCCCCCTCCCCAACTTTCAAGGAACCCCCATGTCCACGGCCTTTGCCCTTCCGACCCTCAACGATGGCCCGGCGAATGCCCCGCTGACCGTCATCCTGGCCCATGGGGCTGGCGCACCGATGGACAGCCCCTTCATGGACGCCATCGCCCAGGGCCTCGGAAGCCGGGGTTGGCGAGTCGTCCGCTTCGAATTCCCCTACATGGCCCGGCGCCGAACCGAGGGGGTGAAAGCACCACCAGACAGACAACCCAAGCTTCTGGAAACCTGGAAGGCAATCGTGGCCGCGGAATCCGGCCCCAGCGGTCCAGGCCGCTTGGTTATCGGGGGAAAGTCGATGGGTGGACGTATGGCCTCCCTGCTCGCCGATGACTTCGGCGTGGCGGGACTTTTAGGCCTTGGTTTCCCCTTCCATCCCCCCGGCAAACCAGAAAAAGCAACCACCCGTTGCGCCCATTTGGCCCATTTGGCCACGCCCAGCCTGTTCTGCCAGGGAACCCGCGACAGCCTGGGGAGCCGGGAGTCCATATCGAAGGTGCCCCTATCGCCAGCCATACGCCTCCATTGGCTGGAAGATGGAGACCATTCCTTGAAGCCGCGCAAGGCAAGTGGCCGTACCGAAGCCGTCAACCTCCTGTGCGCCTTGGAGGCAATTCACCAATTTATATTAGAAGTCGAAACTTAAAGACAACGGAGGGTGATTTTTGTTTCATCGATTTCGCCCCTAATACTTGTCTCATCTCATATTTCCACACCTAAAAATACAATCCCGTCTAGAAAAACAAACATCTTGTCGAGTATCTTCTAGCCAGCCTGGGGACACACGGGCTATATGGAACTATTCTGTCGCGATGCCCCGCGCGACAGACGAATCCCATGGACGCTGGAAGGAAAGATTCTTTTTCCGGCGCTGAAGGTTGTAAACAAAAAAATTAACCAATCGGGGCATGCGTCCGTTCATCGGTCGATGGAGGTAACTCCTGACATGTCGAAAAGATCCCATCAAGGGCACTGACATACTAACGATGACGGTTGAGGGTGAAGATCCAAGGCAACTGGCTCGCCGCAGGGCGTACCAGTCCCTTTTGGCAAGAGTTTGAGGAGTCACCGAACCCATGGACCAAGTCATGCACGCCCAAGCGCCAGTCGTGCGCAAGCGTTCCGTTACAATAGCCGGGCATCGAACCAGTGTTTCCCTAGAAGAGCCATTCTGGGATGCCTTGAAGGATCTTGCTCGCATGAAGGGAAAATCAGTCAACGACATGGTTACCGAAATCGACACCGAACGGTCCGGGAACTTATCCAGCGCCATTCGCATCCATGTCCTGGACAGCTATCGCGCCATGGCGCCCTTCAATATCACGGGTTAAGACACCGCTCGGCGCCCGCCCGTCACGTCACGTCATGACGATTAGGGCACATCCCGAGCACTCTAAAGCAGATTGAAACGGGCAGTCCGCAGGCTTACGGCCTGGCGGCTTTCACCAAGATCAAATGTCCAGAGCGGATTGTTTGACCCAAAATGAGACGTAATCCGCTCTGGTGCATTTCTCGGATCCGCGAATGACCTCACTCTTGGCACCTGAACCCAAAAACTTGGGTCTAAAATTCATGATTGCGGTATAAAAATTCAAATTATTGGCCTGTTCCTCTATGTGACCTCGGCTCGACTCCTTGAGGGTCCCGGTCCGGTGGGGTCGCGCCCGCTACCCCACCGGACCGGACCGAGGATCAGCCTCCAAATCCCTTGATGAGGCCTCGCATCAATTGTTGCGCCGGGTCTTCCTTGGCCTTGGTCCCTTCATCCGTCGCCTTGGAGCTTTCATCCCCCTCCTTGGGGACGGCCTCCCCGTCCGCCGCGCCGGACTGTCCCCCGAGAATGCCATTCAGCAGGGACCCCGCCCCGGGTAATACCTCTTCCAGAGCCTTGCCCGCGTCGGGCGCGATTTGGTCGACGACCGAGCCCGCGCCACCGGACTTCGGCAAACTCCCCGTGGCCACCTTGATGATTGGGTTATCAATGTTTCCCTTCAGACTGAAGGGAATTTTGTCGGGGAGTTTGATGGCTTTGCCAACCAACCCGCCGAGGGCCGATTGGGCGATGTCGGCGCTTCCTTCGGCGTCAATGGTCCAATTGGCCAGATCGACCTTGCCCGACACCGCGCCCTCGTACAACCGGGACACAAGAGAGAAGGGATCGAAGGAGACCACGCCCTGGTCGATGCTGAAGGTCCCCTTCAGGTCCGCCAATCCCCCGTTGTCCAGGCCCAAGCTGGTGGCTTGGTTAAGCAAGCCAATCAATTCGAAAAGGCCCGCGAGCCCCTGTCCCTTCAATTTCCCCACCCGCAGGTCCACGCCTTGCAGGTCGACCCCGCCATTGCCCGCCAGAGCCTGAACAATGTCGAGGACGGTCGCGCCTTGGGACTTGACCGCCATCGACAGATCTCCGGCGCCCTGGGCACCGGCGGCACCCCCAAACAGGCTCAGGTACCGGGCCACTTGCAGGTTCTTCAAACTCAGGTCGAGGTCATAGGTCGGATCGCTTCCCCCGACCACCTTGCCCGTCCCGGTCAAGGCGCCCCCAAACAGCTCTCCGTCCAGCCGCGACAGGTCCAGGACACCACCCCGGGCCAGGGCCTTGATGTCGGCGTTCCCAAGGGTCCAACCATCATGGGTCAGGCTCTTCGCCTTCAAGGTCACATCGGCATCCACGGCATCAAGAGCCGATAGGTCGATGGGATCGGAACTCCACGGCGCGGAGGCGAGGTCCGCCACCAACCGGCGGCGCTCAACGCCCTCCGGAGCCAAAACCACGGCCGCGGCCCGCTGGACCATTTCGCTCGGTCCAGGGCGAAGCCCCCGGCCCCGCCCCACGGCCTCGCGGATCGGAGGACCTTCTTTCAGGAAAGCCGCCTTCTCCGCTGGGAGAAAATCATCCAGGACCAGATCCCCAAGATCCAGGTCGGCCACCACCTTCGGCACCGCCAATCCCGGTGTTACCGTGACCGTTCCACCAATGGCCGTTTTTCCCAGGGTTCCGCCCAGGCCGGACAGGGTCATCTGGTCGAGGCCTCCCCGTGCATGGCCGACGATGTCCACCGCGCCGGGGGCACCCTTTGGCGCGTAATCCGGCTGGACAAGACGAACCAGGGAGACGAAGTCGGGATGGCGCAGGGCCATCTCCAGATCCACCGTCGGCAGGCCCGTGGCGGCTCCATCCACGCGCCCCTTGGCTTGGATGTCGGCCCGTGCGGCGATCACGCGGCTGTCCACGGTCAAGGCATTGGGAGTGCCGGACAAGGTGCCAAGCAGGGCGACGGATCCCAGTTGCTCCGCCGGAACGGGCAGGGTCACCCGCAACGTTCGGGCGACCCGGCCGGGGTCGGCCACCCGTAGGTCATAGGAGAATTCCCGCAGGTCCGGCACACCGCCGAATCCGCTCACGCCGCCGGAGATGCCCGCGCGCAGGCCGCCGAAGCCCTCGCCAAGCCCCCCCTCGGTCACCGTCAGCAGGCCATTGACCAGCGTCCCCTTGGCCGCCAGGGCCGCGTATTCCTCGCCTTTCAGGGTTAATCTCTCAACCGCCAGATCAAAACTGGCATCGAAGTCATTCAGAGCCTCCAAGCCAGCCAAAAGGCGCGGCTCGACCTTGGGCGGCTTGGCTGTCGGATCCACCGCTCCGTCCGCGGCTTCCTTCGAGGGGGACGGTGGTGTCGCCGCGCTGGTCTCTCCATCGGTCGCGGGACTGCCTCCGGAGGCCGGTGCCTCCCGGGGCAGATAGGCATCCAGGTTGAGGGATCCCACCCGCAGGGTCGCCCCAATACCGAAGCGATCCCCGGGCCGTAGGGTGAAGGCCCCCTTCAAGCGAGTCGTATCCAGGGTCAGATCGACGCCGGTGACTTTCAATAGAGCGGCTGTTCCCGACAGGTTCGCCTGACCGGTCAGGGCCCGCAGACGATCCCCCGGAACGCGTCCCACGTCCACCTTCAGCCAATCCAGCAAGGCGCGCAGGTCCTTGGAATTGGCGTTTAGGGTCATGTCGATCGCCGGACCATCCGCGCTGTTCCGAACGAAGCCGAAGGCCGACAGGTCCGAGGCGCCGGGCAGGCGGGAGGACAGTTCGTTGACCGTCACCTCGCCCCCGGACAGGACAGCGTTCACCCGCAGATCACGCAGGGCGGAGTCGTTGAAAGTGGCGGCGTCGGCGGACAGGTCCAGGGACAGGTCCACACCCGTGGGTAGAGCGAATGTGGCCAGACCGTCGGCGACCGCCGCCGGAGCAACCGCCTGATCCGTTCCTTGCGCATGGGCCGACGGAATGAGGACCGTCTCCAAATCAGCCTTTTTGACCGGCCCTCCGGAAGCCCCCTCCTGGGCGGCCTCGACCCAACCATTCAGGTCGATCCGCGTGAAGGCCAGGGAGAGGTCCAGCTTGGGGATCTCCCCCAAGTCCGCTGTCAGGATACCTGTCGCTTCCGTATCCGCGCCGGTCAGAACCAAATCCCGGAGGGTCCCACTGGTGGGCGTGGCCTGGATCTTGCCCTTGAGGGATATGGGCCGCGCCAGGGGTCCGGAAGGGATCGTGATCGCGCCCATGGCTGGCTCGAGGGCCGCGGCCAGGGCGGTGGGATCCGCCACGGTCACCGCCAAATCACCTCGTAGGATGGGCAGACTGGCCAGATCGGAGAGCAATCCATTGAATTCAAGGGCGGCCGGTGTTTCTTCACGGTCTCCCTGGGCCACGCGCAGGGCAAGGGAAGTCGCCTTACCCTGCCCAATGATCCCCACGGCGGCCTGCAGGGACAGCGGCACGCCCCGGGGCGAGAGATTTCCCCGAGCGGAGAAGGGGCCAGCGAGGCTCTTGGCGGTCAAAACCAGATTGATATCGCCCACGTCCTCCGACTGACCGCTTTGGGAATCCCGGTAGCGCAGCGTTCCATCGACAACATTCACCTCGTCCACGGAAATGGAGAGGCCCCCTCCGGATCCCTGTCCCGCGGGATCGGCCCCCGACTCGGACCCGGAATCAGCCACCGTGGTCCCGGCGTCGTCCCCTCCCTTGGCCGAAGGTAAGGCCCCTTCCGCCTGGCCCTGACCGGATCCTCCCGCGGTCATCTCCCAGTTGACCCGTCCATCGGCCAACCGCTCCAGCAGGATGTCCGGCTCGATGATGTCCACGGACGTAACGACCAGATTTCCCCGAAGCAGGGGCGCTATGGCCATATTGACCCGCACCGCCTTCACCTTGGCCATCACAGGGTCGGATCCGCCCTGCATATTGGCCAGTGTAACGCCGTCGGCGGCCAAGGCCGGGGTTGGCAGAATGGATAGGGACAAGTCCCCCTCGATGGTCAGGCTCCGTCCCGTGGCGCCCTGGACCTGAGCGGTCAATTGGTCTCGGTACTGGTTCCAGTCGATGAAGGATGGCACGATCAGGACCGCCGCCACCAAAATCACCAGGGATAAACCCAATCCGATCAAAAAATTCCGCATGCCATCGGTCTCCGGGGTTCGGACTACGAGGAAAACAAGGCGACCGAGACTCCCCATAACCCGGGAGCGTCTCGCCGCGAAGGGTGGGAACGCGACGCCATCCTACAACAGGCGAGGAACCGGGACCATCCAAAGGCGCGCGTCCTACAAGGAATGGTCGAGAGGCGTTTCCCGCCAGGCCATTTCCCCCGGGCCAGGGGGGTCGAGGCGAATGGGTTGGGCGTTGGCCACCCGCTCCGCGCCCTCGGACAGCCCCAGACGGGCACGGATCACCCGCATCACCCCGGAATGAGCCACGATCAGGGGCATCCCGGGAACGGGGTCCAGGCTCTCCAGGGCCGCCCAGATGCGGACTCCAAAGGCCTCCCAGGATTCGCCGCCCTCTGGGATCATGTACATATGGGGTCGCTCCGACAAGGGGCGCCCCTCCAAATCCCCCCAATTGCGCTCCTTGAGCCCCTCGACAGCCTCGACGGGAAGACCCAGAACCCGGGACGTGGGCGCCGCGGTGTCCCAGGCCCGTCGCAGGGGGCTGGAAAAAATGCTGGTCACGGGGTGATGCGCCAAGACCGCCATGGCCTGGAGCGCCTGCTCCCGCCCCAACTCCGTCAACTCCGGATCTCGCCAACCGGCGATGATGCCCGCGCGATTGGTGGTGCTTTCCCCATGGCGGAGAAACAGAAACGGCCCCCGAAACAAGGGCGCGGGATGGGAGGATGGACATGTGAAAGGCATGGGGGAACCCAGCGCGGTGAATCGAACCGGTAGGGTACCGATCCCTGGGAAGCAAGGCATCCCTTTTCGACAGAGCGAATTGCCAATACCACCCCATCCAAACGGAAAAGGGGTGGCCCGAAGGCCACCCCTTACCCTGATCCAATCGTCCGAAGACGGGTGGATTAGAAGGACAGAACCACACCGGCGACGGCGCCGATACCATCGCGGGAGTCGTTGGCCGCGGCGGAGTTGGCGTCCTCATTGGCGTAGAAGACGTTGCCAACCAGGCTGACGCCGGGACCCATGGCGTAGGAACCGCCCAGCTTGTAGGACTGCTGATCGCCCAGGGTGCCAGCACCCAGCACACCGCCGTGGGTGAAGCCAACGGCGTAGGGACCGACACCGTAGGTGACACCGGCATCCCACTGCCAGGTGCCGTCGCCGGCATTGTCGTTGCCCTGGATGGTGCGCATGGAGCCGCCAACGGCGAACCCGGCGTAGGACAGCTTCAGGCCAGACCGGATCATGTAGGCGTCGTCGGAGGTGACGAAGTGAGCGCCGGCGTCGGCGTCGATGCCAACCCCACCGAATTCGTTGGAGAAGCCAACACCGAAGTCAATCTGGTCACGACCGGAGGTGCCGGCGGGCACCAGGGCGGAACCGGGGGTCGGGGTGTAGGACACCGCGCCGGTGAAACCGAAGAAAGACGGCGTGAAGTAAGCCACGCTCGCGTCATCGGAACCCCAGGTGGTGTCACCGCCCAGGAAGGACCCGTTGTTCGGAGCACCCAACCAAACATAGGTGTCATTCACGCCAACGGCTCCAACGGTCGGAGCGACAACGGCCACCTGAGTGGCGGCGTCTTCCTTCTGACCGGCCTGGATCTTACCGAAGGAACCGGACAGCTCGACGTATTGCTCGTCGGCGTTGGTGGTGTTGGAGGTCTGGGCTTCCAGCTGGATGACGGCCTTCACGGTGATGCCGTTGTCCAGGGTGGTCTTGCCGGTGAAGTACAGCTCGGTGTCGGTGTTGATACCGAAGCCATCCTCACGACCGCCGTCCTTGAAGGTGCCAACGCCACCAAAGTACTGCTCCATCTTACCACCGATGGAGAGTTCCAGGTTGTCCTTGGAGGTCACGTTACCAGCGAAGGCGGTACCGGAAATCAGGCCGGCGGCCACCAGGGTGGTGGTTCCGAACAGAACCTTTTTCATGTGCTTATTTCCTCTATAAACCAGTTTTTGATCGCGGTGTGAACACCGCTTTGGGCTCAAGACAAGAAGGAATAAGCCATTATTCGCCCGGACGGTCAATCGAGCGGACAGGTTCGGCGTGACATTCCACGTACACTGTTGCCAAAAAAGCACAAATGATCCGAGGGTCGGAAGCGGGCACCCTCATCGGGCCAAAGCGGAAGCCGGAAACGAAAAGGAGGAGGGGCAAGCCCCTCCTCCCCATTCGCGATCCAACCCGGATGGATCCCGGACTGGACAAGCCCTTGATTAGAAGGACAGAACCACACCGGCGACGGCGCCGACGCCATCGCGCTGGCCGTTGGCACCCGAGGAGTCGGAGTCCGCGTAGAACACGTTGCCAACCAGATCGATACCGGCGCCCATGTTGTAGGAACCGCCCAGCTTGTAGGACTGCTGGTCGCTGGTGGTGGTGTCGTTGGCGCCGTAGGTGAAGCCAACAGCGTAGGGGCCAACAGCGTAGGACACGCCGGCATCCCAGATGTAGGTCTCGTTGGCGCCGTTGTCGCTACCCTGCATGGTCAAGAAGGAACCACCAGCGGTGAACCCGGCGTAGGACAGGTTCAGACCGGAGCGGATGCCCCAGGAGTCCTGGGAGGTATCGATGACGGAACCGACGTCCGCGTCGATGCCAACGCCAGAGAACTCGTTGGAGAAACCAACGCTCAGGTAGACGTTGTCACGACCGGTGGTGCCGGCGGGAACCAGGGCGGAACCGGGGGTCGGGGTGTAGGACACCGCGCCGCTGAAGCCAAAGAAGGACGGCGTGAAGTAAGACACGGTCGCGTCGTCGGAGGACCACGTGGTGTCACCACCGGCGAAGGAACCGGAGGTCGGAGCGCCCAGCCAGACGTAGGTGTCGTTGACGCCAACGGACCCAACGGTCGGAGCGGTCACGGCCAGCTGCGTGGCCGCGTCTTCCTTCTGACCGGCCTGGATCTTACCGAAGGAACCGGACAGCTCGACGTACTGCTCGTCGGCGTTGGTGGTGTTGGAGGTCTGGGCTTCCAGCTGGATGACGGCCTTCACGGTGATGCCGTTGTCCAGGGTGGTCTTGCCGGTGAAGTACAGCTCGGTGTCGGTGTTGATACCGAACCCATCCTCACGGCCGCCGTCTTCGAAGGTGCCCACGCCACCGAAGTACTGCTCCATCTTACCACCGATGGAGAGCTCCAGGTTGTCCTTGGAGGTCACGTTGCCAGCGAAGGCGGTACCGGAGATGAGGCCGGCGGCCACCAGGGTGGTGGTTCCGAAAAGAACCTTTTTCATGAGAGTAATCCCCTTTAACGGTTAACAAAGAGCACGGGGAAATCCGCGCCTTCTTTTTAAGACACGACTGTCTTCTCACCCTGGATGCATCGGGTCAATCACCCACCGTGACACGTCTCTTACATTCCCATGGTGCAGTTGCACAAAAAGCACAGAACGAGACGGACCTTAAACTGTTGGTACGATGTCACTCGCCCAAATCCAATACTTAAGGACCATTTGCTTCCCCCAATCCTCGCAACAAGGGCACAAGGTGCTTTTCGTAGCGTTTCCAGCGCGCGAGGGAATCCGTGTAAATGGGCTGACGCACCTGCCACCGGCTGACCGTGGCGACGGCACCCTTGCTTTCATGGAACCCCAAAACCGCGTCGTCCCAGTCCAGCCCCAAGGCGGAAATAAGGGCACGACTTTCCCCCTCTTGATCTCCCACGAGGGTGGCGTAGTTCACCTCGACCAGGGGCTTGGGCAACACGGCCCGCCAATGGTCCATGAGTGTCAAATAGGAGCGCGCGTATCGCCCCAGGACTTCGAGATCATTTTTGTAGGCATGCCCCCGGGAGAAATTCTGAAAGAAGATGGACACACAGGTATCCATCACATCCCGGGAACAATGAACGATCCGGCCCCGCGGAAACAGAAGGGTGAACAGCCCCACACGCAGGAAATTTTGGGGCATCTTATCCACGACGCGGCTGGCCCGGCCATCGACCCGCTTCAATTCGGCCTTATAGCTGTCCACGAAGTCTCGCACCATGTCCCGGGTGGTTTTAGGCACGCAATCGGGATAGGTCGTCTTGCCCGTTGGATCGACGATCCAGCGCAAGGATTTCTCCAGACGACCGAAATGAATGAGCTCCCCCGCGCCCGCGGCTTCGGGGTGACTGGCGATAATGCGTTCCGTCAATGTGGTCCCCGAGCGGGGCAGACCAACGACCAGGACCGGAACATCGGTTGGATCTCCCAGGCCGGCATGCGCGTCCCAATAGCCCCGCTTAAACAGTCCACGAAGGGCCTCCACCAGGGCTTCATGCCCATCAATATCGAAGGCCCGCCCCCCCATTTGCAGGTTGTTCGCCCTTGCATAGGCGTCGAAAGCCCGATCCCAGTCCTTACGATCATCCAAGACCTTTCCCGCGGCATAAGCCATGTCCGAGGACAGACGCCCCTCTTCCAGGCTGACGCGATAAGAGGCGAGGATCCGATCCCCCGAGGCGTTCCCCTCCCGCATTTTGCCCGTTGACGCCAGGGAATAGGGAATCACGTCGTCGTTGGGCCGTTCATCCCAGGCCTTGAGGTAAAGACCGGTGGCGGTTTCGAAATCCCCGTCGCGGGCAAGCACATCGGCGAGGGACCGAAGGATCTCCGGATGCGCGCCGAATCGCGCCATCCAGGACCGCGCCGCGTCCTCCGCCTCGCTCACCTGACCGGTATTCAGCAGCAAGCGGATCAAATTCTTACGAAATTCAACGTTTTCCGGCGCCAGGGTGGTGGCTTGCCTCGCCAGCTCTTCGGACCGACCGACGTTCCCCTCCAACATCATGAACAATCCGGCGTCGTTGGCCACGCCCGCGTCATGGGGATGGCGAGCGACCACCTGTTCCCAGGCGGCACGCGCCCGAGAATAATCCTCCAGCGCCTCAAGCACCTTGGGCAAAAGCATCATGGCGGGATAGAGGCCTGGATCGCTTTCAAGGGCTCTCAGGCATTCCACCTTGGCATCAAGATACCGCCCTCCGTTAAACAGGGCCTGCGCGAGGTTGAAGCGTCCCATTGGCCAACGCGGCTGGAGGACCACCGCCTTTCGAAAGTGTTTGATCGCCTCGTCGGACCGGTCCAGGGCCATCAACGAACTTCCAAGATTCAGATGGGCCTCGGGATAGTCCTTCCGCGCCTTGACCGCTTTGCGAAAGCATTCGACCGCGGCCTCCGGGTTACCCTCTTCCTGTTCAACCAAACCAGACAGGAGAAAGGCCTCCGGATATCGGGGCTTCAGGCTCAGGGCATGCGCCACGGCCTTACGGGCATTGTCAAAATCCCGGACCGTCATTCGATTGTTGGCGAGAAACAGAAACGCCTGGGCGTTGCGGGGATCAAGCTCCGTCGCCTTGGTCAGAAGTGACGCGGCCATGGCGGAGTTGCCAGCGCGGCCCGCGATATCGGCCAAGGCGAGATAGGGTTCGACCAGGGTCGGCCGCGCCGCCATGACCCGACGATAGAGCCCTTCCGCTTCACGGAGCTTTCCCTGCCCATGGAACGCACGAGCCTGGACCAACAGGGTTTCGGATCCTTGAGCGGTTTGCGGGGCGCTGGGCGCGCCGGGCTGTGGCCAACGGGGCATGACGGTCGACTTCCTTGGCATGAATTCCGAGAAGACGGCATCTTCGGCGCCCGGAACCCCGTCCGTCAACCGCGGCCACCCCAATGATCAGCCACGGCACGGGGGGAATGGAGCGCTCCCCCGTCACTACCCCGCCGGAAGCCGGTCCATGGCCCGGACTGACCCCAAGCCGGCACCGAACTCAAGGCACATATCACTCACCCGTCACCCCAGGCGTCCCCTCCGGGCCGCGCCCCCCAATCCTCCCGCGCCCCCTCGTCCGCCCCCTCCTCTCCCCCCTCCTCCACCCCGCCGGCGACGCGCAGCCAGTCAACGAAGGCCGCGACCCGGGGGTTTTCCAGGTTGGCCGGGGGCATGACAGCGAAATAGGAAAAATCCGCGGGGCGGGACAGGCCAGCGAAGGGACGGACCAGGCGTCCGCTCCGCAGGTCGGATTCCACCAGGGCCGCCCGACCGATGGCCACTCCCGCCCCGGCCAGACAGGCGGCGTACATGGCCGACCCCTCCGTGAATCCCAGGCCACTTTCGGGGTCCACGTCGTCCACACCGGCCACGGCCAGCCAATTCCGCCAGTACAGCCAGGCCTCCCCCGACAGAACGTCCACATTCCGCAAAATCGTGTGGTGGCGTAGGTCCGAGAGCGTCCGCAGGGGACGCTCCCCATTGAGCAACGAGGGTGCGCAGACGGGAAAGATCTCCTCCCCCAGGATTCGGATGGAGCGGAGCCCCGGATAGATCCCCCGGCCATAACGGATCGCCATGTCGACATCTCCCCGGCCGAAGCTGACCAAGCCGGGATCGGACACGAGGCTCAGTCCCACTTCGGGGCAAAGGCCCTGGAAATCCACCAACCGGGGCGCCAGCCATCCGGCACAGAGGCTGGGTAGGATCGAGACCGTCAATCGCCCGGCCAACCCTCCTTCGCGCAGACGCTCCCCCGCCCGGGCAAGGCGATCAAACCCCCGGGTCAGGGCAGGCAGGTAGGCCCGTCCCGCGTCGGTCAGGTCAAGCCCCCGGGACAGGCGACGGAACAGGGGCACCCCCAGGATATCCTCCAGGGCCTTGACTTGGTGACTGACCGCGGCTGGAGTCACGCCCAGTTCCTCCGCAGCCTTGGTGAAGCCCCCATGACGGGCGGCGGTCTCGAAGGCGCGCAGGGCGTTCAGGGGGGGCAGGCGGCGGTTCATGGCTCCTTGCCCTCCCGGAGGAGTTTGGACGGAGACGCCGTGCCCGGGATCGACAGCACCCAGTCGAGAAAGGCCATGGCCTTCGGATTCTCTCGGGTTTTGGGAAGGAAGGCCGCCCAGTAGGCATAGTCGGCCGGGCGCGAGACCGTGAAGGGCCGCACCAGACGGCCCGCGCGCAGGTGTTCCCGCACCAGAGCCGACCGCCCGATTCCCACACCCAACCCGGACACACAGGCGGCGATCATGGCCGTGGTATCGGAGAAGCCATGCCCCCGATCCAGGTCCAACCCCTCGACCCCCGCCGAATCCAACCAGGTGCTCCACAGATTCCAGGGCTCGTCCGGCAGGGCCGATGGATCGTGCAACAAGACGTGGTGCCGCAGGTCCTCGAACCCGCGCAGAGGCAAGGGACCCGTCATCAGGGCCGGGGAGCAGATGGGAAAGACCTCCTCGTCCAGCACCCGGACCACCTCCAAACCGGGATAGACACCCCGGCCATAGCGTAGGCCCATGTCGACGTCCTCGGTCTCGAAATCCGTATTGCGGTTCTGGGAGAGGAGTTCCAGGCGGATCTCCGGATGACGGGCATTAAAACCACCGATCCGTGGCGCGAGCCACCCAGCGCAGAAGCTGGGCAGAACCGAGACCACCAGACGCCCGGCCAAGTCACCACCGCGCAGGCAGTCCGCGGCCCGGGCCAATTGGTCGAACCCGGCGGTCAACTCCGGCAGGTAGGACCGCCCCGCCTCCGTCAGATCCAGCCCCCGGGCGAGGCGGTGGAACAGGACTTGGCCCAGAAAATCCTCCAACCCCTTGACCTGATGGCTGACCGCGGCCGGGGTCACATTCAACTCCTTGGCCGCCCCGGTGAAGCCCCCATGGCGGGCCGCCGCCTCGAAGGCACGCAGGGCATTCAGGGGAGGCAAACGCCGGACCATGAATCCTCCTTTGTGTGACACCTGTATGAAGGCCAAGATTTCCTAAACCATCCACCGAGAAAGCCTCGTTTGTCGGGAAAGGTCAAGGGGTCCATCTTCTCCTTGTCACCAGACACCACCGGGGATCGGCCCCGGGATCGAAACAAGACAGGAGATCACGCCATGACCTCACGGACGTGCGATATCGCTTCCGCGGATGCCGCGTCCGTCATCCGGACGGACGAGCGCCCCGCTTCCCTGAGCATCCGCCTACTGGCCTGGGTGGACAAGATCGTCGACAAGGCTTGGACCCGCATGGAGCAGCGTCGGCAGATGCGGCAACTCGCGAGCCTGGACGACCGGATGCTGCGTGACCTCGGCCTCAACCCCGGACAGGTCCATGGCCTGGAGCGGCATTCCCCGGCCGATCTGATCCGTCACCCGGATATTTACGGGCGGTAACACGACCCATCGACACCCATGGGCGTCCCCCCCACTCCCCACCACCACGGACGCCCATCCGCCGGGCGGGGTTCCAGAACGGAACCCCGCCCTTCGTGTGTGTCCATATTTTCCTCCCTCCCCCTCCTTATTCTCCCCTATTCTCTTCCTTATCCTCTCTTTTAGGAGCACTTGCCCTTGATTCTCCATGACTTTTTGGAAAGCGGAAACGGTTATAAGGTTCGCCTCCTGCTCCATTGGCTTCAGCGGCCCTTCACCCTGGTGGAACATGACATTCTGAAGGGGGAGACCCGTACCCCGGAATTTCTGTCACGCAAAAATCCCAACGGCCGCATTCCCACCCTGGAGTTGGAAGACGGACACATGCTGTGGGAGAGCAACGCGATCCTGAACTATCTGGCCGAGGGCACGCCCTATCTGCCCACCGACCGATTGGACCGGGCGCGGGTGCTGCAATGGCAGTTCTTCGAGCAGTACAGCCACGAGCCCTTCATCGCCGTGGCCCGCTTCATGCGCCATTTCCAGGAGATGACGCCGGAGCGGACCACCCTGCTGGAGACCGAAAAGATGCCCAAGGGCTATGTGGCCCTGGACGTCATGGAAAGGCACCTGTCCCGGACCGACTGGTTCGTGGGCGACGGGCCGACCATCGCCGACATCTCACTGTTCGCCTATACCCACGTGGCGCCGGAAGGGGGGTTCGACCTGTCCCGCACGCCGGCCATCCTCGCTTGGATCGCGCGCATGGAGGCCCTGCCCCACCACGTCGTCCTCACCAGCCGGGCGACTCCGTGACTCGAAGCCCGAGGGATTTCATCCCTCGGGTTTGCCTTGCACTCAAACGGCACGCGGCATTTTTCGCGCCGTAAGCCGCGGCGGCCACTTTCCGCTGCCACAACAGGTCGCGCTTGCCTTGACATCCGATCCGATGGTCACCTCAATCCAGAAAACCACATTTTTCTCGAGGCAATTGGATCCGGCATGGACATCACCTTTTTCCTGAACGGCCCCTTCAACCAATATACCCCCACCCCCTTCACGGTGGAGGGGGTGGCCTATGCCTCCGCCGAGCACTACATGATGTGGTCCAAGGCAACCCTGTTCGGAGACTCGGCCACGGCCGGGAAAATCCTGAAAAGCCGCTACTCCCACGATCACCAGGCACTTGGCCGTCAGGTCACCCCCTTCGATCCAGACCGCTGGGACGAAGAGGGCCCCGAGGCCGTCTACCGGGGCAATCGGGCGAAATTTTTCGCCGACCCAAAGCTCGCCGAGATGCTTCTGGCCACCGGATCCAACACGCTCGCCTACGCCAGCGCGGACCAACGGTGGGGAATCGGATTTATGGAAGGGGATCCCAAGTCACACGATCCGGCCCAATGGACCGGGCGGAACTGGCTGGGTCTGGCATTGACCAGGGTTCGCGAAGACCTGAAATCCGAAAAACAGCTTTAGCGCGGGATGTTATAGCCATGGGTTCATGAACGGCGTTAACCGGTCGGCAACCAGGGAGGGGTAAACCGGGGGGCTTCCGGATTGACCTTGAACAGGAGTTTCCCGACCGATGACCGCTCCCGATCCAAAACGGATATTGGACTCCCGACTGCTCCAGGCTTTGGACGACGGGGTCTTCCTTGGGGATGGGCAAAGCGCCGATTCCTTGTCCGAATGGATGGTTCTCTGTGGGGATATCCCTGATTCGACAATCCTCTGCGATCTGCCCGTCCTTCTCGGCCGTCTCTCCCGGGACGACCAGAGGACGGGCGCCCTCCGCGCCTTGGGCCTGCTGCCCGAGACCGGCTCCCGCCCCCTGTTTTACCAAGCGGTCGCGGCCCGGATCTCCTCCCGCGCCCGCGCCCTGACCGACGCGGCCCGGGATTCGGGCCACCCGTCTCCCGCCCTCCTGCCCGCGCGGATCGCCCAGGAGGCGCGGGAAGCCCAGGAAGTCCGCCATCAGATGAATACCCTAGCCGATGCCGCCCTCGCCGTGGAAGCGGAACGGGAACGGTTGGAGCGCGAATACGCCGGACTCGCGGACACCCTGAAGACCTTGGAAATGGACGTGGCCGAGGGAATCCGGACCTTCGCCAAGGACCGTTCGGCCAGCCCACGCGCCCTTGCTGATCTGGCCGAGAGCCTAGGCTTGACCGAGGAAGCCAAACTGCTCCGAACCCAGCCGCCGCGCCCGCCCTTCGCGCTCCCCATCCCCAATCGCCTGGACCGGTCCGGAGAGAGCGCCACGCCCCTGCGCGTTACCATACCGTCGCGGGCGGACCAAACCGGGTCGGCGACTCCGACCCGGCATTGATCGGCCCCCCATGGATCCCCTCCGACAGAAGGAACCATGGGAGCGCCTTACCACATCCAGAAGATCAGCCAGAAGATCAGGACGCGCTGTCGCGGGCCGAGGCGGCCTTGTCATGAGTGCGACCCACTTCCTTGTCGTAGTCCTCGACCAGGGCCTTGGTCATCTCGCCCGGAACAAAGGTCCAGTCCCCGATCTGACGAACGGGGGTGACCTCGGCCGCGGTGCCGGTCAGGAAAACCTCCTGGGTCTTGGCGAACTCCTCGGGCTGGATGGCCCGCTCGACCACCTCGTACCCCCGGCGCTTGGCCAGATCAATCACCGTGCGCCGCGTGATGCCGTCAAGGAAGCAATCCGGCGTCGGGGTGTGGATCACGCCATCCTGGATCAGGAAGATGTTCGCCCCGGTGGCCTCGGCCACCTGACCTCGGTAGTCCAGCATCAGGGCGTCGTCATACCCTTTGTTCTCCGCGTCATGCTTGGACATGGTGCAGATCATGTATAGGCCCGCCGCCTTGGACTGGGTCGGCGCCGTGTCCGGCGCCGGGCGGCGCCATTTGGAAACCGTCAGGCGAATACCCGCGAGACGCGCTTCCGGCGAAAAGTAGCTGGGCCATTGCCAGGACGCGATGGCGACATTGATCCGGTTATGCTGGGCCGAAACCCCCATCATCTCGCTGCCCCGCCAAGCCACCGGACGGACATAGCCATCAATGATGGCGTTGGCTTTCAGCACCTCGTTGGTGGCCGCGTTCAGCTCGGCGACGGAATAAGGGATGTCGAACCCCAGAACCTTGCCGGAAAAATGCAGGCGCTCCGTGTGCTCGGCCAGCTTGAACACCTTGCCGTCGTAGACTCGCTCCCCCTCGAATACGCAGCTTCCGTAGTGCAGACCATGGGTCAGAACATGCACTTTCGCGTCGCGCCAGGGGACCAGTTCCCCATTGACCCAAATGGTGCCGTCGCGATCATCGAACGGAACGAGAGACATAGCGAAACCTTTCCTAGAATTAGGGTGATCGGCCATTTGTCGAACAATTCTTACCGCCGATCCTGCGACTACGTAACATCCTTCCTCTAACTATGTCAACAAGGCTGACCCAAAAGGACGGAATTTCTTCGGGGGACCCCCCCTTAAAGGCATTGGACGCGGTGCGAAAAGGTGGAAATGGGACTCGATTTCGGGTCCCGCTTTTGGTCTAAATCATACAGTTATGATCTTGTCGCCTGTCCGAGGCGCGACCCCATGGCAACCTGGCCCGTGGCAACCTGGAAAGCAAAACCCGATGAGCGAAGCCAAAACCAGCGCCAACCCCCTGTTCCTAAGAGAGGAAGAGCTGCGTCAAGGCATCGAGCTGTTGTTCTTCGCCTATCGGGATTTCACCAGCGAGGCCGACGCCATGTTGGCCAAACACAAGTTTGGCCGAGCCCACCACCGGGTGATCTATTTCGTGGGGCGCCATCCGCGGATCAGCGTCAGTGATCTCCTGGACATCTTGGCCATCACCAAGCAAAGCCTGTCCCGCGTGCTGTCCCAACTGGTGACCGATGGCTTCATCATCCAGCATCGGGGTCCCCGGGACGGGCGGCAGCGACTGTTGGAACTGACCGAGAAGGGGGTGGAGATGGAGCGCCAACTGACCGAGGCCCAGCGCCGCCGCTTCGCCCGGGCCTACCGGGAAGCGGGAGCGGAGGCCGTGGAGGGGTTCCGCAAGGTCATGCTGGGCATCGTCGACGACCCCGCCCGGGAACGCTTCGCCCAATCTCGGCGGGATGGTGGGCGGGACGGCGGGCGGGAGCGGGATCAATGAGCGACCCTGGCGGAACGATTCCCATCCCCGCCCTCCCGGGCAAGGCCGCGGCTCTCGAGGGCGAGCCTCCGCACATCTTGGTCGTGGACGACGACACCCGGATCCTGGCCCTGCTGAAACGCTATCTGATGGACCGGGGCTTTCTGGTCACCACCGCTGAGGACGCCGGGGAGGCACGGCGCCATCTTTCCGCCTTGGAATTCGATATCCTGGTCGTCGACGTGATGATGCCCGGCGAATCGGGCGTGGAGTTGACCCGCGGTCTGCGGGAAACCTCGGAGGTTCCCATTCTGATGCTCACCGCCATGGACCAGGCCGAAGACCGAATCCTCGGCCTGGAAAGCGGAGCCGACGACTATCTGGCCAAACCCTTCGACCCCCGGGAACTGGTCCTTCGCCTTAACGGCATTCTCCGCCGGACCCGGCGGGACCCGGTGGTCGAGGTCTCCCCCGCGGGTGGAGAGGGACCGCTGTCCCTGGGGGCCTGCGTCTTCGACCCCCAACGGCAGGAACTGACCCGCGATGGCGCGCCGGTCCATCTGACCACGGCGGAACAGGCCCTTCTGGCGACCCTGGCCGCCCGCGTCGGCGAGGCGATCAGCCGGGAAGAGCTGGCCGATCTGACCGGGGCCGAGGGCAACGCCCGGGCCATCGACGTGCAGGTCACCCGCCTGCGCAAGAAGATCGAGGACGATCCGCGCATGCCCCGCCACCTGCAGACGGTGCGGGGCAAGGGCTATCTGTTGCGGCCCGGTTGAGGGGCGCGCGATGACCACTCTCCCTCCCACGGTCCCGTGGCCCCGGCGGCGGTCCCTGCCCGAACCCCTGCGGACCATCCGTCGGATTATCCGGCTGGAAACCCCCTGGTTGCGGCCCATCGGGCGGGTTCTGAAAGCGATGATGCCCAACAGTCTGTTGGCACGGTCGTTGTTGATCATCGTCGTTCCCCTGATCCTGCTGCAGGTGATCACCGCGACCATCTTCTTCGACCGCCATTGGGACACCATGAGCCGACGGCTGAACAACGCCGTCTCCGCCGAAATCGGCATGATCCTGGATTACATGGACGTTCATCCGGATCCCGCGGACCGCCAATGGATGTTCGCCCTGGCCCATATGCGCGAGCAGTTGAAGACCACCTTCGAGCCCCACGGCATGCTGCCCATGCGGGCGCCCCCGGACCAATCCGAGGACTTCGTCGCCGAAACCCTCTACCGGACCCTGGCCGACCATACGGATCTGCCCTATCAGGTGGACGTGGTCGACGACAGGACCCTGGAGATCACCATCCAGACCCGGGACGGCCTGTTGCGGGTGGAGGTGCCGCGCAAGCGCCTGTTCAGCGTAACCACCTATATTTTCATGGGCTGGATGACCATTTCCTCGGTGATCCTGTTCGCCGTGGCGACGGTCTTCATGCGCAATCAAGTGCGTCCCATCCGCCGTTTGGCCATGGCCGCGGACGCCCTGGGCAAGGGCCGCGACGTGGCCGATTTCAAATCCGAGGGCGCCGCGGAAGTCCGTCAGGCGGGCCTGGCGTTCACCCGCATGCGCGAACGGATCAACCGCCAGATCGCCCAGCGCACGGAAATGCTCGCCGGGGTCAGCCATGACCTGCGCACGCCACTCACCCGCATGCGCCTGCAACTGGCCTTCATGGAGGGCCAGGAGGGGACCGTGGAACTGGCCCAGGACATTTCGGACATGGAACGCATGGTCGAGGGCTATCTGGCCTTCGCCCGGGGCGAAGGCACCGAGGACCTGGTGGCCACGCCCCTGGTGGAACTGGTCGCTGGCGTGGTCCAGCGCATGCGCCGCAATGGGGCGGAGATCGACATGCACGCCGAGGCACCGGTGACGGTTCCGGTCAAACCCCAGGCCCTCGAACGGTGTTTGGTGAACATCCTGGGCAATGCCCACCGCTTCGCCAACCATATCTCCATCCGCCTGGGCCTGCGGGACCACAGCGTGGAGATCCTGGTGGATGACGACGGCCCCGGCATCCCCGCGGACCGGCGGGAAGATGTCTTCCGCGCCTTCGTCCGCATCGAAAGCTCCCGCAACCCCCGCACCGGGGGGACCGGCCTGGGTCTGACCATCGCCCGGGACGTGGTTCGCGCCATGGGCGGCGATATCACCTTGGAGGACAGCCCCCTGGGTGGCCTCCGCGCCCGGGTGCGTCTGCCGTTGTAGGGGACATTCCGGAATCACAATGGTCTGAACGCGATGGTGGTTTTTTGATTACGGTCCCGGATTTGGCCTTTCGAGGTTGATCCTTCCCGCGCAGACGCCAAGGGGTTTGTGGTCCTTTATACCGGTTTGAAGTCACTCAAATCGCGGTGGATCAACTGGGCAGAACCAAGGGCCGGGCGACGAAGATGGTCCGCCAGGAGTCCAGATCACTCACCAGAATTTCGGACGCCATGGTGACCCGTTCGGAGAGGGCGGCCAGGGAGTGGGTTTTCTGCCCGTCCATGGAGGCCGCGAGACGCTCCAGCCGCGTTTTCGTTTCCCAGGACCGGCGAACCAGGGTCCCCAAGTCCGATTGGGCATGAATGCCGGCGAAGGCCGGGAACAGGGCGGTCACGAGGGTGACGATCTTGGCGATCACATCATAGGCATCCGAAGACCGGTCCGGATGGTCCAGATGGTCCAGATGGTCCAGAACGGGGAAATACAGCAGGGCGAACAGCCCGCAAATCCCCAGGGTGGAAAAAAACAGCACCGCGCCCAGTCCATGCAATCCGTGCTCCAGGCGATGGGATCGACCATGGTTGGCGCGGTGGTAGCCGATCTGCGAATCGATTTCCTCTTCCCGCGGGATCCAGGTGATCCAGTCGGGCTCGCCACTGGCCGCTTCACTCGTCGGGATCCGCTCCGGCGCCAGGGGGCGGTCGGCGCCGCCGGAGGCGCCGACCAGGATCTGGACCCGCGGGCGGCGTAGGCGTTCGGCCAGTTCCCGGTCCTCCAGCCAATGGCGGTGCCATTGGCGGCGCTTTCCCAGGATGGTAATCCAGAGAGACAGGCCAGGGGCACGGGGCGCCGCCGGTCGGAGAGGTAGGCGCGCAGCCCCGCCAGGGGCGTGGGGCCGGGGACCAGGACCGCCTTGCTGAAGCCGGAGGGCCAAAAGCCGATCCTGTCCATCGACGGCGGTGGAATCCGGGGGCTGATCGCCCGGGGGGAAGTCCTCGGCGAAGTCCCGGGTAACACCGTCCACCCGGCCCATTTCGACGGAATCCCGCCCGAAGGCGGACGGGACCAACGGTCGTCGCCGCCGCGCCTTTCATTGCGAAACGACAACAGACCTCCACCGATCGTGGTTTTTTCGTTACGATGTTTCATCGACCCTTTGTCTCCGGGGTGTCGTTGACAGGTTCCCCGGGGACCGGCATTGTCGGGCCTCGCCCGCCCCCACCCCTGATCCGGACACCCCATGCCCCGCGCCCTGCGCTCTTTTCTCGGCCTTTTGCTCGGCGCCGCGCGGGATTTGGCACCCATTGTCGGGGTCATCCTGTTCTTCCAACTGGTCGTGGTCCAGGCCCCCCTGCCGCGTCCGGGTCCGATCCTCGCGGGCTTGGTTCTGGTGGTCCTCGGTCTGGCCCTGTTCATCCAGGGCCTCGAGATGGGGCTGTTTCCCCTGGGGGAATCCATGGCCCGGGCCTTCGCCCGCCGGGGCAGTCTGGTCTGGCTGCTGCTCTTCTCCTTCGCGCTCGGATTTGGCACGACCATCGCCGAGCCCGCACTGATCGCCGTCGCCGACGAGGCCGCCAAGGCCGCGGGCGAGGCCCAGGCCATCGCCAATACCCCCGAGGCCAGGGAAACCTACGCCCTGGGCCTACGCTACACGGTGGCCCTCTCGGTCGGCCTGGCCATCGTCCTCGGCGTCTTCCGCATCCTCAAGGGCTGGCCGGTGCAGGTTTTCATCATCGGCGGCTATCTGATCGTCGTCTGCCTGACCTTTTTCGCCCCGCCGGAGGTGGTGGGCGTGGCCTATGATTCCGGGGGGGTGACCACCTCGACCATCACCGTGCCGCTCGTCACCGCCTTGGGGGTGGGGCTCGCCTCGTCGCTCGGCGGGCGCAATCCGCTGATCGACGGCTTTGGCCTGATCGCCTTCGCCAGCCTGACGCCCATGATCTTCGTCATGGTCTATGGCATGATGATCTAGACAAGGGGGCGCGCCACCATGGAGACCTTCGTTCGGATCATGGACACCCTCTGGAGTACGGTGCTCGACGTGGCGCCGATCCTGCTGGTGTTGATCCTGTTTCAGGTCTTCGTCCTGCGCCAGACCATTCCCAACCTGAAGCGCATGGTCCTGGGGTTCGTCTACGTGGTGATTGGCCTGGACCTGTTCCTGGTTGGGCTGGATTTGGCCCTCTTTCCCTTGGGCCGCCTGATGGCCGCCCAATTGACCGACCCGGCCTTTCTTGGCGCGACCCCTGGGCCAGGGGGGGAACCCATGGTGGTCTGGACCGATTACCTGTGGGTCTATGTCTTCGCCGCGGCCGTGGGATTCGCCACCACGGTCGCCGAACCGGCCCTGATCGCCGTCGCCATCAAGGTGGAGGAGGTCTCCGGCGGCGCCATCCGCGCCTGGGGCCTGCGGGCCGCCGTGGCCCTGGGGGTCTCGATCGGCGTGGCCCTGGGAACCCTGCGCATCGTCATCGGCGCCCCCCTGCCCTGGTTCATCGTCGCGGGCTACGTCGTGGTCATCGGGCAGACCTTCTTCGCGCCAAAGGCAATCATTCCCCTGGCCTATGATTCGGGCGGGGTGACCACCTCGACGGTGACCGTGCCCCTGGTGACGGCCCTGGGGCTGGGGCTGGCCTCGAGCATTCCCGGGCGGTCACCCTTGATCGACGGGTTTGGCTTGATCGCGCTGGCCAGTCTGTTTCCCATGATCACCGTGATGGGCTATGCCCAGGTCGGTGACTATGTGCGGCGCCGGGCCGCGCGGCTCCGTCGCGCGGAAGAGGCGAGCGTTTCCGAGGACGGAGGGAAGCCTCCAAAGGAGTAAGCCATGAAGTTCAAGATGATCATCGCCCTGGTCTCGGACGATGTGACGGACAAGGTCGTGAAGGCCGCCCGGGAAAGCGGGGCGACCGGCTGCACTGTCCTGACCAACGCCCGGGGCGAGGGACTGCGGAAAACCAAGACCTTCCTTGGGCTGGACCTATCCGGGGCTCGGGATCTAATCCTGACCGTGGTGGAACAGCACTTGGCCAAGGGCATCCTGGAAACCATGGCCAAGGTTGGGTCCTTCGAAGAGAAACCCGGCTCCGGCGTGGCCTTCATGCTCGACGTGGAGGACGCCGTCGGGCTGGCAAGCCAAATCGGCACCATTTCAACCGAGATCAAGGACGAGATATGAACCGCGCCTATATCCCTGTCCGCGCCGTCATGACCGCGCGGCCCCTCATGATCGACGGCCTCGCGACCGTGGCCCAGGCCGTGGCCATCATGCGCGAGAAGCACGTCAGTTCCCTGGTCATCAACCGGCGCGACGAGACCGATGAATATGGTGTCCTGGTCGTGACCGACTTGGCCAAGCGGTTGATCATCCTGGACAAGTCCCCGGATCGAACGAACGTCTACGAGATCATGTCCAAACCCGTGCTGACCGTCGAGGCGGATATGGACATTCGCTACGCCATCCGTATGCTGACCCGCTTCGACCTGTCCCGCTCCCTGGTCCTGGACCGGGGGGAGTTGGTCGGTTTGGTCACCCAGCGGGAGCTGGTTCTGGCCTATCTGGATCCCGCGGCCGAGGCGTAACCCCGCCGACATCGTTTCATGGCCAAAGGGCCTGTCGATGAGATTCTGGTTGCGCGTGACCGCCGGGCCAACCACATTCCGCCTTTCCACATGCCGTCACCCTTCTTGACCACAACCGGGAGAGACCTTCCTTGGACCCCATCGATATCGGCTTTTTCGTCGCGGGCCTGGTCCTTCTGCCCCTGGGCGCGGAAATCATGGTCCGAGGCGCCGTCGCCATATCGGAGCGGATGGGCGTTTCGCCCCTGGTCGTGGGGCTGACGGTCGTGGCCTTTGGCACCAGCCTGCCCGAGTTGGTGGTCTCCTTGCGGGCCGCCCTGTCCGGCTCCGAAGGGATCGCCATCGGCAATGTGGTGGGATCGAATATCGCCAACATCCTGCTGATCCTGGGCGTCGCGGCCGTCCTGTCGCCGATTACCGTGAAAAAGGGACACTACGTTTCCGACGGGACCATCATGTGTGGGGTGACCCTGCTGTTCATCCCCCTGGCCCTGTCCGGCACCGTGGTCTGGTGGCAGGGCCTGGCCATGATCGCCCTGCTGGTGGCCTATCTTGTCTGGTCCTATTGGCGGGAAAAGCAGGGAGAAGGCCCAGGATTCGCCGACGAAGTGACGGAAATGGAGGGCATGGCCGGAAAGTCCTGGGGGATGATCCTCGTCGCCACGGTCGGCGGCTTGATTGGCGTCATGGTGGGCGCCGAGTTGCTGGTGACCGGCGCCGTCTCCATCGCCCGGGGCTTCGGCGTCCCCGAGGAAGTGATCGGTCTGACCATGGTCGCCTTCGGTACCAGTCTGCCGGAACTGGCAACCGCCGTGGCCGCGGCCATGAAGCGCCACGCGGAACTGGCCGTCGGCAACATCATCGGGTCGAATATCTTCAATATCCTGGCGATCCTGGGCATCACATCGGTGGTAACGCCGCTTCCCATTTCCCCGGGCATCCTTGCCTTCGACATGTGGGTGATGGTCATTTCCGCGCTGATCCTGATGCCCCTGTTTCTCTTCGGCATCCGCATGGGGCGCGTCGTGGGGGTGGCGTTCGTCGCCGGGTATGTCGCCTTCATTTTCACCGTCTACAATGCCAGCGGAGTGATCGCGGCGTCCTAGCGGGCGGCGCGGCGGATCCCCGGCATGAGCGACGGCGCCCCCCTCATCCCCACCGCCCCCGGGCCGGAGACTCTGCCGCCGGTGGCCCTGGTCACCGGCGCGGCCAAGCGCCTGGGACGGGCCATGGCCCTGGAACTGGCCGCCCGGGGCTTCGACCTGGCCATCCACCACAACCACTCGGACCAGGACGCCCAGCGGACAGCCCAGGACATCCGGGCCCTGGGCCGCCGGGCGGTGACCCTGCGCGCCGACCTGTCCCGCGAGGCCGAAACCCAGGGCCTACTCCCCGCGGCCGAGGATGCCCTGGGACCGGTGGGCGTGCTGGTCAACAACGCCTCGATTTTCGAGCTGGACATGGTGGAAACGGCGACCCGGGACACCTGGGACACCCATATGGAAACCAACCTGCGGGCGCCCTTTGTCCTCTCCCAGGCCCTGGCCGAGGCCCTGCCCGAGGACTCCACCGGGCTGATCGTCAATCTGCTGGACCAGCGTGTCTGGAACCTGACCCCCTACTTTATGAGCTACACCTTGACCAAGGCCGGGCTCTGGACCCTCACCCAGACCCTGGCGCTGGCGCTGGCGCCCCGGATCCGGGTCATGGGCATCGGACCCGGTCCCGCCCTGCCCGCGCCCCAACAAACCATGGAGCAGTTCGCCCGTCAGGCGGCCTCCATGCCCCTGGGCCATGGCACCACCCCCGACGAAGTGGCCCGCGCCCTCCGCTTCATCCTCGAAACCCCCTCCCTGACCGGACAGATGATCGCCCTTGATGGGGGTCAACACTTGGGGTGGGCGCAACCCGGTCAAATCCCCACCCCCTGCGAATAGGGCTCCGGACCATGTCGATTCCTCCCTTGGCCGCCCCCGGTCTCCGTCACCTGTTCGTCAACGGGTTGGAGCTGATGGCCCGCATCGGTGTTTACCCCCAGGAAAGGGAGGCGCCCCAGCGGATCCGGATCTCCATAAACCTTTGCGTGCGGGAGGACGGGGCGGATCCCGGAGATGACATCGACAATGTGGTGAGTTACGAAACGCTGGTCACGGGCACCCGCGCCATCGTGACGGAGGGCCATGTGAACCTGGTCGAGACCCTGGCCGAACGGATCGCCGCCCTGGCCCTCTCCGACCCTCGGGTGGTGGAGGCCCGTGTCCGGGTGGAGAAGCCCGATATCTTTCCCGAGACCGAATCGGTCGGCGTGGAAATCCTCCGTCGCTCCGCCCAGGCCCCCGCCATTGGAGACCGGCTCTGATTATCGTTTCTTTAGAAGAAGGTATACATCCCTTACGACCTACAAGGGGGGACGTAAGGGCGGGAAAGGTATCATTTGTGCACAGGCTATCCCCAGATTCCATCCCGCCGCGAGACCGACTCAATTGGGACACAAAGTGGCCATGGAAGAGACACCGTTAATTTTTTTTATATACAAAACAACAGCTTGGCATTTCTGCCCAAAAAACGATCAAGCAGGTTCCACCCACGGGTTTCCGCCGATTCGGACCCTGGCGAAAAACCTTTTGCACATCCTTATCCACAGGTTTCGTGGATAGCTTGATTCTTGACAAGACTGTCGTGCTCGACCGGTTTTTGGGGACTCGCCCCTGCCCGGATTCGAGGGACTGAAATGGACCGAGGACCCCTTCCGTGGACGACCCCAAGACCCAGGACCCGACAGGAGACTCCCCAAGCTCCCCCCAATCCGGGTCTCCCCAGCCCGAGGGTGTCGACGCCATTCGCGCGGCCCTGCGGACCATGCCCTCCTCTCCGGGGGTCTATCGCATGTTCGATGGCAAGGGAGATGTGCTGTACGTGGGGAAGGCCCGGGACCTGAAGCGACGGGTCACCAACTATACCCAACTGCCCCGACTGCCCGCCAGAATTCAACGCATGGTAGTTCTTACGCGGTCCATGGAGGTGGTGACCACCCATACGGAGGCCGAAGCCCTCCTGCTGGAATCCAACCTCATCAAAAAACTGAAGCCCCGCTACAACATCCTGCTGCGGGACGACAAATCCTTCCCCCACATCGAGGTCACCCGCGACCACCCCTATCCGCGCATCGTCAAGTTCCGGGGACAGCGCAAGAAAGGGGGGGAATATTACGGCCCCTTCGCCTCGGCCGGGGCGGTGAACCGGACCCTGATCACCCTCCAGAAGATCTTCCTCCTGCGAACCTGTTCGGACAGTGTCTTCGCCAACCGCTCGCGGCCCTGTCTTCTGCACCAAATCAAGCGCTGCTGCGCGCCCTGCGTGGACCGGGTCGACCAGGAGACCTACCTGGGCATGGTGGAGGAATCCCGGGCTTTCCTGTCCGGGGAGAGCCAAGCCATGCAAAAGGAGTTCGCCCAACGGATGGAAGAGGCCTCGGAGGCCTTGGATTTCGAGGCCGCGGCCCTCTACCGGGACCGCATCAAGGCCCTGACCAACGTCCAATCCCACCAGGACATCAACCTGCCGACCGTGCCCGAGGCGGATATCATCGCCATCCACCAGGCCGGGGGAAAATCCTGCGTGCAGGTCTTCTTCTTTCGGGGCGGACGGAACAACGGAAACCGCTCCTTCTTCCCCAGCCATGCCGCGGAATTGGGTTCCGGCGAGGTGCTGGAGGCCTTCCTCGGCCAGTTCTACGCGGGCGTCGAGCCCCCCCGGGAGATCTTCCTGTCCGAGGAGATCCCCAACCGGGACCTGGTCGAACAGGCCCTGACCATCCGGGCCGACCGCAAGGTCACCCTGGCGACTCCCCAACGGGGCGCCAAACGCAAGCTGATCGAACATGCCCACCTCAACGCCCGGGAAGCCCTGGGGCGGCGCATGGCGGAAAGCTCCGCCCAGAGGGAATTGCTGGAAGGACTCGCCGAGGTCTTCGCCCTGGAGGCCGCGCCGCGACGGGTGGAAATTTACGACAACAGCCATATCCAAGGCAGTCATCCGGTGGGCGGCATGGTCGTCGCCGGGCCGGAGGGGTTCCTGAAAAACGCCTACCGCAAGTTCAACATCCGCTCCAAGGACCTGGAGCCCGGCGACGACTACGGCATGATGCGCGAGGTCATGACCCGCCGCTTTTCCCGCGCCCGCCAGGAGGATCCGGACCGGGACAAGGGCCAATGGCCGGATCTGGTGCTGATTGATGGCGGGTTGGGCCAGCTCAACGCCGTGCGCGAGGCCCTGGCCGAGATCGGCGTGGACGACGTGCCCCTGGTGGGCGTCGCCAAGGGGCCGGACCGGGACGCGGGGCGGGAGCGCTTTTTCCTGCCCGACCGAAGCCCTTTCATGCTGCCGCCGAACAATCCGGTGCTCTACTTCATCCAGCGCCTGCGGGACGAGGCCCACCGCTTCGCCATCGGCTCCCACCGGGCGCGGCGGTCCAAGGCCATCGCCGGATCGCCCCTGGACGCCATCCCGGGAATCGGAACCGGGCGGAAGAAAGCGCTGCTCCACCATTTCGGATCCGCCAAGGCCGTGGGGCAGGCCGGGCTGACCGATCTGGAGGCCGTGGAAGGCATCAGCGCGGCCCTGGCCAAAAAGATCTACGGGCACTTCCATGGGGAAGGGTGACACCGAAGTCTTCGACTTTTCCGCTCCGCCCCGATATGCCCAAGGGTGCCGGGGGTTCAAGGAGGGATCCGATCCAAAAAATGGGGGTAAGACGATGACGAAACCCAGGACGGCGACGCCCCGCGATGGATGCGCCTGGGTCACCGGCGCCGCCTCCGGCATGGGGGCCGCCCTCGCCCTCCTCTTGGCCCGAAACGGGTGGACGGTCGCCGCCAGCGACCGGCGAGAGGACGGGCTGGCTCGGGTGGTGGCTCAGGCCTCTCCGGGGAGGATCCAGGCCTTTGCCCTCGATATCACGGATGCCGCGGCCGTTGCCGGAATTGTTCCAACCATCGAGGAGCGGATGGGACCGGTGGCACTCGCGGTCCTCAACGCCGGGATCCTGGAGCTGATGACCGCGGAGACCTTTTCCGTAGCCGTCGTCCGCGCCCAGGTCGAGACCAATCTGATGGGCACGGTCCATTGTATCGAGGCGGTTCTTCCCCGGTTGCTTCTCCGCGGCCGGGGGCAATTGGCTCTGACCGCGAGCATGGGCACCTATCGGGGATTGCCCCGCATGGGAGCCTACGGCGCGTCCAAGGCGGGGTTGGTCAGTCTGGCCGAGAGTTTGAAATTCGATCTCGACCCGGCGGGAGTGCGGATCCAGGTGATCAATCCGGGGGTCGTCCGAACCCCCATCCTCGCCGATTGCCCTTCGCCGATTCCCTATCAAATCAGCGCGGAGACGGCGGCCCGGCGGATCGTCGCCGGGTTGGGGACCCATCATTTTGAAATCTCCTTTCCCCGGCCCGTGGTCCTGGCGGCCAAGGTTCTTCGGGCCTTGCCCGACTGGCTCTATTATCGTTTGCTCCACTAAGGACCTCCCACGCGGCGCCTTCCCTCTCCAAGGGCTTTCCGACTGGGGGCCATTTGATCTAGAGTGCGCCCCAGATGCCTCCTACTCGGGACCTCGCCTTGTTGACCCTGCCCAATATCCTGACCCTACTGCGCATCGCCGTGATCCCGGTCATGGTGGTTCTGTTCTATTTGGACGGAGAGACGGTCCGCTGGATCAATTGCGGGCTTTTCACCGCCGCGGCCATCACCGATTTCTTCGATGGCTGGTTGGCCCGGCGCAGCAATCAGGTCTCGGCCCTGGGCCGGTTCCTTGATCCCATCGCCGACAAGCTTCTGGTCGCCGCGGTCCTAATGCTGTTGGTTGGATTCGGTCAAGTCAGTGTCTGGAGCTACCCAGCCGCCGTAATTATCCTGATGCGCGAGATTCTGGTCTCCGGCCTGCGGGAATACCTGGCGGAAATCCAAGTCAGCATGCCTGTCACCACTCTCGCCAAGTGGAAGACGACGGTCCAACTCGTTGCCCTACCAGTGCTCATCGTCGGTGATCTCCAGTGGCTTCCCCTGCCGATCACCCTGTTGGGCGAAATCCTGCTCTGGGGCGCGGCGGTCATGACCATGGTCACCGGCTACGACTATCTGCGCGTGGGTCTGCGTCATATGGTGCCCTCCCGCTGAGCGGATCCCGCATCCCTCCCACTGGAGTCCCACTCCCTCATGTCCCTGCCCGCCGATTGTTTCGAGACCACCAAATCCTTGATGCCCCTGGACGAGGCTATTGCCCTGCTGATGGTGCGCCTGGGTCCCGCGACCGGCGTCGAGCGGGTACCCTTGGGCCGCGCCGCGGGGCGAGTGCTGGCGGAGGACGTGGTCAGCGCCATCGTCGTTCCCCCCGACGACAATTCGGCCATGGATGGCTATGCCCTGCGCCATTCCGACTTGACCCCGGGGCAGGCCACGACCCTGCCCGTGGGTTTGCGCGTTCCGGCGGGACATCCCGCCGAGCGGCCCCTTGGTCCTGGCGAAGCCGCGCGTATCTTCACCGGCGCCCCCGTACCCGAGGGCGCCGACACGGTGATCATGCAGGAGGTCTGCGAGGAAGTGGACGGCAAGGTGACCCTTCCCGCCGATCCGAAGCGGGGCGATAACGTCCGGCCCGCGGGCGGTGACGTCACCGTGGGTCAACGGGTGCTTACCCGGGGGCGGCGTCTGGGTCCCGCGGATCTGGCCATGGCCGCCCAGGTGGGGCGAGGCGAATTGGCCGTGTTCACCCCTCTGACCGTGGCCGTCTTCACCACGGGGGACGAGATCGTCGAACCGGGCGATCCGCTGCCCCCGGGGGCCCTATACAACGCCAACCGCCGGGCGCTTCTGACCCTGTTGGCGGGCCTGGGCGTCGACATCGTCGACCTGGGCAATCTGCCCGACAAGCCCACCTTGATCCGCGACGCCTTGGACATGGCCGCGGACCGCGCGGATCTGGTCATGACCTCCGGCGGAGTCTCGGTCGGGGGCGAGGACCATGTGAAGGACGCCGTGGCGGCGCTGGGCACCATCAATTTCTGGCGGTTGGCCCTGAAGCCGGGCAAGCCACTGGCCTTCGGCACCCTCAAGGGCAAACCCTTCCTGGGCTTCCCGGGCAACCCGGTGTCCACCTTCGTGACCTTCTGTCTGGTGGGGCGCCCCGTGGTCCTGCGTCTATCCGGGGTGGAGGGCGGACAACTCACCCCCCACCGTTACCCCGTGGCCGCGGGCTTCGACTTGACGCGCAAGGCCGGGCGGCGGGAATTCCCCCGGGGCCGGATTTCCACCGACGGGGACGGGCGCGCCAGGGCCGAACTGTTCCCCAGCCAATCCTCCAACCTGATCAGTTCCCTGACCCGGTCCGATGGGCTGGTCGATCTGGCCGAGGATCGGACCGAGATCGCCAAGGGCGACCTCGTGCCCTTCCTTCCCTTTTCAGAACTTCTTTCCTGACGCAAGGACATCTCCGACATGGCCAGTGGCAAGGGCGCGATTATCAAGGCGTTGATCGCCAACATGGGAATCGCGGTGGCCAAGTTTGGCGGCGCGTCCGTCACCGGGTCCGCGGCCATGTTCTCCGAGGGCGTGCACTCCCTGGTGGACAGCGGCAACCAGGGACTCCTCCTTTTGGGCATGGCCCGCTCGGAAAAGGTGCCGGACGAGCGCCACCCCCTGGGCTATGGCAAGGAGACCTATTTCTGGTCCTTCCTGGTGGCCATGCTGATTTTCGGCCTGGGGGCAACCGTGAGCCTCTATGAGGGGGTGGAAAAGGTGCTCCATCCCCATGCCATGGAGAACGCCAGCTTCGCCTTTTTGGGTCTATCCATGTCCTTCCGCGATTTGGTCCTGGGAATCCTTGCCTTTTCCATTCTGTTGGAGGGCTGGTCCCTGTTGGCGGCCTGGACTATTTTCAAGGTTCAGCGGGCCGGACGCTCCGTCTTCCAGGCCCTCCGCGACACCCGGGATCCCACGGTCTTGGTGGTGCTGTTCGAGGACAGCGCCGCGGTGCTGGGCCTGATCATCGCCTTCATCGGTGTTTTCCTCGCCTATACCCTGGAAATGCCGATGCTCGACGGGGTGGCCTCGATTTGTATCGGTGTGATCCTGGCGGTGGTCTCGGTGTTCCTGGCCATCAAATGCAAGGGTCTGTTGATCGGCGAGGCGGCGGACCCGGACACCCGGACCCGCATGGCCGCCATCGTCGCCGGCCTGCCCGGCGTGGTGGCGGTGAACGAGATTGTCACCCTGTTCATGGGCGCCGACGACATGTTGGTCCTGATCAGCGTGGATTACCGCGAAGCCATGGACAGCGGCCAGATCGAGGCGGTGAGCACGGAGGCGGAAAAGCGTCTGCGCAAGGCCTTCCCCCTGGTGGCCCGGGTCTTCGTGGAGGCCCAGGGATCCAAGGCGCACAAGCGTTTGTTGGCGCGGGCCGGAGGCCACTGACGGGGTTATTGACGGAGCGGAACAGGGCCGAATTTCCAAGTCCCGGACGGAAGGGAATTGAACCTGTTTTCATTCCCTCCCGCCGATTTCGACCACCCGATCGAACTCCAATCCATCGACCGCGTCGTGGGTGATGACCAGCAGGCTCCGCCCCTCCAGGTCCGCCAGGACCCGGGTGAGCAGTTCGCGCCCCATGGCCGAATCCAGACCCTCCGTGGGTTCGTCGAGGAGGACCACCGGCGCGGGTTTGAGCAGGGCTCGGGCGACACCGACGCGCCGCGCCTGCCCGCCGGATAGTGTCGCCCCCGCCGCGCCAATGGGCGTGTCCAATCCCTCGGGCAGAGTCGCCAGCACGTCCTCCAGCAGGGCCGTTCGACAGACCCGGGCAATGGCCTCCTCGCCCGCGTCGGGGTGACCCAGGGTCAGGTTCTCCCGCAGGGATCCGGTGAACAGACGGGCGTCCTGGGGCGCCACGGCGAAGAGCCGCCGTTGGGCCTCGGGATTCCAGTCCCGCGCCGACCGTCCGGCCAGAATGATACGCCCCGCCGTCGGCATGCACAGCCCCACCAGCAGGGCCACGAGGGTGCTTTTGCCCGATCCGGAGGAACCGACAAGGGCCAACCGCTCTCCCGGCTCCAGGGTCAGGGAAAAATCCTCCAGGATCGGAGGGCCTGAATTATAGGTGAAGCGCACCCTCTCGAGGACGAGGGGACAGCGATCCGGTGTCGGCGCGTCCAGCCCCTCGCGCCGCGCCGAGTCCGACCGAAGATCGGCGATGGCGAACAAACGCCGGGCCGAGGTCACCAAATCGGTCAGCCCCAGGACCGCCGCGGGCAGGGGCGCGACGGTCTCGAACAGGGCCATGGCCAGCAGGGCAAGCATCACCACGTCGGGCCGGGCGAGTATCCCTCCCGCCGCCCCTCCTCCCGCCCCTCCACCCATGGTCAGGGGCAGGGTTAGGACCAGGGCGCTCCAGAGGGCCAGATTGGCTAACAGACCACTCCCCGCCTGTCCAAGATAGGTAAGACTGGCGGTGGCCGTCTTGGCCTTGGTCCACCGCCGGTTTTCCGCCAAAAAGTGGCTCCGGTGGTTCTCGTCGGCGGAAAAGGCCAACAGTTCGGCCATCCCCTGGACATGGTCGATGGCCTGGACCCGCAGGGCCGCGGCGCTCTCCACCGCCGCCCGCCCCGGCTCCCGACCGAGGATCCAGACCAGCAGGGGCAGACCCAGACCCGCCAAGGCCAGAAGGACCGCCAGAACCAGCGCCAGCCGGAGGTCATAACGGGCGACGAAGACCAGACAGATCGCCGCGGCCAGCCCGCCGGCGAGGATCGGTGTGACCACGCGGGTGATGACGCCCTGGAGTCGGTCGATATCCCCCTGAAGGCGGGCGACCAAATCGCCGCTGTGGTAGGCCTCCAGCCCGCCCGGGGCCAGGGGCTCCAGGTGGTCGTAAAACCAACGGCGCAGGGCGGCGAGAAGGCGAAAGGTCGCCTCGTGGGTCACCAGCCGTTCCAGGTAGCGCCCCCCGGTACGGAGGATGGCGCAAGCCCGGATCAAGGCCGCCGGGGAGAAATAGTTCATGCCCGCCCCGGCCACCCCCGCCAATCCCATGGCGGTGATGAACCAGCCCGAGGTGGCCATCAGGGCGATATTGGCCACCATCGTCACCAGGGAGAGCAGGATCCCTGCCAGCACCCAAAGCCAATAGGGTTTCAGCAGGGCGAGCAGATGAAACAGGGATCTCATGCCACGCCCCCCTTCTGGCTTTCCGCCTCGCGTGGATCGGTTATTCCGGAGAGCGGACGGCGTCCGCTCCCCTCGACGACCCGTCCGCCCTCGAGCCATACCACCCGGTCGGCGGCGCGCAGGGTCTCGGGACGGTGGGCGATGGTCAGCACGGTGCGCCCGACCGTCAGGCGCCCCAGGGCGTCGAGCACCGCGGCCTCGCTCTCCCCATCCAGGCTGGCGGTGGGTTCGTCCAGCAACAGAAGGGGCGCGTCCCGCAGAAAGGCCCTGGCGAGGGCGAGGCGGCGGACCTGCCCACCGGACAGGCGGTTTCCCCCCTCGCCGATGGGCTGGTCATAGCCCTCGGGCAGGGCGCGGATGAAGCCATGGGCGTTGGCCTGGCGGGCGGCTTCCTCCACCAAGTTCAAGGACGCGTCCGGGGAACCCAGGCGGATGGCGTCGGCGATGGAGCCTTGGAACAAATGGGGACGCTGGGGCACCCAGGCCAGCGAGCGCCGCCAATCCTCCACGGAGAGACCGTCCAGGGGAAAGCCATCGGCCAACACCCGCCCCGCCGAGGGATCGACGAAGCGGAGCAGCAGGTTGACCAGGGTGCTCTTCCCCGCGCCACTCGGTCCGGCCAGGGCGACATGCTCCCCCGGAGAAACGGTGAAGGTGGCGCCCGTCAAGCCTTTGACCCCGTTGTCATAGGTCACGGTCACCTCCTCGAAGGACAGGCCCACGGGGGTGTTCGCCTGGTAGGGCGCGCCCTGGGCGGGACGGGAGGCAGGAGAGCGATTCAGCAGACGGATCATGCCATCCGCCGCTCCGATGGCATCCATGCGGGCGTGGTAATGGATGCCCAGGTTCCGCAGGGGCAGGTAGAACTCGGGGGCCAGCAGCAAGATGAACAGACCCCTATGGAACGCCATCTCCCCCCAGAACAGGCGGAAGCCGATAAAGACGGCGATCAGCGCGATGGACACCGTGGCCAGGAACTCCAGGACCAGGGAGGACAGGAAGGCCACCCGGAGGACCGACATGGTATCCCGCCGATAGGCCTCGGCCATGCGCGAAACGGTTTCCGCCTCCCGGCGACTGGCGTTGAACAGCTTCAGGGTGGTCAGCCCCTGGATGGCGTCCAGAAAGCGGGCACCCATGCGCGTCAACCGTGCCCATTGCCGCTGATTCAGCCGCTCGGCGCCCTTGCCGATAAGGATCATGAAAAAGGGAATCAGGGGGGCGGTGACGGCCAGCACCAGGGCCGAGATCCAATCCAGGGGGAGGACCGCCACCAGGACGGCCAGGGGAATCAGGACGGTGGTGATCATCGCCGGAAGGAAGCGGGCGAAATACCCCTCCAGGGCCTCGACCCCCTCGACCAGGGAGGTGGCCAGCGCGCCCACGCGTTCCCCGGCCAGGGCCACCGGCCCCAGGGCACGGGCGTGGTCGAGCAGTTCGGCCCGCGCCGCGGTGCCCACCCGCTGGGCCATGGCGAAGGCCACCCGCTCCCCGGTCCAGGTCAAAACCGCGCGGAGCAGGAAAAGGGCAAGCAACCCCCAAAACCGGGGCCAGAGGGCCTCCAGGGGGACGTCGCGGAACAGGGCCGCCTCGGCGATGGAAGCCACCAGCCAGGCCTGGGGGATGAGGAGCGCGCCGTTACAGGTCGCGATCAGAACCGTCGCGGGAAACAGACCTCCGGCCAGGGGACGGCGGGACTTCAGAAAGGCGGCGGGGGTCAGGGTGGGATGGGACATGGGAAGACCGCTTCAACGGAAGGGGAACCGGCTCCCCCCTGGTGGAGGGGGAGCCGGGCATGGGGTATGGATCACGGTCGGATGGATCAGGACCGCCGGGTCGGCTCGGATCCAGCCTCGCCCTTGGAGACGCCATTAAAGGCATACTCGGCCTCGTACCACATCGCGTTGATCACGCCGAACGACAGCGCCGCGGTGAGGCCGAGGATCCAGGTGAAGTACCACATTGCATTGATATCCTTTGCTTAATAAGCCGAATGGGATCGCGCCTGGATCTCTTCCACCGTGACCTTCCCCCACATGCGGGTATAGCACCACACCGTGTAGGAGAGGACGATGGGTAGGAAGATCACCACGGCCCAGAACATGACCGTCAGAGTCAGATGGCTCGACGGCGCGTCCCAGATGGTGAGGCTCGATCGCGGATCGATGCTCGACGGCATGATGAACGGGAACATGGACAAGCCGGCGGTGCCCACGATACCGGCCATGCCCAGGCCGCTGGTGACGAAGCCCAGGCCCGGACGGTTCAGGCGAGACAGCAGGACCGTCAAGGCGACCCCGGCCAATCCCACGATGGGGGCGAGCATGGCGATGGGATAGGCCGAGTAGATGTCCAGCCACGCACCGGGCGCCATGACCACCTCCTTGGCCAGCGGATTGGGCAGGGCATCAAGGGCGGGCTGGGACACGACGCGGTACCCATCAATCCCCAATGCCACCCAGACACCCCCCAGGGCGAAGCCCACGAAGGCGATGGCCCCCATGATCCCCACCGCGGCCTTGGCCCGCGAAGCCAGGGGGTCGACGGTGCGGATCTGCAGCCAAACCGCCCCATGCATGGTCAGCATGGCGAAACTGATCACGCCAGCCAACAGGGCAAAGGGGTTGAGCAGCGGCAGAAGGGCCGTCAGCAGGGAGCCCTGGTAGGAGACGCGCAGCAGTTCGTCCAGGTGGAAGGGCACACCCTGGAGCAGGTTGCCGAAGGCCACGCCGAAGATCAACGAGGGGACCGCCCCCCCAGCGAAGAGACCCCAGTCCCAGGCCCGGCGCCAGCGGGCGTCGCCGATCTTGGACCGGTAGTCGAAGCCCACGGGCCGGAAGAACAGGGCGAAGAGCACCAGCAGCATCGCCATGTAGAAGCCCGAGAAGGCCGCGGCGTAGACCGCGGGCCAGGCGGCGAAGATGGCGCCGCCCGCGGTGATCAGCCAAACTTGGTTGCCGTCCCAATGGGGTCCGACGGTGTTGATCATGACCCGCCGTTCCGCGTCGGTCTTGCCGAGGAAGGGCAGAAGACTGCCCACCCCCATGTCCATGCCATCGGAGATGGCGAAGCCGATCAGCAGGGTGCCGACCAGGATCCACCAGATGAATTTGAGAACCTCATAATCGAGAATCATCGTCCTGTGCTCCTGTTATTCGGCGGGGGAGAAGGTCGCGGCGGGGGATGTTTCCCCGTGGTACCGGCCGGTGCCCAGGGAGGCCGGGCCCTTTCGGGCGAACTTGAACATCAGATAAATCTCGATGACCAAGAGGAAGGTGTAAAAGCCAAGGAAGCCGCCCAGGCTGAAGATCAGGTCCCCCGTGGTCAGGCTGGAGGTCGCCAGGAAGGTCGGCAGGATCTCGCCGATGGCCCAGGGCTGGCGACCATATTCGGCGATGAACCACCCCAGTTCACAGGCCAGCCAGGGCATGGGGATGCACCAGAGCAGTGCCCTTTGCAGCCACACCTGCTTGTCGATGGTCCGCCGCAGGGTGAAATAGAAGGAGGCGCCGATCAGTGCCAGCATGGTGAAACCGAAGAGCACCATGATCCGGAACCCCCAGAACAGGGGCGCCACGGCGGGAATGGTATCCTTGGCGGCCGCGGCGATCTGGGCTTCGCTGGCATCGACCACCCTGTCGGTCTGGGCCTTGAGCAGCAACCCATAACCCAGGTCGTCCTTATGCTCCTCGAAACGGGCAAGGGTGTCGGCGGACCTGTCGCCCGCCCGCAGTTTCAGCAGGTCCTCGTAGGCGACCAGGCCCGAGCGGATGCGTGTTTCATTATGGGCGATCAAATCCTTGATGCCCGTGACTTGCTTGTCCGTGGATCGGGTGGCGATGAGCCCCATGAGGTAGGGTATTTTCACCGCGTAGTCGGTCTCCTGGGTTTCATCGTTGGGCAAGCCGAACAGGGTGAAATCGGCGGGCGCGGGCTGGGTGTCGTATTCAGCCTCGATGACCGCCAGCTTGACCTTCTGCACATCGCCCAGTTCGTAACCACTTTCATCCCCCAGCACGATCACCGACAGGGCGGCGGCCAGACCGAAGCCCGAGGCGATGGCGATGGAGCGCTTGGCGAATTCCATGTCCCGGCGCTTCAGCAGGTAGTAGGCGCTGATGCCGAGAACGAACATGCTCCCCGTGACGTAGCCCGCCGCGACCGTATGGACGAACTTCACCTGGGCCACGGGATTGAGCACCAGATCCACGAAGCTGGTCATTTCCATGCGCATGGTCTCGTAGGAGAACTCCGCCCCCACGGGGTTTTGCATCCAGCCATTGGCCACCAGGATCCACAGGGCCGAGAGGCTTGACCCCAGGGCGGTGAAGAAGGTCACCGCCAAGTGCTGGCGCTTGGTCAGCTTGTCCCATCCCAGGAAGAACAGACCGATGAAGGTCGATTCCAGGAAGAAGGCCATCAGGCCCTCGATGGCCAGCGGCGCGCCAAAGATGTCGCCCACATAGTGGGAGTAATAGGACCAGTTGGTTCCGAACTGGAACTCCATGGTCAAGCCGGTGGTGACGCCCAGGGCGAAGTTGATACCGAACAGCTTGCCCCAGAACTTGGTCATGTCCCGGTAGATTTCCTGGCCGGTCATCACATAGACCGCCTCCATGATGAACAGGATCCAGGATAGCCCCAGGGTCAGGGGCACGAAGAGAAAGTGGTAGAGAGCCGTCGCGGCGAATTGCCACCGCGAGAGGGCCACGAATAGCGGATCAATGGCGAGTTCCATGGGGAACGCTCCTTATGTGTCCGGACAGCCGCGAACACCCAGGCGCACCGCCCCATTTCGAAGGCGGACGGCGACAGGTTCGGGATCCGGATAGAAAAGGCTTGAAGCCGGTCAAAGGGACCGGAGAGCAAAGGGACCGCGGGCGCGGTCCGGGTCAGACGAGGACCGGGGGAGCCCGGGCCGCGCGGACCGTCAGAAAGGCCTGCAATTGAGGACGCTCGACCGCGGGGACCGGCGCCAGGCCCAGACGAACCGGGACCAAGCCCCAAACCATGAAGACAATAAGGGCCAGGACCGCGGAGAAGGAAGCGTTCCCCATGATCGGCAGGCACATCAGGCAAAGGCCCGGATCCTGGATCGCGCCCTTGCCCTCCCCATCGGTGGGATCGATCACCGTGAATCCGGTTCCGCTACAAATGACCAAGGGGCCACCAATGCCCAGGGTTTCGGTTCCAACCGCGGGCAAACTCAAGCCACCAAACCCACCCAGACCCAACAGAAAGGCCATGCAAAGCACGCCCATCCAGGCCGCGACATAGGCGCGGCCCCGGGGTCTGCTCAGGGAATGGAAGGCGGCTCGAACCATTTGGTTTCCCTTTGGGAATCCGGCGTTTGCTGTGCCCATAGGGGTAGGCCCGAACCCTACGCCATCGCATTGCGGATCGTCAATCCCACATCAGGGAAAGGGTTTTCCCAGTCGACTACCACATTCCGTCAATGGGTATTCCATGCTCCTGGGTTCTTTCTCCGGGCCTTCCGATCCGGGCCCCTTGCCGCCCGAAATTCCCCTCAAGGCAGCAGAAAACCCTTGGCATAGGGTTCGTCGTCATAGAGGAACAGCGTATTGATCCCCGTCACCCAGGCCGATCCGGCCACGCTGGGGATGATGCCCGTCCTGTCCCCAAGGGTGGCTTCGGCCTCCACCCGGCCATGAAACAGGCTACCGATGATACTTTCATGGATGAAATCGTCTCCGGGCTTGAGCACCCCCCGGGCGGCGAGTTGGGCCATGCGCGCCGAGGTTCCCGTCCCGCAGGGGCTGCGGTCAACGCCCCGGTCCCCGTAAAACACGGCATTCCTGGCGCTTGCACCCGCGACGCGAGGCTTTCCGGTCCACATGACATGGGACAGCCCCCGGATATCCGGAGTCTCCGGATGGACAATATCGTCATAGGCTTCGTTCACCAGACGGCGGATGACGGGGCTAAAGCGCTGAATATCCATCACCGACAGTTCGTCCAGGTCCCCATAACCGGGTTGGGGCTCGATGATGGCGTAAAAATTGCCCCCATAGGCGACGTCAAAGGTCAACGGCCCAAGACCCGGCACCTCCACACGGTAGCCCGTGCCGTGCAGGTAGCTGGCGATATTGCGAATGCGCACGCTGGTGACCTTATCCCCCTCGGTCTCGTACCGGGCCTCGACCACCCCGGCGGGCACATCCAGGCGGAGCAGCCCCGGCTCCCGGGGATGAACCAACCCATGCTCCAGGGCGACGGTCACCGTACCGATGGTGCCATGGCCACACATGGGCAGGCAGCCACTGGTTTCGATGAACAGAATGGCGATGTCACAGTCGGGCCGGGTCGGCGGATAGAGGATGGATCCGCTCATGGCGTCATGGCCCCTGGGCTCGAACATCAACCCGGTGCGGATCCAATCGAACGCCCGCAGGAAATGGGCCCGTTTCTCCATCATGGTCGCCCCCTCCAGCAGGGGTCCCCCACCGGAGACCAGACGCACGGGGTTGCCACAGGTATGGGCGTCGATGCAGGAAAAGGTATGGCGAGCCATGGACTACGCTCCGGTGAGGCGAGGGAAGAGCAGGGAGAGGGGGAGAAAAAGGGATCAGGAGGCAAAGCGCTCGACGATGAAGGGAGCGGGGTTGAAGGGCGGCTCCCCATCCGTCGCCAGGGCCGCGATCAGGGCCGCGGTCCCCGGCGCGTTGGTTAGCCCCAGGTGGCCATGGCCGAAGGCCAGCAGCACGCCCTTGGGGTCCGCTGGGTGGCGCCCGATTACCGGCAGGCTATCGGGGGTGGACGGGCGATGGCCCATCCATTGGACGGCGCCCTCCTCCTTCACCCCGGGCACCAAACGTCGGGCCAAGGTGAGCAGAGCATCGGACCGTTTGTAATTGGGCGGCGCCTCCGTCCCGGCGAATTCCGCGGCGCCGCCGACCCGCAGCCCGATGGCCAGGGGGGTGAGCACGAATTTGCCCTCGGCGGAAGTGATGGGGTGGTTCAGGGTGATCCCTGGCGTCGGCAGAGTGGTGTTGTACCCCCGCTCGCTTTCAAGCAGCACCGACGCCCCCAGGGCCTCGCACAGGGGTTTGGACCAGACGCCGCCAGCGATCACCACCTTGGATCCGGCGAGGATGCGGCCATCGGTCAGGCGGAGGTGGCGGGCCTTGCCGTTCTTCTCGATGGCGGCGACCTCACCGCTTTCCAGAGTCACCCCCAGTTCCAAGGCATGGGCAAGCAACTTCAGGACAATGCGATAGGGATCGGTCACATGGGCCCAGCGCGGGAAAAGCACCGCACGCTTAAAGCGGGGCGCTAGGTCGGGCTCCAGTTCCGCCAGTTCGGCCGCGGTCAGAACCTGGTGGGGCACGCCGTGGCGTGCCTTCAAGGCCCGGTCCTCGGCATCGGCCTGGAAGGCGGCCTCGGTCTCGTAAACGGTCAAACTGCCCTTGGTGGTAATCTGGTCGGCGATCCCCGCCCGTTCGGCCAACCCGGGCCACAGCTCCCAACTCGCCTGGGACAGGGGCGCCAGCCCCGCCGTCAGACGGCTCACGGTCTCCGTCCGGCCGGTGGCCAGGAACCGCAGGAACCAGGGCAGAGCCTTGAGCAAATGGGCCGGACGCAGGGACAGGGGACCCAGGGGATCGAGCAGCCACCGCGGCACCTTCCACAGCATTCCCGGCGCCGCCATGGGGGTGATCTCACTCGCCGCCAGACATCCGGCGTTGCCCTTGCTGGCTTCGTTCCCCGGCGGACCCCGGTCCACCAAGGTCACCGACAATCCCGCCTCGCGCAGGGCAATGGCGCAACAGACACCAATGATTCCCGCGCCAACCACCAGAACGCCCTCGGGCGCCCCCCCCTCCAAGGAATTTTCCATGCCTTAAGTCCTTTTATATGCCTCACGCCGGTCCGCTCCGCGGACAGCTCCGGCGGGGCGGGCTTCGCCCGGCGCCCGGTCGGGCGCTTGGCGGGATTCCTCACGCCGGTCCGCTCCGCGGACAGCTCCGGCGGGGCGGGCTTCGCCCGGCGCCCGGTCGGGCGCTTGACGGGATTCCTCACGCCGGTCCACTGTGGAGGAGTTTCTTGACGACCCGTTCATAATGGATACGGGATCCAATTATGTCCATCCTTTCCGGATGGTTTAGGGATCCGCCGACAGACTATTCCTTGCCGTAATTTTCCCGCAGAACGGCGACCAGTTCGGCGGCGGCGGTCTGGATGTGCTCGGCGACCGCGGCGGCACAGGCATCAGCCTTGCCGTCCCGGGCCAGCTTGAGGATATCCCGATGCTCGACCCGGGACTTTTGGGCGCCATCGGTCAGACTGATTTGCATACGTGTATAGCGATCCACCCGGCGGCGCAGACTTTCCACGATGGCCAGGGTCTGGGGCCGATCCGCGGGGATCAGGAAATACTGATGGAAATCCCAGTTCAACTCTCCCCACCGCTTCACGTCCCCGACCTCCAGCGCCCTGTCGTAGGCATCCAGGATCCCCTCGGCCGTCTTCAGGTCGGCGGGTGACATGCGTGGCAGGGACAGGGTCAGCAGGTGCGGTTCCAGGATGGAGCGGATCTCGAAGATCTCCGTGATCTCCGACAGGGAGAGGGCGGCCACCACCGAGCTGCGGTGAGCCTGACCGATAATCAAGCCCTCGGCCTCCAGTTGGCGCAAAGCCTCGCGCACGGGGATGCGGCTGACGTCATATTGCCGGGCCAGGGCGTCCTGGCGGAGTTGCGTCCCCTCGGCGATCTGCCCATTGAGAATCGCCTCCCGCAGGATGGAGGTAAGGCCACTGGACATTGTCTGTCTGTTTAAAGGGGTATTCATGGCGCGCGTTTGGCCCTAGTGCGAGGGAGTACCTCCTATCGGGAATAGTGGATCCTTGGCCGCAGGTAAAGAATCCTTTGGTCCATCCTTTCGCGGGTCCGGCCCCGAGACCGAGTCTTAATCTTGCGCCAAGGTCCCGATTTCATTTCCAAAAACCATGGTAACCCCCGCGCTTTTTAAACGAAAAAATCGCTGCAACTTCTGGCTCGTCATTCCGTTGCCTCTCCACGAAACGCGGAGCCGGAGACACCCCGGGCATCGCTGACACAATAACCATTGCGCTTTGGAGAACGCACCATGTCTTCCTACTTCCGCCCCCATACCCGAAGCCGAAACCACCCCCTCGGCAAGGTGGCCACGGCGACGGCGCTGGTATCCGTCCTGACCTTGACCACCCTGCCCCTGTCCGGCGCCTTCGCGGCGGATGCCCAAGCACCGTCGCCCCAAACCTTGGAGGGGGCCGCGGACCAGATGCGGACCGACGCGGAGAGCGTCGGCGACAAGATCGCCGACACCGCCAAATCGGCGGGTGACACCATCGCCGAAACGGCTAAGACGGCGGGCGATACGATCAGTGACGCCGCCAAAGCCGCGAAAAATGAAATCTCCGAAGCCGCCCAGACCGCGAAAGCCAAGGCCGAGGATATGATGGCGCCCGCCGAAGAGCCCAGTGGCGAGGAATTGTCCGCCCAGAACCTGTCCAGTCCCCTGCATGAAGTGATCAAGGGCGAGACCACAGCCTATCCAGCCGGTTGGACCGGCCCAGCTAGCATGCCACAGGACCTCGTCGATATGAAAATCAACCATGGCGAGGAGGGCTTGGCCGAAGTCAATGGCATGCTCGCCAACGGGAAGGGGGAGATCGTGGCTATCATCGCCGATCCAGAAGGGTTCATGAACTTGAATCTGGGCACCCAGGACGTGGTGCTGCCCCTGACCCACGTCACCTATGAACCAACCCAAAATGCTTTCCAAACCACCATGACCAAGGCCGAACTCCTGGCCCTACCCGCCTGGAATTAGGTCCCGCCATCGCCCAAAGGGAAAGGCGCCAGGTCCGTTGGACCGGGCGCCGCTTTCTATTGTCTTCGCGGACATGATAGGTGGCCCCCTCCATCCTCAATACGCGACCTTGTTCCCCATCCCACCTGGGACACATCTTTCCGTGTCCCACCTGGGACACATCTTTCCGTGTCCCTACTGGGACACATCTTTCCGTGTCCCTACTGGGACAACACCTCGGCGGCTTTCCGGGTTTTGTCGACCGCGGCGACCACCTGCGACATGGCGGACACGATCCCATTAATATTGTCGCCGATGCTTTCCACCGAGGTGGCGCCCTCTTGCATGTTTCGCGACATGGACTGGGTGACGGCGCTTTGCTCGTCCACCGCCGCGGCCGTGGCCCCGACATATTCCCGCACGGCATCGATGGACAACCGGATCTGGCCCAGGGACTGGTCGACCTCGTCGGACACTTGCTGAATGCCCTGGATTTCCCTGGTGATCTGATCGGTCGCCTTGGCGGCTTGGTTGGCCAGATTCTTGACCTCGTTGGCGACGACGGCGAAGCCCTTGCCCGCGTCCCCGGCCCGGGCCGCCTCGATCGTGGCGTTCAAGGCCAGCAGGTTGATCTGACCGGCGATATCCTGGATCAAACCAACGATGCCGTTCATCGCCTCCGACGCGGCCAGCAGACGCTGGGTGGAATTGCCCGTCCGCTCCGCCTGATCGAAGGCATTGTCGGCGGTCTCCCGGGAGCGGGCCATGCTTTCGGAGATCTCGCGGATGGAGGCGGCCAGTTCCTCGGAGGCGGAAGCCACCATCTGCACCGTCGAAGCCGTTTGCGCGACCGCGGCGGCGGCGGCTTGGGTCCGACTCTCGGTATAATTGACCGCTTGGCCGATTTCTCCGAAATTCTCCTCGATCAACACCCTCAAATCACCCAAAAGCTTCATTTGTGGGGTTACATCCTGGGCGTATTTCACGACCTTGGACGGACGTCCGTTGGCATCAAGGATGGGATTGTAAGCCCCCTCGATCCACACATCCTGACCTCCCTTGGCCTTGCGCGGGAACCGGCCCTTCTGGAATTCGCCCTTGCGCAAACGGTCCCAAAATACCTTGTAATCTTGGCTGTTGCCCTCCGCCGCCGACATGAACATCGCGTGCTTCCGGCCAACGATTTCTTCGAGACGATAGCCCAAGGCATCCAGAAAGGCTTGGTTGGCGTCGCGGATTGTCCCGTCGAGATCGAAGGCGATCATGGCCTGGGATTTGCCGATGGCGTCCACTTGTCCTTTCAAGTCGGCTTCGGACTGCCGCTGATTGGTGACATCAATGGCGAATTTGATGACCTTCGAGACCTTTCCTCCCCGATCCCGAAGCGGGTTATAGGATGCCTCGATCCAGACTTCCTTGCCCCCTTTTCCCAACCGCTTGAATTGGGCGATTTGCGACTCGCCACGGTTCAGCGCCACCCAGAAATCCTTGTAGGCTTGGCTTCGGACTTCTTCGGGATCAACGAACATGGAGTGATGTTTGCCAACCACGTCCTCCAGCCGATATCCAAGGATATCCAGAAAGTTCTGGTTCGCCGCGAGAACCTTGCCAGATGGATCGAACTCGATAACACCCTGGCTCCGACGAATAGCAGAGACGATCTCAGCGTTTTCATGACCACCATTCGACGCAATCCAACTCATATTTTATGGCTCTATTCGCAGATCGCATTGAATTGCTATAAAGTGAGAGAAATGCAGGAGTTTAGGCACCATGGACCACAAGAGCTTTCACCGCTGGCTATGCGAGATCGATCACCTCACGGAAGCGCAGAAGGCGAAGGTGT
>JAIOYK010000017.1 GCA_021741145.1 Rhodospirillum sp. | reverse complement strand
TGTCGTGGATGAAAATCGTAGAGTGGGAGATAGTCACGGCCTAAGTGTTGGCTTCATCACGATAAATCCCCTTATCTCCCCCTATATCCCAAAATTTTCGGTACCCCTCTTTACTCCTCACCAAAGTGACGTGTCACACCAAGGCCGCCCAGATCCCACTCAAACGAATCACGGTGCCCTCCCGGTCGCGGAGGCGACGTGAAACCTTGTTTTCACACAGGCACATCCCTAGCTTTTCAGGGCGGTCGCGACGCACCATGTGAAGGCGTCTCCCCCGCCCAGTTTCGCCGAGCCCGGTCGCCCGCGACCGCCTCCCCCCGAAAGGATCCCGCCCATGCCCTTCGACCGCGCCCTCATCGACCGCCTTTCCCCCCATGCGGTCGATGAGGTGGCGAAGGACATCCCCGCCGCGCTGGAGCGAATCGCCGTGGTCGAGGGGGCCCAATGGCGTCCGGCCTGGACGGATCTTTATTTTCCCGGGATCCCTGACGATCTTCGCGCGGACTTGCTCTCGGTCATCGCCGACCGGGTTCCCCCCGCATCCCCTTATGACCCGACGCGCCTCGCGGCCTTGCGGGCGCTCTTCGACGGACTGGGGATCGATGCCCTCCTGGTCCCCCGGGCCAACGAACACCGGACCGAGGACCTGCCGACCTACGCCAAACGCCTGGAGTGGATCACCGGATTCACCGGTTCGGCGGGCACGGCGATGATCGCACGGGATTCCGCATGGCTGTTCATCGACGGCCGGTATGTCTTGCAGGCGGCCAAGGAGCTCGATTCGGCCCTGTTCGAATCCCGCCATTTCCAGCGCCCCCCCCTGTGGGAGTTCCTTGGCCAGACCCTGCCGGAGCGGACGCGGATCGGCTACGATGCCCGACTCCACTCTTCCCAGGAGGTGGTCGCCATCGAAAAAGCCCTTGCCGACACCACCCTGACTCTGGTCCCCCTGAGCGAAAACCCCATCGACCGACTTTGGACCAACCGCCCCCCAAAGCCCTTTTCCGCCGTGGTCCCCCACCCCATTGAACGGACAGGTGTGTCCAGCGAGGACAAGCGGGCCGCCATGGCCGCCGACTTGCTCAAACTCGGGGCGCGACGGTTGGTTCTCTCCCAATTGGATTCCATCGCCTGGGCCTTCAACATCCGCGGAGGCGATACAGCCTTCACCCCCGTCGTCGAATCCCATGCGATCATCCACGACAACGGCCAGGCCGATCTCTTCGTCGAGACACGCAAGCTGTCCCCGGAGGTTTTGTCCCATTTAGGAAAGAGGGTTTCCCTCCACGCCATGGAGGCCTTCGAGGGCTTCCTTGGCGACCTTGGAGGCGGCGGCGCGACCGTCGCCCTCGATCTGGCCCGGACCCCAAAATGGATCGAAACCCGCCTCGCCTCGGCGGGAGCCCGGATCGTCCACCAAGAAGACCCGACGGAAGTCGCCCGCCTGCGCAAGACCACCGAGGAACTCAACGGGTTCCGCGAGGCCATGACCCGGGATGGAGTCGCCATGGTCCGTTTCATGCGCTGGTTCTCCGAATATCCCCTCGACAAGCCGCTGACCGAAATGATGATCTCCGAGAAGGTCACGGCCTTCCGGGCCATGGATCCGACCTTCCGCGGCCCCAGCTTCGCGACCATCGTGGGGTCTGGCCCGAATGGCGCGGTCATCCACTACCATCCGACAAAGGACTCGGACCGGGTCATCGAACCGGGCGATGTCATCGTGTTGGACAGCGGGGGTCAGTACCTTTCGGGGACGACCGATATCACGCGAACCCTTTGCCGGGGCACCGCCGGGAATTTCGAGCGGTCGGTGATCACAGCGGTCCTATCCTGCCACGCCACCCTGGCCTCGACCCGTTTCCCCATGGGGACCACGGGGACTCAGTTGGATGGCATCACCCGGGCGAACCTTTGGGCCATGGGCATCGAATACGACCACGGCACCGGTCACGGCATCGGCAGTTTCCTCGCCGTGCACGAAGGCGCCATCCGCATCTCCAAGGAAGGCCGAAGGGCGATCCTGGCCGGCAATGTCCTGTCCAACGAGCCCGGCGCCTACCTCCCTGGTCGCTTTGGCTGCCGCCACGAAAACGCGGTGGTCGCGCGGGAGGGGGAGATCGGACTGACCGGAGAGACCTTCCTGGAATTTGAAACCCTCACGGCGGCGCCCTTCCCCCGCGACCTCATCCTTGTCGAGGCCCTCTCCCCGAATCAGGTGGCGTGGTTGGACGCCTATCACGCCTTTGTCCTGCGCCTCCTCTCCCCTCACCTGGAAGGCGCGGATCTGGATTGGCTGAAAGGCGCCTGCGCTCCCCTCTAAACCCTCGGATGACGGCCCACCTGGGGCCGGACTCTCGGAAAAAGGCCTCCGATCAAACGCGAACCGTCAGGCCTTTTCCCGTTTCCGAGCCAAAACAGCCAGGGCGGGCGCCGGAGCGGACGGTTCGGGCCGAAGCGGGCCACCATCGGGTCCCACGGCGACGGGGAAGGACACCGAGCCCCGGGTATTGCGGAAATTCGCCTGAAATTGCGTGACCAATTCCTGGAATTCGATGCTGGCCATGGTATTGGCCATCACCTTGGCGAGCTCCACCAGATAGGCCCGCTGGTCGGCGGCCGATCGGGGACCAACATTCGGGGGCACGTTGGCCCGGAACAGGGGGTGGGCCATCGCCTGTTCCCAGGCCAGGGTCATCAGGTCCAGGCCGATCACATGGGTGACCCCACAAGCCAGATGCACGCATTGGTCCGTCGAGGACAGGGCTTCATGGTACTGGCCCCGGGGAATGTAAAGATAATCCCCCGGCTTCATGGTCAGTTCCATCATGGGCTTGCCCTTAAGGCGATCCCGTTCATCCGGGGATGGCTTGAAATTCGGATGGTTGATCGGATTGTCCGCGCGGAAATCGTAGATAATCCAGTCCTTTTCCCCACCGCAATGGATGGCGTGCACATCGTGGCCGTCGTTATGGGCGGAGAAGGCCTGCACCTCCTTACGGGAGTAGTACAGATTGATCTGGGCTCGCCCGAAAAGCTGGGATTCCAGAGCGTTGGCCAAGGCCCGCAGACCAGGAGTCAGGGTGTCGATGCGGTTCAGGGCCAGGGAGCATCCGTCCTCCAGCAGGGCCTTGACCTTCTCCGGATGGGGAGTCAGCGCGGCATGGTTGCGCCGGTCCTTGTCCTGAGTGCAATAGGCCTCGTTGGGCAGAGCCTCCCGGTCGCGGATGATCCGCAGGTTTTCACTCGCCCAGATGCCCGACATGTTCACCAAATCACCCAGGATCGGCCAAGACATCACCTGTTCAAATTTGGCCGCGTCGCCGGGGATATGGCAGGGCTTCCTGCCGAAATAGTCACCGAAGAACTGCTTGGGATCCATGGGAGCGATAATGTCGGCGAATGTGAGCGAGATGGACATGGGGACGCTGACCTCCGAACAAGTTCGGCCCGCACCAAGCGGCGCCATTTCCCCCACGGAAGGGGGGCCTTTCCCTCTCGGTCTAACACGACCGTGCCCACCATGCCACGGTTGGCTCCACGAGCCCGCCAAGACAGTGTTGGCTCCATGAGCCCGCCATGACAATGTTGACGCCATGAGCCCGACCGTCAAAAGCAGCCCCCTCCGGCCAAGGACCCGCTCCGGAGCGACCCTGCCCGAAATGGCCTTGGCCTTGGCGGTCCTCGGCCTGCTGGGGGCGGCGGGTTTCGCCGCGGCGACCGCCTTGCGCGCGACCAATGCGCACCGGGCCACCATGATCGCCTTCGACCGGGTGGAAGCGGCATTGACCCGGGCGGTTCTGACGGATGGTGCCCTCCCCTGCCCCGATTCCCGGGACGCCCCGGACGGGCGTCCGGACCAGAGCTGGTGTGACCGGGTGGGGCTGGTCCCCTGGCGCGCGCTCGGCCTGTCCCTGGCCGACGGAATCGATGGCTGGGACAACCGCCTGTCCTACGCCATTTCGCCCTCGGTCGCGTCCCTGGACATGGGGGGCACATCCTATGTTCCTGGATATGCCCCCATGGACTGCGCCCCCGAAGCCAAGGCCCTGAATCGGAACATCGGCCTCTTGCCCCTTGTGCCTGGTGAGGAGAGGCCTACGGCACTTCCCTCCTCGGGAGCCGCCTTCGCCCTGGTCAGCCACGGTCCCAATGGAAAAGGCGCGATCCTGGCCAATGGCCGGCCCAACCCCGCTGGACTCGAAGGCGCCACCAGGGCGGAGCGGGAAACCATCGCTGGGCGCGACCTCGAACGACGCATCTGGACCCGCCCCGCGGCCCACGACCTCGCCCCGGAAGACGGAACGGCCCGGGATGATCTGGTCCGCTGGCGGACGCCGCTCCTGCTGCTGTTGGCAGCGGGCTGTCGTCTGAACGGTCCCGGGGGGTAGGCCCCTTCAAGGTTGGGGCGCAACGACCCACATGGCATAAAAGGGTCCCCGCCTTTATCCCCGGGATCCAAAACGCCGACAGAGAGCACCCTTCATGGAAGACACCCCCTCGCCGTCCCCCGATCCTTCGCCCATCCCGGACTCGCCTCCCCAGGACTCGGCCCCCCAAGACTCGGCCCCCCAGGACCCGCTCCCCGGGGATCCATCCGACATGCCCGGTCGGCCGCCCCCCCGCTTCCAGGTCAACCGGATCGTCATGGCCGATGTCTTCGGTTGGCTGGCCGCGGGATGGGCGGACTACCGCCGGGGCGGGGTGGCGAGTCTGTCCTACGGATTGATTTTCGTGGTGGTCGGGTATGGTCTGACCATCGGTTTGGTCCAGCTCGACATGGCCTATCTGATCTCTCCCATGATCGGCGGATTCCTGTTGGTCGGCCCAATTCTGGGTATTGGCCTATGTGAAATCAGCCGGACCCTGGAACGCGGGAACCCTCCCTCCCTACCCACCGCCCTGCTGGCTTTCCGCCGCAATGGTTTCCACATCATGACCGCGGGCTTGGTCCTGATGATCTTCATGATGATCTGGGTCCGCATCGCCGTGCTGATCTTCGCCATCACCTTCCCCTACACCAGCATCTCCTGGCACAACATGGTCACTCATGCCTTGACCAGCCTGGATGGGGCAATCTTCCTCGTCCTCGGCACCGCGGTCGGGGCCGGATTCGCGGTCCTGGCCTTCGTTTTCGGAGTGATCTCCCTGCCGCTGATGCTCGACAGGAAGGAAGATATCTTCACCGCCGCCTCGGTCTCCCTACGGACCGTCCGCCTCAACCGGCGGCCCCTGATGGGGTGGGCGGCGATCATTGTCCTGTTCATTGGGGGAGGACTCGCCACGGCCTACGTGGGCCTTATCGTCACCATGCCCTTGATCGGTCACGCCACATGGCACGCCTATCGGTCGATGGTCACGCCCCTGGTGGAACCGGAGCCCGCCACGGAGCCATAAACGTGATCTAAATCATATCATTAGAGCGGAGTGAGACGGAAAACCGCTGACACTTTTCCTCAGTCCGCCTTAGCGACCGGCTTATTCAACCCGGGACAGGAATCCCGTCAGGATGGAGAGGAAAGCGTCGGGCTTTTCAGCGTGAACCAGATGACCCGCGTCCTTGATGGTGATCAGTCGGGTCCTGGGAAACAGGGCCTCGATGACCGGGCGGTGGGCGTCCACCACATAGTCCGAGCGGTCCCCGCGGATGAACAGGCAGGGCCCCTCGAAGGGCGCTCCCCCATGATCGGGTCCCAGGTCCGGAAATCCGACAATGGCGTCCATTGCGGATTCCAGGACCGCCAGATTGATCCGCCACCGATAGGCGCCGGCGCCGTCATCCACCAAATTTTGCAGCAGGAATTGACGCGTTCCCCAATCGGGAACGGCTTCGGCCAGATGGGTATCCGCCTCGGATCGGCGGGACAACTGTCCGACCGGCACGGCCTTCATGGCTTCGATATAGCGCTCCCGGCCAGTGTCATAGGGAACCGGTGCGATATCGGCCACCACCAGCGGTCCAATCCGCGCCGGATGGAGAAGGGCCAGACACATGGCCACCTTGCCGCCCATGCTGTGGCCTACCAAGATCGGTCTGTCCAGGCCATGGGCATCCATGTATGCGAGAACGTCGGTGGCCATGGCGGGGTAATCCACCCCGTCGGTCCAAGGGGAGTCCCCATGGTTCCGCAGATCCAAGGCATGGACATCGAACCCCTCGCCCAACCGCTTGGCGATCCCCGTCCAATTGCGGGAGGATCCGAACAGGCCATGCAGCAGGACCATGGATCGACCGGACTCCGTCCGGATGGATCGACCGGACTCCGTCCGGATGGATCGACCGGACTCCGTCCGGATGGATCGACCGGACTCCGTCCGGATGGATCGACCGGACTCCGTCCGACGCGCGGCCAGGATCACGGGCTCATCCCCCGTGGCGACCACGACGCGGCCTACTTCTTCACTTGGCCAGCGTAGCAACCATCTCGGGCGCAGACTTTCAACTGATTATGCTTGTTGATCCACAGGGCCGTAACGTTGGCCAATTGGCGATCAGTCATGGGCAAGACACGGGCGGCCCGATCCGCCTTGTTCCAGATCCAAGCATTGCAGACACCCCGGACACTGATGGGCTCGCAGGCTTCGCGCCCTGCTTCCTCGAGGGCCGTGGCCCCCTGGGCGTTCGGGCAAACCACCAGGGCAATCGCCCCATAGACCCCTATAATGTTACACGTATCCGCCCAAGCCACGGAGGGAGCCAATAGGCAAGCCGCGACAACCAAAACCTTACGAATCATTCATACACCTCGGATCAACGCTCCAATACCCCAGGGGGCAAGGAACCACATTTCTGGGGGCCTGGGCAACCCTCGGGGACACCCGTATCCTAAAAGAGAAAGCCGCCCCTCGAAGGAAGGGCGGCTCCTATTGGAAGGTCCGGTCGGATTGATCAATCCAATCGGGCCTTTATGTCCTGATCGCGGTCTTACTGGGCCACGACGGCCAGAACCGAGCGGTTCTGCTGGTTCTTCACACCCGGGCCAGTGGAGACCGGCAGATCGCGGTTGCCCATGGCGGACTCGGAGATCATGTCGGCCGGGACGCCGGCCTGGATCAAGGCGGCTTGGACGGCGGCCACGCGACGGGAGGACAGAGCCTGATTGTACCCGGCATTGCCCACGGTGTCGGCCCAACCGGTCAGGGTCACGGCGCGCTTGTCGCTGGCGATCTTGGCGATCTCGGCGACGATACCGGTGCCATCGGCGGTCAGGGTGTCGCCGTTGAAGTCGAACAGAACCACGAACTCCATGGGTTTGCAGTAGGTCTTCAGCTTAGCCAGGGATTCCTCGAGGGTTGTCCGGCACATGCCGATGGCCTTCTCGTCCCAGCCCTCGTCCAACTCTTCGACCAAGCAGTCGAAAGCCAGTTGAGCCTTGGCGGACAGGGCGGGATCCTTCTCGCGGGTTCCGCAGTAGTAGAAGGTTTCCATCAGGTCTTCACGGACTTCGTAAAGATCCTTGTAGGAGGTGCCATCCACGCGCTCGACGTAGTAGTTGACCAGTTCCAAGTCCCACCGGTCGGGCAACTCGGGGTGCACGACGGCACCGGAAGCGGCCAGCTCACCCTTACGGGCCCAACGCTGGGAATCACGCCAGTCGCTCCGCCCCTGCTCGGCGATGGACATTTCCTGGTAGCCATTGGCCAGCATGGCGGTGAATTCAGTTCCCGCGCGGTCGGCGGCTTGCAACTCCTCCAAGGGCTTCGGATCGCCCCAATCGAAAGCACTCATGTTGTGGGTCATCGGACCGTAGATGTCGCACGCGCCGAGCAGCAGGCCACCGGCGGCGAGCGCCAGAACTTTCCTGTACATTCAGGTAACTCCCCCAGAATTTAACGGTTTTCGACGAAAGCGCGCCGGAATGGCGCCAAGTAGACTGGTCCTCCGGTTCAAAAAACCGCGAGGATACGAAAGTGGACCCGGATCGGGACCATGGCCTGACGGCCCCGGCCCCCCAAACCCCGGCATGAAAGAAAAGATTCGGAGACCGTTGCCCAAGGAACAGCCGACCAAAGCCAGGTACCCGAAGATTCCCTTGGCATCGACCGCGCCATCCCGACATCCATCGACCCTTGAGAGATACAGACTAGGATATCCCTCCGGACTACCCGACCGTACCTTGACCCAATCATGGCTCGACGGGCCACGTTCCAAATGCCCGACAAGGCGACTTCGTTTCTTCCACGTATTCAGGATACCGGTTTTCATCGAAATCGCCAGACGATTTTTTACCGAAACGTTTGGCTAAGCCTTGATTCATCGCAATTTTCAAATCATTCCAGCATATTCAAGCACCACCCTGTGGCAAAATCGCAACGAGCGATGTGATGGAGATCACAGAAAGATATAAAGCAGTCACGTGATATCCTCACCCAAATGGGCCGCGGCGTCCGACTCAAGCGGGGCCTAAACGAAAGGTCTATACCCCGGGCTGGCGGACCTGGTCCTAATCGCCCAATTTCGGACCCGCCCGATGGCTCAGGTCCCCTCCTTGCCATCACTCAAAGCCCGGGGAGCGCCCTGACCATCCAAGGCGACAAAGGTGAACAACCCCTCGGTCACTTTGATCAAGCCCCCATCATCCCATCGCCGAACCCAGGCCTGCACATCAATGGACACGCTCGTCCGACCGGTCTTGCGCACCTGGGTATAACAACTCACCTCGTCGCCCACACGCACGGGTTTATGGAAGGTGAAGCCATTGACAGCCACCGTGGCGACCCGTCCCCGGGCGACCTTGCGGGCATGGGTTCCACCGGCCAGATCCATCTGGGCCATCAACCACCCCCCGAAAATATCGCCCGCGGGATTGGTGTCCGCGGGCATGGCGATGGCGCGGGTGGACAGGATTCCCCCGGGCGTTTCCTCGGGCTCGCGTCCATTGGTCGATGTCGGTTCGTCTGGCGTCCTGGAGATGCTCATGCCAAATTCCTTTCCTCTGATTTCATGACGATTTCCCCAATATATGGGGCGAAGGCCCTGGCTGGTACCCGAGATGGGCTTGCCGGAAGCCCGGGCCTGTTCCTATAGTGTCGCCATGTCAGATCTCTTCGAAGATGGGGCCGAGCGCCCCACGTCCAGCTATACCGCCCAGGATATCGAGGTGCTGGAGGGCCTGGAGCCCGTCCGCAGGCGCCCCGGCATGTATATTGGCGGCACCGACGACCGCGCCTTGCACCATCTGGTCGCCGAGGTGTTGGACAATGCCATGGACGAAGCCGTCGCCGGTCACGCCCAGGTCATCGACCTGCTCCTCGCCGCCGATGGATCGGTGACCGTGCGGGACAACGGGCGGGGCATTCCCGTCGACCCCCACCCCCGCTTCCCGGACAAAAGCGCACTCGAGGTTATCCTCACCACCTTGCATTCGGGCGGTAAATTTGGCGGCGACGCTTATAAAGTGTCCGGAGGTCTGCACGGCGTGGGCATCTCGGTGGTCAACGCGCTCTCCGATTCGCTGACCGTTGAAGTGGCCCGGGACAAGATCCTGTGGTCGCAGTCCTTCTCCCGGGGGGCACCGCTTGGCCCGCTGAAAAAGGTCGGTGGCGCCCCGAACCGACGGGGCACCACGGTGACTTTCCACCCCGACGGGGATATTTTCGGCGCCAAGGCCCGCTTTCGCCCGTCGACGTTGCACCGCTTGGCCCGGTCCAAGGCCTATCTGTTCCGGGGCGTCCGCATCCGCTGGACCTGCGCCGAGGAATTGCTCCGCGAGGACGACCCCATCCCCAAGGAGGAGGTTTTCCATTTCCCGAACGGATTGGAGGATTTCCTGGCCGCGGCCGTGGACGGCCAGACTCTTGTCACCGGTCGAGTCTTTGCTGGACGCCGGGATCTGGCCGACGACATGGGGTCCGTCGAATGGGCCCTCTGCTGGCCGGAGGAGGAGGACGGCTTCTTCAATTCCTATGTCAACACCGTCCCCACGCCCGAGGGTGGGACCCACGAGGTGGGCCTGCGCAATGCCCTGACCCGGGGTCTGAAGGCCTATGGGGAGATGGTGGGCAACCGCAAGGCCGCCAACCTGACGGCGGAGGACCTGTTCGGCTCCTCGGCGGTGATGCTCTCGCTTTTCATTCGGGAACCCCAGTTCCAGGGCCAGACCAAGGAGCGACTGGCCAGCGCCGGGGCGACCAAATTGGTCGAGCAGGCCATGCGCGACCCCTTTGACCATTGGCTGTCGGAATCCCCCGACGCGACGAATCACTTGCTCGCCCACGCCATCGACCGGGCCGAGGAGCGGGCACGACGCAAACAGGCCAAGGAAACCAATCGGAAAACCGCCACCAAAAAGCTGCGCCTACCGGGCAAACTCGCCGACTGCAGCAAATCGACCCAGGTGGGTACGGAAATTTTCCTGGTGGAGGGCGACTCCGCGGGCGGATCCGCCAAACAGGCGCGGGACCGGGCGACCCAGGCGGTACTCCCCCTGCGCGGCAAGATCCTGAACGTGGCCAGCGCCTCCATCGATAAACTGAAGGGCAACCAGGAGCTTTCGGATCTGGTGGAGGCCCTCGGTTGTGGGACCCGGGGATCGTTCGACCTGGAGCGTCTGCGCTACGAGCGGGTTATCATCATGACCGACGCCGATGTGGACGGGGCCCATATCGCCAGCCTTCTGATGACCTTCTTCTTCCGCGAGATGCCCGAAATGGTGGCCGCTGGGCACCTGTATCTGGCCATGCCGCCCCTCTACCGCCTGACCCAGGGGGGCACGTCCATCTACGCCAGGGACGATGCCCACAAGGATGTTCTGATGAAGACCGCCTTCAAATCCAAGGGCAAGATCGAGATCAGCCGCTTCAAGGGTTTGGGAGAGATGCCGCCGATCCAATTGCGGGAAACGACCATGGCCCATGCCACCCGCCAATTGCTGCGTGTGACCATCCCCCCCGGCAAGACCGAGGAGGACAAGGAGGACAGCAGGGAAGCCATCAAGCTGGTCGACGACCTGATGGGCCGCAAGCCGGAGAAGCGCTTCCAGTTCATCCAGGAAAACGCTCGATTCGCGGAAAACCTGGATATTTGATGAGGGACGCCTCGAAGGACTGTCCACCCTGGAAGCAACAGGCCAGGGGGCCACGGAAATGAGCACCCAGGCCATCCAAACCGTCGTCGCCATCAACGCGCCGCCCGCTGTCGTCTGGGCGGTGCTCACCGATTTTCCGGCCATGGGTGCCTGGAATCCCTTCCTTCCCGCCCTTTCCGGCGCCGCCAAAAAGGGCGCCCGCCTGACCGTCACCGTCAAGCCACCGGGTCGCCCTCCGATGGCCTTCCGCCCCCAAGTGCTGGTCGCCGAACCTGAAAAGGAATTGCGCTGGCGGGGCCAGGTGCTCCTCCCCGGCCTCTTCGACGGCGAACATTATTTCAAGCTCACCGCCGAGGTGGATGGCACCACCTTCCTCACCCATGGAGAAGTCTTCTCGGGTCTGCTCGGCCGGTGGATCTTCACGCCCGCCCTGCGGGACGCGACCCTGGAGGGATTCGAGATCATGAACAAGGCTCTCAAGGCCCGGGCCGAAGCCGCTTTCCAAGAAACAGACTGAGCGGGTCCGAAACGTAGGCGCCAAAGGGGGGGCAATCTCCATAGCCGTGAGCGCGGTAGAGGGCAAGCGCTTCCGGCTGGGAGATGCCCGTTTCCAGTTTGATTTCATCCAATCCCAAGGCGCGTGCCCTGTCCTCCAGGGCTTCCAGCAACACCTGTCCCAGACCCATCCCCCGGGCCTCCGGCGCCACCCACAGGCGTTTCACTTCGCCGTATTCGCCCTGGTCCACCAGGGCGCCCATGCCCAGGGCAAGGCCGTCGACACGGGCGACCAGGACCGTGACCGCGGGACCCCGCAAGCTCTCCACGTCCAGCAAGTGATTGCTTTCCGCCGGATAGAGGGCGCCATGATAGGCGTCGCTGGCCTCCAGGAAGGCACGCGGTTCCGGTTGGTCTGGATCCTCGACAGTCAGAATGACGGGAGACTGCGCCATGATCCCGCGACCTCTCCTCACTAAAGCAAATCGAATTTCTGAACCCTCCGCCGCTTCAACCCCGCGTTGGCGCCAACCTTGGAAATGGATTTGTCCCGGTCGGCCCCTGGAATCCGCAGAGCCGCCCAAGCCGCGCCCCCCAAATCGCGCTTCGCCTCCTCCGGCGTCGCCGCCGCGGCGCCCTGGGCGAGCGCCTTCAAATAGGATTCCGCCGGCCCCAGGATGATCGCCCGGGCCAGGTCCCAGGCCAGGGGGCGGATCGCCCCCCGAGCCGTCAAGTCCCGCAGGATCCGCTCCTGGCTCAACCGGGCCTCCATCATCACGTCGACCATCTCCGATCGCCGGGCCGCCACCGGAGCCAGGACCTCTCCCTGGAGCAGGAACCGATGCATGGCCGCGTTCTCCAAGGCCCAATCGATGACCCCCACCACCATGGCCCGGATCACCGCTTCGGGTGTTCCCTCCGCGGGGACGGCCCGAACCGCCTCCGCCCAGGAGGTCAACCCCTCGGCGCAGAGGGCCAGGGCAATGTCCTCCTTGCCTCCGAAGAAATGGTAGATGCTGCCAGTCGTCGCGCCGGACCGAGCCCGAATCTCGGCGATGCTGGTGCCCGCGATCCCCTTTTCCAGAAAGCAGGCCAGGGCGGCCTCCAGAATCAGGCCACGGGTTTGTCCTCTGGTCATGGCGTTGGGGTCCGACGAGAAAGGGCTGAAAGGTCACGGTCGAGGCTGTCGGTGGAGACTAAAACAAAAATCTAGACAGTTCGTCCACGACTTTTCCTCCATTCCTATCCCCTCCCTAATCCAGGGGAATCCCTTGGACCAGGGCGAAAGCGCGGAAATCCTTCAGCACACTATCCTGCCGTTTCAACAGCTCGTGGAAATCCGGGTCCCCATCCAGAGAGCCAATGACACCACAATGGGCTTTGATGTTCGCCACGGCCTGCCCCAGCACCTCCACATGCTGTTCCAAGGTCTGGGCGGGGGGCCGAACCCCATGGGCGCCCCTCAAATTGTCCAGGAGCATCTTGAGAACGGCCCGAATGAAGGGGTCGATCTTGTCCATTTTTCCCCGCATCTGGTCCCCGGGGATCCGCACCAGCACGGCTCCCTCTTCGACGATGGCCGAGGCCATGCGTTGCCCCCCGTCGATCACGGCCATTTCCCCAAAAAGCGCGCCCTTGCGCAAAAGGCCAAGGCGGATGGTTTTCCCCTTTTCATCCGTCAGGGAAATCGCCACCGCCCCGCTCTCGATCACATAGGCGGCGTCCCCGCGCTCCCCTTGAGAGAACACGACTTTTCCGGCTGGATAGAGTTTCCGCTCGAGAATACGATCACGCCCTGTTCCCATACCCGGCTTCCTTTCGCCACGAGAGTGATTTGCTATCGTCCATGGATCATTCCGCCTGTCGGTCCAAGGTCAAGACCGTTCCGCGATTCCCTGTCCATTAGGTGTGCAAGGTCGCCCGCCCGGCATCGCTCTCCGACCGGGCCGTCCCCAGTCCCTGGTCGACGAGCGTGCCCAAACCATTGAGGGCCTGGGCCATCAGCGCCAGATATCGCCCCAGCTCCGGCGAAGCCAACTCCAGATCGTGGGCCTCGCAGTAGCGTTCCAGGGACACGGTGGTTTCCTTGAGGATGCCCACATGCTCGGGGAAATTCCCCGGAAACTTGAGGTACAGGCCATGCACCGACCGAAGGTTCTCCAACATGATTTTCAGCACGGCCTTAAGGAACGGGTCGGCCCCGGCCAGCTTGGACCGCATCTGGTCCGCTGGGATCCGCATGAGGACGGTATCCTCCGCGACGACAGCGGTGGCCATGCGGCGACCACCGTCGATCACGGCCATTTCTCCGAACAGACTGCCCGGGGTCAGGGTTCCAAGGTGGATGTCTCGGCCCGCCTCGTTCCGGTGGAGGATCGCCACCGCGCCTTTTTCGATGATATAGGCCGCGTCTCCGTCTTCATCCTGGCGGAAAATGGTCTGCCCCTGGGGATAGATCCGCCGCTCCAGGGGTCTGTCCTTGGAAAGCGCCATGGCTTTCGGCTCCTCGCGTCGTCGTTCACTGGGTTGGCGGTGGATCAGGTCATCAGCGTATCAAGTCCATGATCGTCTTGAAGGCGGGATTTTCCTTGCTTTCCAACCATTCGAACAAGGCCATTTCCGTTGTTACCGGCTGGATCCCGGCCGCGACCATTCGGGTCCGCGCCGCCTCCTCGCTTTCGGGCAGACGCGATGAACAGGCATCGGCGACGACGAAGACATCCCATCCCCGAGCCCGCAACCTCAGGGCGCTCTGCAAGACGCAGACATGCATTTCGATTCCACAAATCACCGCCTGACGCCGGCCAAGGCCGTCCAGGTGCGCCATCACCGGGGGGTCGGCGGCGATCGAGAAGGTCAGCTTCTCAAAATAGGCGCAATCGGCCGCGTCCCGGGGTGCCTCGGCCCGGATATCATGCATGGTGGGTCCCAGGCCCTTGGGGTACTGTTCGGTCACCACCACGGGCAGACCCAGGATCCGCGCGGCCCGGACCAGCCTGGCACCATTCATGAGGACCCGCCGAGGATCATTCATGACCGGGCAAAGGCGTTCCTGGACATCAATGACAATCAAAACGGACTGATCGCCGCCCATCATGGGCGCATAAACCTCGGACATGGGACTCTCCTTACCAAACACCCGTGATCGGCCCCACCGCGGGGACACGGACCGGAGCTCCGCCACCCTGAATACAGGGAAACGAGATCCAAGGGTGTGATGACCGTCCCACCTGGACGACGGTCTTGGGGCCGGCAGACCTTGGCGGAAGACCTTGCCGGAAGACCTGGATGGCGACGAAGTCCCAGGGAAGGCCCCTGGGAAGAGAGATCCCTGGGAGCCAGAACGGGGGATCGGACGGAAAGAGCACCCATTCCCCATCCCTCCCATCCCTTCATTCCCACATCCGATTGACATGCCAACATTGACAGGACCGACACGAAATATATAGTGCGACCGCATCCAGTGGACGCCGCGTTTATTTTGGATGTCTTCCGACGACTCGTACCCGACCCGTTCCACGGTGTCCAGGGCGAGAGTCCGACCTGGAGGACGGCAATGGGGCGCCACGATACTGACCCAGCAATTCCGCGTGTCGGCCCCCATTTGGCCGCCGCCGCGCCGTCACATCGCGAGCAGCCAAACAGCATGACATTCGCCGATCTCGGCCTAAGCCCGGAAACCCTCAAGGCCGTCGAAGAAGTGGGATACGACACCCCCACTCCGATTCAGATCCAGGCCATCCCGCCCGTACTGATGGGGCGCGATGTCCTTGGCATCGCCCAGACCGGAACGGGCAAGACCGCGGGCTTCACCCTGCCCATGATCGACATCCTGGCCAGCGGTCGCCCCAAGGCGCGCATGCCCCGGTCGCTGATCCTGGCGCCCACCCGGGAACTGGCCACCCAGGTATCGGCGAACTTCACCCTCTACGGCAAATATCACAAGCTGACCATGGCCCTGCTGATTGGCGGGGAATCCATGAACGAACAGCAGAAGATCCTGGACCGGGGCGTGGACGTGCTTATCGCCACCCCGGGCCGGTTGATCGACCTGTTCGAGCGGGGCTCCATCCTGCTGCGCGATGTGAAGATCCTGGTGATCGACGAAGCGGACCGCATGCTGGACATGGGCTTCATTCCCGACGTGGAGCGCATCGTCGGCCTTCTGCCGCCCCTGCGGCAGACCTTGTTCTTCTCCGCCACCATGGGTCCGGAGATCAAGCGTTTGGCCGATGCCTTCCTGATGAACCCGAAGGAAATCCGCGTCGAACCCACCCGCAAGGCCGCGGATACGGTCGAGCAGGGCTTGGTCACCGTAAAGGCCTTCGACAAGCGGGAGGCCCTGCGCCATCTGTTGCGGCGGGAGGAAGTGAGCACGGCCTTCATCTTCTGTAACCGCAAGCGCGATGTGGACGTTCTCGAACGCTCCCTCAAAAAGCATGGATTCGACGCCGTCGCCCTGCATGGGGACATGGCCCAATACGTGCGGACTGAACGTCTCGAGAAATTCAAGCGGGGCGAGATCAAGCTTCTGGTCTGTTCCGACGTGGCCGCCCGGGGCATTGACGTCACCGAAATCTCCCATGTCTTCAATTTCGACGTCCCCAGCCACGCGGAAGACTACATCCACCGCATTGGCCGCACGGGACGGGCTGGCAAATCGGGCCATGCCTATACCATCGCCACGCCGGAGGACGCCAAATACCTCCGGGCCATCGAGAACCTGCTGGGGAAAGCCATTCCGCCGATTCACCTTGAGGAACTCGTGGAGGCCAATCCGGACTCCGGGACCCAGGGAGAGGGAGAGGGAGAAGGACGGCCAGACCGTGGGGGCCGAGGCGCCAATCGCCGGAGCCGGGGCCGCAACCGGGACCGTTCATCCGAATCTCGAGGCGATTCTCGGATCGAGCCCCAGGTGGAAACCCGGATCGACCCCCAAGTCGAGGCTCACGTCGAGATCGAGGCGGAACCGGCCAAGACGCCCTCCCCCAGGGAAACGAAGGACCGGGATAGTCGGTCCGACAGCCAGGGCCGTGGAAACGGAAATGGCGCTTCCAGCAATGGAAACGGCGGAAACGGGAACGGCGGTCGCAAGGACCGCAAGGACCCCCGTCCCCCCGCGGGTCGGGGTCGGCGCCGAGGCCGATGGGAAGATGATCCCCAGAACGACGTTATGGAGATGGATATCCGGGATGATGTCATCGGCTTCGGCGGCTTTACCCCCGCCTTCCTCCTGGAGCCTCCCACCTTCTCGCCGATGAGCCCCCTCGACGACGATGGAGAAGAGTTCGAGACGGATGAAACGGTCGAGGAGGTGGTCGTGGCGCCCCCGGCAGCCCCGGTGGAAGAGAAGCCCAAGCGCAAACGCACCCCTCGCAAGCGGAAACCCGCGGTGACCGAGGCCCAACCCCCGGCGGATAGCGAAAGCGACCGGCCTGACGAGCCGACCGAAAGCGAGACTTCCGTCGAGGCCGAGACGGCCCAGTCCGCTTTGGGCGACTCCCCTCTGGGCGAAAGCCTGATCGAGGAGACGGATCCCGAAGGTGACGCGACGACGCTCCCCACCGAGGAGACGGGTCCCGAAGGTGACGCGACGACGCTCCTCACCGAGGAAGCTCCCACGGCCGAGGAGAAGCCCAAGCGCAAGCGGACCCCCCGCAAGCGGGCCGCCAAGGCCGAAACCGCCGAGGCGCCAACAGAAGCGCCAACAGAGGCTACGACCGAAGGCAATGCGCCCGCCGACGACGAAAAGCCCAAACGCAAGCGGGCCCCCCGCAAGAAGAAGGTGGAGACCGAAACCACGGACGCCCCCGCCGAGGTCGTCAGCGAGGGGGACGCGCCCGCCGCCGAGGACAAGCCCAAGCGCAAACGCGCCCCTCGCAAGCGCGCCACCAAACTGGAGTCGGACGCGGAATCCGCCGAAAAGGCGAGCACCACCGAACCAACGGGCGAGGCGCCTGGCGAATCGGAACCCGCCCCCGAAGCGGACTAAGGCAGCGAACAACGCCTTGCCGGATTCCCTCGGTAATGCCATCTGTTAGGGCGGATCTGGAGCGTGCTCCGGGTCCGCCCTTTCCCGTTTCGGCACCGGAGGCCCGCCTTGTCCCCCTCGTCTTCCTCGTCATCGGCCCAAACCATCAGCACGGTCCTTCTGGACGCCCTCGCCGCCCGGGGCGCGACGGAGATCTTCGGTATTCCCGGTGATTTCGCCCTCCCCTTCTTCCGGGTGATCGAGGCCAGCGGCACTCTCCCCCTCCATACCCTGAGCCACGAACCCGGCGTTGGCTTCGCCGCGGACGCCGCGGCCCGCTGGGGCGGTGGCACGGGCCTGGGGGTCGCCGTTGTGACCTATGGGGCTGGGGCGCTGAACATGATCAACCCCGTGGCCGGGGCATGGTCGGAGAAATCCCCCCTGGTGGTCATCTCCGGCGCGCCGGGCGTGGAGGAGTCCAAGCGGGGGTTCCTGCTGCATCACCAGGCCAAGACCCTGGACAGCCAGTGGCGGATGTTCGAGGAAATCACCTGCGCCCGCGCCCGCCTGGACGACCCCGCCACCGCCCCCCGGGAAATCGCCCGGGTGCTGGACGCCTGCCGGGCCCAGTCCCGGCCCGTCTACTTTGAAATCCCCCGGGATATGGTGGATATCCCCTGTGACCCCGTGCCCCCGGCGGTCCAGACCCAGTCCGATCCGGACGCCGTCGAGGCCGCCGCGCGGGAGGTCCTGAAACGTCTGCGGGAGGCCCGCTCCCCGGCCCTGCTGGTCGGTGTCGAAGCCCGCCGCCAGGGCGTCGAGGCCGAGGTTACCGACCTCGCCCGCCGCCTGGACCTGCCCGTCGCCACGACCTTCATGGGGCGGGGGCTGCTCAGCCAAGAGGGCAGCACCGGAGCCGCCCCCCGCTGCCTGATCGGCACCTACCTGGGACTCGCGGGACGGCCAGAGGTGCGGGAAGTAATCGAAGACTCCGACGGGTTGTTGATGCTCGGCGTCATCCTGTCCGATACCAACTTTGGCGTGTCGGGCAAACGCATCGACCTGCGCCACGCCATGCTCGCCGCCGATGGTCGCCTGTCCATGGGCTTCCACGCCTATGCCGATATCCCGCTCAAGGATCTGGTCCAGGCTCTGACCCGGTTGGCGGAGTCCTTCCCCGAACCCAAGGGCGGCCTGCCCCGTCCCCCGGATCTGCCTCGGGATCTGGTGGCCGACGACGGGAAGATCGGCCCCATGGATATCGCCGCGGCGGTCAATGACCTGTTCCGGGAGCGGGGCGCCATGCCTATCGCCTCGGACATGGGGGACTGCCTGTTCACCGCGCTCGACATGGCCCAGGTGCCCCTTGTTGCCCCGGGATATTACGCGACCATGGGATTTGGTGTCCCCGCGGGCCTGGGGGTCCAGGCGGCCAGCGGACAGCGAACCCTGATCCTGGTCGGCGACGGGGCCTTCCAAATGACCGGCTGGGAACTGGGCAACTGCGCCCGCTATGGCTGGGATCCCATCGTCATCGTCTTCAACAACGCCAGTTGGGAAATGCTCCGCACCTTCCAGCCCGAGGGGAGCTACAACAACCTCGAGGATTGGCGATTCGCCGACCTGGCCAAGGCCATGGGCGGCGTGGGGACCCGCTGCCAGACTCGGGCGGACCTCAAGGAAGCCCTGACCCGCGCCGCGGACGAACCCGGACGGGTTCACTTGATCGAGGCCATGCTGGAGCGCGGGGCTATTTCGGACACCCTGGCGCGTTTCGTCGGCACCATCAAGGGGCGGAATACGCCCGCGCCGGAGGCGCCGTGACAGACACTCCCGTCCTGAAAGCCCCCTTACCCCCTTCGGGAATCACCTACCGCCCCACCACGCCCGAGGACGAAGCCCTGCTATGGGAGTTCCTCGCCCTGGCCGCCTATAGCGACGATCTCGCCCACTTGAAGCGGCAGCCCATCGCCGCCCGCCATGTGGAGGGGTGGAGCCAGAATCGGGATGGTGATTTTGGGGTGATCGCCTTGGGCGAAAATGGCACGGCCCTGGGGGCCTGCTGGAGCCGTTGGCTCGCCCCCGAGGGATCCCCCTATCCGGAGATCCAGGCCCGGGCGCCGGATCTGGTGCTGGCGGTCAAGGCCGAGGCCCGGGGCATGGGTCTGGGGGAAAATCTGGTTCGCGCCTTGCTCGCCTTGGGATTGGGGAGGCGCCCGCCAGTCACCGGCCAGTGCCTGAATGTCCGCTCCACGAACACCGCCCGACGGATCTATGAAAAGGTCGGCTTCAAGGCCGTGCCCGGAGCGGAGATTCCGAACCTGGCGGGCGGGGTCTCCTTGGTCATGGAATGGCGATGGGACGGCCCTCTCCCATCCCCTTGATCCCCTTTGGACGGCGCCGGATCCCTTTCCGGCGCCGAAGGGGTAAAGGGAGATCACGCCTTCACGATGCACTCCACCGGACAGACGGGCACGCATTGGGGCTCGTCGAAGAAGCCCTCGCATTCGGTGCACTTCGCCGGATCGATGACAAAGATCAGGCTGTCCTGGCTAATGGCGTCGTTCGGGCATTCCGGTTCGCAGGCGGCGCAGTTGATGCAGTCGTCGGTAATGGTCAGGGCCATGGGGGTCGCTCCAAAGGTCAGGCTTGCGTTCGGTCCCCGTGAATACCCGCTTCGGCGGCTTCACTGGAGTACCGTTTCCATCTCAACACGAGATCACCGCGTTCGGTTCAAATTTTCGTCGAAAAGTTGACCTCCCTAACCGGCAATCCCATTCCACGTGGTGTCCAGGGGCCGAAAGGGGCGATCCCGGTGGGGAAACGGCCCCAACACCGGGGTTCGGTTGGGAGGCCACACCGACATCGGGGCTGGTTACCATGCGTGGGCTATTCCCTATCAGGTTTTCCATTCCGGGAAATTGATATAAGGCAATGACCGGTCCGGGATTATCCATTTAAGTGCCGCCCGACCCAAAGGACCTTTCCCACCGTCGTGGGGACCGATTTGCAGCACCGGCGGGTCCGCCAGCCCGGTCCCCCTCACACCGCCCCTCTCCGGAAGGGTGGAAAAATATGGTGCGCGCATATCCCCGAGACAAGCCCCCTCCAGCGGGTATTCTTGCATTTTCATTGCGGGAGAACCCTTGGAACGGCTATAAGCGGTCTCGACTGGTCAGTCCTGATGGGGGGTCGGGCCGGCATCCGTTTTAACAATGCTCGGAAGACTGATCATGGCGATATCCTCGGTATCCATCGCCCTGACGGGCTCTGGCGGCGCGGGTGTCATGACCGCCGGCCAGGTCCTGTTGGACGCGGCGGCGAAGGCTGGTTTATATGGCCTCATGGCAAAATCCCTCGGCCCCCAGATCCGTGGAGGCGAATCCGCGGCTCTGCTGCGAATCTCGAACGAACCGGTGCAATCCTCCGATGACACCTACGACCTGCTGATGGCGGTCGATTGGGGAAACATCGAACGGTTCGCCGCGGAACTGCCGCTGTCCAAGGACAGTGTCATTATTTGCGATCCGGCTCAGGGTCCCGTCCCCGAACTGATGCTGACCGCCAACCCCCGGGTGGTGAACGTCCCCCTTAAGGAACTGGCGGCCTCCCTCGAAGGCGGCCGCGTCAACATGGTCGGCCTGGGCCTGATCGCCGAATTGATCGGTCTGCCCGAATCCTCCATCGTGGACATCCTGGCCGCGGCCCTGAAGAAAAAGGGTCCCGAGGCGCTGGAAGCCTCCAAGGCGGGACTGCGGGCCGGTCAGAAGGCCGCGCAATCCATCACGGGCATCGTTAAATTGAGCCCGCCGGGTCCCAGCACCACGGAACGCTGGTCCATCAATGGCAACGAGGCCACCGGCCTGGGTGCCCTGAAGGGCGGCGTGCGCTTCGTCGCGGCCTATCCAATCACTCCGGCCACCGAGATCCTGGAATGGCTGGCACCCCAACTTCCCAAGGTCGGCGGTTGCCTAATCCAGGCCGAGGACGAACTGGCCTCCATCAACCAGATCATCGGCGGATCCTTCGGTGGCGTTCCGGCCCTGACGGCGACCTCCGGTCCGGGCCTCGCGTTGATGTCCGAGGCCCTGGGTCTGGCCGTGGCCTCGGAAACGCCGCTGTTGGTCTGTAACGTCATGCGCGGCGGTCCCTCCACCGGCATTCCGACCAAGTCGGAGCAGGTGGATCTGAACATCGCTCTGTATGGCATGCACGGCGACGCGCCGCATATCGTGACAGCGCCGAACAGCATCAGTGATTGCGTGTTCACCGCCCAGTGGTCCGTCTATCTGGCCGAAGCCATGCAGGCGCCGGTGATCCTGCTGTCCGATCAGGCCATGGGCCAATCCAAGGCAATCATCGACAAGCCCGCCGACCTTGGCTTCATCGGCGAGCGCCTGGCCGCCGAGGCCAATGTCGAGAACTACCAGCGCTACGCGGTCACCGCCTCGGGCATTTCGCCCATGGCCGTTCCCGGCACCCCCGGCGGTATGTACACCGCCGACGGTTTGGAGCACAGCCCGCGGGGGACTCCGTCCACCCAGGCCTCCCACCACCAGGAACAGCTGGACAAGCGCCTGCGCAAACTGACGGATTTCGACTACGGAGACCATTGGGGGGATATCGAAGGGGACTCCGAGACGGCGATCATCACCTGGGGGTCGATCACCGACCCAACCCGGGAAGCCATCGACCGCCTCGCGGACGAAGGCGTGAGCGTCAAGCTGATCAGCATCCGTCTGCTGGCCCCCGCCCTGCCGGACAAGTTCAGCGCGGCGCTGAAGGGCGTGAAGCGGGCGATGGTGGTCGAACAGAACCACTCCCGCCAGTTCCACACCTATCTGCGCGGCGTCTACGACCTGCCCGCGGATACCATCACCTACCACCGACCCGGTCCGGTCGCCATCCGGCCCTCCGAAATCGTGGAGGCCGTGAAGGCCTGGAACAAGGGAGCCTGATCCATGGATATGCTAACCGCTGAAAAGTTGACGGCCCAGGACTATCGCTCCGACCTGAAGCCCGTCTGGTGCCCTGGCTGTGGCGACTATGCCGTCATCGCCGCCATCGCCAAGGCGCTGGCCGAACTGCAGTTACCCCGCGAGGATGTGGCCTTCGTCTCCGGCATCGGCTGCTCCTCTCGTATTCCCGCCTATTCGGCGGTCTACGGGTTCCACGGCGTCCATGGTCGAGCCCTGCCCATCGCCACGGGTCTGAAGATGGCCCGTCCGGACATGACCGTCCTTGTCGCCGGTGGCGACGGGGATGGGTTCTCCATCGGCGGCAACCACTTCATGCATGCCTGCCGCCGGAACGCGGACCTGACCTATATCGTCATGGACAACAGCGTCTATGGCATGACCAAGGGCCAAGCCTCGCCGACCACGGAGCCGGATTGGGAAGGCTCCAAGCTGACCCCCGACGGCACCCACATCACCCCCTTCCAGCCCCTGGAGATCGCCCTGTCCGCGGGCGCGAGCTTCATCAGCCGGGCCTTCTCCGGGAAGCCCGCCGAATTGACCCGTCAGATCTGCGAAGGGGTCAATCACAAGGGGTTTTCCCTGATTCACGTCCTTTCCCCCTGCGTGACCTTCCGCCCCGAGCAACGGGCCTACAAGGACAAGGTGCACGAAGAATGGCGGCCCACCGCCGACCGGACCGAGGCCTTCCAGAAGCTCATGGCCGACGATGGGTTCGCCACCGGCATCCTGTACCAGGGAACCAAGCCCCCGTTCCGGCCCGAGATGGGGGTCCCGGCCACCATCGCGGAGATCGAGGCGCAGTTCGCCGTCTGATCCGGATCGGAATACCCCGCGACCACCGCCTTGGTGGTGGCTGGAGGGGACCGCTTGCTCATTTCATTCAACGGGGGAAAGTACCGATGAAGACGGTTGGAGAATTCCTGGCCCATGCCATCGCGCTGGAAGAGGAGTCCGCCGTGCGTTTCGACGAACTCGCCGACGCGCTGGAGGTCCACCACAATAACGACGTCACCGAGTTGTTCCGCAAAATGGCCCATTACTCGCGGCTGCACTTGGCCGAGGCCAAGGAAATGACCCTTGGCGTCGACGTGCCGCATATCAAACCCTGGGATTTCGAGTGGCCCGACGAGGAAGCCCCGGAAACTCCGGAAATGGAGGGCACCCATTACATGATGACGCCCTACCATGCCCTGGCCCTGGCCCTGGAAAGCGAAAGGCGCGGTCAAAGCTTCTACCAGGGACTGGCCGACAACCATGAAAACGACAAACTCCGCGAAATGGCCAAGGAATTCGCGGAGGAGGAAGGGGAGCACGTCAAACTGCTGTCCGAAATGATCACCCGCTACCCGCCCCCCAAGGAGGGCTGGGACGAGGACATGGATCCACCCAACGTGGCCGATTGAGAGACTCGACCACGATGATCAGGAATCTGGACTCCGCCCAAACCCGCAAAGGCTCACGGACCCTTTGGATCCCAATCGTATAAAAGGAATGGGAAGGCGGGGCGGACCGCCGACTGTTTCGGCGTATCATGGACCCGGCCCCCCCGACGCCTCGCGCCGGGGGGGTCCGTTGCCGCCAAAAACAGACCTTGGGCGCGGAGACCGGGGTCGTTGTCCGTCAATTCAAGACGCCCCCCATGCAACGCCGCGATAACGACCACAAGGCCGAGAGATTCCAACGGCGTCTCCAGCAGGACCTCGGCGCGATCCCTGACCCAGGCGTCGTCCTGATTTCCGTCGTCGGCCCCCTGACCACGGACAATATGACCAATAACCTGGGGATTGCCCTGCTCTCCTCGACCATCGGCATCGCCGCCGCACTGGGCCTGACCGTCGCCGCGTGCCATGCCTCGGAACGAACCCTATCGATCCATGATGTCTTTACGGCCCCACGCGAGACCGACTATTGGCTGGCCATCCTGTTCACCTTGGCGCTCGGACCCGCCGTGGGAGATCTGATTTCAAAAAATTCTGGCATCGGGTTCACCGCGACGGGTCTTCTCTTCGGGTTGATCATCGCCTCGTTGGCGCTTGGCTATTTTTTCCTTGGTCTGGATGGCCCCTGGACGTTCTGGCTCTGCTATATTGTCACCCGACCTCGGGGCGCGTCATTCGGAGATTTGTTGTCGCTACCCCGTGAATAAGGTGGCATGGGTTTGGGAACCATCGTACCCAGTCTGGGCTTTCTCGGCATCGTCGCCGGAACTGTCCCGAAGAGGACCGATCGCGCATCGTCCACCGGACAAAGCACGGGGCTCCAACGAAAAGGATTTGAGATGACGGCTCCCCTTGACGGCCCTTCCCTGCCCCCGGCCAGCGGTGATCTCCCCCGCCAGATTATTATCCTCCTCCACGGCTATGGCGCCGACGGCCACGACCTGATTGGCTTGGCGCCAACCCTGGCCCGGCGCCTCCCCGAGGCCATTTTCTATTCCCCGAACGCTCCCGAACCCTGCGAGGTCTGGGGCGGTGGACGGCAATGGTTCAGCCTCGCCCGGTTCGACCCGGATCTGGCCCGGCGCGACCCGGCGACCATGGACCGGGCCTTCGAGGATCTCGAAGCCGGAGCCTCCTCCGCCCTGCCCGCCTTGAACAGCTATTTGGACCGCCTGCTGGAGGGCCATGGCCTGGAGCCCAACCGCCTCGCCCTGCTCGGCTTTTCCCAGGGAACGATGATGGCCCTCCTGGCCGGGCTGCGTCGGGAAACGCCCCTGGCGGCCATTGCTGGCTTCTCCGGCGCCCTGTTGGGCGCCTCCCGCCTCGCGAAGACCATCCGCTCCCGCCCGCCGGTCCACCTCATCCACGGCCAGAACGACCCCATTGTTCCCCCTTCGGCCTCCCGGCGGGCCCTGGCTGCCCTGCGGACCGAGGGTGTGGACGTGGATCTCACCGAATGTCCGGATCTGCCTCACGCCATCGACAACCAGGGGCTGAACGCCGCGAAAGCCCTGTTCTTCCGGGCGTTTTCGCAAGACACCAGATGACGCGATCAATACGGGTTTTTTTGAATTCGCGTTCTACTAATGATATTTATTCATATTTTTTTTCCATTCTCCGAGATATTCCGTATTTTACCCCTCACCATACGGTGAAATGACCGGAACCGAATCGGTCGCTCAATACCACCCAGGGGGGTTTTTACTTGCAAAATCTATCCATTGTCTGGCGGCTATCCCTGGCCATGCTGGGAGTCGCGGCCTTATCCACGGGCATCATGGCCCTTGTGTTCACCGGATATCTGGGGGATGTCACCGACAAGGCCCTGGAGAGGGAGTTGGAGCGGTACCACCAGACCTTTCATGCCCGGCTGGAGGCGGAAGCCTTCCGTGCCCAATCCATGGCGGCCCTCGCGGGATCCGTCCCCGCCGCCGCGGCGGCCCTGGCCGGGGGAGACCGCGATGCCCTGGGCGCCCTCTACAACGCGACCTTCCCGCTGTTGCATGACACCTATGGCGTCCGTCAATTCCAGTTCCACCTGCCACCGGCAACGTCCTTCCTGAGAGTCCACAAACCCGAAACGTTTGGCGACGACCTGTCCGGTTTCCGCGAAACCGTCGTCCGAACCAATCAGACCAACACCCCCGTCTCCGGCGTGGAGAAAGGCGTCGCGGGCCTGGGCATTCGGGGTGTGGTCCCGGTAACCAACCAGGGAAGCCCCGTCGGCTCGGTGGAATTCGGCATGTCCCTGGACGAAGCCTTCGCCACAACGTTCAAACGGGATTTTAATGTCGACGTTGTTCTGCATCTGCAAAGCGAAACCACGAACGGGACCCAGAACCAAAGGGACACCTACCAAGTCAAGGCTTCCACCCTGGGGGGCGACAGCCGTCTGACCGCCGCGCAAGTGACCGCCGCGGCCGCGGGCGAAACCATCCTGACCCCCAGCCCGCGGGCGGGGGAAAGCCTGATGGTCATGGCCAAGGCCATCCCCGATTTCACCGGCCGCCCCGCTGGTGTCGTCGAATTGTTGATCGATTCCAGCATCTACCAAGCGCGTATCGACACCGCGACCCGACAGGCCCTGATTTGGGGTCTCGCGGCGGTCGCATTGGCCACTCTGCTTGGGTCCCTTTTGGCCCTGGGCATCGCCCGGCCCATCACCGTCATGACCAACATCATGGACCGTGTGGCCCACCGGGATTTTTCCGTGCCCCCTCCCCAAACCAACAGAAAGGACGAGGTGGGTCGCATGGCGCGCTCCCTCGCATTCTTCATGGACAAGTCCCGGGAAATCGCCGGTTTCGAGGCGGCCCAGGCCGACAAGTTTCGGGAGATGGAAGCAACGCGGGCAAAGCTGACCCACGACGCCCAGGACAATCTGCGGGGCATCGTCTCCGCGGCCATCGAAAACAACGAGGCCCTGGTGGTTCTGGCCAACATGATGAAAGACGTGCGCGACACCTCGGAAATGAGTCAGACCATGGCCAGCGCCGTGGAGGAAATGGTCTCGAGCATCAACGCCATCGCCGCCAATGGCGACGCCGCCGCCCAGGAAGCCGAACGGGCCAATCAAATCGCCCAGGACGGCGTGACCGCGGCCAATGACGCCGTGACCAACATGGAGGTCATCCACCAATCGGTCAGTGGAGCGGCCCGCACCGTGGACACCTTGGCCGAGGCCAGCACCCAGATTGGCGAAATCGTGCAGCAGATCGAGGATATCGCCGACCAGACCAACCTGCTCGCGCTCAACGCCACCATCGAGGCCGCCCGCGCCGGGGATGCCGGAAAGGGCTTTGCCGTGGTCGCCGGAGAAGTCAAGAACCTGGCGAACCAGACTTCGCGGGCGACGGTGGATATCCGGGCGCGCATCGACAACCTGCGGGGGGAAATGGACGTCATCGTCAGGGCCATGCGCGAGGGCGCCGAGGCCGTGGACACCGGCCGCCACAGTATTTCCCGGGTGGGCGAACAGCTCGACACGATTTCCACCGGCATCCATGGCATCACCACCACGATGCAGGACATGGCCGGGTTGCTCAACCAGCAGACCCACGCCGCGCGCGAAGTGGCCGATGGCAGCCAGCGCATGGCCCGCATGGCCGACCGCAACAACGGGGAAATCGTCACCATCCTGGGACAGATGGACCAGGCCTCGAAGGTCCTGGGCGAACGAGTCGGCGTCCTGGCGGCCCTCGGCACGGCCGAGGCCATCGTCGAAGTGGCCAAGAACGACCATGTTGTCTTCAAGAAACGGGTCGTTTCCAGTGTCATGGGGCGAGACACCTGGGCCGCCTCGGAAGTGCCCGACCATCACAATTGCCGCCTGGGCGAGTGGTACGACTCCATCTCCGACGAGCGCCTAACCCGAACCCCCGCCTTCCAGGCCTTGGCCGTACCCCATAAGGACGTCCACGCCTGGGGCAAGGAGGCCCTGAATCGGGCGGCCAAGGGCGACATGGAGGGCGCCCTGAAGGCCCTGGATTCGCTCAACGATGCCTCCCGCGCCGTCCTTGTGGGACTGGACACCCTGTCTCAATCCCTGCGGACGAACCAGGATGGGTAACCTCCCAATCGGGCGGACGGAACATCCTTGGAGGCATCCCCTTCTCCACGTACACCCTTCCGACTAGGAGAACCTCACCTTTTATCGTAAAATGAATAGACGCGATGGCTGGGTTGGGTCCGTGGGAACGGCGACGGCCCAACCGGTTATCGCACCGGCGCCAGACCGTCCACTCCACATATCCATAGTCCTCCATTTGACAGGGGGATCCAAGACTCCCGGGAGAGACGGCAGCGAAGCGGAACCCCACACGAGGAGATCCAAACAGATGCCCCCCTGCCCATGGCCCGTGGCCCGATCCCTTCTCCGACCCATCTTGGGGGGATTGGCCTGTCTTATGGCCGCCCTATCCCTAAACGCGGCCCAAGCCTTGGCCGGGGATGGCCTGGACCTGACCGTTTCCGGGCTGATCGACCCACCCAACCCGCGCGTTCTTTCCATCGCCGACCTGGAAGCCCTCGGCGTTTCCAAGACGGTGACGGCGACTCCCTGGCATGATGGGCCACGCAGCTTTGAAGGCGTCTCCCTTCAGGCCCTGCTGGACCACGTCGGCGCCCATGGGACAGTGATCGTCGCCACCGCCCTGAACGATTTCCAAACCGAAATCCCTCTGGAGGATGCCTCCAAATGGCCCGTGATCGTTGCCTATAAGGAAGACGGCGCCCCCATGTCCATTCGCGACAAGGGGCCGTTTTTCGTGGTCTACCCCTTCGACAAGGATAAGGATCTATGGCGAGAAACCATTTATAATAGAAGCATCTGGCAATTGAAATCCCTGGATATCCAATGACACGGTTTCGATGGTTGTGGCGACTGGCGGGATTGGCCCTGCTGCTCGGTCTCACCCTTCCTGGTCCACATTCCGCCCTCGCCGAGGGTCCGACGACCCTGGAAATCGTCGGCCCCGATCCAGACGTCCACATCCTGGATCTTTCAGAGCTGAACTCCTTCGTCCAAACGGAGATCACCACCACGACACCCTGGACGGAGCGCGCGACCTATTCCGGTCCCCTGGTCCATGAGGTCCTGAAGCGCCTGGGCCTTACCGGCGCGACCATCACCGCGGTCGGGGCGGATGGCTATCGCGCGGACTACTCCTGGTCCGAAGGGGAAAAATATCAGCCAATCCTGGCGACCACCCGGAACGGAGCGTCCATGCCGTTCCGCGAGCAAGGGCCCATTTGGCTTCTCTTCCCCTTTGACGACACCCCCGCCATACGAAACGACGAATGGTATTTTCGCGCCGTTTGGCAGGTCGTGAGACTTGAGGTTCGATAGACATGGCGCGCTGGTCGGGCAACCGCGTCCTGACATTCCTGGGCATCCTCGCATTCGCGCTCTGCCTGGGCTTCGCCTGTCGTTCGGTCTATATCACCGTGGTCACCCTGCGGGAAATCGAACACAAGGCCGAAGACAATGTCGCCTGGGCGGTCTACCAACTCCAAACCGAATACCACCGCTTCAGCAAGACACTCCAACCCATGAGCCTGAGCCATGGGTCCGTCGACGAGGCGATATTCCATCTCAATCTCTTCGCCAGCCGGGCCAACATCGTCAGCCAAGGCCGTGTCGGCGCCGTTCTAAAGGATCTTCCCTCCTTTACCCAGGTGCTGGCCGATATCGACGGAATGATCGGCGATTTTGACGCCGCCATCGCCGATGGCACCTTCCAAGACCAGGGCCTGTCGATCCTGGAGACGTATGGCAGGGTCGAGGGTCATTTAAGTCAGATCGCCTCGGAAACCGTCCGGCAACAGTCCAAGCAGACGGCGGCCATCCGTACCCTTCTCTACAATCAGCAAATCACCGGCATCGTCGCCACCTGTACCCTGATCACCATCCTGCTGATCTTCACGAGCCTCATCGTCGCCCAAAAGGTGAAGCTGGAAAAGGCGACCCAACGCCTGACCTCTCAGAACCGGGATCTCGATCTGGCCCGAGAAGAGGCACAAAAGGCCGACCGGGCGAAGTCCACTTTTCTGGCCAACATGAGCCACGAAATCCGCACCCCCATGAATGGCGTGATCGGCATGACCGATCTGTTGATCGGTACTTCCCTGAACCGGGTACAACGGCAATACGCGCACACCATACGCGACGCGGCGGAATCCTTGCTCGCGGTCATCAACGACATCCTCGATTTCTCGAAAATGGAGGCTGGACGCCTCGCGTTTGATGCCAGGGACTTCGAATTGCGAGAAGTCCTGGAGGGAGTCATGGAGATTCTTTCCCCGCGGGCACTGTCAAAGGCCATCGAATTGATCCACTTCCTGCCCGAGGACCTGCGCGGAACCTACCACGGTGACCCGGGACGCCTGCGTCAGGTTCTCCTGAACCTGACGGGGAACGCGGTCAAATTCACAGACAGAGGATCCGTCGCGGTCTTCGTTTCCGCGAACGCGGTGACGAAGCACCTTCGTTTCGAGATCCGGGATTCGGGCGTCGGCATTCCCGACGATAAGAAGAACATCCTTTTCCTCGGCTTCAGTCAGGTCGACTCCTCTATCTCTCGCCGCCATGAGGGGACCGGTCTTGGCTTGGCCATCAGCCGTCAAATTGTCAATCTCATGGGGGGACGAATCGGCTTCGACAGCCAGGACGGACAGGGAAGCACCTTCTGGTTCGAACTGCCCTTACAACGGAGCGGGACCAAGCTCGAGGCAAGAACGATCACCGCCAGGGCCGATTTTGAAGGCCTCGCCAGACCCCTTGAGGGCTTGGTGATCAGCGGCGATTCCGTCAGCCTGCCAATCTATTCAAACATGCTTTCCGACTGGGGCATGAGAATCACGGTCGCGGACTCCCTGGCGACGGGACAAGCCCTCGCGGAAGCCGAATCCTTCGACCTTGTCCTATTTGACACTGGGGATGGCTTGGGAAAGACCATATTCCAACCGGACGAGGGGTCTCCCTTCAAAGGAGCCCGAATCATCGCCCTATCCCCTGTTGCCTTGGAAGATCCCGAAAGCGCGGCCAGACCCTCCCCCTTCGACCGGGTTCTCACGAAGCCCGTCAAGCCATCCACGCTCCACGACGCCGTCGTTGATCTGATCCACGGCCGTGCCTCCTCCCAGGAAAGCGCGCCTTCGTCACCGATCCCCGCGTCCCCGTCCACCAATCCCCCGAAGCGAAGGTTGCGCATCCTCGTCGTGGAGGACAACCTGATCAACCAGCAGGTCGCCGTCGGTCTTCTTGGCAAGTTGGGACATGCGGTCGACGTGGCGGGGAACGGGCTCGAGGCTGTCAAGGCCGTGCGCCAAGGGGACTACGACCTGGTTTTCATGGACATGCAAATGCCCGAAATGGATGGACTTGCCGCCACCAAGGCTATCCGGAGCCTCCCCGGAGCGCGGGGCGCCCTCCCGATCATCGCCATGACCGCCAATGCCATGCAAGGCGACAAGGACCGGTGTCTGGAGGCTGGGATGGACGACTACATCGCCAAGCCCGTTCTCAAGAGAACCCTGCGACAGGTGATCGAAACCCACTTTCCGGCACTTGACTCCGACCATGAGTCCCCGATCACCTGAGAATATCCTTCCGCCTTCACGATAAAAGGCCGGTTATTCCTGGCTCCGTTCGTCTATTTGAGTGAACCAGCGCCCCCCCCCTTGAGCAGCCTTCCCATTCGGTCCTATGCTTTGCGGGCAGAAAGGGCCAAAACGGGTCCGCGCGCGCGACATTGGCGCAGGGGGTTGCACGACTTGAGCAAACGGACTGCCACCGGCGCCGCCGCGTCGCGAAAGTCAGATGATCGTGGCCCCTTTTTCGGCCGGAGGATCCTTTGGACGCCGCGCCTGTCACACGGACTCTATACCGGCCTTCTCGCCCTGGCCTTTGGGTCCCTGGTCTTGATCGTCTTGGTGACCGCGGACAGTCTGCGCCGCCGCGGCATCGGCGAAACCATAAATATTCGCACCCACCTGGAAGTCGCCCTGTCCCAGGAAAAGGGCAACCTGGAGACGGTTGTCCGCCTGTTGTCGCGGATGCCCAACCTGGGATCCCACCCTGAAACGCTCTCCGAGTTGGACCTGGATGCCCTTTGGCGGGCCACGTCCTCTGGCCGCGTTTTCCAGGTCTTGCTCACGCCGGAAGCCACCGCCCTGAAAGACACCCTCGAAGGCGACATTTCGGCGGATCGAACCAAGCCCACCAGCGGGTTCCAACTCCTTGATGGACAGGTCATCACCCTTGCCCAGGCTCGACGAGCCGACGGGACATTCGTTGGGGCCGCCCGCCTGCTTGACCTGGAGGGATTGGCCCGGGGCGCGATCCAGGGGCACGATATCGCCCCGTTTGTCCGCATTTCCGAAACCGATCCCCAATTGGACTCAACGCTTCCCCTGAGAGGCCCCGGGGGCGAGCACATCGGCACCTTAATCTGGTCGGACACCCTTTCCCTTCACCCCCTGACCCAATTGGCCTGGAGCTTGCTCTCGGTCCTTGTGCTTCTCTCCTTCTCGGCATATCTGGTCTGGCTGCGGCAACGGGAATACGTGACCGCCCTTGACAGATCCGCCCGGGAGTTGGCGGTGAGCGAAGTCCGCTTCCGGGATTTTGCCGAATCCTCCTCCGACTGGTTCTGGGAAACCAATGGTGACTTGGAATACACCTACATTTCCCCCCGCCTGGAACATCTGCCCCGGGAGGACCAGGAGGCCATCCTGGGGAGGTCCTTCCGCAACCTGTGCCTGCGCAACCTGGATCAGGAGGATTGGCTGGACATCTGCACGGCCAACCTGGTCAACCATAAGGCCTTCAGGGACCTGAACCTGACGACGACCCTGTCCGACGGGAGGCGGCACCATTTCCGGATCAGCGGACGGCCCGTCCACGAGGGTGGCGTCTTCGTCGGCTTCCGAGGGTCGGGCATCGACGTGACCCAGGAACTGCAAGCCAGCGACAACGTCCAGGCCATGCGCGATCTGCTCGTCGACGCTGTCGGCAGCATCTCGGAAGGTTTCATTCTGTTCGCCCCGGACGGCCAGCTGGTGGTGGTCAATGAACAATACCGGCGCGCCTATCCCCTCCTGGCCGCGCACCTGGTTCCGGGTGTGACCTTCGAGGACTTGTTGCGGATCGCGGCCAAGGGTGAGGATATCCGTGACGAGAACGCCCTCAGGGGATGGCTGGACCTGCGTCTCAAGCGGCACCGGGATGGCGGCGTCACCGACTGCCGGCTGTCCAATGGCCGCTGGTATCGGATCAGTGAGCATTCCACTCGGGGGGGCGGCATCGTAAAGGTGTTGATGGACATTACCGAGTTGAAAACAAAGACAGACCGATTGGTCAATCAGACCGCCTTGCTGGAAGCCACCTTCGGGGCCATGGACCAGGGTATCGCCGTCTTCGGTCCAGACAGGCGCCTGAAAGCCTTCAACCCGCGCCTTCACGACCTGATGGGCTATCCGAAGGACCTCTGCCGGAAGGGGTGTGCCATGGCGGAGATCCTCGCCTATGACCGGGAGCGTGGCGTGACCATGGCCTCCCTGGACAATCACCTGACCGAGGATTCGACCCTGAGAGATCACTCCTTCGGCATTCCCCGGGTCAGCGAAATCACCCTGCCCAACGGACGGGTCCTGGAAAACCACCTGTCCCGCCTTCCCGATAACGGCCATGTGATGACCCTGTCCGATATTTCCGACCTGAAACGGCAGCAGCGGGTGCTCGCGAACCTTGCCGCCTCGTCCTCAAGAGAGGGACTCAATGGCCGAGGGGAAGAAGGTGATATCCTGATGCAATTGGGCAAAGGCTTGGCCACCGCCCTGGACATGGACCGCGTCATCATCGCCGAACGGAGCCTGGACGACCCCGGACTGCGGGTTCTGGCCAGGGTGACCCGCGACGGATTGGCCTTGCCCTGGTCTGGACCGAGTTTGTCCGGCCCCCTGGTTGAGCGCATCCTAAAGGACGGCTTGGTGATCGAAAGCCGGGACGCCGCCCACCGCTTTGATCGGGACCCCCTGGCGATCCTGGCCCTGGACGACCTGCCCATGGAAAGCCTTATGGCCCAAGTCCTCAGGGACGACGATGGGTCAATCGTCGGCATCCTGGCCGCCCTGGGCACCCACCCCATGGAAAACCTCGCCTGGGCCCAGGAGCTGCTGCCCGTCTTCACCGCGCGGACCGAGGCCGAATTGGTCCGCCAGCGGGCGGCCATCTCCGCCCGGGAAGGTGAGGCACTCCTGCGCACCTTCGTGGAATACACCCCGGCCGCGGTGGCCATGGTGGACCGGGACATGCGGTATCTGCGGGTCAGTCGGCGGTGGATCCGGGATTTCAGACTCGAAGGCCGGACCATCATAGGCGAACGCCACCATGATATCCTGCCCGACATCCCCGATGACTGGTGGGCCGACTACAACCGGGCCCTGACCGGGGCCGTCATCGACCACGACGAAATCTGCCTGGAACTGGGGGGTAAAACCGTTTGGTTGCGCCGTCAAGAACACCCCTGGTTCCGGGGGGATGGATCCGTGGGCGGCATCATGATGTTCGCCGAGGTCATCACCGACCGCAAACAGGCCGAACTAGCGTTGCAGCAGGCTCAGAAAATGGATGCCGTTGGCCAATTGGCCGGAGGCATCGCCCACGAGTTCAACAATATGCTGACCTCCATCGGCGGATTCGCGCGCATGGCCACCCGCGACCTGTCCAACACCAGCCGGGTTTCCATGTGCCTGGCGGAGGTCACTAAATCCTCGGACCGTGCCGCGGCGCTGACCACCCAACTGCTGAATTTCAGCCGCCGCGCCTCCTCGGAGGAGATCCTGCCGGTTTCCCTGGGCGAGGCCTTGGCCGACCTTCGGGCCTTCCTCAAGCCGATCCTGGGCGAGCAGGTCCAACTTGCGCTTAAAGGGCAAGGGGAGAGCCTCACGGTTCTGGCCAATCCGGACCGCCTCCATCAGGCGTTGGTCAACCTCTGCATCAACGCGCGGGACGCGATGCCCCTGGGGGGCACCATCTCCCTGACCGTTGGCATCGAGCCTCCCTCCACGGCCCTGCGGCGACGCCATGCCCATTTGCTGGATGCCACCTACGCGGTGATCACCGTCTCCGACACCGGAACCGGAATCCCCGAGGACATCCTGCCCCGGGTCTTTGAGCCCTTCTTCACCACCAAGGAACAGGGCAAGGGGACCGGCCTGGGTCTGCCCATGGTCTACGCCATGGCCGAACAGGCGGGAGGCGCGGTGGATGTCGAATCAACCCTGGCCGTGGGGACCCGCTTCACCCTGTACCTTCCCCTGGGCACCCGGGAAGACGACCTGGAGGACATTCCGGATATTATGCCCAGCGCCAGGGGGGACGCGGTCATCCTGCTGGCCGAGGACGAGGCGTCCGTGCGCCGTTACGCCCAATTGGTCCTGGAAGACCATGGCTATACGGTGCTCACCGCCACCAATGGGCGGGAGGCCGCGGAAATTTGGAATAACGCCAAGGATCGGGTGGACCTGCTGATCACCGATCTCGTCATGCCGGAACTGGGGGGACCTGAACTGATTGAGCATGTGCTCCGTGACCGCGAGGACTTGAAGGTTATCCTCATCTCCGGTTATTCCAACCACCCGGCCTGGACGGAAGGGGAAGATCGGCGCTGGCGCCGCCTTCTCGGTAAACCCGTTCGGCCGGAAACCCTACTGTCCACCGTCGAGGAGTTGCTGTCGCGATGACTGAAACGCCCGCCACCGCCCCAGGGTCGGCGTCCCTTCCCGACGGAATCCTTTGTGAGCAACCCGCGGATTTGCAATCCCCCCAAGCCCGCCAGATCCTGCGCCGGATCCTGGAGCCCTTCCTGAGTGAACAGGCCGCGGTTCCCATGGAACTGCTCCATAGCCCTCCCCTTCTGGCCCAGTTGAGCGTCGACGACCGTCTGCCGGACTGGAAGAACAAGATTGCCCGCTTACAAGCCGATGGCCAGGATGCCAAGGCCGTGGACATGCGCCAACGCATCATGGATGCCCTGCTCCATTTCCTGATGGAACAGGTGGACGCCGCGGCGTCCAACCTGCCGAATCTACCAATGGACGGCAAGACCTTCGCCATGCTGTCCAAAAAATTCGGCCCGACGCCCGACGAGCGGGAGCGGACCCTGCTGGGCGTCTTGGTGGCTCGGGCGGCGGAACGCCATGGCACGGAGTTTGGAAAGGCGGAGGCCGTGTTGGACATGGTCGCCCACCAAGACGATGTGAACAATGCCTTGTTCCTGGATCCTTTCCTGGCGGACTTCCTGCGAATCCCCCATGTCACGCGGACCTTCCTGGGGAATCCCCCTTCCCGCATGGAGACCCTGAGGGACCTGGCGAGCCTGATCAAGGGTCAGGAAGTCATCGCGTCCGGTCGGTCGCCGCTCGCTCTTCGCCTGGACTTCCTGGTGCGGGAAATGAAGCTGCCCCAATGCCAGGAGGCCTTGACCTTCTGCCTTCTGACCCAGCTTTCCGACCCCGATCCCTTCGTCGCCCTCCCCGATCCCGAGGGGGAAATGAGTGCCAGAGATGTCTTTGACGAACTCCTGGCCATCGGAGAATTGGCCAAAACCCTGAAAGGCCCAAAGGGCTTGGTGGGGGGGGGCCGGGCGGTCAAACTGTTGGACGACCGGATCATGGCGTTGATCACGGGTGATCGTCTCGCCCAGTTGATGGAGGACAAGGGAACCATAGACCGGTTGAGAACCCTATTCCGCTTCCAGAAAATGGGATTGGCCGCCCAATCCCGCCGGGCCCTGGGCGAGCATATCGTCGACGCCATCGAGGACAGGGATTTCGCCGGGCGCATCCGGGACGAAATCCCCAAATCCGACGAGCAGATGACCAGCCTGGGTGAACTGTCCGAGTTGGTCTCCCAAGCCGCCCTGGGCGACGCCACCCGCCAACGCCTGACCGAGACCTTGGATGGGGTCCAATATGACCTGATCCGCACCAACCACCTGTTTACCGAACTGCGCAAGGACAAGCTCCGGGACATCCGCGCCTATATGCGGGTCCTCAACCTCGCGGCGGAGGGGGCCTTCGTCCCTGGCCGCTGCGGCACGGAAGCCAAGGATCTGCTGAGCCGGTTCGCCCGCCACCCGGACTTCCTGCGCAACTGCTTGGCCCACCTGCAGGGCGCCGGTGACACGGGTGGATCCATGGAAGAGTTGACCCGCAAGCTGCGTGCCGCGGGCGTCTCTTTCCGCGACGCCGGGACCGCCCGGGTGCTGGTGGTCGACGACGAGGAAAGCGCCGCTGCCTATGTCCGCATGGTACTCGACGACATGGGGGTTCAAGATGTGATCATCGCCCAGGACGGACGGGATGCCATGCAACGGATCAAGGGCAAGGAACAGGAGATCGACCTGATCATCTGTGACTGGATGATGCCCAATATGTCCGGGTTGGAATTCCTGAAGCAGGTGCGATCCCTAGCCCCCTTGGTGCCCTTTTTGATGGTCACCGCCCTGGCCACCGTGGAAACGGTCAAGAAGGCCATGGACCACGAGGTCACCGCGTATATCGCCAAACCCTTCCCCCCCGAACAACTCGAGGAAAAGATCCTCGTCCTGCTGAACCGGGGCCATGACCCGGCGGCAAACGGGTTGCTATAGAGCGACGCCCTTCCCGCGAGTAAAAGAGCGACCGCCCAAGGACAGGGAGAGCGGTCGCTCTTTTTCAGCCCACGTCGAGCGAAGGGACGCCTCTGGCTATCCCCTTACCGGGGAACCAGGGCCTTGTAGGCGTGCCAAGTGGCATACCCGATCAGCGGCATGGTGAAAGCCAGTCCCATGAACAGAAACAGCATGCCCGTGAAGGAGATGAAGGCGATGGTGGCGCCCCATCCAATCATGACCTTCCAGTTCCGCAGAACCGTGTCGATGCTGGTGACCATGGCGGTCGTCGCGCTGACATCCTGGTCCATGATCATGGGCAAGGAGACCGCGCTCAACGCGAAGGCCACCGTGGCCAGGACGCCGCCCACCGCCGTTCCCACCATCAGGAAGGGGATGGCCTGGGGCGCGGTCAGCACGTTCACAAGGAAGTCCTCCACCGGCGGGGGCGCCCCTCCGTAGAACACGGCGAAAATGCCCATGGCCAATATCATCCAGGACAGCATGACCAACAACAGGACAACCCCCACGAACGCGAGCGGCGCGGCCTTCTCCCGGCAAGCGTCAACGGCCTCGCCCAGGGAAATATAGAGCCCACTCTCTCCCCGGCGACTGACTTCGTAAAAGATCACCGCGAACAGCGGCGCCACCAACATGAACCCCGCGGCAAGAGGCAAGATCAACGAGGCCAGCCCCGCGATGTCCAACCCCAGGAACAGGAGAAACGCCATGACCGTAAAGACTCCGCCATAGGCGAGGCTGACGCCCGGTTCCCGAATGAAGTCGTCCAAGCCCTTCCGTAACCAGACGGACGACTCGTCCACCGACACGATCCGTACCTCGGGCCGAATAACATCCGACATGAAATGAATGATATGCGCCATGAAAACCCTCCCATCGTGGTTCCCGCCATTCCCGCAAGCCCCAAGCAGCTCAGATGACGGGCGCGCGAGCCTAATTTCTTATCCGTGATTTGCCCCGCGATTTATCCAAGGATTGTACTCGGATTTTCATAAAGATCCGACAACTTTTAATGATGCACCGCAAACAAAACTCACCCTTTCCGTTCTAATTCACCATTATGCCAAGGGGTACCAGAAAAAATTTTGCACCGCGAAATCCCCCAATATTGAAAGCCATGCGGATCGATTCCGAATGATCCAACCCGATCTTTCCCTGGAAATCCAAAAAAGCGTTATTACCTAGCTACCGAATAGGGTATTTCTGAAAATCGGGCGAAGGAGCCCAACCGGGTCCGCGGCCTGGGCAAGGACAACGAAAGGGGGGCACCCATGAAGATGACGAAAAACTGGACCAAATGGCATTGGGTTACGGTGTTCGGAAGCGTGGCGTTGGGGGTGTACCTGTTCACCTTCTGGCGCGTGATCACCAGGTTCTAGGGCGACCATGGACAGCGCGACCCTTCTTCCGCATGTCAACGCGGTCTTGAACGCAATCAGCACGGTGCTGATTCTGCTTGGATTTGTCCTCATTCGCCTGGGCAACCGAGAGGCCCATCGCAAGGTGATGCTATCGGCCATCACCGTCTCGGCGGTTTTCCTGGTCAGCTATCTGGTCTACCACTTCACCGCGCCGATCTTCGTATTCCCCGGCGTCGGACCAATCAGAGTGATCTACTACGTGATCCTGATCACCCATGTGATCCTCGCCGCGGTGGTCACGCCAATGATCGTCCTGACCGTCCTGAGGGCCCTGCGGGGAACCTTCGACCGGCACAAGGCACTCGCCCGCTGGACCCTGCCCATCTGGCTTTACGTCACCGTCACCGGGGTGGTGATCTATTGGATGCTCTACCACGCCTACCCTGGGGGCGCGGTGGGATGATCGAACCTGGATGCGAAACGGCCGCGCGTGATCCCACCCATGATATTGCCGCCCTGGACGACGAAGGCCGGGCGGAGGCCTTGCGCTGGGCGGGAATCGGCATCGCCGCCCTAGCCCTCGCGGGGGTGCTCGCCCTGCTTCTGGCCCTGGCTCGGACTCCGGTGATCCAAGACCTGCTCCCCTGGCCCTGGGAGAGCTTTTTTCCCAAGGCCTTGGTGTCCCACGTCGTCCTCTCGGTGGTTGTGTGGTTCCTCGCCGCCCTCGGCATGCTGACGACTCTGGCCTCCGGCAGCCTTGACCTCGGCGCGTCCCCTGGGGGCGTCGGCCACGTCTTGGGCAACGCCTTGGAGCACGCCACGGGGCACGCCACGGTGATCGCTGGCGCCGCCTGCGCCCTTCTGGTGGGTCCGGCCCTGCTCGACCTGGGCGCCCCCAGTCTTAACAATTATGTCCCCGTCCTGGACACACCCCTCTATCTGGCGGGTCTGGTCCTCCTCGCCCTGGCGGTGGCCCTGCCCTGCCTGCGTCTGCTGTCCCGCCTGACCCTCTCGGCCCTGAACCGCCCCTTGGTGGCGGTCTCCTCGGCCGCGGCCCTGGCTTATCTCTCGGCCCTGGTCTGCTTCGCCCTGGGGATCTGGTTGACCGAACCCATGGCCGATCGGCGGGAGACATTCGAGTTCATGTTCTGGGGCGGAGGCCATGTCCTGCAGATCGTCAATGCCCTGCTGTTGATCGCCGCCTGGGTGGCGCTCGCGGGTTGGGCGGGTCTGGGGCCTGTCCTGGCCCCCGCTCCCTTCACCTTGGCGGTGGGCGCGCCGGCCCTGGTGGCGCTCGGCGCCCCCTTGATCCACCTGTTCGCCGATCAATCGAGCGGCGCGGCCTACCGTGCCTTTACCGACCTCTACGTGCTCGCGCTCGCGCCCACCCTCGCGGTGCTGGGACTGGCCATGGCCCGGCGCGCCTGGATCGACCGCCACCGCCTGTCCCCGCGCGACCCGATGGGCGCGGCCCTTCTTCTCTCCCTGGCCCTGTTCGGGCTGGGGGGCCTGTTCGGCTTTCTGCTGGGCCAGGGGGACACCCGGACTCCGGCCCATTACCACGCCGCCATCGGTGGGGTGAACCTCGCCCTGTTCGGCCTGTTCCTCGCCCTGGTGCCCCTGTTGGCGAACAAACGCCGGGGGACGGGCAAGGCCCGCTGGCTGCTGCTTTGGCTCTATGGGGCGGGCCAGGGACTGCATTCCCTTGGCCTGTTCCTGGCGGGAACCGCTGGCGTGGCCCGGAAGACAGCGGGCGCGGATCAGGCCCTGGACAGCGCCTGGAAGCTGGCCTCCATGGGCATCATGGGCTTGGGAGGGCTCATCGCCGTTATTGGCGGGGTGATGTTCGTCATCCTCGCCGGACGGGACGCCTGGGGAAGCGACATCGACAAGAACAAGCGGAATGGTAAAGCATCCGCGTTTAGGGAGGACGCCCAATCATGCCGTGGAGACTCTACCTGACCTTATGCAAGCCGCGTATCGGGCTGATGATCATGCTGACCGCGGTGGTCGCCTATCTGGCCGTCACCCCCCATGTGAGCGGCCCCCAACTGGCTGCCCTGGCCCTGGCCATGCTGCTGGGCTCGGCCAGTTCCTCGGTCTTCAATCATTTCTGGGACCGGGACATCGACCGCCTGATGGACCGCACAAAAAACCGCCCCCTGGCCAACGGCGCCCTGGTCGAAACACCCGAACGTGCCCTGTGGTTCGCCGCGGGCCTGTTGGTGGCGGGCGTCGGTCTCGCGGCCCTGGCCCTGAACTGGGTCGCGGCGGGCCATCTGTTCCTGGGGATTTTCTTCTACGGCATCGTCTACACGGTTTGGCTGAAGCGCCGGACCTGGTGGAACATCGTGATCGGTGGCGCCGCGGGGAGTTTCGCCGTGCTCGCCGGAGCCGCGGCGGCCGATCCCTCGGCTTGGCTGCTGCCCTGGCTGATGGCCACCACCCTGTTCCTCTGGACGCCTTCCCACTTCTGGGCGTTGGCCATCCTGCTGAAAGATGACTACGCCCAGGCCAAGGTCCCCATGTTGCCCTGTCTGGTGGGGAATGCCCGTTGTTCCAGGGCCATCATGGTCAATAGCCTGTTGCTGGTGGTTTCTGTCTTCGTTCCGGCGGCCCTGGGAGAGTTGGGGCTGCTCTACACCCTGGTGGCCGGAGGGTTCTCCGCCCGCTTCCTCTGGCAATCCTGGCGCCTGTGCAAGGACCCCAGCCGCGACCAAGCCCGCCGCGTCTTCCTCGGCTCCATGGTCTTCCTGTCCGGCCTGTTCCTGGCGGTTCTTGTGGACCGCCACCTGCCGGGCCTGCTGAATGGACTGATGTAACATGAGCGGCCCAGGTCTCCTCCGCCGCTGGTTCTCCCCCGCTCCGCCGGAGGAGGCGGAGCGGGCGGTGGGCCTCTGGCTTCTGCTCTGCGCCGGATTGGTGGGGCTGATGGTGATCATCGGCGGCCTGACCCGCCTGACGGACTCCGGCCTGTCCATGGTGGAGTGGAAGCCTCTCACCGGTTTCATCCCCCCCCTGGGCGAGACCCAATGGAGCGATCTCTTCGAGAAATACAAGCAATTCCCTGAATACCAGCGGGTCAACGGCGGCATGGACCTGGAGGGTTTCAAGGGCATTTTCTGGTTGGAGTTCATCCATCGGGTTCTTGGCCGCCTGATTGGCTTAACCTTCGCCCTGCCCTTCCTGGCCTTCCTCATCACCCGCCGGATCCCTCCAAGGTCCGCCCCCCGATATGGCTTTCTCTTCATCCTTGGGGGCCTCCAGGGACTCCTGGGCTGGTACATGGTCAAGAGCGGCCTGATCAGTCACCCCGATGTCAGTCACCTTCGGCTGGCCGCCCACATGGGGTTGGCGGTGGTGATCCTGGGCGCCCTGCTCACCCATGCCTTGGCCCACCTGTCCCCCCGGGCCCCTTTCACGCACCGGCACCCCTTGAAAGGTCTTCTCCTCGCCCTGGCCCTGATCGGGACGACCCTGACCCTGGGCGCCTTCGTCGCCGGGACGAACGCTGGACAGATGTACAACACCTTTCCCTTGATGAACGGACAATGGATCCCCGATGGCATCCTGACCCTTGATCCCTGGTGGCTAAACGCCTTCGAGAACATCATCACCATCCAATTCCTGCACCGCTGGATAGCCCTTCTCACCGTCGCCGTGGTCATCGCCGTCGGACTGCGTGTCCTCCGCGATGGCCCCCCCGGGGCGCATCTCCCGGCGCGGCTAATGATCGCCGCCGTGCTGGTCCAGGCCACCCTGGGCCTGGCGACCCTTTTGCTCGTGGTCCCCCTTGCCTTGGCGTCGGCCCATCAGACCGGTGCCATCGTCCTCGTCACCCTGACCCTTTGGGCGACGTGGGAGAGTCACCGCCCCCCCGCGCGGCCTCGGAAACAAACCCAGCCCCCTATCCAAATGGAATATGGCAAAAGGCCAATTTGAAGTCCCAGAGCTTTGTTGTACGGTCGCCCAAATTGAAAAGAACAGGCAAAAGACAAACCGAACCACTTATCGCTCTTGGGGGAACGGGTGACCGATACGGACGCCTGGAATCTGATCTTTGAAAACGCCGCGATGGCCATGGCGCTGTTTGACGCGCGGGGGGACACCCTCGCGGCCAACGAGTCTTTGGCGCGCCTGACAGGCCTTCCGGTGGAGGAGATCGTCGGGGCCTCCCGTCAGCTTTTGACGGTACTGGACGACCGGGGTCAAATTCACGATTTCGGCCGATATCTCCGGGCCCAGGCGCCCTGTTCGGGAATCGCCACCCTGCGTCGCGCCGATGGTGGGACCCTGGACGTGGTTTTCACCGCCGGGCGGAACGCGACCACTGACCCCCGGGAGGAAACCTTCCTCGTCACCCTGGCCGACATCGAGGACGAGCGCTGTCTATCATGCCGCATTCGCGATAGCCGAGATCGGTTCCGGGAGGCCATGGACGAGCAACCGGAAATGCTCTGCCGCTGCCTGCCCGACACCACCATCACCTTCGTCAACGAGAGCTTCGCGACCTTGTTCGGCCGGACGCCCAGGGAAATGCTCGGCCAACGCATCCGAGACCTGACCCCACCGGAGGGACGGAGCGAATTGGACCGGCATTTGGCCAGCTTCTCCCCCCGCTTACCGGTCCGGGACCTGCACGGTGCCCTGCGCCATCCGCAAGGAGACCGAATCTATCTGTGGTGGCGCCGTCGGGCCCTGTTCAATGGGGACGGCACCATCGCCGCCTTCTCCGCCACCGCCCGGGATATCACGCCCCAGGTGGAAGCTGAGCGGCGCGCCGACCTGGGGGAAGAACGCTTCCGCCAGATCTTCGACCAATCCCCCACGGGCATGGCGCTGGTCGACTACAAGGGACGTTTCGTTCAAATCAACCAGGCACTGAGCCGCTTGATGGAGCGAGAGGCCATGGATCTTCTGGGTGGATTGGTCCTCGACCACATGCCCGCGGACAATCGGGAGGACGACCTGGCCTGGCTTAGGGGGCTGCTCGACGGCGGCGGATCCGGGCAGGCAACGGAACGGCGGCTAACCCTGGGAAGCGGGCGCCCCGTCTGGGTGGAAATCTCCGGTTCGCCGCTGCCAGGGGACGGGATCGCCCCGTCCTTGTGCATCCTGACGATCCAGGACATCGAGGACCGACGCAGCAAGGAGGAAAACCTGCGCCGAGCCCGAGACCAAGCCGAAGCCGCCAGCGAAGCGAAGTCCTATTTCCTACACAACATGAGCCACGAATTGCGCACGCCGCTCAATGCCATCATCGGATTCGGCGAGGTGATCGGCCAGGGCCTGCCCAACCTTCCGCTAGACGCGCGGTACCGGGACTATGCCCAAGACATCGTCCAAAGTGGCCGCCATCTGCTGGACATCATCAACGACATCCTGGATATCGCCCGGGTGGAAACCGGGGCCTTCACCCTGGATGTGGAGACCCTCGACCTACCCACACTGGTGGAAGAAAGCCTGATCCTGATCCGTGATCGCGCCAAGACCAAGGGCCTCACCCTGGAAGTTCCACCTCCCTTCCTTGGCCCCTCGCGGGTTCACGGGGACCGGCGCGCCATCAAACAGATCCTGATCAATCTTTTGACCAACGCCGTAAAGTTCACCGACACCGGTGGCCTGATCACGGTTTCCATGGACAGCGGACCCGATGGCCTGTCCCTGCATGTAATCGACACGGGTTTCGGTATCGCCCCCATGGACCTGGAACGGGTCTTCGAACCCTTCGTCCAGGCCGAGCGGCGCGAGTCCTTGAACCTGGAGGGCACGGGTCTTGGGCTGCCCCTTTGCCGCCGTCTGGCGGAGATGCATGGGGGCACCTTGCGTCTGGAAAGCGTGCTGAACCGGGGCAGCCGGTTTACCCTGTTCCTGCCCTGGCGGACTTAGAGTATACCGAGAGCAGGTTGGTCCAGGTCACGCCAAAGGTCTGCTTCCAACACGACATCGACCGACTTGGCCACGAAGAGACTCTGTATTCCATGGCATTGACGTGAAGCTGGGCCACATGGGCTCAATCTGATCCAGCTTCCCTCCAGACCCCCTCTCGCTCAATCGGGCAAGGCCAGCCCCGCGCGGATCCGTGGCAACAACCAAGTGGTGGTCTCATCGATGAAGGTCCGCTGAGACTCAAGATCCGCCCCAATGGGTGGCAAAACCATCTGGACCGCCCCCGGCTTTCCGAAAATCATGCACTGCCCCAAAACCCACACAGCGCGCCGGGCCAAGCTTGGATCATCGAGAGAGCGGTCTGTTTCCTGGGCTACGACCCCGCACATGGCCCTGAAATGTTCGTCCATAAGAATTTTGGGATGGGTTGCCGCCACGCCACTGGGGTTCAGGTGCTCCCAGGCCATCAAACGGTGTAAACGCTCCCGTTCGGACATGTCCAAGGTGTTCTCGCTGAGCAGGTCCCGGACCATGGCCTCCAGCGGGTCGGGGAGGGCCAGCCAATGGGCCAATTGATCCCGCCGCTTTTGGATCAGACGGGACATGGCCGTTTCCATGACCGTGGCGTACAAGTTCGCCTTGCCACCGTAATGGTAGTTCACCGCGGCCTGATTGGCCTTCGCGCCGTGAACGATCATCTGGATCGTCGCCCCATGGAAGCCCCGATCCGCGAAAACCAAAATCGCCGCTTCCAGAATCCGCTCCCGGGTTTCGTCTCCTCGCTTGTCCATCTTCTCTCTCGCCAATTTGGTTGAACGGACCACACTAAAATGTCCATTTGAAATGCGGATGAGAAAAGATATTGCATGAATCCTGACGCCGGGAGGACTCTTTTCCCGGCTCGGCTCCCGCGGGAGCCGATCCATCCTTCAAAAGAGGAGAGGAACCATGTACGTCGAAGGCGGGGCAAGTACCCAGTCCTTGGCGGAAATGCGGCAGATGATGACCGACCGCTTCCAAAAAACCGACACTGATGGAAGCGGTGGAGTAACCTTGGACGAAATGATCCAAGCATCTGGGCAAAATTCGCCTACCGGCAAAAATGGACCATCTGTCGAGGAAATTTTCGGACAGATGGATACGGATGGAAGCGGTGATGTTAGCCAGGTGGAAATGGAGGCGTTCAAGCCTTCAGTGCCTCCAATGGATAGCGGAACCGCTTCAGCACTGCTTGGGGCCCAGGAAGACTCTTCGAGTTTCTCCAGCCAGAGCCTCGAGGAACTCGGAACCGGAACCACCGAAACGTCCACCGCCGCCTCGGCGAGTGGCGGCGGTGGCCAAGTGACTTCCACGACAGAAGAGACCTACGACGAACTGGACACCAACGAAGATGGTGTCGTTAGCCAGTCGGAACGGGAAGCTGGCCTAGTAACTTCCCTGCTCTCGTCTTCTGGAAATACAGTTTCGTCTTCAGATGATGAAGATGAAACTGTGCAAGATGCCTTGCTTCAAGCCTTGGAAGAATCGGACGAAGAGGAAAGCAACACCTCTGCCTCTTCCCCGAAACAGGACAATCAAGCCATCAACAGTAGTATTCAGAGAATGTTGCAGGCTTACGGGAATTCTCAGTCGAGTCAAGTTAGCGGCACCGCTGGTCTTTTCGTGTAAAATTTGGTTTGTCGGAACCGGAAACGGCGGCCCCTCTTCCAAGGGGCCGCCGTTCTCTTTTTTTACACCATCCTTCTCGAAGAGGGTGTTCGTCGAACCGTGGTCTCCCAATATCAAGGGAGGATCGTCATGCCGCACCGCGAAGGAGCGCCGGAAAGGCGCCCGTTCTCACTCCGTCGATGGAGGTGCCCCATGTGGCCCTATACGGAAATGGAATTGGCTTGGCTGTGCGTTCGCGGGACTCCCAATCACTGGTTCGATTGGGGGCGGGACACCGGTCCCACTTGGCGGAACCCGTTTCGAAGGCGCCAAGCCCCCCTCTTACCCCAGAACCAGGGTTGACCAGGGTTCCAGGTGGATACGGCGGATCAGGCGAAGACCCTGGGTGGCATAGGCATCCAGCACCATCCGTTCCTGGCGGTCCAGCAGGCCGGCCAGCACGACAATGCCGCCGCTGGCGAGCAAGCTCGCCAGCGGTTTGGCCAAACTCCGCAGGGGTCGAGCCAGGATATTGGCCAGAATTAGATCATAGGGTCCCCTCTCGAGCACCTCCCGTCCCTTGGCGCCGTTGCCGGGAATGGCGCGGATGTGGCTGGACAGGCCATTGATCCGGGCATTCAGCCGAGACACCCGCACGGATTCCTGATCAATATCCACGCCCAACACCGGACAGGCCCAGGCCCGGGCGGCGGCGAGCGAAAGGATTCCCGAGCCGCACCCCATGTCCAACACATTGGCGAAGCGGCGCTTCCGGGTCAGGGCGTCCATGGCCATCAGGCAGCCCCGGGTGCTGTTGTGGTCTCCAGACCCGAAGGCCGTCGCCGCGTCGACCAAAAGGGGCCAACATCCCACCGGATGGGGATCGGCGTGATGGGAGCCATGGACGAAGAACCGACCCACCTGGATGGGCGGAAAGGCCACCAGGTTCTCACGCAGCCAGTCACGCCCTTCCAAGCGGGTAACGCTCGCTTTAGCCTCTTCGGTCCGGGTCGCGGCGGCGGCCAGGGACAGGGCCGCGGAGAGGACCGCCATGTCGGGCTTGTCCTCGCATAGGGCTTGAAGCCTCCACAGCCCCTTGGCCTCGTCCACCTCGGTGCTCATCAAGGCCACGCTCATTCCCTCCAGGGCCGCTTCCAAGGGATCCAAGGCGGCCTTGGAAAGGGTCACGTCCACCTGCCAAAATGCTGGAGGGGCGGAGGGGGTGCTGCTCATCGGGATGTCTCCAAAGCGGATAAGACGAGGGGAAGCGTCACCTTTAGCCCAATTTCAAGGCAAAAGCCATGGGGGCCAAAAGGGAACAGCCCGCCGAATAATCAATACTAAAGTTCCTATGCGGTAGGGACAATTCAGGTCCGCGGAAAGCACGCGAGACGTACCATGGGACCAACCCTATATTTCTTTCCAGGCGCCAGGAGCGCCCGTTGATGTGTCTCTAAATTCCTGTCCCAATGTCCTGCAATTGAAAGTTCCCCCCATGTCCTCCCCCTGGAATGGCGTGGGCGTCGACCCGTCGGCGCCATCCCCCCGTATTGATCCGATCACCCTTCACTACCGGGCCCGGAGACTGCAATCCCAGACCATGGCGCTGGCGCTCGTCGGTCTGGTCCGTTTCATTCGACGCCTCGTCCGGGGCGCGGCCGCCCCCTCCCCCACCACTTGGGCGGCCCACTAAACACCGGACGAGACCAGCTCGAAGGGGAAGGGGGCCAACTCCGCGCGCATATCCCTCTCCCACCAGGGGCGCGCCGAGCGGATTTCCCCCAAGAATCCTTGGCCCTTTCCCTTCGGGCGACTTGGAGACGGCGTTCCTTCCCCCGAAGGAGCGCCGTTTTCCATTTTTCCTTTCGCCTGGAACGCGTGCACCCTAACATTGGATCCAATTTTCCATTCCGCGTCCCCGTCCGATGTCCTGGAGAGTCCCCATGCGTGTCTTCGATACCGCCGCCGTCCGTGACCATCTGCCCTGGCCCGCCCTGATCGATGCGCTGGCGATCCGATTTCAGGAGGGCTGCGCGGCGCCCACGCGGCACCACCATGGCATGAGCGTTCCCGGAGAGGCGGAGGCCACCCTTCTGCTGATGCCCGCCTGGGCCCTGGGAGAGGATCCCTCGGACCGGATCTGCGTGGTGAAGATCGCCACGGTCTACCCGGGCAACGGGGCGCGGGGCCTTCCCGCCGTCGCGGCCAGCGTTCTCGCCCTCGATGGGGCGACGGGCATGCCCTTGGCGATTCTGGACGGGGGCGAGGTCACCGCCCGACGGACCGCGGCGGCGAGCGCGCTCGCCGCCCGCTTCCTGGTCCGGAAGGACGCCCGGACCATGGTCATGGTCGGCGCGGGGCGTCTGGCGCCCAATCTGATCGAAGCCCATCTGACCGTCCGCCCCTCGTTGGAACGGGTTCTCCTTTGGGCCCGGGATCCCGCCAAGGCCCAAGCCCTGCGGGCGGAGTTGGCGCCCGTGCTTCCCATCGCCCTGGAGGTCGCGACCGACCTTGAGGCCGCCGTTCGCGCCGCGGACTTGGTGTCTTGCGCCACCCTGTCCCGAGAACCCTTGGTCCTGGGGGATTGGCTCAAGCCCGGGGCACACCTGGATCTTGTGGGGGCCTTCACCCCCCAGATGCGGGAATGCGACGACGAAGCCGTGCGGCGCTGCCAAGTGCATGTCGATACGCGGAATGGCGCCCTGTCCGAGGGGGGAGACATGGTTCAGGCCCTGGCTTCCGGCGCCCTGACCCCGAACGCCGTGGTCGGTGACCTGTTCGACCTGTGCCGGGGCCAGACTCCGGGTCGGACCTCTCCCGGTGAGATCACCCTCTTCAAGTCCGTGGGCGCGGCCCTCGAAGACCTCGCCGCCGCCCAACTGGTGCTCGAAACGGCATAGGACACGGTCCGTTTTGGTCGCTTCGAGCCAAACCCATAACCGGGATCAATTCTCATGAAATAGCCCCCGTCGCCAAGGCGGCGGGGGCAGTCGGGCATGGCGTCTCCAACGGCCTCGGGGTCTCCGCTAAGGGCAGAGCCACCCCCGGGGATAGCCAACATCACACCTTCGGACACGTTATACCAGCCCGCGTGGCGTTTGAACACGATACAAGGTGCCTGGGTTTCAACCCAGGCACCTTGGTATGAGCGCGCGACGCTGGGTCGAGCAACAGCTCCACGCCGATTCCCGACGTGCTTCCTTCGCTGAATACATCTTTTAATTTACATTCAAAAAGACAAGAATCTCAAAATACTTGGCCCCATCCACCCATCGCGCCTATAGTGACGGGATAGAAATCAAAAGGTGGCGACAACGCGCCAAATCAAAAGGCTATCCCTCTTTGTCTCTTTGGCTCACGTTCATAAACCAACTCGGGTATGGACGCCTTGGTCTCCGTGTCCAGGTTTCCATGGTCTTCGGTTTTCTAATGACCCTTTTGGCGATTCTTCTGTCCTGGTCGGTCGGCCGGATGGCCGGTCGCGAGGTGGAGGCGGCCATTGGCGAGGAACTCGCGGAAGTCGCCTTCAACATGGGCGACAAATTCGACCGGGGTATGTTTTCCCGTGCCGCGGAAATTGACCTTCTGGCGGAGATGGAGGCCCTTACCGATCCGGCGGATCCCATCCATATCCGTGCCCTTCTGGACCGGATACAGGCCGCCGTTCCCCAGTTCACCTGGATGGGCTACCTGAGCCCCGACGGGACGGTCCTGGCCGCGACGGGGGGAGTGATCGAGGGAAGCAACGTCGCTCACCGCCCCGTCTTCTCGCAGGGAATCAAAGGCCTTTACGTGGGCGACGTGCACGAGGCGACCATGTTGGCCAAGGCCTTGCCCTCAAACCCCAATGGGGAGCCCCTGCGGTTCGTCGACCTGTCCCGCCCCATCCAAGGGGAGGACGGCGTAAGTGGAATCCTGGCGGCCCACCTCGGTTGGGGGTGGGCGCGGGAGATCCAGGATTCCCTGATCGGCCCCCTTCGGGACCGGCGGAATGTGGAGATGTTCATCGTCGACCGGGAAAACCGGGTGCTGCTCGCGCCCCTGGGCAGCCCTCTGACCTCCAATCCATCCGGTCAGCCCGCCCAATTGCCCGCGGTCTTTTCCGGGGGACCCGACGGACCCAAGGAAGGATGGGGGATCCACGTCTGGCCCAATGGCACCCGCTACCTGACCGGCTATGCGCGGGAACAGGGATACAAGAGCTATCCCGGGCTGGGTTGGACGGTCATCTGCCGCAGTCCCGTTTCCGAGGCTCTGGCCCCCGTGGGAACCCTGAAACTCCTCACCTTCAACATCGGCATCGCGACGGCGATCGTCTTCGCCTTCCTGGCCTGGCTGGTGGCCGGGCGCGTCACACGCCCCCTGCGCAGCATCACCCGCGCCGCGGACGGGCTGCGCCATGGGGCCATCGGCGCTAACCTGCCCTACGTTGGCGGATCGCGGGAAATCGAATACCTGTCCGGATCCCTGCGTGCCCTGGTGGATACCCTGACCGCCACCAACAATCAGCGGGCCAAGATGGAAACCATGGCCCTGAAGGACATCCTGACAAATCTGCCCAACAGAACGGCCCTTCGGGCTCACTTGGACGGGTTGAGTGGCACCAAGGTACTCGACGGTCAGGCCGTGGCATTCCTGTACATGGATCTGGACGGGTTCAAGCGCGTGAATGACAGCCTGGGCCACGAAGCGGGAGATGCCGTCTTGCGCCATTGCGCCAGCCGCCTGATCGCCTGCTTGCGGGAGGGGGATCTGGCCGTGCGCATGGGGGGGGACGAGTTCGTCCTGCTCGTCCACGCCACCCCGGAATCCTGGCGCGAGGTCGCCGATGCCGTCGCCGCACGGGTCATCGCCGCCATCACCGCCCCGATCCCCCTGGACGACGGGGCGGTGGCCCGGGTCGGGACAAGCATCGGCATCGCCGCTTGGCCCCTGGATGGGGAGTCCTACGGCGATGTCATGCACCGGGCCGACCAGACCCTCTACGCCGTGAAGCGGGCGGGCAAGGGCCAAGCCTGGTTCTGGGTGGATTTGGCCCACCACACGGAAAGGACCTGATCCGCCTTTCCCATCGGACCCGTTCGTCAGGCCAGTTGGTCCTCCACCAAACGGACCCAATAGCTGGCGCCGACGGCCAGGATCTCGTCATTGAAGTCGAAGCCCGGGTTGTGGAGCATGCAGCCTCCCAGACCGGGCCCGGCTCCCAAACGCACGTAGCAGCCGGGGCGGGCCTGGAGCATATAGGCGAAATCCTCCGCTCCCATGGTCGGCTGGCAGTCGGCATTCACCCTCTCCTCTCCGACGACGGAAGCGGCGACCCGCAGGGCGATGGCCGTTTCCTCGGCGCTGTTCACCGTGGCCGGGTAGCGGCGTTCGTAGCGCAATGTTCCTACGGCGCCGAAGGCCTTGGCCACCGTCTCGGTCAGTTCGGTCATGCGGGCTTCCACCATGTCCTGGACAGGGGTCTCGAAGGTCCGCACGGTCCCGCGCAAGACCACCTCCGACGGGATCACGTTCCAGGTATCGCCCCCGTGGATCTGGGTCACCGAAACGACCGCGCTTTCCAGGGGATTCAGGGAGCGCGACGGAATGGATTGCAGGGCGGAGATCAAATGGGCGGAGGCCAGAACCTGATCGGTCCCCAGGTGCGGCATGGCCGCGTGCCCGCCCCTGCCGCGCAGGGTGATCTCGAAGATATCGTATCCGGCCATCAAGGGGCCGACACGGCTTTCAATCCGGCCGACGTCCAGGCCGGGCCAGTTGTGCATGCCATAAACCGCCTCCATGGGGAATTGGTCGAACAAGCCTTGCTCGACCATGACCCGTCCCCCCCCTTCGTTTTCCTCCGCGGGTTGGAAGATCACATGCAGGGTTCCGGCGAAATCCCGGTTGGCCGCCAAATGCTTGGTCGCCCCCAGCAGCATGGCCATATGGCCGTCATGACCGCAGGCATGCATCTTCCCCGGCTCGGTGGAGGCATGGGGCAGGTTGGTTTCCTCATGGATATGCAGGGCATCCATGTCCGCCCGCAGACCGATGGAGCGGTTCCCCGGCTTGTTCCCGGGGATCACGCCGACAATCCCCGTCCCCGCCAACCCCCGGTGGATCTCAACGCCGAAGCCGGTCAGCAGGTCCGCGACGAAATCGGCGGTGTTGTGTTCCTCGAAGGCGGTTTCCGGATGGGCGTGCAAATGGCGGCGCCAGCCCTTCATATCCTCGGTCAGGGAGGCGATTTGGGGGAGAAGGCCAGACATGCCCAGGGTTCCTATTTTTTCAGGGAATAACAAAAATCACAGTGGTCGGCGCCGCCCATGATGGTTTGGGAGCGCTCTAGCTGGGCCTCGGGGTTAAAGCCGACGATCATGGTGGCATCCCGGCGGCAGGACAGCAGGTCGCCAATATCGGCGACGCCCATCTCCCGGTACATCTCCGCGTAGCGGCAGCGGGTCACGTCGAAACGCAGAATTTCCTCGGTCCGCTCCCGCGTGGTCGACTCCAGGGCGCCATCCCGCTTCCACAGGGATTGGAGGTCCCCGAAGGTTTCCATATCAAGCGGCTTGCCCTCCTCGATCATCTTATCGGCGAGGCTCCGGCCATGGGCCGTGGCCATGCGGGCGACGGCCGCGCCCAGGATCTCCCGGGCGGTGTCGACGCCCAGGCGCGCGGCCATTTCGTCATAGATGCCCTTGGCGAAGGCCGCCTCGATCCGCCGCTGTTCTAGAATGCTGATATCGTTCCCCATGATGCTTGGTCCTACCGTGATGTGCCTAAGGTGATGTCATCGTCTTCTTCGGCCAAAAGGCCAGGGCCATGCCCAAGGGGGCGAAAACCATGCCCAGAACCGCCCCCGGACCGGGATCCTCATGCAATATGGCGATGGCCAGCAGCGAACCAACCACCGGCACCAGGGCCGGGAACAGGGCCCCCTTGGCCACGCCCAGCCGCTGAACGGTCGCGGCATAAAGCACCATGGCCAGGATCGCCACCATCAAGCCTTGATAGACGCCCTGGAAGACCACCACCGTCCAGGGCGCGGTGACCAGAGTCCCCGGCCCGGCCCAACCCCACCATAGGGGCATGTAGATCAGGGAGAGCACCGACACCGCCGCCGAAGCGTGGAGCGGCGGTACCCCCCAGGCCCGGGTGCAGACCGTGAAGACCGCCCAAAGAAACGCAACCGAGGCGAATAACAAGTCTCCCAGCCAGGCGGTATTTCCCGTTTCCGTGGACAGGCCGTCCCAACCCACGGCGAGAACTCCCGCGACCACGATGGCCAATCCGGCGATCCCCCGCTTGCTGGGCCTCTGCTTGAGGACCACCGCGGCCAGCAAGGTCCCGAAGACCGGGATCAGACCGGGCGTGACCACCGTCCCATGGCTGGCTGGGGCCAGGGACAGGCCCGCCACGATCCCCAGGGAATAGGGCGGCCCGGCGCAGACCGCGAGCACCAGGGCCTTGCGCCACCCCAATCCGAAGAAGGCGAGCCCGCCCCGGCGTTTGCCTTTCATCAGCACAAAAGGCAGCATCGCCACCCCGGATACGCCGGCCCGCAATGCCGTCAGCTCAAGACTTCCCAACCCCTGGCGGACCCCGGCGGCGGAAACCACCATGTAGCCCGACCAAATGACCACGGTCATGGCACCAAACAATAGCCCCCAACCTATCTCCGCCTCTCCCGTATCAGCCATTGTCTCCGTCCTTTCCCCGCGCGAAGCTCAATCCGCCGGGGACCTGGCGGGTGGGTGTCAGCTCGATATGGCCGACGTTCACCCGCGGCGGTTGGGCCACGGCCCAGGCGATGGCCTCCGCCACATCTTCGGGCAGGAGGCTTTCATAGCCCTCGAAAAACCGGTCCCGGGCGGCCTCGGCGTCCCCGTTCAGCATGGTCGCGAAGATCCCCGTTTCCACCCGCCCCGGGGCAATGGTAGTGACCCGTATGCCCGCGCCCAACAGGTCCAGCCGCAAGGCCTTGGCCATCTGATTGATGGCCGCCTTGACCCCGCCATAGACGGCCATGCCCGGGAAAGGATACCGCCCGGCGATGGATCCGATACTCACCACATGGCCCCGCCCCCGGGCCACCATGCCCGGCAGCAAAAGCCGCGTCAGATGGAGCGGCGCGCGCAGGTTCACATCGATCTGGATATCCACGTCCCGGGCCGAGGCACCGGTCAGGGGACCCATTCCGGCCCCCGTTCCGGCGTTATTGACCAGGATGTCATAGGACGCGTGGCCCAGGACCTCCTCCATCATTTCGGTATCGGTCAGGTCCAATTCCAGGGGGAGGCAGCCGGTTTCCCCGGCCAAGGCTTCAAGCGCCACGCCGGTCCGGGCCAGCGCCGTGACCCGATAGCCGAGCGTCGAGAGCCGGACCACCGTGGCCCGGCCAATGCCCGAGGAGGCGCCGGTGACCAGGACGTCTCCCCGGGACCCGATATCGGCCTCATCCGCCACCGAGATAGGCCTCCATGACCCGGGGATCCTCCCGCAGCGACGCGGCGGGACCGTCCAACACAATCCGACCCCCCTCCATCACATGGGCGTGGTCGGCGACCTTCAGGGCCGCCCGGGCGTTCTGTTCGACCAGCAGGACCGCCGTGCCCTCTGCCCGGATCAAGGCGATCAAATCCATGATCAGCTTGACGATCTTTGGCGCCAGTCCCAGCGAGGGCTCGTCCATCAACAGCAGCCGGGGGCCACTCATCATGGCCCGGCCAATGCAAAGCATCTGCTGCTCGCCGCCCGACAGGGAGCCCGCCTTTTGAGTCAGCCGCTCCTTGAGAACGGGGAAAAGGGTCAGGATCCGCTCTCGCCGCGCCTCCAGATCGCCCCTGGCCTTCAGGCCACCCAAACGAAGGTTTTCCTTCACGGTCATATTGGAAAAGATCTGTCGCCCCTCCGGCGCCTGGGCCAAGCCCAGTGCGACGATGCCATGGCTGGGCATGCCCGCGATCTCCCGCCCCTCGAACAGGATCGAGCCGGAGGACGCTTTATAGATCCCCGAGATGGCCCGCATCAGGGTCGTCTTGCCCACGCCATTGGCGCCCAACACGCTGACCACGCCCCCCCGGGGCACGGTCAGGGAGACCCCACGCAGGATCTCCTGGGTGCCCATGCGCACCGTCAGGTCCGACACGGACAGGATGGGCGGTTCCCCCCCCTTCGTTTCGGCCGTCTTCGTGTCTTCGCTCATTCCGCGTCCTCCCCCGTGCCCAGATAGGCGTCGAGCACAACAGGGTCCCGGCGCACGTCCGCGGGCGCGGCGTCGGCGATCTTAACCCCGGCGGCGAGCACCCACACCGTCTGGCAAATGCCCATGACCAGGGACATGTCATGTTCCACCAGCAGGACGGTCAGGCCTTCGCCATGCAGGCCCTGGATGAAGCTGGCCAGTTCCGCGGTTTCCGTGTCGTTCAATCCGGCGGCGGGTTCGTCCAGAATCAACAGGTCCGGCTTGGTGGCGAGCGCTCGGGCGATCTCCAGATACTTGCGCTTGCCGTAGGACAGGTTCGCCGCGAGCTCGCCGGAAAAGCCTTCCAGGCCGACCCGCTCCAGGGCCTCCCAGGAGCGGCGGCTGATCTCGGCGGAGGGTCCGAAGCGGGGCGGCAACAGGGCGTGGAGCGGATTGTGCCCCAGGGACCCGATGGCGCCGACGCTGACATTGTCGAAAACCGTCATATTGGGGAAGATCCGCAGATTCTGGAAAGTCCGTCCCATGCCCAGGCGAGCCACCTTCCAGGGCTTGAGTCCGGTGATGGATTGTCCCTTGAAGCGCACCTCCCCATGGCTTGGTGGAGTGAAGCCGGAAATGAGGTTGAACAGGGTGGTCTTGCCCGCGCCGTTGGGACCGATCAGCCCCACCAGCGCGCCGGTTTCGATTTCGGCGTTGACGCAATCCACCGCGGTCAGCCCACCGAACTGGCGGGTCAGGTTCTTGATCTCAAGCATGGGGGTCTCAAGCATGGGTCCGCTCATCCCTTCCATCCCACACCCTGGCCGCCAACCCCATCCCAGGCGCGGCCCAATTGCCGCCGGGCCAGGGAAATGGCCGAAACCTCGCCGAACAGCCCCTTGGGCAGGAACAATATGCAGAGGAACATGGCCGAACCCACGGCCGCCATGCGGAAGTCACCGATGGGTCGCAGGGCCTCGGGCAGGACGATCAGCAGCACCGCGCCGATCACGGCTCCGGGTAGGCTGCCCAACCCGCCGACCACGGCCATGGCCAGGATCAAAATGCTTTCCATGAACGTGAAGCTATCGGGGCTGATGAATTCGGAGGTATGAGCCAGCAGCGCCCCCGCCACCCCAGCGAGGAAGCAGGACAGGGTGAAGGCCTGGACCTTCAGCCCAACCACGTTCAACCCCATGCAATCGGCGCATTGGTCATCCTCGCGCAGGGAGCGCAGAGCATTGCCGTAGTACCCATGGGTGAAGCGATGGAGACACCACAGGCTCATCGCCGCGACCACCGCGACGGCGAAATACATGCCCATCAGCGAGGTAACCTCCACCCCGAACAGGGTGATGGGCGGGATGCCACCGATGCCCATGGGACCACGCGTAAAGCCCACCCAGTTGAGCAGGGTGACATGGATCATCTCGCCAATGCCCAAGGTCGCCACGGCGAAATAGATACTCACCAGCCGCATGGTCGGCAGGGCCACCAGGACCCCACAGAAGGCCGCCACCACCCCGGCCGCGGGCAGGGTGATCAGGAAGGGCAGATCCAGGCGGGTCGACAGGATCGCCGCCGTATAGGCGCCAATGCCATAGAAGGCGGCATGGCCCAGGGAGAGCAGCCCCGCCGTCCCTGTCACCAGATTGAGGCTCGCCGTCAGGATCACATAGACCAGGGCGGTGGTCGCCACCTGGGTTAGGTAAGTGCCGCCGATCAAGGCGAGAACACCGGGGATGATCCCGAAGAGGGAGAGGAGTCCCACCCCCCACCAAAGGGTGGAGCGGGTCCCGGGGGGCGAGACCGCCCCGTTAGACGCGATCACGGCCATGGCCAAACAACCCCTGTGGGAAGAAGATGAGGGTCAGGACGAGGAACCCGTAAGCGATCAGGTCCTTCCATCCGGCGGACAGGAACTCCGTCGCGATGCTTTCCGACGTGCCCAGGATCAGGGCGCAGACCACGGCACCGGGGATGCTCGACAGCCCCCCCATGACCATGGCGACAAAAGCCTTCACTCCGGGCGCGAAGCCCATATGCGGGAAGATGATGCCCTCGTAGAGCCCCACCATGATCCCAGCCACCGCGCCGAGCATGGAGCCCACCATGAAGGTGGCGATGATCGTCCGGTCGGTATTGATCCCCACATATTGGGCGCCCAGGGAATTGTTGGAGACCGCCCGGATCGACAGCCCCACGTCGGTCCGGTAAAGCAGGATTTGCAACCCGGTCAACATCAGCGCCGAGGCGATCAGAATCGCCACATTGCCCGTGGTGATGGTCACCGGACCCAGCTCGATCACATCCTGGAGCATGTATTCGAAGGGGACGGGCTGCATGGCGCCGCCGAAGACCTTTTCCATGATCTCCCGGGTAACGATGGAGACGGCCAGGGAAGACAGTAGGGTCGCTTCCCGCATGGCCCGGGATTTCAGCGAGGCCTCGTCCCGGAACCGTCGGAAGGGCATGAAGGCGATGCGCTCCAGCCCGAACCCGGCGAAGGCACCCACGGCCAGGACCACCAGAATGACCACGATCAAGGGGGGCGCGAAGGCGGTGATGGTCATCAAACCGGCGAAGGCGCCAATGGTGTAGACCTCGCCATGGGCGAAGTTCACCACGTTGAGCACGCCGAAGATCAGCGTGAAGCCGATGGCCATCAGGGCATACACCAGTCCAATGGATAGCCCGTTCACCACCTGCTGCAGAAAATAGACATCCAGCACCCGCGGGGTCCCCCTTGCACGTGTGACAAAAGCATCAATCTGTTCGGCGACATTCCCTTCTCGGAAGCCCACGGGTCGACCAATGAGTCCGTCATTCCCGCTTTCCCTCTTCGTCATCCCCCCTCTCTTTCGTCATCCCCGCCCTCTCTTTCGTCATCCCCGCGAACGCGGGGATCCAGGGTGGGACCAGGTGGCGGAAGCGGTCGACGCGACGGCCACGCCTTCCACCGACGACACCGAAATCAACACTGGATTCCCGCCTACGCGGGAATGACGAAGTAAAGATTCTCATTTGAAAACAAAGAAACGTGCACACAGCAGCGGTTTCGCGAGAATGACGAAAAACGGAACGGGAGACCGAAGATCAGATGGGGATGCCGATCACGGCACCCGTCAAAAACGCCCGACGGCATCGCTGCCGCCGGGCGTTGATCGCTTACTCGACGACCTGGAAGTCCCCGCCCTTGACGACCATCTTGGCCAGGGTCTTCGACGGCTCCCGGGTCTCCGGAGCGAAGCTGGTGGCACCGGTCACACCGGGATAATCGGTGGTCTGGGCCAGGGCGTCGCGCAGGGTCTCGCGGGTCACGTCCGGACCAACCTTGGCGATGGCCGAAAGCATGATCCCCACCGCGTCATAGGCCTGGGCGGCGAACATGTTCGGGGTCTCGCCGTAGCGGGTCTTGTATTCGGTCACGAAGGACTGGACGTTCTTCGCGGGATTGTTCGGCATGAAGGTGGTGGCCAGCTTCATGCCCTCCACGGCCTCGCCGCCCAGTTCAACCAACTTGGGCGAATAGAGGGAACTGGTGCCATAGACCGGGATATCGATCTGGAGCTGTTGGAGCTGGCGGGCGAGGGCCGCGCCTTCCTCGTAGAACATGGCCAGATAGATGACCTCGGGGTTGTTCCGCTTGATCTTGGTCAGGATGGAGCGGAAGTCCCGCGACCCGGGATTGAAGGCCTCGCTGGACAGGACCTTGCCGCCCTTTTCTTCGTAGGCGGCGACAAAGTTCTCGCTGGCCGAGATACCCCAGTCGTTCTGGATGTACACCACCGAAGCGGTCTTCAGTCCATCGGCGAGGATCCAGTCGGCGTTATAGGGACCCTCGTAGGCCTGGGTGGTGATGTTGCGGAACTGCCAGGGGCTGATCTTGGCATAGTCCGGATGGCTCGCCGTCTGGGACAGCTGGGGCATGCCTTCCTTGCCGTAGATCTCGCCCGCGGCCATGGACACGGTGGAGGAAAAATCCCCCAGGACGCCGACGATATCGGCGTTGTCCACGAACTTACGGGCGATGTTGCGGGCTTCCTTGGGGTCGTTCTTGGAGTCCTCGAACAGGATCTCCACCTGGGCGCCCGGCAGCGCGCCGGAGGCATTGAAGTCCTCCAACATGATTTCCGCGGCGTTGCGGAAGGTCTCGCCATATTGGGAGCGATCACCGGACAGGGGCATCTCATAACCAAGAGTGATGGTCTTGTCCTCGGCCTGGGCGCCAGCGGCGAAGCCCAGTCCAGCGGCCAGTATCAGGCCCGTGGCGAAAATCTTCTTCATGGTGGGTAACCCTCCGATCGGATTGGATGGGATGTCTGGGTGAAAAAAACCTTTGGGGGATTTTGAACCGTCAGGGCGCGCGGGTGATCACCAGACGGCAACAGCCCTCCTCGCCCTGCTTCCAGGTTTCCACGTCGATGGCGAACCCCGCCTCGGTGAAGGTGCCCGTGTCCACGCATCCGGCGATGGCGCAGAGGGTCTCGACCTCCGGATCGGGCAGACCGGCGTCGATCCAGGCCGTTTTCAGGGGACAGCGACGGAACTTGATCTCCAGCCCGTCGGCGTCGCATTTGCGCACATCCGGATCCACGGTCAGGGCCGCGTCGGGGATATAGGCGATGAAGGCATCGCGCAGACCCGCGAAATCGCCGGGCGCGAAGGTCTGGAATTGCTTGCCGATCTCCCGCCCTCGGCGCTCGATGGCACCCCGCATCAGGGCAATGGCCTGCTCTTCCCCCAAGCTCTCGCGCAATTCGTCGAGCATGGCCTTGTAGACCATGGCCCGCCCCTTGATCGAGGCGACCATTAGGGCCTTGTGGTCGGGAGCCGTCTTGTCGGTTGCGCTCATGGTCTCGAAAACCTTCCAGGGCAATTCAATATGATCACATGGAATAGGACTGAACCTCATTCCGTCCCGATTACAAGGTTTGTCATCGCACCGCAACATCGCAAGCGCCAGATTGTCTCCAGGACAATAAATTGACCCGATTGTCCCCAGGACAATAAATTGGTACGCCTCGCCGCGATACCACCCTACCCTTTACAGGGAGAGCTTTTTCCTTCGGCGCGAGAGGTGTGTTTTGGGCAAGAATTTACCTTTGGATGTGGATGTTCTGGCCAATACACAATGGGCCCAAACGGCGCCCCCCACTCCGGAGATGCCCTCCCTTCTGGGCGCGACCAAGGCTGATCTCGTCGTGGTCGGCGCGGGCATCACCGGTTTGTCCGCGGCCCTGCATGCCGCCGAAGGGGGCCTGTCGGTCACCCTGCTGGAGGCCGACGAGGCTGGGTTTGGCGGATCGGGCCGCAACAGTGGCCATATCATTCCCACCCTGTCGAAGCCCGGCCCCAGTGATTTGATCGCCCGTTGGCCCGGCGCCGGAGAGCGCTTTTCACGCCTTGTCGGGGGATCGGCGGCCCTGACCTTCTCGATCATCGATCGCTTCCAGATCCAATGCGAGGCCGTGAACCACGGGTGGATGCAACCGGCCCACCGCCCCAGCCGCCTGGGCGGACTCCGCCAGCGGCAATCGGAATGGAGCGCCGCGGGACTGAACTGCCGGATGGTCGAGGCCGAGGAATGCGCCGCCCTGACCGGAACCCGCTATTGGCACGGCGGCATGCTCTGTCCCAGCGGTGGCCATGTGAACCCGTTGGCCCTAACCCGGGGGCTTGCCCAGGCGGCCAAGGGACAGGGGGCGAGCCTCCACGCCCAATCCCCCGTGACCAAGCTTGAACGACCAGGCACCGGCGGGTGGCGGGTGCGAACGGCCCAGGGATATGTGGATTGCGACTGGGTGATCCTGGCCACCAACGCCTATACCCAAGCCCTTTGGCCGGGACTGCGGACCTCCATCGTGCCCGTCCTGAACTTCCAGATGAGCACCGAGGTTCTGGAGCCGGAGGTCTTGGACAGCATCCTCCCCGCGGACCTCTCCGTGTCCGACACCCATGGGGACCTGTATTTCTTTCGCAAGACCAAGGATGGGCGGCTGGTGAGTGGTTGCACCCTACCGAACCGCTCCGCCACGGCGGAGCAGGCCAAGGCCCGGACCCAGGCCCGCATCGCCGAGGTTTTCCCCCAGGCGGGCAAGCGAGAAATCGCCCACTGCTGGCGGGGCCACTTGGGTTTCACCCCCGACTTCCACCCCCGCTTCCACGAACTGGCGCCGGGGCTGGTGACGGCGATTGGCTACAATGGCCGGGGCATGGCGCTGGGTATGGCCGTTGGTCGGGACCTCGCCCGGGCCGCGGCGGGCGTGCCCTTCAAGGCGCTGGACCTGCCCGACGGCGGCAAGCCGCGAAGTCTGCCCTTCCACGGTTTGATCACCCACTTCGCCCCCCTGATGATGCATTGGTGGCGCCGCAAGGATGCCCGGGATTGAGGGGCATCCCCCCCATGACTTACGTGGGATCAGAAAAAAAATTACCGATATCAGCGTAGGTGCCACCGTCACTGTCGCTCAGCCCGTCGGTGACATAGACCGTGGCGCCATTGCTGCTGCTGAAAACGGTATAGGATTCCGTTCCGGCCGATCCATCAAGGTCCAGCTCAATGGTGCCTTGGTTGGTCCAGGTTCCACTGGCGTCCGACAGGACCACGTCATCACTGCCCTCCATGTCCCCCATGTTGATGACCAAGGCATCGGTGGTGGCGAAGGATGTACTAGCGGCCGTGTTATAGGCCGTGACCGCCGTATCCAGATAGGCATTCGTTCCCGAGGCCAAGGCCCGGACAATCGTGTCATCAATCGTCAAGGTGCCCCAACCCGTGTCGATGTCGATGATTTCGAACCCTTGCACCTGGGTCCATGACAGGGTGGACAAATCCTGGCTCCCTTGGAGGACCAGCGTATCGACTCCGTCTCCCCCGTCGATGAAGAGTAGGTGTAGGTTTTCCAGGAAAACAGTGTCCTTGCCGTCCCCGCCATAGAAGAAATCCTCGCCGCCAGAGGTCCCACTAATGGTGAAGTAATCGTCCCCCGAAGTACCGATCACCACATCCTGGCTCAAGTTAAGTTCCATGTAGTCGACGATGGAACTGGCCGCCAGGGACTCGAACCCCAATTCCGTCGTACCGACCACATGCGCATAGACAGCGACCGACGTGTTGTCCGTGCTATTCATCCCCGTGATCTCGTCGAACTGCCCGGTAAGGGTGCCCGCGGTCAGGTACCCCGTATAACTGCCCGTATCCCCCGTATAGGCCCCGGAAACTTCCTCCCCCGCGTTATTGAGATGAATATCCAGGGTACCCGCCATGGTGAAGGTTTGGGTCACCGTCAGCACATCATGGTTGGATCCTCCCGACAGATCCAAGTCCAAGGCCACCAGGGACGTCGCCTTGGCCGTCAGGTTCCCGCTGATGGTCAATGACCCGTAGTTGTCGGACGACAAGCTCTCTGTCGCCACACCCGGGCTCAGCGTTCCGTTATTGATCAGGGTCAGGGAGGTTTCCGTCGAGGAATGAAACAGGCTGATGGTGCCCGTCCCCTGGATAAGACCGCCATCGCCATTCGTGAAGGTGCCGCTGGAATTATCGGGACGCCAGGACAGCGTGCTGTCGTTGTCCAACCAAATCGTACCCCCCGAGAGGTTGGTGAAATCCCCGCCACTGAACCCGGCGTCCTGCTGCAAATCCACCGTCCCACTGTTGTTGAAGGTGGAACGAATAGCATAGTTGGTATCCGCCGAGACGGCGAACTGTACGGTACCGGAGTTGTTGAAGTCACGGGTGTCCAAGTCGAACGTCAAGTTCCCCGTATAGTCCCCCTGATTATCGAACAGGAACGAACCGCTGTTGTCGATGGTCCCGCCCACCGTCGTGGTCATGTTGTTTCCTCTGGCGCCCGTGTAAATAGACACCACCGCCGAAGCCTCGTTCGTCAAATCACCGCTCAGCGTCGATCCACCATCCTGACCGGTTGCCGCGTCATTGCCGTGAAACGACAAGGTCCCGGTATTGACCACATCCACGCCGATGGTATCGTCACTGAAGAAAGCCGCCGTCCCCGCATTGGTCAGGGTCGGCGACACCCCCGAGGCCGCGACAACGGAAACCGCCCCCGTGAGTCCGATCTGGAAGGTGCTGGAACCGATGGTGTAGTCGGCCCCCATGCGCCAGGTCGTCCCATCCAGGAACTGCAAGGTTCGCGTCCCACTTCCTCCATAGGTCGTCCCGGCGCCGGTGGCCAGGGTCCCGCTGCTGACGTAAATTGTTTGCCCGCCTTCCAGGTCGACGGTGCCGTTGGACAGGTCCGCCACCTTGCCCGCGCCGGGAGCGAAATACAGGGTGCTGTTTATGTTCAGCGTCCCCGACGATCCTTGCACGAACGCTCCATTGATGTTGACGACACCGGTCGTCCCACCCAAGGTATCGTCGACGAGGATCGAGCCATTGTTCGTGATCGTCCCCGTTCCGGCATCCAGAGTGACCCCAAAGCCGGACTCACCCCCATTGTACTGATCCAGGATCAGCGTACCGCCGCTGTCTATGGTCAGGGATCCCGTTTCGCCATTGGCGTCCAGGTCCAAAGTGGTGGCTTGGCTGGTCGCCCGCACCGCCAGGGTGGCGCCACTTTTGACCACCGTATCCAGGGTCATGACCGTGGTTCCATCGGTCTCGCCGGACACGATGAAGGTCCCACCATCAAGTTGCAGGGTCCCGTCTCCCGTCAGCGAGGACCCCGATATCCCGCCACCATAAGCGACCTTCAGCAAGGCGGCGTCGAAATCCACGGTGCCCGCGGAAGACGACTGGTCAAAGGTGTCGACCGTCAGCGTCCCGGTCCCGGTGATCCGGTTGGATCCGTAAAACTCCAAGGTCACATCGGTGGACAAATCCGTGTTCAGGGCGATGATGCCGCTGCTCAGCAGGAAGGTCCCATATCCGGACCAGGAGAGACCGGAATTATAGGTCTGCGAGCCGGTCAGGGTGACCGTCGTACCCTCGCCCGTTTCAATGGCCCCGGCGTAGGTTCCACTTCCCAGGCTGATCGACCCAGAGGCGATAATCTTGCCGCCGCTGGACAGGACCGTATTCGATCCACCGAAAGTGAAGCTCTCCGCCTGCTGCAGTTGCAGCTCTCCCTGATTTTCGAGAGAAACATCCACCGTACCCAGGATCTGAAAGGTCCCAGTTCCGGAAATAGAGCCGGAGTCGTTAATCGAAAATGTCTGACCGGCTGCGACGACAACGGTGCTGGAATTGCTTTGAACAAAAGACCCACCCAGGGTCAAATTATTGTTTAAGTTCAGAGTCACCCCGTCAATGGCTAAGGTTCCCCCCGACGGCAAAAATATCCCATCTCTGTTTATATTGATGACTCCGTCGCCACTTAAGGTTCCGGCACTTTCCAAATACAGCCGCCCATCAAACGTCACGGTTCCGTCGGTGTCCAGGGTCCCCCCCGAAGCCAGTTTTATCTTGGAGCCTTCCTCGATACTCCCCCCATTGGTCAGTACCAACCCCTCCGACACCGTAAGCACCGCTGAATTGCTCAGAGACAGGGACGATAAGGTCTTGACCGAAGAGAGCGCGACCGTGCCTTCCGTCTGTATGACCGCGATATCCGTCGACCCGGGTATAGTATCGGTACTCCAGTTGGCCGCGTCGGAGAAGGCGGTCGTGTTGGCCCCATGATCCCAAGTAATGGTGGACCCCGTGGTCGCGATCGTTGTGGTCAAACCACTCAGGAGAGCGCCGGACTGGACGTTGATCGTATAGCCGTCCTGGCTCCAGGAATTGTAGGTCACCCCACCGCTGGTCACGGTCCCCTGATAACTCCACCCGGTTCCCGAAACCGTGTCGTCGCTGCCCGCCATCACATAAAGGGTGGTGCCGAAAATGGCGGACCAGGAGGTCGTCGCCCCAATAGCCAGGGTATTCGCCCCAGAGCCCAGCGTAATGCTTTCCAGGCTGGAAGACCCGCTCTGCCATGTGGAGCCCAGCGTCAAGGTCTTGCCATTCCTCACCAGCAGGACATCGGTCCCGGAACCACCGCTGTAAGTATCCGTGCCCGAGGAATAGACAAAGGTGTCGTTGCCACCGCCCCCTTCCAGGGTGTCATTCCCGGCGCCGCCGTCCAGGGTGTCGTCACCACTGCCGCCCTGCAGAATATTGGCCTTGGAATTGCCGGTAATGGTGTCGGACCCATCTCCCCCCAAGACATTCTCGATGCCATAGAGGATATCGGTATCGATGTCGGCGCCCTTGGCTTTGCCGGTGGACAGGTCGACGGTGATCGAGCGGGTCGCGGAGGGGTACTTCACCCAGTCGGAATCACTGTCGTCCACGGTCTCGCTGGAGCCGCCGAAATAGGTGTCATTGCCCTGGCCGGATCCGCCGATGATGACGTCGGCTCCGGACCCACCGTAGACAATGTCATTGCCCCCATTGGTCTTGATGGTGTCGTTCCCCGCGCCACCAAAGACCTCGTCATTGCCGCTGCCCGTGGTGATGGTATCACCCGAGGAACCGCCGGTGACGCTCAGGCTGTCCGTGGAATTGGAGGCGTCGTAAACGCCGCCGGAAAAGGCGACGATAATGCGGCCACTCGAGTCGTAGGTGACCTTCTCCGTGACATCTCCAATAGAGTCATCGGGCGGGATCGGCTCATCCGTATTCCCTATGTCGCCCCCCCCAATGTCGCCCCCCTCGCCCCCGTCGCCCTCGTCGCCGGTTTGCGTGGTGTCGCCATTCGAGGAACCGACTGGCAGGACAGCTTTCAGGATCTCCTTGACGAATTTGTTGGTATCCCCGGAGTTCCCTCCTCCGCCCGTGCCGAGACCCTTGCCGACCACGTCATAGGGGTCGGCGTAATTGGGATCCTGGTCGATGATTTCCTTGACCTGGGATTTACCGTCGCCATCGGTGTCGACCCCTCCCTGGTCATCCCCGGTCCCGTCCGGTTGGTCGGTGTTCCCATCAGGCAGGAACTCCAGGGATCGTCCCTGGTCGCTGTTCTCCATGTCCAGCTGGTTGGCGGAGAAACGGGAGACGCTCAATTCCACCTGATCCAGGATCTGGGCCAAGTTCACCTTGATGCCGTCATAGGGCACGTTCAGGGTCTGGGTTTGACCGTTCAGCCCCGTGAAGACAATTTCACCGGTGATGCCGTTGGCCTCGGGCAGCAACACGACCTCGAACTCGAGACCCAGGGCCTCCGCCCGGTTGGCCAGAGCACCAATGTCGCTCAGGTCCATCCCCTCCGGCACCACCAGCTTGATCACACCCTTGGTGCCGCGGATACCAATGGTCGCCACCGGCGTGGTCACGGTCATCGCGTCCGGACCGCTCTTGGCGATCTCCCCCGAAACGAAGGAAAACACGCCGGACACCAGACTGACCGAGGAGGATCCCTCCCCCGTGCCCGGGTCATAAACCAGTTCGTCCAGCACCATGCGGCCACTCCCGCCCAGCGAGAAGGCCGAGCCGTCCAGGAAGGTGATGCCCACACCGCCATCGGCGCTGGTGGCCACCACGTCACCCTGGAAAATGGGATCCCCCGATTGAACCGTCACTTCCGTACCGTCGGTCCGGATCACGGTCACCGTCCCCGCGGCCTTGGTCACGGTCCCGATGGCCGCGGCAAGGGCACCACCGCCCAGGGTGGCGGCCTGGGCGACCTGGGCGGGCGCCTGCCCCCCGGCCAGACGAGCCACCAGATCCCCATCCAGACGCATCCCCTCGCCGACGACCAGATCGGCGGGGGTTTCGTCCAGGAAATAATCCTTCAGCAAAAGAGTCCGGCCCGCGCCATCGGACAGGATCAAATCACTCCCCTCGCGGTCATAGGATCCGTTGAGCAACAAGTCCGCGGAGCCCACGTCGACCCGCTCGGCCCCACCGACCTCCATCACATGGGAAAACCCGCTGCCCGCCCCCCCCTCCGTGAGGTCCCCATCCAGACCGAACCTTCCGCCAAGGCGGGGCCATCCATCGGGATTAGGCGCGTCTCTCAGGATCTTGCTCATGCCACCATATCCATCCATCGGGCCGCCTGACGCGGCGCCTCACCGTCATTCCGGTATTCCCCACTCCGGTCCGATTTTCATCGACACCCCATGGGAGATCGGCCCCAACCCTAGGACAACCACCGCGCAACGCCCACGACAGCCATCACAGCCCTGGAAAACGAGATAGAGTACCTGTCATGGTCCGCGCACCGGGGCGACGAGAAGTCAATGATCCAGCACCCCACCATAAGGGGTCGCGCATTGGGAGCCGCCGCCAGGGAGAGAGACAGGAGGACCCAAGACAGGAAGGTACCAAACTTTCCCACGGCTTGGGAAGGGATCCAATGATGCGTTGGCCCGACAAGACGCCCCCGCCGAGAGGGACTGGGAAGGTAGGGACTGTGAAGGAGGGACTGGGGACCGTGGAATACGGATCCACTTTGATCATTTCGCCCCCCTGAACCTCGTACCACTTTAGGCTCTTCACGTCCTCGGCGTTTTGGGCAACCAATGTATCAACGCCCGCCCCGCCGTCGATGAACAGAAAATGAGGATATCGACAAGGATACCCTACCCGTGCCATCGCCTCCATGGCCGAAGTCGTCCACCTCCCCCGTACCACCGACGGTGAAGACATCCCAGGCGGCGCGACGAAATCGTCCGAGGTTCCAATCACGACATCCTGGTAAAAGATGCTCGCTTCAACATACGCTATCAGACGTCCCATGCCTTGGAAAGGATTCTAATACCGGTTCGCACCGGATCGGCTCCCAAATTGGAGAGAAGCGGACGACAGGACGAACATGGAGCAAAAAAAAGGCGGGACGATCCAACATGTGGATCGTCCCGCCCGATGAAGCCGTCCGAAATGTCGGCCCCCGGTTGGCGGCGGGGAAGTGCGGTTCGGAACCACCGGGAAACCAGCAAGGTTTCGAGCGGCTATCACCGGAAAGGCGGCCCTTGCAAACTCTTCCCTGGGAAGAGACCTTGGAAGGAACAGAGATCACACCTATCTTTGCATCGGTCATGCCAACTCGGCTGATAAAAAAAACACAATGAAATCAATCCGTAAATTCCTCAGACCGGATATCCGCCCAATGTGCGTTTCGCAACTATTCGCAATACGCGAAGCATTTGGACGATTTTCCGCGCCTCCCTTTCCCTGGAGTTCCCCATGCCCGCGGAAGCGCCCCACCTCTCCCCCTGGCCGCCCGTCGAACAGCAGGAGCCGCCACCAACCCTGGCCGATGTCCAAGCCGCGGCCCGGGTCATTGGCTCCGCCATCCAGCGCACCCCCACGCACCTGTCGCGAACCCTGTCGGCCCTGACCGGAGCCCGGGTCCACGTCAAATTCGAAAACCACCAGTTCACCGCGTCCTTCAAGGAGCGAGGGGCGCTCAACCGCCTGAACGCCCTGAGCGACGCCCAACGGATCCGAGGTGTGATCGCGATGAGCGCGGGCAACCATGCCCAAGGGGTGGCCTACCATGCCAAGGGCATGGCCGTTCCCGCGGTGATCGTCATGCCAGAGGACACGCCCTTCGTGAAGGTCCAACACACCCGCGCCCATGGCGCCCGGGTGGTCTTGGAGGGGGAGACGGTCGCGGAATCGAGACAGGCCGCGGAACGGATCGCCGAAGCCGAGGGCTTGACCCTCATCCATCCCTACGATGATCCCTTGGTGATCGCCGGTCAGGGGACCGTGGCCCTGGAGATGCTCGAGGATGCCCCGGACCTGGAGATTCTCGTGGCTCCGGTTGGCGGCGGCGGCCTGCTGGCGGGCATGGCCATCGCCGCCAAGGGAATGAAGCCGGACATCGAACTGATCGGCGTCCAATCCTCCCAATACCCCGCGGCCTACAATGCCCTGAGGGGACTGCCCCGCCCCACGGGCGCGGTCACCGTGGCCGAGGGGATCGCCGTCAAGGAGCCGGGATCGCGCACCCTGCCCCTGTTGCGGCGGCTTGTGTCGGACATCCTTCTCGTCGACGAACCAGCCATCGAGGCGGCCATCAACCTCTATTTCACCGTGGAGAAGACCGTCGCCGAAGGCGCTGGCGCCACGCCCCTAGCCGCCCTCCTCGCGGAACCAGAGCGCTTCAAGGGGCGGTCGGTTGGTTTGGTGCTGACCGGCGGCAACATCGACCCCCGGATCATGGCCTCGGTCATCATGCGCGGCTTGGTGCGCGAGGGGCGCATCGCCCACCTGTCCATCCAGGTGAATGACCGGCCCGGCCAGTTGGCCAAGGTGGCGACGGTCATCGGCGAGGCCGGAGGCAATATCGTGGAGGTCCGCCATGAGCGGCTGACCGCGGACATCTCGGTCAAATCCACGGATCTCCGAGTCATCCTGGAAGCCCGGGATCATGTCCATCTGACGGAGATTCTCGAGGCTCTGAACCGCGCCGGATTGCCCGCCTACCACCGAGACTTTTCCTCCTGACTCCTTTGTTCGCGAAAAATATCGTAGATTGCACTCAATATCGATATTTCAATTGGGAGAGGATGCGATGCATATCGATTTGACGGGCCTCAAGGCCATTGTCACCGGATCGACCGCCGGTATCGGCCTGGAAAGCGCCAGGGGTCTCGCCGCGGCAGGTGCCGAAGTGGTCATCACTGGTCGTGCCCAAGATAAGGTGGACGGCGCTCTGATGGCCCTCGTCGCGGGGTCCCCGGACGCCAAGGCCGTCGGATTCGTGGGCGACCTGGGCACGGCCGAGGGCTGCGCGGCCCTGGTCGCCACCCATCCGGCCGCGGATATCCTGGTGAACAACCTGGGAGTCTATAATCCCCAAGACTTCTTCGAGGTCCCCGACGAGGAATGGGTCCGGTTCTTCGACATTAATATCCTTTCGGGTGTACGGTTGAGCCGCGCCTATCTGCCAGGTATGGAAAGGAGCGGTTGGGGCCGGGTGGTCTTCATATCCTCGGAATCGGCGTTCAACATCCCCTCGGACATGATCCACTATGGCTTCACCAAGACAGCCCTGGTGTCCATCGCCCGGGGTCTGGCCAAGCGCATGGCGGGAACCGGGGTCACCGTCAATTCGGTCCTGCCTGGCCCCACTTTGACCGAGGGTCTGGCGGGCATGCTCGCCGAGGACGCCAAGGCCAAGGGAACGGACATCGAAACCGCGGCCGCGGCCTTCGTCATGGCCAAGCGTCCCTCGTCCATCATCCAGCGCGCCGCGACGGTGGAGGAAGTGGCCAATATGGTGGTGTACACCTGCTCCAGACAGGCCTCGGCCACCAGTGGCGCGGCCCTGCGGGTCGACGGCGGTGTCATCGACAGCCTGTAATACCAACCAAGGCCAATCCCCCGTCCGCGGTCGGACGGAGGATTGGTCTTTTGATCTGGACTCAATAACGAAGAGCGATTTCGCGGCGGAAAACCGACGTCCACTTCTCCGCGAATCGCTCTAATTTCAGCCCTCCAGGGCCTTCAATTCGGCGCGCTTGGTGGTCAGAAGCTCGTAGGCCTTGAAGGTGGCCTCGGCCTGTTCCATGATTTTTTCCCACCCAATGGGCAGGTCCTCGGACAGGTCGTGCAGGTCCATCTTGGACTGGGTGGCGCGGGCGTTCAGTTTCTTAATCTCGTTCTTAATCTCGGCCTTCAGGTCGTCGGCGCTCATCTGTTGATCCCCTCATGCATCTTGCGTTTGCTCGGAATGCCGCCGGACCATGACCCCTCCCGCGGCGCGGCGAAGGGCATTGTGGACAAAATTAGTCCCAAATGGAAGAGGGCCATTCTTACCCACACAAGGCCCATGGATCAGTCCCAGATCTCCACCACGCCGTCCTGTTCCAGGCGAACGATGGGAGAGCGCCGCTGTTCCAGCGCGGCGGCCGCGGGTGCCTTGGTATCATCCAGAACCATGACCCGAGCCTTACCGGTAACGGGGAAGTACTGGACCCGGCGGACCTTCCGCCCACCGGTGACCCGTTCGGACACGGGAATGCCCCAGTCTTCCAGGTAGCGATTGACGAAGGCCAGGGTTCGGGGACCGGCGGCGGGGTCTTCCCCTTCCCGGGCGCCCCCACCAAAGACCTTGGCTTCCAGGCGGGTCTTGCGACAGCCGCGCTTTTCCAGCTCAATGAACAGGCGCTCCAGCAGATGGGCACCGTAACGCTCGATGAAGACAGCGAGGTCCTGTGTATCGTTGGGAGCGGAGCCCGGTTCCGGTTCGGCCGCGGGCAACAAAATGCAGACCATGCCACCGATATTGCGCTTGGGATCCCGACAACAGAGGGCGACGCTGGCCGCGACCTCCGCGGACAGAACTTCGTCGGGGGCCTGGGACACATGGTGCTCGCCCCGTTGGATTCGGACGATGGTTACCCCGGTCCGCGGGTCCAGGACACGGCGGCGGGGCGGTGTCGCGGGCGGCGGCGCACTCATGGCCAGTCCTCCCCCTCCGGCGGAAGCGGTGGATTCTCCCGCCCCCAGGCATCGGTGAAATCCGTCGACACGACGCGGCTGGAGGACGCCCCCCCTCCGGTCAGCAGTTCCGCCTCCCCCGTGCGCGCCCCCGCCAGATTGGCGCCGGTCAGGTCCGTGTCCTTCAGGCTGGCGCCCCGCAGATCGGTGTCCCCCAGGTCGGCGCCAATCAACACCGCCCCCGACAAGTCGGCGAGGACAAGACTGGATCCCCGCAAATTGGCCCGGGCAAGGAGAGTCCCGGCGAGATTGGCCCCCGCCAAATTGGATCCGGACAGGTCCATCCCCGACAGATCCATCCCCGACAGGTCCGCGGCCGTCCCGGCGCCGTTCATCAACCAAGCCAGATGGCGTTCCAGAACCTTGCCCACCAAGGCCTGCTCCACCTCCCCCTTGGCGGGCAGGGAGGCCCCATCAAGCAGGGCACCCAGCAGGTCCGCCCCGGCGAGGCTGGACGTTCCCATGTCGACGCCCGTCAGGTCCGCCAAGGACAGGCTGGCCCCGCTGAAGTCCGTCCCCCCCAGGTTCGCCCCCACGAGCCGGGCACTCCGCAGGTTGGCGTTTGCGAGCGTGGCCCCAGTGAGGAAAGCGCCCGACAGATCGGCGCCATGGCAATCGGCTTCGGTCAGATTGGCGTGATCCAATCGGGCATTGGACAGGATCGCGCCAGACAAATCCGCGCCCGTGGCGTCGACACCGGTCAGGTTGGCGCCGGAGAAATCCGCTCCAGAAAGGTCCTGAGGCACGGTCTGGGGTTCACCCTCTCCGTCGAAGCGAAGGCCCCGGCGGAAATTCTGACCGGTCAGGTCGCATCCGGCGAGTTTCGCTCCGGTCATCGAGACTCCACGCAATTCCGCCTGGGCCAGACGCGCCCCGCGCAAATCCGCGCCGTCAAACTTCGCCTTGAACAGGTCGGCACCGGTCAGGTCCGTCTGGGCGAAGTTGCATCCCGACAAATCCGCTTCCCGCAGAATGACCTGGCGCAGATCCGCGCCCCAAAATCCATGATCGCGCAAATCTTGACCCGACAGGTCCGCGCGCACGCCCCCCCGTTCCCCGGCGAGCCAGCGGCGGTGGGCGTCGAGGGTTTTGAGGAGTGCGACTTTGTCCATGGATCACGGAATTGTTGCGAAGCGTCCGTGATTATAACGGGGTACCGATCCCAGGCTAGAGGGAAAGTCTTGTCCCCCTGGGACATTCCGCCAACCCACTGGCCCCTTGAGAGGTGGGGTCCCCTCGGCCCCGTCAGGGGCGGTCCCCCTCGGCCCCGTCAGGGCCGGTCCCCCTCGACCGCTTCCGCGGCCAGCCCCGCGAGGCGCAGACCCACGTCCGTGGTTTCGGACACCACTTCGCGTAGGCCCGCTTCACGCAAGCGCGTCACCGTCGCCTCGTCCACCCCCCGGGCGCAGAGCAGCGCGTTGGGAAAGCAGTCCGGCGCCAGATGGGCCAGACGGGCGGCCACCTCGGGCAGGTGGGTGGCGACCACCACCGCCTTGGCCCGGGCCGCGCCGGAGGCCTTCAGAACCGCGGGGACGGTGGCGTCGCCATACTGCACGGGCTCGCCCCTGGCCCGCGCTTCCAGGATCTGGCCCGGGCTGGTGTCGAGGACCAAATAGGGGATCCCCCGGGCCTTGAGCAGACCGGAGACGATGCGCCCCACCTCGCCAAGACCCACGACGATCACATGCCCCTCGGTCCCCTCCCCGGCGCCATCATCGGCCAGGGGAATGCCCCCGGCCATGGCCTCCCGCCGCTCGGCCAGGACCAAGACATGGCTCGCCAGGGCCGTCAACATCGGCGTGATGGCCATGGACAAGGCCACGGCCAGAACCAGGATGTCATGCCCCTTCGTCGGGATCAGGTCGTTGGAGAGGGCCAATGCCAGAAGCACGAAGGCGAATTCGCTGCCCTGGGACAGAACCACGCCCAGGCGCAGCGCCCGCCATCCCCGTTCGCCAAGCGCCATGGCGGCGAGGGCGACCACCGCTCCCTTGCCCACCGTCAGCGCTGCCAGAACCACCAGGACCTCGCCAATGCGCTCCCAGGCCAGGGCGACGTCGATGCTCATGCCAACGGTCATGAAGAACAGACCCAGGAGCAGCCCTCGAAAGGGTTCGATGTCGGCTTGAATTTGGTGGCTGTAGGCGGTCTCGGCCAGCACAAATCCGGCCAGGAAGGCACCGAAGGCCATGGACAGCCCCGCTTGCCCGGTCAGCCAACTCGTTCCCAGGGCGCAGAGCAGGGCCATGGCGGCGAACAATTCCGGGCTGCGCAAACCGGCCACGGCCTGGAACAAGCGCCCCAGGACCAGCCGCCCCAGGGTGAGGATCAGGGCGATGGCCGCGATGGTCTTCAGGCCCGCCCCACCGAATGCCATCCACAGCTCAGGCCCCAAGGTCCCGCCCTGTTTCCCCAGCACCGTCACCAGGACGAGAAGCGGGCCGACCATCATGTCCTGCAACAGCAAGATGGCCAGGGCCGATCGGCCGAAGCGCGTTTCCAATTGCCCCCGTTCCTCCAGGATCATCAGGACGATGGCCGTCGAGGAGAGGGACAGGGCACCGCCGACGACCATGGCCCCCGCCGTGGGGGCACCAAGGACCGAGAAGGTCAGCGACCCCAGTACCCAGGTTCCGGTGATCTGGATGACACCCAGCATCAGGGTTTTTCGTCCCACCGCGGCCAACTTCGCCGAGGTCACCTCCAGCCCAATCACGAAGAGCAGGAAGACCACGCCCAATTCCGCCACCTGGGCGACCGAATGGACTTCGGCGACAGCCCCCAGGCCGTGGGGGCCGACCACCGCTCCGGCCACCAGATAGCCGAGTACCGGCCCCAGTCGCAGGCGGGCCGACAGGGGCACGCAGACCAGGGCCAGACCCAGCAGCACAAGGATGGGCGCGATGAAATCGTGGGTCCCGTCGGACACGCCAACGGCGTCCCGCGCCACCTCGCCCACCCTCTGAACGGCGTCCCGGGCGGCATCGGTCAATTCGGCTTTCAAGGCGGCCATGGGTTTCAAGAATCCGAGGGACAGAGAGGCGGAGCTCCTTCCTTGATCCCGGGAACCGAAACGGTCAAGGGCGCGTGTCACCGTCGCGGAGACCACCTTGAAATCGCCATGGTCCGGGCTCATCCTTGCCCTATGATCCCTACCAGACGCCTCTCCACCGCCCTCATCGCGGCCATGACCCTGCTCACCGCCGCTTGCGCGCCTTCGATGGAGCGGGCGCGGGTAACCGCCTATGTGGATCCGGGCACGCCGAAAAGCCTGTCCGGCCTGACCCTATCCGTCCGCCCCCGGGGATCCCAGGCCGCCAGTCTGGAATGGGATCGGAGCCGCGACCGTCTGGCCAGCGAATTGAAGGCCATGGGCGCCACGGTCATGGAACCGGCGGAGACAGAAGCGACTCCCTGGGTGATCTCCTTCACCTACGGCACCGACGGCCCGCGGATGGAAACCACCGAGCGTCCGGTGATGACCGGCCGCCTCCGGAGGGGGCCACCGCCCTTCTTCGGAGACCCCTGGGAAAGCCAGACCTTCATCCAAACCACCTATATCCATTGGCTTGTCATGACCCTGCACGATGGCGCGGATCTGGGGGAGCGGGATCCCGCCGAAATCCGCCCCATCAGCGAATTGCGGGTGGAGACAATGGACCGGTCCCCCGACGACGCCGCGGCCCTACCGGTCCTGCTCCGCGCCGCCGTCCAGGCCTTCCCGGGCCGGGAAGGGTCGCCCTCGGTGATCAAGGTTTCCCCGCCGCCTCGGTGAGGCCCTGGCGCCCGGCACCGAAGAGCTGAAACCAAGCCCCAAGGGCCACTAAAACCAGGACCGGCGCCACCCCCATGTTGATCAGCGACCAGCCCGCCCCAGCCAACAGCGCGCCGGAGGCGAAGGACGCCGTCGCCGCCACCAGACCATTGGCCAGTTCCATCAACCCCTGGGCATTGCCCCGTTCCTCCGGCGCGTGGGCCTGGCCCAAAAGGGTGGTTCCGGCGATCATCATCAGGTTCCACCCGGCGCCCAGCAGCAAGGACGAGGCCAGGAAATGGCCAAGCGCCACGCCCGAGAGGGCAACCCCCACGCTGACCAGCAGGACAGTGCCGCCGATCACCGCCACCCGCCCGGCGCCCAGCTTGTCCACCAGACGACCGCTGATGAAGCCGGGCAGGAACATGCCCAGGACATGCCACTGGATCACCTGGGCGGACTGGCTCAGGTCGAAGGCGCAGAAGGCCATGGCCAGCGGCGTGGCGGTCATCACCAAAATCATCATCCCATGACCGGAAGCGGTCACCATCAGGGCCGCGCGAACCTTGGGGCGGGCCAGCAGGGCCTTGGCCGCGGCCCAGCCTCCCACGGCGTTTCCGGGGACCCGACCCTCTGGCGCGGCGAGCAAGACCAGGAAGCCCGTCGCCGCCACCACGGCGGTGGTCAGATAGGCTCCCATGAAGGGGATGGCCATCAGGTCCCGGGACCAGACGGCGATGGTCGGGCCGAGCAGCGCCGCCACCACGCCGCCGGCCAGCACCAGGGCGGCCGCCCGTCCGGCTCGGTTCGGTGGTGCCGAGTCCACCGCGGCGAAGCGATAGAACATGGCCGAAGCCTGATAGGTGCCGATGAGGGCCGCCCCCAGACAGAACAGGGGGAAACTCGCCCGGTGCACGGCCAGAGCGGCGACCAAGGCCCCCACCACCCCTGCCCCCGAACCGATCAGAAAGCCCACCCGACGGCCATGGCGCTGCATAAACAGGGACAGGGGATGGACCGACAGCAGGGATCCGCCCAGCAGCAAGCCGATGGGCAGAGTGGCCAAGGCCGGGTCGGACGCCAGAGCCTCGCCCACCAGGGAGGTTACGGTAATGCCAATGATCGCGCAGCTCCAAAACAGGGCTTGGGCGGCGAACAGGATGATTTGCGCGGACCGGATCACGGGCGGTTCTCCTCCAAGAGGGAAGGGGAAGGGGAAGATGAAGAGGAAGGGAAGGACGGGGGTGGCGCCAGCGTCACCCCAAAGCGGGCGGCATAGTCACTGGGACCGATGCCCAGATATCGGTGGAAGGCCCGCCGCATGGTTTCCGGATGGCCAAACCCCGCGGCCCGGGCCACGGCGCCCACCGAGGCGTCGGGGCCGGAGGCCGCCAGTTCCGCCCGGGCCGCCTCCACCCGGACCCGCTCCACATAGGCCGCGGGGGTGGATCCCAATTGATCCCGAAACAGCCGGGAGAAACTCCGAGTGGACATGTTCGCCCTCTGGGCCAAGGCCTCCAGGGACAGGTCCGCGTTCAGGTTTCCCGGAATCCAAACCAGCAGCTCCGCGAGGCGGGGCGCCCGCTCCAAGGCCGGTTCCAGGAAGGCGGAGAACTGATTCTGCCCTCCGGGACGGCGCAGGAACATGACCAACCGCCGGGCCGCGGCCCGGGCGAGATTGACCCCCACATCCGCCTCCACCAGGGACAGCGCCAGATCGATCCCCGCCGTCACGCCCGCCGAGGTGAACAGGTGGGGATCCCCCTCTGGCCCCGGTTCCGGCGCATGGGTGTGCAAGCGGTCGCCAAGAACCCGCACGGCGGGGTGATCCCGCCGCAACTGCTCCACCCGGCTCCAATGGGTGGTGGCCGGACGCCCATCCAGCAACCCCGCCCCGGCCAGGACCAGGGCGCCGGAGCAGATGGAGCCCAAGCGGCGGATCCGCGGTTCCAGCCCCCGCAAAGCCGCGAGCAGGACCTCGTCCCTGGCCGCCAGGTCAACGCCCCGCCCACCGGAGACCAGCAGCGTGTCCAACTCCAGATCCGGCCAATCGCCCACACCGGCGTCGGCGTAAAGCCGCAAGCCGCCGGACATGGTCACCGGACCAGGCGCGCTGGCGGTCACCAGCACCCGGTAGGCGGGCGGTTGTCCGCGAACGGCCAACTCGTCATTGACCGAGGAAAAGACCTGCAAGGGTCCCACGGCATCGAGGATCATGGCCTGATCGAAGACATGGGCGGCGATGGCGCGAAGGGGCTGAAGGGAGGGCATGGGGGGCATCCAGGACGGTTCGGGGGCTCGACTTGGGACTCTGCCTTGTCACCCCCTTGGCGACAAGGCCAACGACCCCACGAATCCGGCCAAGAAAAAACCCCCGGGCATGGAAGCCCGGGGGGTGGACATGGGGCGCTGGATTACCACGGGGCCCGTTCGGTCCAAAGGTTGTGCCGGAAATGGAAACGATGGGTTGGAGGCCACTGGTCACAAAGGGGTCACCGGTGGAACACCGTCCGCCGAACACGAGACGCAGTGTCTCCCATTCGGAAGCGTATGGAAATGGACTCTTTCTCAACTGCCGCTGAGAAATTTTTCATCGAACAAATTCTCGTTATCTCTCAGGTCCTTGGACTCTTCCCTCAACCAGGAGACGAAGGCTTCCACCTCCGGATCGGGGCGGGGCAGCGCTCCACGCACGACCCAAACGCCGGTCCCCGCGTCCACGGCCGACCCCAGGATCGGAACCAGATGGCCCTGTGCCAGCTCGTCCGCCACATAGGGCAACCGTCCCAGGGCGATGCCCAAGCCCAGGCGAGCGGCTTTATAGGCCTGGGCGTGGGTATCGACCATCAAACGTGGACCATCGGGGGGCACGGCGAAACCGGTCAGTTCACTCCAGGCGGACCAATCCCGCTCCACGGAGCTGAGTTCGATCAGCCGCGCGCCCTCCAAGGCTTGGGGAGCGGGTTTCAGGGCTCGGGCCACATGGGGCGCGGCGACGGGCACGAGGCGCTCTCCGAACAGCAATTCGGCGACCAAGCCGGGCCAATCCCCCCGCCCCACGCGCAGGGCCAGATCGAAGTCGTCCAGGGGGAAGTCCACCCGCCGGTGGGAGGTGTCGATGGCCAGGGTCAGATCGGGGTTGGCCTCCAGGTAGCGGTTCAGCCGAGGGAGCAGCCAGGTCAGGGACACCGTTGGCGCGCTGGTGAGTCTCAGGATCCCGCGGGGTGCCCGGCCCGGCAAACTTTCCGTCGCCGCGCCCAGGGTCGAGAGGGATTGCTCCACGGCATCCAAATAGGCCTCTCCCGCCGGGGTCAGGACTGGCCCCTTGGGAGTCCGGGCGAAGAGCATGACGCCCAGCCAGTCCTCCAGGGTCTGTAGCCCATGGCTCACGGCGCTGGGGGTCAGCCCCAGTTCCTCGGCGGCCTTCTTGAAGCTGCCATGGCGTCCCGCGGCCTCGAACAGGCGTAGGGTCGACAGTGGCGGCAAACGATACCGCATTCCAGTTCCTCCCTTGTCTTGGCCTTGTCTTGGCCTTTTCCCAACCCTTTTCCCAGCCTTTTTCGGGCCCTATTCCGGGCGTTATTCGCCTCGGGTGGTCTTGCTGGCCGACCCCACCAGCTTGCCCCGCCGAAGAGCAGGGCGCCACCGGGGAAATTCCGCTGGCTTTTCTTACTCCTTTCCCAGGGGAAGCCGGGACTTTCACCAATCCGCACCTTGTCCCGGCCGCTTGGCGTCCCCAAGATTGAGGAACCCTTTTTCCATCGGATCTCCCCATGAAGCGAGTCATTATCGGCATATCTGGCGCCTCGGGGGCGCTCTTCGGCATTCGCGCCTTGGAGGCTCTGGCCCCCTTGCCCGACGTGGAATGCCACCTGATCCTCTCCCCCGGCGCGATCCGCACCCTGGTGGAGGAAACCGATTGGACCGCGGACGCGGTACGGGCGCTGGCCGACGTGGTGCACGCCCATGGGGACGTGGGAGCCCCGCTGGCCAGTGGATCCTTCCGCGCCCATGGCATGCTGATCGCCCCCTGTTCCATCAAGACCCTGTCGGGGATCGCCCATTGTTACGACGCGGACCTGATGGTCCGGGCCGCGGACGTTTGCCTGAAGGAGCGGCGGCCCACGGTCCTGCTGGTGCGCGAGACTCCGCTGCACGCGGGGCATATCGACCTGATGGCGCGGGCGACGGCGTCGGGCGCGGTGATCATGCCGCCGGTTCCCGCCTTCTACCACCGGCCCCGGACCATCGACGACATCGTGAACCAAACCGTGGGCCGGGCCTTCGACCTGTTGGGGATCGACGCCGGAACCGTCCACCGATGGAAGGAGACCCAGGAGCCGTGACTGGAGGCCTGTATATCGTCGGATTCGGCGCGAACATCGCCCCGGAGCGGAATGTGACCTCGGCGATTTCCGCCCTGCTCGCGCGCTTCGGCGAGGTGCATGTGAGCCGGATCGCCCGCACCGCGCCCGTTGGCGTTCCCGGCGGCGCCCTTTTCCTCAACGGGGCCTTGGCCTTCCAAAGCCCCTTGAAGGCAGAGGACTTGAAGGATTGGTTCAACGCCCTGGAAACCGCCCATGGCCGGGACCGCACCAGCCCGGACAGCAAGATCCTCCCCCGTCCCCTGGACCTGGACATCCTGCACCACATCGAGGGGAGCAAGGCCCCGCGTCGCGACAGCCTGCCCCAAGACTCCTATATCCGCCCCTTCGTCGAGGACCTTCTCGCCCACCTGGACCTCACCCACCGAACGGCCTGGGATCCGCCCCTGGATTGCGTCGCCCTGATCATCGCCGGCCATCGGGTCGGCGAACGCTCCGTCACTCTGAGGTCCCCCCCCTCCCCTTCTTCCCCACGCCAGGATTGCTCCCCATGACAAAACCCAAGCTCCCCCCAGAAGACCGCCCCGCGGCCCTGGTCACCGGCGGCGGTGTTCGCCTGGGCCGGGCCATCGCGCTCGATCTGGCCAAGGCGGGCTTCGACATCGCCCTGCACTACAATTGCTCCGAGGACGCCGCCGAGGACACGGCGTCCGAGATCGGCCATGAGGGTGTGGATTGCATTCTCATGCACCACGACCTGACCGATATCGCGGGACTGGACCGGTTGGTGGCCGAGGTGACCAAGACCATGCCCCACCTGACCACCCTGGTGAACAGCGCCTCGGTCTACGAACAGGGGACCCTGCGGACCACGACGCCGGAGATGTTCGACGCCCAGATGACGGTCAACCTCAAGGCCCCCTTCTTCCTGACCCAGGCCTTCGCCAAGCACCGGACCGAGGGTCTGGTGGTCAACATCCTCGACAACAAGATCGGCTTCAACCAGTTCCAATATGGCGCCTACCTGCTGAGCAAGAAGGCGCTGGCCGACTTCACCCGCATGGCGGCCCTGGAGTTGGCTCCGGGGATCCGGGTCAACGGCGTCGCGCCCGGCGTGATCCTCCCCGCCGAGGATCGCGGGCCGGAATACCTGGACTGGCGCCGCCAGGGCATTCCCCTGCTGCGCGTGGGAGACCCCAGCAAGGTCACGCGGGCGGTGCGCTACCTGGTCAACAACGACTTCGTCACCGGCCAGGTGCTGGTGGTGGATGGGGGGGAGAACATCGCGCACGAGGGGCGGAACTTCGCGGCGTTCGATACGAAGTAAGGGAAGCGGCGCACCCACCGCTTCACGTCAATTTGCTGTTTATAGCAACTCATCATCTTCATCGGCAGGCATCAGATCTTCGGTCGGCTCATCCAATGCAGTCCCGCGATAAATCGACTTGCCTATTGCTTTCTCAATCAATGACAAAAGCTCTTCGCGGCGCCATTCAATGAATTCTTCAAAGTTGTCGGATCGCAAAAGTGTCGGATTTATGCGGTGTGACTGCAAATTGCGATCAACGTCAGCGTCAGACAGGCCACCATTTTTCGACAATTTCACCAGATATTGAGATGGAGAAATCCCGCCTATGACCCGGTTTGTCTTGTAGCTCAAGGGTGTCTTGTTAATGACTGTATCGAACTGTTCCCTAGGGATATTTTTTTTCTGACACCAAGCCTTGGGAAAGACATGGTGAATATCGACCGCCTCATCGAAATAAGTGGCTTGATCGAAGGGCTGTCCAGACCGAAAATCGCGCGCCCCTTCAGTCATCAAAAGTGCATGAACGCCTTTGTAAGCTGCGGACAAGCGCGAAGTCATGGTGTTTAGTCGCTCCATCCGGAAACCGGCATCTTTCACCGTTGTCGGTTCACTACCGCCGTCAATCCAAGCTAAAACATCGATCAAGTCCTTAGAGAATCGCGTTTCGACCGCGCCGCCATAGAGCTCGCCAAAGACGCCGCACCAATACCATTGCGCGAGCTTTCTACGCACGGCCTCATCATCCCAACGGTCTTCCAATTTCGTCAGAATCGCGGCCAACGGCACCAACTGTGTTTGATATGGAACATCTTTAAACCAGTAAATTTTTTGACTGAAAAGAAATTTTCCGGCCTTTTTGAAGCCCTCTTCAAGTCCAGTGGAAAATTTCTTGTAAGCGTGAAGAGGAATGCCGAGAATAGTGTCGCGCGTGCAACTTATGGCTGGCGGGTCTCCTGGCCGCTTCTCCGCCAGATGGGTCAAACGCCGATCATACGTGTAAAGTAATGCAATCGCCTGAAAGAAGTCAGTCGGTTCTAAACGGGTCAGAGGGTGATCCTTCAGAGCGATGGCGTCCTTCAGGCGCTTCAAAATGATGGCCCATTCATCCCTGAGATGGAAGCCTTCTTCCTCCCCTGCATAAATAGCTGTCAGAAGCTCAAAAGCATCAAGTTTTTTTCCACCTGTATTCACTTTCTCAAAAACCATGCAAACGGCTTCGCGGCCAGTGCTCCGACCAAGTTCTATCACCGGCATCTGATATTGATGGAAGGCCAACAAAACTTCATTATAGAATCGAAACCAGAATTTTGTCTTATCTCCAGCATAATTCCAGTGATTGACAAATTCCGTCTGCCATTCATTCCAGTCGAAAATCCTATTGGTCGGGAACATACACTGATCATACTCAGCCTCCCGCGACGAGAGATCACGAACAGGTATCTTGCCAAAGTTACGAGTTTCAACTTTGCTCTCTGGGAGACCAATGATCGCTTCAAAGCGATCAACACTCTCATCCAATGCCTTGATCATGTCAATATAGTAGAAGCGCCTAATTTTTTGCTTCTTAGAATTAACAGTATCAACAACACTTTGTCTCATCGTCGTCAGATAGAGGGAGGTTAAGCGCTGTTGACCATCAAGCAACAGGGACTCTGGTTCAACGGGTCCGTTGGTTTCGGATGCACCTTCGACCATACGCGGCTTGAAACGAACTTCACCTCCAGTCTGCAAAGTCATAATCGCACCGACAGGGAACGATCGCGAAATCGATGCAAGTAGGCTGCGCAGTCCTTCATCATCCCAAACCCACCCCCTTTGAAAATCTGGGAGCTGAATCTGCCCACCACCAGCACGTTTCAAAAGATCGTCCAACAACCTTTTTGTACTGTCAAATTCCACCCGCGACATTAACCACCTTTATATATCGACAATTTATAAGAGCCACCCTCCTGAGGAGCTCATATTTACCACGCGCAATTGAAACAATTTTTTTGAGAAAAAAACAATGAAAAGTCGCCGAACGTTCTCCAAAGAGCTATCGAACCCCGATTCCACCACAAGAAGTGATGGGAAAGCACGAGAGCCAGAAGCATGGATAGGGCATGGTTATAACAGTGCCTTCTAAAGGTGAAACGGCAGATACAACGCGATCTCCGGCACCAAGGTAATCAACACCACGGCGACGAGCATCAGGGCCAGGAAGGGCAGAACGCCCCGGGCGACCTCGGACATGCGGGCCTTGCCCACGGCCTGGATCACATAGAGGTTCAGGCCCACCGGGGGGGTGATCAGGGCGCATTCCACCATGACCACGAAGAAAATGCCGAACCAGATGGGGTCCACATGCAGGGCCGCGAGGCTTCCGGCGAGGACCGGTACCATGATCAGCATCATGGACATGCTTTCCAGCACCAGTCCCATGACCAGAAGAACCCCGGCGACCGCCAGGATGAACAATCCTTGCGTGTCGATATTGGCCGCGATGAAGGCACTGATATCCTGGGGAATGCGGTAAAGGGTGATCGCCTTGCCGAAAATCTTCGCTCCGGCGACGATCAACAGGATCGCAACGGAGGTGACCATCGACTCCTTGGCCGCCTCCCACAGGCCCGTCCAGCTCAGTGTGCGCAGGACAAAGGCCGTGACCAGGACCGCCCCGATGAACCCCACCGCCGAGCCTTCGGTCGGTGTGAAGGCGCCCACGTAAAGCCCGACGACGACAATCCCGGCCAGCAGGATCGTGGGCAAGGCCCGCTTGAAGGTCCGCGCCCTCTCCTCCCAACGCGCCTTGGGCAGGGCTTGGTAGTCGGGGGAAAACCGGGCGAAGAGCATGGAATAGCCAATGAACAGGCCAATCAGCAGCAGCCCCGGCCCGATGCCCGCCAGGAACAGGGAGAGGATACTTTCCTCGGTGATCACGCCATAGATAATCATGGGGATGGAGGGGGGGATCAAAATCCCCAGGGTTCCGCCCGCGGCCACCAGCCCCAGGACGAAACGCTTGGGATAGCCCCGCGAGATCATCTCCGGGATGGCCACGGTGCCGATGGTCGCCGCGGTCGCCACCGAACTGCCGGAAATGGCGGCGAACAGACCACAGGACAGGATCGTCGACACGGCCAAACCGCCGGGCCAATGGCCCACCCAGGCCTGCACCGCGGCGAACAGGTCCCGGCCCACGCCCCCTTTGAGCAGCACATTGGACATCAGCAGGAACAGGGGCACGGCGATCAGTACGAAGCTGTCCAGCGAGGACAGCAACGCCGTCGGCGCCATCAAGGGGGAGAACCCTCCCACCAGAAGCAGGCCCATGCCCAACCCGCCCAGGGCATAGGCCACGGGCACGCCCGCCAGAAGCACCGTGAACAGGACGGCGAGAATCGCGATGGTTTCCATTAGACCGTCCCTTCCGACGCGTCATCGTCATGGGACAGCAGGGACAGCGGCCCGCCCAGGACCAGCCGCAGAATTTCCACCCCCGCCTGCAGAGTCATCAACAGACCCCCGATGGGTACGGAGATCTGAACCAGCCCGATGGGCAGGTCGATCATGGATCCGGTCGTCCGTCCCCGCTCCAGGGAATCCAGCGCGATGGGCGATCCATAAACGATCAAGCCGACGGCGAAGGCGATGACGAAGAGCAGGGACAGGATTTCCAAGACCCGGCGCGGACCCTCTCCCAGGTGTTCCAGGACCATGGTGATGCGGATATGCCGCCCCCCCTTGATCAGCCAGGAGGCCCCCAGCAGCGTCCCCCAAACCAGGAACAGGCGGGACAGTTCCTCCGCCCAGATGGTCGGGGCATTGAATAGATAGCGCCCCCCCACTTCCCAGCCCAGCATCACGCCGACGCCCAGATACAAAACCGCCGCCACCCGGGCCAGAAAGCCCGATAGCCGATCAACCATCTCCATGATCGGAACACCCCGAGACCATTACGAAACAGAACAACGAAAAACGGGGGCGGCCCAAACCGCCCCCGGTCCAGGAGTGGACTTACTTGCCGTCGCCCAGGGACAGGGCGGCCTTGTAGACCTCCTCGCCCAGGGGACCGGCGTCCTTCAACCAAAGGTCGATGACCGGCTGGCTGGCCTCGCGCCAGGCGGTGATCTCCTCCGCGCTGGGTTCGTAGACGGTCATCCCGTTGTCCGCGGCCTCCTTGAAGGCGTCATTCTCCATCGTCGACACATAGTCGCGCACGGCCACCTCGGCATTGCGGGCGGCGGTGGTGACAATTTCCTGCTGGTCCTTGGGCAGGCCATTAAAGAAGTCCTCGTTCATCACGACGATGAACTCGATATCGGCGTTATTGGTCCGGGTGATGGTGTCCATCACCTCCCACAGCTTGCGGGCCGACACGCCGGAGATGCCGGTCATGCCGATATCCACCGTGCCTCGCTGGTAGGCCAAATACTGCTCGGACCCGGAAATCATGGTCGGCCCGCCGCCCAGGGTTTCCGTCCAGGTGCCCAGGGCCTTGGAGAAGACCCGCGCCTTCTTGTCCTTCATATCCGCGGGACCCTTCAAGGGCGCGCCCTTGGTCAGCAAGATATTGCCACCATAGGCCTGCCACCACAGAACCTTCGACCCGGTCTTGGCGATGGCCGCGTCCAGGGGCGCGCGCACCGGCGAGCCCGGCGCGGTGGCCTTGCGCACCAGATCCTCGGTGTTGAACAGGAAGGGCATGTAGAAGATATCCACCGCCGGGATGTCGCCCACATAGCGGGTCAGAGAGGCCACGCCCGCTTCGATCTGCCCCTGCCCGACGGCCTGGGGCACTTCGCTGTCCTTGAACAACTGGGCGGAGTCGTAGATCTGCACCTCGATGGCGCCCTTCGATTTGCTCTCCACCTCGTCCTTGAACATCAAAAGGTTCTGGCCCAGGTGGCTTTTCATGGGCAATTGAAGGCTGATACGGATGGTCGTTTCCGCCGCCTGGGCCGCCAGACTGGAGGCCACGAGGAGGCCCGCGCCAAGCAGGCCGCCAACAAATTTGTTCATGAACGTCTCCCATCGCGGGGCGGACACTCGCGGTCCCGCCCCTTTTTCTTGCTTGAAATCAATTTCTGTCGGGACAGCCCCCCTTTGCCAGGGGGACCCTCCGCGCTTACCATGTGGTCATCCTTCCCATTTCGTCAACGTCACGTCTTGTCCGACAAGCCTATTGGATCCCATCCCATGTCCCCCTCGTCCACTCCCACCGCGGCGCTGCGGGCCCTTTTGGCCCAACCCACCTGCCATGTCATGCCCTGCTGCTTCGACGGCCTGTCGGCCCGGTTGGTGGGCCTGGCCGGGTTTCCCGTGACCTTCATGAGCGGCTTCGCCGTCTCCGCGGCGCGCCTTGGGGCGCCGGACACGGGCCTGATCAGCTATGGCGAGATGGTCGATCAGGCCCGGGCGATCACCCAGGCCACCCCCATCCCCGTCATCGGCGACGGAGACACGGGATACGGCAACGCCATGAACGTGAAACGCACCGTCCGGGGCTACGCCCAGGCGGGTCTGGCCGCGGTGATGATCGAGGACCAACTGGCCCCCAAGCGCTGCGGACACACCCAGGGAAAGATGGTGGTCGACAGGATCCAGGCCCGGGACCGGATCCGCGCCGCCGTCGACGCCCGGGAGGACGCGCGGGCGAGCGGGGCCGATATCCTGATCCTGGCCCGCACCGACGCCCGCCACACCCACGGCCTGGACGAGGCCCTGGCCCGCGCCCGGGACTTTTCCGAAGCTGGAGCCGATATCCTGTTCGTCGAGGCGCCGACCTCCGTCGAGGAAATGCGGGCCATCACCCGGGAAGCCCCGGGGATCCACATGGCCAACATGCTGGAAGGGGGCGCCACCCCCGTCCTGCCGCCCCGGGAGTTGAAGGCCCTCGGCTATCGCCTCGCCGCTTATCCCCTGACCCTGTTGTCCGCGGCGGTCAAGGCCATGCAAGGGGCTTTGGACGATCTCGCCGCCCAAAGGGACCCGGGGGAGCGGCTTCTGCCCTTCGAAGCCTTGCGCGCGGCGGTTGGTTTCCCCGAGTATTACGCCGAGGAAGCCCACTACACCGACGCCCGCCCCGCCAAACCGCCCCCGGTATCCCCCTCCAAGGCCTGACCCCAATCCAACCCGGAGTCCCCCCTCTTGGCCCACTCCCCGTCCTTCCCACATGTCCTGAAGGTTCTTCGCTACCGCCTGGACATGATCTTCGGCATGGGCCTACCCGCCCAGTTGGGGCTGCTGGCCGTGACGGCGGGGACGGCCGCGACTCTTGGTGGGGTGGTGTTCAGTCTGCTCCTCTCCGACCCGGACAACGCCGATGCCGCGGGATTGCCCCGGAGTCTGGATGGCGGGATCCTGGATGGGTTGTGGTGGGCGGCGCGGCGGGTGCTCGACCCCGGGGCGACGGAAAACGACTACGCCGCGGCCTGGCAATTGCTGCTGCTGAGCCTCTGCCTGACCCTGGTGGGCATGGCCCTGTTCGGCACCCTGATCGCCCTGGTCTCCACCCATGTGGGCCAACGCCTGCGGATCCTGGAGCAAGGGACCGGACCGGTGATGGAGGAGGACCATGTCCTGGTTCTCGGCCATGGGCGGCGGGCCCGGGCGGTGATCCGCCGGGTGCTGGAGACTGGCCCGCGCAAGGTGGTGGTCCTGGCCGACGACGACCCCCAGGAGATCCGCGCCGCCCTGGCCGCGACGATTCCCAGGAAGGACCTGCGCCGGGTGGTCATCCGCCGGGGTCGTCCCAGCCTGCCCAGTGACCTGGAGCGGGTCAACGTGGCCCATGCGGGCCGGGTGGTGGTGATGGCCGCGGACCGGTCCGAGACGGACCCCGTGGCCAATGATATCGAGGTGATCAAGACCCTCGCGGCCCTGTCGGCGGTGGATTGGCCCGACAACCGCCGCCCGCCCATGGCCGCCGAAGTGGTCGACGTGGACGACCTGGAGGTGGCCAAGGTCGCCGGAAACTATCAGGTCCCGGTCCTGACCACCGGCGACGTGATCAGCAAATTGATCGTCCAATGCGCTCGCCAGCCGGGGCTCTCCCAGGTGTTTTCCGCCGTCTTCGGCTCGACGGAGGTGACCCTGCATCTGGTGGCTGAACCGACGCTGGCCAACCGCCCCATGGCCGAGGCCATGCGGTCCTATACGGACTCCATCCCGCTGGGCGTCTGCGACGTGCTCGAACTGGACGACCGGGAGATCTTGATCCCCGACATCAACCCACCCGATGGCCGGGTGATCGAACCCCAGGAGCGGGTGATCCTTCTCGGCCCGCCGAAGGCCGCGCCCATCGGCTCCCCGCGGCCCGCGCCGGAGATCACCCTGCCCGATGTCCCGGAAGGGGGTCCCCGGACCGCGCGCAATATCGTCATTTTGGGGTGGAACAAGAACATCCCAGCCATCCTGTCGAATTTCGACGAACACATGCGAGACGGGGGCGAGACCGGGGGCTCGGTGACCCTGGTCGGCAACCCGCCGCCGGAGACCATGGCCGAGCTGATCGCCACGGACCTGCCCAGGCCGCCCCAGAACCTGGCGCTGACCTTCCTCAATCGGCCCTGGCTGCGGCGCCGGCATTTGGTGGATCTGGTGGCGGACGCCGATACGGTGGTCCTGCTCTCCGACCAGAGCGGTGGCATCGAGGATCCGGACGCCCGGGTGATCATGGGGTTGATCCTGCTCGACAGCCTCGCCGCGGCGGGACAGGCCCACCCGGACCTGCATGTGGTCGCGGAGATGGTGGACGGATCGAACGCGCGGCTGATGGAGCGCCGGGTGGGCGGCACCCTGCGCCCGGAATTGATCGTCTCGCCGGACGTCGTCAGCCTTCTGCTGATCCGCATCGCCGAGAACAACATTCTGCGGGTGATCGTCACGGAATTCCTATCGGCCAAGGGCCAGGAGATCTACCTGAAACCGGCCAAGGCCTATGTCCACGCGGGCGAGGCGGTGGATTTCTCCGGCCTGATGGACCGCGCCCGGGCCCGGTCGGAAATCGCCCTCGGCCTGGCCCTGCACCGGGAGAACGCCCCGCCGGAGATCCTCATCAATCCCCCGCGCGGAACCCTCTATACCCTGAATAAAGCGGACCGGGTGATCGTCGTGGCGCTCGATATCAAATGGCGGACGGGTTAGGGGAGGAGGTCCCGCGGGGGGCGAAGACCATCGGCGTTCGGGGCAGACCATGCGAAAACTGGCTGAGGAGATCGGCGCCACCGCACTCTGAAGTCTCAAGCGGTGGGAACGGTCCCGCCGTCGATAACATATTCGGTACCGGTTATGGCCGCGGCGCGTGGGGAGGCTAGGAAGGCTATCAGATCGGCCACCTCGCCGGGTTTCGCCGGGCGCCCGAGCGGAATTCCACCGAGAGATTTCATGACGATCTTCTTTCCCCCCTCATAATCGGTGCCAGCCTCCCTGGCGAGCCGTTCGGCAAGCGCCACGGCGGCGTCCGTCTCGATCCAGCCCGGCGACACACGAACCACCCTGATCCCCTTGGGAGTCACTTCCTTCGAGAGGCTCTTGCTGTAGGTCGATAGGGCGGCCTTCGCCGCCGCGTAAGCCGTTGTCGATTCCGGCAGAGGCAGTTCATGTTGAATCGAAGTCACATGGATGATGACGCCTGATCCTCGCGCGATCATTGACGGGAGCAGTGCGCGGTCGAGCCGAACCGCGGGCATCAGATTGTGATCGATCTCTTTCCGCCATTCCTCGTCGGTCAATGCCGCGAACCCACCCGCGGGCGCGTTCGATCCTCCAAGCACATTGACGACGATGTCGATGCCGCCGAACTTGCGCGGCACCTCGTCGGCGACGGTCTGGCACCCCCGCGCGGTCATGAGGTCGGCGGCGATATAATGGATTTGATCCGATCCGTTCTCGGGTACGGTCCTGGCGGTCGTCGCGACTCTCCCGCCCGCGCCGACCAACGCCCGCACGACCGCCGCCCCCACACCTTTGGTGCCGCCTGTAACCAGGCATCGCGCTCCATCTAGGCCGAGATCGAAGCTCATGGGGCGATCTCCAGGTGGGCGATTTCACCTTCTGCCAGGGTGAAGGCGTACTGAAGGTCCACCGGGCTTCCCGGAAAATTGCCCGTGAGGCGCGCGGTGACGACGGTCCTTTCGCCCTGGTCGTCGATGGACACGGGTTCGCTGACATAGTCGTATTTTGCTGACGCCTCGGTCTTCCAGAGGGCGATCGCTTCGCGTCCCCGGTGCGTCCGCGTCTCGTCGATGACCACGGCGTGGGCGGCGAAGCACTTGGCGACCGCCGCGCTATCCGTCGCATCCGCGGCGAAGTAGTCGGCTATGGGCTTGGGCAGGGAAAGGGGCATGATCGATCTCCGGGTTGAACTTGTCGATCCATCGAAAATGCCTTAACCTCCTAAAAACGCAAGAACGCACGAAAAAGTAAGGTACTTACGAAAAAGTATGTCTCAGCAATATACGAAAGAAACGGCGGCCAAAGGGGTTGAGAACGCACTCAAGATTCTGGAGGGGCGCTGGAAGCTGGTGATTCTGTTTCACCTCTTCGGTGGGCATGTCCTCCGCTTTTCCGATCTCGAACGCGCAATCCCGGCAATCTCCCAGAAAATGCTTATCCAGCAGCTTCGCCAGATGGAGAAGGATGGGATTGTGCGCCGTATCGTCCACCATCAGGTGCCGCCAAAAGTCGAATATGGCCTGACCGGCTGGGGTCAGGCCCTGTGTCCGGCTCTGGACGCGCTGCTCACATGGGCCGCCCAGCGGGAAAACGCGGGCGGAGAGGACCATGGAGGCGCGATGCACGACGGAAAGATATGAGCTTCATTAACCGCACGGGCAGAGGGCAGGCCACCTTATTGCCACCTCTCCCGTCAGAAACGCCTGGATCCAGGCACGCTCCGTGCGAACCTAAGATCGCTGATGTCGAAGCTGTCGACGAACGCATCGACGATGCGGACGAGGGCATCAGGCCCCACATAGTCTTCCGCACAAGCGGGTAACAAGCTGGCCCGCCGACGATCGGCTTCCTCGACACGAGTCATTTCGTGCCCCCCGACGAACTGGCCGCGTCTGCGTTGATATCGTCCGCGAACTTGCGCATGAGCCGCACCAATTCTTCAATATCCCGCTGGTCCCAACTGGCAAAAATCGCGCGCCCCATCCGTTCACGCGCACCATCGACGAGATCGGTCATGGCTTTACCCTTGGGTGTGATGGTGGCTTCGCGAACCCGGCGATCAGCGGCGCTCCCGTGACGTTCAACCAGTCCAAGGCTTTCCAGCTTCGCGACCTGGCGGCTTACAGTGGTGTAGTCGCGGCCGACGCGATCGGCCATCTCGACCACGCCGATCGGCCCAAACCGCTCGATCCCAACCAGCAGGGGAAACAGCGCGCGGTCGAGGGATATACCTGCTTCTCTTACCAGCGCTTCATCACGCCGCGGACGGTTCATGACGCTGACAATGTCGATCAGCGCGCCATGGAGTTTCCGAATCTGCTCGGATATATGTGTATTTTGCACTTTTTTTGTTGACGCCATGCCAATTCTCCTATTGTGTGCATAATACACATATGGAGATGGCGATGACAGAGCAATTCGCAGCAGAAGTGCTGATTTGCGGCGCTGGAGCATCTGGCCTGACGCTGGCGATCGATCTGGCGCGCCGGGGCGTTTCATTCCGGCTGATCGAGAAGATGGACGGTCCGTTCCGAGGCTCTCGCGGCAAGGGCATCCAGCCGCGAACACAGGAAGTTTTCGAGGATCTCGGCATTCTCGACCGCATTGTTGCCGTCGGTGGTGAATATCCGAACCAACGGGAATATCGCGCCGATGGAAGCTTTGTCGATTCCGTTGTCGTGGAGCATGAGGAGTCGACGCCCTCGGAACCTTTTCATCTTCCCCTGATGGTCCCGCAGTTCCAGACCGAAGTCGCGATGCGCGAGCGCCTGCTCGAGCTTGGGTATCGACCGGAGTTCGGTTGCGAGCTTGTGGACTTTGAACAAGACGCGGACGGGGTGACGGCACGGCTGACCAGAAAGCAAGGCGACGAGACTATCCGGGTCCGCTTTCTGGTCGGCGCCGATGGCGGGCGCGGCTTTGTCCGCCATGCGCTCGATATCGGCTTTCCCGGCGAAACCCTTGGCGTCCGTGCCATCGTTGCCGACGTCACGTTAACTGGCCTCGGTCGCGATGTCTGGCATCGTTTTGCCGAAGGCGACATGGAGCGGCAGATATCCTTGTGTCCGCTCGCCGGAACGGACCTTTTCCAGATCCAGGGTCCGATCCCGCTGGAAGGCGAGGTCGATCCGTCCGCGAATGGACTGACCGCTCTGGTGAGGGAGCGCACAGGACGCGACGACATCCGCATCCAGTCCGTCTCCTGGGCATCGGCCTTCACCATGAATGCCCGGCTTGCCGATCGTTATCGTCTGGGGCGTGTGTTCCTCGTTGGCGATGCGGCGCACGCGCATCCGCCGACCGGTGGACAGGGCCTCAACACCAGTGTTCAGGACGCCTATAATCTTGGCTGGAAGCTGGCCGCGGTCGCGTCAAGTGCGCCCGACATGTTGCTTGACAGCTACGAGGAGGAGCGGCGCCCGGTCGCCGCCGCCATGCTCGGTCTCGCCACCAAACTGCTCGATGGTCATAAACGAGGCGAGATGCGGCGCGGTCGCGAAGTCCATCAGCTTGATGTCGGCTATCCCGAGTCCTCGCTTGCGCTGAACAGGCTTGAGCAGGTTGGCCTACTCGCGGGGGACCGCGCTCCCGACGCCCCAGTCCGAGGCGCCGCCGGTCAACCGACACGGTTGTTCCAGTTGTTCAAAGGTCCCCATTGGACGCTCATTGGCTTTGACGTGGATCGTGCAAGCGTGCCGCCAAGACCGGGATTGCATATCCACACATTCGGCCCGCGTGGCGACATCATCGACGCGGGTGAACACTTCCGTTTGACCTACGCCCTGACCCCGGGCAGTTGGGTCCTGGCGCGGCCTGACGGGTATGTCGGCGCCATAGTCTCGTCCAGCAAGATCGACGCCCTTGAGCGCTATCTCGAAAACGTCGGCCTTAGTGTGGGGAGTTCCGACCATGTTTAAGGCGCCATCCCCGCGGACGTGGTCAACGCCACTGACCATCGGCTCCTTCATCCTAATGTCGACGACCGGCCTCTTGATGTTTTTCGAGTGGGACCTGGGCCTGACAACCGTTGTGCATCAATGGTTCTCATGGTTCTTTCTGATCGGAGCAGGCGGACACATTGCGGCCAACATTCGCCCGTTCAAGACCCATCTCAGGTCGGGTTGGGGCAAAGGCAGCGTGGTCGCGTTCATGCTCATCCTGGCCGCATCCTCCTTCTCATGGGGGTTCATCACGGGACCTCGGTTGGAAAGGCCCATCGAGGAAGCCCTGGTCGATGCTCCTCTGTTCGCACTGGCGAACACAATACGCATCGATCCCGATGCCCTTTTGTTGAGGTTGAAAGCGCACGGCATTAATGCGGCCGCTCAGCAATCCATTCGCGAACTTTCGGCTAAACATGGTGCGGGTGAAAACGGCCTTCTCGCCATCGTGTTCTTACCAGAATAAGGCGGCGGCAAACATAGTCCGGGGACAGGAGGTTTTTAGAACAGCCAGGGGGGGCTGACCCCCGCCAGAACCCCACCGACCGTCCAAAGGCCCCTAAAGCGTGAACCGTTCCGCCACCCCCCCGGCCAAGGCCCGCCGCTCCCCCCGCACCGACACCCGCGGTTTATGCCCCC
>JAIOYK010000070.1 GCA_021741145.1 Rhodospirillum sp. | reverse complement strand
GGATGTGCTTCAGCGGACGATTGCGGTCGCCAAGGAGCGCGGTCAAACGCGCGCGATCCTCCGGGCTGACGAGAACGGAGACGGTCTGGGCCATGCCTCCATCATCGCACAGCCCCAAACCTTCGTGAATCTTCTGTCAAAATTTTAGATGTTTAGAACATTTCGCGTGGCCCAATCTTTCACGCTAAACACTTTAGAGGGACTCACCACGTAACAGCTTGTCAACCTGCTCCTGGGACAAACCCCCAGCGGCCTTGGCCTCCGCGTCGGCCACATCGGCGGTGGCGGATCCATCGATCTCCAAGCCCTGATGGAGTGTTGTGAGGTGTTTTAGGAAGGAAGCCACTTTGCGGATCTGCTGCCCCGTGACATCCTGGAAAGCGCAGGCCTCCATCACGGCCTCGACCCGCATTTCAGTCACCGGATCTTGGGCCTTTTCAATCAACAGTTCGGACAATCCCAATATTCGGGAAACGGCCCGTTCCTGCTCTTTCACAACAGATTCCAGCACTTTGATAGACGTCTGCAGAGCCGCCTGTACTTTCCTTGGATCCGCCATTTATATCCCCACCACCCAGTGCGCCGACACTTTCAAAAGAGTCATCGATCCTTGCACCAGATCTTTTTTATGCATCGACTTACCAAACTCCGTCTAAATCCATCGTTTGGGTCGATGCATGAATGGGTTAAGTTACCTCCATTGGGTGCGCCATAAAAGAGCCCAAATGGCTGCACGGAACGCTTAATCGTGAATATTTCCAGCGGAATTTGGTGGGACGATCCCCATAAATTCAACAAATATTTCAGAAAAAGGGCCGCCCTGACGGGAGCGGCCCTCACATCATTGCCTTCGAGCGGCGGAACGCCCAAAAACATGTGTCTCACTAGGATTTACGGTCCACCCGGACGGAATCGACCACTCTCACTTGGGCGCAATGACCATGATCATCTGCCGGCCTTCAAGTTTAGGATGCTGTTCCACCTTGGCAAGCTCATTCATTTCTTCGCTGACTCGGCGTAGAACAGTCATGCCGATTTCCTGGTGGGCCATCTCCCGACCGCGGAACCGCATGGTCACCTTGACCTTGTCTCCGTCTTCCAGGAAGCGCTTGGCATTGCGCATCTTCACTTCGTAATCGTGCTCCTCGATGTTCGGACGGAGCTTGATCTCTTTGATCTCGATTACCTTTTGCTTCTTCTTGGCCTCGTTTTTCTTCTTCTGGGCTTCGTATTTGAACTTACCCAGATCGAGGATCTTGCAGACGGGCGGATCAGCGTTCGGAGAAATCTCCACGAGATCAAGACCGATTCCTTCGGCGCGCGAGATCGCGTCGCGCGTCGCGACCACTCCCACGTTCTCACCTTCTTCATCGATCAAACGCACTTCGGGAACGCGAATCTCCCGGTTGGCGCGCGGTCCATCCTTGGACGGCGGCGCCTGCATCGGTGGCCTGGCTATGTTTCCAATCTCCCTATGGTTTACGAAACAGCGCGTATGGGGGACCCGTTCCGAGTTCACCCGATCCCCGGACCAAACCGGAGAAGGAGACCCATTGCATGGAACATGTGCCCCCTAAATCGGGGCTGAAAGCCGGTCCCAACCCCCGAAATCGGATCTTACCCACGAAGATCGGGAGGGACGGACTCCAATTGAAGTGTATCAAGGGCGTCCGCGAGCGCAAGAACTTCCTGGACATTCCCGCCCAGACGGCGAATGGCCACGGTGTTCTCCTCCGCCTCCTTCTTGCCGACAACCAGGATCACGGGAACCTTGGCCACGGAATGTTCCCGGACCTTATAGTTGATTTTTTCGTTGCGAACGTCCAACGTTGCCCGGATACCCTTGGCTTTCAAGGCTTGGAACACCTCTTGCGCATAGTTGTCCGCATCGGAGGTGATGGTCGACACCACGGCCTGGACGGGCGCGAGCCAGAGGGGGAATTTACCCGCGCAGTTTTCGATCAGAATGCCCATGAACCGCTCGAAGGTGCCCAAAATGGCCCGATGGAGCATGACGGGGCGGTGTTTGTCGCCATCCTCGCCCACGTAATCGGCGCCCAGACGATCGGGCAGGACGAAGTCCACCTGCAGGGTTCCACACTGCCAGTCTCGCCCGATCGCGTCGCGCAAAACGAATTCCAGTTTGGGGCCGTAGAAGGCGCCTTCACCCGGGTTCAGGGTCCAGGCCAGGCCCGCGGCGTCGGTGGCCTCCTTCAGGGCCGCTTCGGCCTTGTCCCAGGTGGCATCCGACCCGGCCCGAACGTCCGGCCGGTCGGAGAACTTCACCTTCACCTCGTCGAAGCCCAAGTCCTTATACACGCTCTTCAACAGGGCGCAGAAGGCCTGTGTTTCAGAAACGATCTGATCTTCCGTGCAGAAGATATGCGCGTCATCCTGGACGAAGGCCCGCACCCGCATCAAGCCATGCAGAGCTCCAGAGGCTTCGTTCCGGTGACAGGCACCGAACTCGGCCATGCGCAGCGGCAGGTCCCGGTAACTCTTGATGCCCTGTCGGAAAATCTGGATATGGCAGGGGCAGTTCATGGGCTTCATGGCCAGGATCTTTTCCTCGGCCTCGCTGATGAACATGTGTTCCCGGAACTTCTCCCAGTGACCGGATTTTTCCCACAGGCTCCGGTCCACCATCATGGGCGTGTTCACTTCCACGTAGTCCGCGGCATCCAGGCGGCGCCGGATATAATTCTGCAAGGCCCGGTAAACGGTCCAGCCCTTGGGGTGCCAGAAGACGGCGCCCTGGGCTTCTTCCTGCAGGTGGAACAGGTCCATTTCCTGACCCAGGCGGCGGTGGTCGCGCTTTTCCGCTTCCTCCAACATGGTCAGATAATTGGCGAGCTGCTTCTTGTCGGCCCAGGCGGTGCCATAGATGCGCTGAAGCATGGGATTGCGGGAATCCCCGCGCCAATAGGCCCCCGCCAGCTTCATCAGCTTGAAGTGGACTCCCAACTTGCCCGTCGACGGCAGGTGCGGACCCCGGCACATGTCCAGCCAGTCCCCCTGCCGATAGATCTTAATGTCCTCGGTCCCGGGGATGCTTTCGATCAGTTCGGCCTTGTAGGACTCACCAATGGACGTGAAGTACTCCACCGCCCGGTCCCGACCCCAGACCTCGCGGACGATAGGCAGATCACGCTTGACGATCTCGACCATGCGCGCCTCGATCTTGCCCAGGTCATCGGGGGTGAAGGGCTCTTCCCGGGCGAAATCGTAATAGAAGCCGTTCTCGATGGCCGGGCCGATGGTGACCTGGGTACCGGGATACAGCTCCTGCACCGCCTGGGCCATCACATGGGCGGCGTCGTGACGCAGCAGCTCCAGCGCGGCCTCGTCCTTGGCGGTGAGGATCGAGACTTCGGCATCGGCCTCGATCGGCAGAGTGAGGTCCACCATGGTCCCATCCACGGTCACGGCCAGGGCGGCCTTGGCCAGGCCGGGACCGATGTCCTCGGCGATCCGGAGGCCCGTCACCGGACCATCGAACTCACGGACGCTGCCGTCGGGGAGGGAAATGGCGACCATTGTTCCTTCAACCTTCACATGGGTAGGGGTTATTGGGGGATCGGCACTTTAGACGATAGGGAGGGCTTGGGGGAATCGGAATCCCGCCCGTTTCCGCGAATTCTCAGGTCTTTTTCCGGATCCCGATCAGCAGGATCCAGGAAACCACGGCCAGGGCCGCGCAGAGGGCGATGCTGGTCATCAGGGGCCGTGTCGTCCCATCGTGGAAAGCTCCCACCGCGTAACCGGCGATCGATCCCACGGCCATTTGCGTGAACCCCAGAAGGGAACTGGCCGCCCCGGCCATGCGGGGGAAGGGCCCGATGGCCCCGGCCATGCCATTGGGCATGATGAAGGCGCAGGCCAGCGAATGGCCGCAAATGAAGGGCATCACCGCCCAGACCGACTCCACCCCCATCCAGGCCAAGGCCGCCCCGGAGAGATCCGCGACGATACCCACCCCAAGCCCCAGGGTGATCAGCCAAGCGGTTCCCAGACGCCGGGACACCCGTCCGCCCCAGATGGCGCCCAGGGTGTAACTCATGGCGAAAAAGAAAAAGACGAAGCCGAAGTTCCGGGTGTTCACCCCCAATACGTCGATGATCACGAAACTGGAACCGGAGATGAAACTGAACAACCCGCCAAAAGTGAAGGCCACCACCAGGGCATGGCCGAGGTAAACTCGATTGCCCAACAGGGTCAAAAAGTTCCGTGCCATGGCGATGGGAGAAATCGCCGAGGGATCCCGATGGGTGTTTGTTTCCCGCAGGAACACCGCCACGCAGACCAACATCACGGCGCCAAACCCCACCAGCACCAGGAAATTGGCCCACCAGCCGAAGGCCACATGCAGCCAACCGCCCAGGATCGGCGCCAGGGCCGGAGCCAGGGCCATGGCGGAGGTCATGTAAGACAGCATCCGGGCCGAGCCCTGGACCCCATGCACATCCCGCACGATGGCTCGCCCCACGACGATGCCCCCACAGGCCCCCAATGCCTGCACGAAGCGGGCGGCGACGAGAAGATCGATGTCGGGCGCAAGAACACAGGCGACCGATGCGACGCAATACAGCGAGAGCCCCCCCAAGACAACCGGACGCCGTCCGAACCGGTCGGAGAGAGGGCCATGGAGCACCATGCCCAAGGCCATGCCGATGGCAAAGACCGAAAGGGTCAACTGCACCAGGGAGACGTCAACGCCAAAGTAATCCACCATGGCCGGAAGGGAGGGCAGGTACAGATCCGTACTGACCGCACCCATGGCGACCAAACCGGTCAGCAGGACGGAAATACCAAAGGACTTGGGATCCGCGCCGCCGCACATGGGGCGCGTGGGAAGGAGGGGCATGGGTGACTAAACTCCCTGAGCGAAACTATGCCGCTGTCCATAATTTGAGGAAAATGTTAGCTTTGAAAGCGTTTCGTAGCACAAGCGCCGACTGTCCCTTGGAGAAAATAGCCGTGGGCAAGCACCAAGACCACACTCCTTTTGATGGCCCTCAAATGCAGGGCACGCATTATAAGAAGGCCGATCTGTCTGGCGTTCATTTCGATGGCGTCAACCTCGCGAACGCACGGTTTTATGCGGTCCTAACGAAGGCCAAGTTCACCAACTGCAATCTTAGCGAAGCCGATTTTGACGATATCAACCTTGTAGAAGCACGTTTTAATGACGTCAATTTGTCCGATGCCACGGTCACAAACGCGAATCTCTCCCGAATGACAATCAAGGATGTCACATTGGCGCAGTCGTCCATTGAAAACGCGGATTTAACTGGGATGCGCATCAACGGTGTTCTCGTAACCGATCTGTTTGAAGCCTACGAAAAGGCAAACGGCTAAAGGCAAGACACGAAGAGGTCGAACGAACCTCCGCCCAGGTCCATCCGATGGCCCGTCCGACCGGGTCCGACCCTAACCATACCGGTGCAAGCCCGAGCCCTTTTGCTTGAGCCAGGACCGTGCCTGTTCGTGGTCTGTCACCAAGTGGGCGACCACCGCCCAAAACTTGGGGGAGTGGTCGAAGACCGAGAGATGGGCCACCTCATGAGCCGCGACATAGTTCACGATGTCCACCGGCGCCAGAACCAACCGCCAGGAAAATGAGAGATCCCCCTTATGGGAGCAGCTTCCCCAGCGTGTCCGGGTATCCCGAAGGGTGATCCGGCCCGGGCGAACCCCCAACACAGCGGCATGGGTTTGGACCCGTGTCTCGATTTCCTGGCGGGCGCGGACCTTAAGCCAATCGGTTAAGCGCCGGGACAGGTGCTCGGCCCGCCCTGACACATGAATGACCCCCCCCTCGGCCCAAACACCCCGACGGGCGTCGGGCTGGTGTTGAATCCGGTGGATGTCCCCCAGGAAGGGGAGGGGAATACCGTCGGCGAAGGGAACGTGTTCGGGTTGGGTGGATAATTGGCGGGACACCCAGTCGCTTTTATCCTGGACAAAGTCCAGGATGATTCGCTCGGAAACATGGGGAGGCGCGACGACGATCACCCCTTCGCCCGAGGGGTCGACACGAAGGGACAGGCGTTGGGACCGGGCATTTCGTCGCAAGGTCACTGGCAAGGCCCGACCATCCAAGGTGATGGAGCGGGCCAGGGACATGGATCGCGTGGAAGCCGCGCTCAAAGGTCGTCCCATTCGACGATATGCTCCTCGATGGGACCTGAATCGACCTCCGATAAGGCACGTCCGCGCACGCTCATGCCCGCCCGGTGGACGCTCTCGGGGTCCCCCGTCTCCAGGGGATGCCAGGGGGGCAGGGGTTGGCCATCGGCCAAAAGCCGATAGGCACAGGTCTCTGGCATCCAATTCAGACGGTGCAGCAGCTTGGGGATCAGCTTGACGCAGTCAGGAACCGTATCCCAGCGGGTCTCGTAGGAGGAACAGCGGCAGCTATCCAGGTCCAACAGTTCGCATGCGACGTTGGTGTAATGGATGCGGCCCGTATCTTCCTCCTGCAGCTTATGGAGACAGCACTTGCCACACCCGTCGCACAAGCTCTCCCACTCCGTCTCCGTCAACGCCTCGAGAGATTTGGTTTCCCAGAATCTTTCGGCTGGGTTCGATGCGCTTGCGCTTGGCGAGGGAACCGTCCCGAGCGAGGCCTTTCGCCTCCGCCTCGAGAATAAACGACCGGACATTGGGAAGAATCTCCTCGCGCCAGCGGCGCCCATTGAAGATGCCATAATGCCCCACCTTGTCCTGAAGATGGTGCTTGCGCAAGCTTTCCGGAAGGTTAACGCAAAGGGTATGAGCCGCGGCGGTCTGACCCTTGCCGGTAATGTCGTCCTTTTCCCCTTCAACGGTCAGCAGGCAGACATCCTTGATGGCCCCGCAATCCACCTTGCGCCCACCGCACACCATGACGCCTTCGGCCAATTCATGGTCCTTGAAGATGCGCTGAATGGTTTCGAGGTAGAATTCCGCCGGCAGATCCATGACCGATAGGTATTCGTCATAGAAGGCTTGGTGATCCTCGGCACTGCCGCCATCGCCCTCCACCAGATGATTGAAGTACTTCAAATGGGCACTGACATGGCGGTCCATGTTCATGGCCATGAAGCCTGAAAGCTGCAGGAACCCGGGGTAAACCTTGCGACCCCCGCCCAGGTACTGGCCGGGTACGGTATGGATCAGGTTGCTTTCGAACCAGGACATCTCGCGCTCGTCGGCGAACTTGTTCACTTCCGTGGGACTAACCCGGGTGTCGATGGGTCCACCCATCAACACCATGGAGGCCGGACGACAGGGATCATCATCCTCGGCCATCAGCGAGACCGCGGCCAACACCGGGACGCTCGGCTGACAGACAGCCATCATATGGGTGTTCGGACCCAGGAAGGTCAGGAAATGGCGAAGATAATCCACATAATCGTCGAAGCCGAAGGGGCCATCGTCCACCGGCACCTCTCGGGCATTCACCCAATCGGTGATGTACACATCATGGTCGGGAAGAAGGGCTTCCACCGTGCCCCGCAGGAGGGTCGCGTAGTGACCGGACATCGGGGCCACCACCAGCAGGCGGGGCTGGTCTGGCCGCTCGACGCCGCGTTTGAAGTGGACCAGATCGCAGAAAGGCAGGTCCTCGACCGTCACTTCCTCCACCCAGATGCGCTTCCCTTCAACCTCCGTGTGATCCAGTTCGAACCGGGGCTTGCCATAGCGGCGGGTCACCCGCTCGATGAGAGCCGCCGATGCCGCCATGGAGCGACCGAATCGGGTGTAGGAGGCTGGAAGCCAGGGATTGCTATAGACCCCGTGCATGGTGTGAGCCGCGAACCGAAGGGGCGTCATGGCCGCGTGCTGAATCTCATGCAGATTGTAGAGCATACCCGATGTTTCCCTCGACGTTGAGCCTAGCGCGGCGAACCCGGTAAGGCGAATGGACAAAAAATAGTCCCCTCTCCCCGACCCATCCCTGGACACTTATTCCCGCTTGCGATGAATACCAGTCACGGAAACGTCACGGTCCGACGACAGAAAAATACCCAGGAAAGGAAAAATTTGTAAAGATATTAGGTCATATCTCCGACTAATAGCCTAGATTATCAGAGACTATTCCGGGAATGCAGAGCTGGATCGGTCCGTGACCCGACCCAATCCGGTGAGTCTAGAACCTTTAACGGGGATCGCCAATCCCTTTATGCTGCAGTGCGAAAAGACCGGGTCCCGGATTGGACTTAGCCCTGCACATGGAGTCCGAAAACGGCGCGACGGCGAGACGGAAAGGGGGCACCATAGGACGATGATGACCGACTCGATCTCCCCAATGACCGACGGAATACCCGTTCCGATCCTCGATCCCGAGACCTGCTACCGGGCCTTGAGCAGTCGGGACGTTCGGTTTGACGGACGCTTTTTCACCTGTGTCACCACCACGGGAATCTTCTGCCGTCCCATCTGTCCCGCCCGGACTCCCGCCGCGGACCATTGCCATTTCGTGCGCGGCGCGGCGGAAGCCCTCGCCGCCGGATACCGCCCTTGTCTCCGATGCCGTCCAGAGACCGCGCCCGGCCTGGGCGGCTGGCTTGGGACGGAAGCCACGGTCAATCGCGCCTTGCGCCTGATCGCCGAGGGCGCCTTGGACGGGGCCTCCACCGACGATCTGGCCGGCCGCCTTGGGGTTGGCGAGCGCCACCTCCGCCGCCTGTTCCGCCGACACCTGGGCACCTCGCCGGGGGCGGTGGCCCGGGCGCGGCGCCTCTTGTTGGCCAAGGCCTTGCTGACGGATACCGACCTGCCCTTGACTGAAGTGGCCCTGGCCTCCGGGTTCGGAGGGCTCCGCCGGTTCCAGGCCGCGATCCAGGAAACCTATGGTCGAAGTCCAGGAGGCCTCCGTCGCGCCAAGACCCGGGCGAAGCAAACGGAATCCACGGCGGGCCTACGCCTCCGGCTGACCGCCACGGAACCCCATGACTGGGAAGCCTTGCGCGGCTTCCTCGCCACCCGGACCATTCCTGGCGTGGAACGGATCACCGAGGCGGGCGCCTATGAACGCACCCTCTCCCTAAGACCCACGGAGGATCGGGGGGACATGAGTCCCACGGAGGGTCGGGTGATCCTCTCCCGGGAGTCCACGGGAGGATTTTGGGCGGATTTGACCCTAAACCGCTGGGACACCCTGTCCAAGGTCCTGGCCCGCTTCCACGGCCTGCTCGATCTGGGTGCGGATCCCGAGGCCATCGCCGCCCATCTTGGCGGGGATCCCCATCTCGCCAGCCGTGTCGCCGCCCACCCGGGCCTGCGGGTTCCCGGTTGTTGGGATCCCTTCGAACTGGCCGTGCGGGCCGTGCTTGGCCAGCAAATCAGCGTCGCCGGTGCCACCACATTGGCCGGACGTCTGGTCGCGCGCCTGGGAAAGCGCCTGGAGGAGGAGGATGAAAACGATCCGGACCGGCCAAACCTGCTTTTCCCCGGTCCGGAGGCCCTGGCCGGAGGCGACCTGTCCGACCTGGGATTGACAACCGGGCGCATGCGGACTCTATCCTCACTGGCCCGGGCGGTCTTGGAGGATCCCTCACTGCTGGAACCCGGCGCCGATCCGCGGGCCGCCCGCGCCCGGTTGGAATCTCTGCCGGGCATCGGCCCATGGACCGCCCACTATATCGCCCTGCGCGCCTTTCGAGACCCGGACGCCTTCCCGGTCGGCGACCTGGGTCTGCTCCGCGCCTTGGAGGGCCAGGGATCCTGGGGTCCGGGACGGCCAAGCCCCAAGCAGCTCGCGGCGGTGGCGGAAACCTGGCGGCCCTGGCGGGCCTATGCCGCCCTTTATCTCTGGATCGACCCGTGATTCATCTATTCCGTGATCGCATTGAAAGCCCCCTGGGGGAGATTCTCGTCTTTTCCGATGGCACGGCCCTCCGCGCCGTGGAATTCGCCGACTACGAGCACCGGGGAACGGCCCTGTTGACCAAGGCCGTCGGCCCGCACAGGGTCGGGCCCGCCAAGGATCCGGGGGGCGCATCCAGCGCGCTCAAGGCCTATTTCGATGGCGACTTGAATGCCCTTGACGCCGTGGCGGTGGAACCGGGGGGTACGCCTTTCCAGCGAATGGTCTGGTTGGGGCTGCGAACCATCCCGGCGGGGGAGACCCTCTCCTATGGAACTTTCGCCGCCCGTCTGGGCGTCGCCAAGGCGGTTCGGGCCGTGGGGCGGACCAACGGGCTCAACCCCATCGCCATTATCCTGCCCTGCCACCGGGTCATTGGCGCCAATGGCACCCTGACCGGCTACGCGGGGGGATTGGAGCGCAAGGCCTGGCTGCTCAAACACGAGGGATGGACATCACCGCCAGACCGGGGGGCGCCTCCGGAACCGGCCATGGGCGACCTCTTCCGGGATTAACCCACACGGGAAATCAGATGGACGAACCCTCCGGCCACGGATCCCCGTCTGTGCCCGGCGGCCCCCAGGTCCCGACCCTGGGCGTCGGTCAGGGTGTAAAGGCGGTTTTCTTCGGCGTCCGCGGTGATCGTGGCGTAGTGAAATTCATGTCCGGACAGAACATCCCCTTCCGCGCCCCACCAGCCGGAGGCCACCATCCGCGTCCGCCGGTAGCCCAAATGCCGCTTCCGCTCGGCGAAACTGGTGTCCACGGGCAGCAACCCCGCCATGGCGTGAACCCGGCCCTGGCCGTCGGCGAGACTCCGCCCGAGAACCATGTACCCTCCGCATTCCCCGAAGACAGTCGCCCCCCGGGCCGCGGCGGCGCGCAGACCACCCAGGAACGCTCGGGACTCCGCCAAACGCCCGGCCTGGAGTTCCGGATAACCCCCGGGAAGGTAGACCGCGTCGGCGGATCCATCGGGTCCCTGGTCGGCCAGGGGGGAAAAGGGCAGAATTTCAGCCCCCGCGGCCCGCCATCCCGCGACCACGGCGTCATAGGTGAACGCGAAGGCGTCATCCCGGGCCAGGGCGATTCTTTGCCCCAAAGGCGGCAGGGGCCAGAGTGGTCCCGCGTACCCGACCGAATCCAAGGGCCGAGCCAGGGCAATCAAGGCATCCAAATCCAAATGGTCGGCCACACAATCGGCCGCGGCCTCCAAGAAGCGTTCCAGAGCGGGATGCTCCCGGGCTTGGACCAAACCCAAGTGGCGTTCCGGTACCACCAGATCAGCCCGGTGCGGTAAACCACCCAAAACCTGAAGATCCGGCACGGCGCGGGCGATGGCCTGGGAGAGGGCCTCCAAATGGCGATCCGAGCCCACACGGTTGAGGATCACCCCGGCGACGGGACAATCGGCCCGATGGTGGGCGAAGCCGGACACCATCGCGGCGACGCTGGCGCCCATGCCCCGGCAGTCCACCACGAACACGACGGGCCACCCCGTGCGTCCGGCCAGGGAGGCGGCCGAGCCATCCGCCAGGGGGTCGTCCACCCCCAAGGCCCCATCGAACAGGCCCATGACCCCTTCGGCCAGGACCAGATCGACACCCTCGGACTGGCGGGCGGCGAGGCTCGCGGTCAGAGAGGCTCCCATCGCCCAGGTATCGATATTGACGCAGGCCCGCCCACAGGCGGCTTCGTGGAAGGCGGGATCGATGTAATCCGGACCGGCCTTGACCCCGACCACGGCGAGGCCGCGGCGGGTCAAGGCCCGAGACAGGGCCAGGGTCACCACGGTCTTGCCCGACCCGGAGGCCGGAGCGGCGAGAATCAGGCCCGGCCCAGGACCCGACCCAGGACCCGACCCAGGACCCGACCCCTGGGGGATCCTCTGATTCATCAGGATCCCTTGACCGATCCGGAGAGATATTTTCCGAGGATCTCGGCGATTTTTTCCGGGGGAGTCCCATGGGAGAAATGAGTCAGGAATTTTCCGTCTGGCCCCATCAGATAGGTGATGGCGGAATGGTCCATCAGATAAGGGGCATCCCCCTCTTCCTCGACCTTCTTGAAATAGACCTTATAGGCCCGGGCCGCGGCGGCGACCTGCGCCGTCGTTCCGGTCAAACCCACCATGCTGGGATAGAAGGCCTTGGCATAGGCCCCGACGACGTCGGGGGTATCCCGGTCCGGATCCACGGTGATGAAGATCGGGGCGATTTGGTCGCGCTGTTCCACCGTCAACATGTCCAGAGCCGCGCCGGTCAGCGACAGGCTGGTGGGACAGACGTCGGGGCAATAGGTATAGCCAAAGTAGACCAGCATGTATTTCCCGGCGAAATCCTGTTCGGTCACCGTTTCCCCCTGGCCGTTGACCAACTCGAAGGGACCGCCAATGGCCGCGTCACCCTGACCGCCGGGGAGGAAAGCCAGCCGGGCGCCGATGGCCACGACCACCACCACGAGGATCGCGAGCACGGGAGCCAAAACCTTCAAGGAAGGGGCCGCCTTCTTGGGGGAACCAGTCTTCGCCATGACATCCGTCCTTTCACCGAAAGGGGTTGGGGGATTTGGAGGCCGAGATCAAGCCACCAGTTCAAAAGCCAGGAAACCGAGGATTCCCGCGTTGATAATCAGCAAGGCCGGTGCGACCGTATCGACCAGTCCCCGCCACCGGGTCGCGGCGAATTGACCCGCGACCCCAATTCCGAACAGAGCCGGAATGGTCCCAAGGGTGAAGGCCGCCATCCCCATGGCGCCGGCCAGGACATCCCCGGTCGCCGCGGCCGCCGCCAAGGCCCCATAGAGCAACCCACAGGGAATGAAACCGAGCAGAATCCCGAGCAGGTATCCCCGCCAGCCGACGGGCGCCTCGAACAGGGCCTTGGCATGGCGCCCGACTCCATCGGACCAAATCTGCTCCAAGGACCGCAGGCCCGGAAGATGGATTTTGAACTTAGGCAAGGCCTGGCCCAGGAACAAGAGAGCAGCCAGCACCAGAAGCCCCGCCGACACCCATTTCAGGGCCGAAAACCCCCCCAGTGTTCCGGCCAGAACGCCCGCGATGGCACCCAGAAAAACATAGGTCGTCCCGCGCCCAAGGTGGTACGGCACCAGGGCCGCCCCGGTCAGACGGTGCCATTCGCGCATCCGACCCGCCGGGATGGCCTGCATCCGCGCCGTCACTTGGGACAGCACGAAGGGGCCGCACATGCCCGTGCAATGGAGCAGGCTCCCCGTCAGGCCCGCCATGAACAGGGCGCCCAGGATGCCACCATCCTCGATCACCACCGCGGAACAATGGGCGATGCCAGAGTCGAGGATTTGCAAAAGAACGGTCTGTTGATCCATGGCCAGGGATGTTTCCGGTCTAGGTCGAGGACAGGGGAGTGTGGGCGTTCAGAGGGCCCATCCAAAGAGCAGCATCCTGGGTCTGTTCCGGCGCCCGCCACCAGGACAATTCCCGCGCCATAGGCACCACGTCGCCCACCACGAACAGGGCCGGAGGCGCCAGGGCAAGGCGGTCCCGTGTCTCGACCGCCTCCGCCAGGGTGGAGAGGGTCACTTTCTGGGCCATGGTCGTGGCGTCGGTGATGAAAGCCACCGGCGTATCCCCGGCCCGGCCATGCGCCATCAGTCGCTCCGTGATCACCGCCAGATTCTTCAGGGCCATGTAGAAGACCAATACCGGCGAACGGGCCAAGGCGCTCCAATCGAAATTGTCCGGAACATCCCCGGTGGCGGCATGACCCGTGACAAAGGTCACCGCGGCATTGGTTTCCCGGGTCGTGGCCGGGATCCCGGCGTAGGCCAAACCTCCGATCCCCGCGGTTACCCCGGGAACCACGCGGAAGGGAACGCCCGCCTGGACCAGGGTTCGGGCTTCTTCCGCCCCCCGTCCGAAGACGAAGGGATCCCCGCCTTTCAGGCGCACAACCCGTTTGCCTGCCTGGGCCAGGTCCACCAAACGCCGGGAAATATCCGGCTGAGTGGGAGAGGGTTTACCCCCCCGTTTTCCCGCGTGGATCACCTCCGCGCCCTCCCTGGCCAAGGCGAGAACACGCCCATCCACCAGGGCATCGTGGACAACCACGTCGGCCTGACCAAGGGCATGGACAGCGAGCAGGGTCAACAAACCGGGGTCACCCGGTCCGGCGCCCACCAGCCAGACCCAGCCCGGTTCCACCGGCGGCAGGGAGAGGCCCAGGGGGGCAAGGGGATTCGTCTGGTTCATGGGCCGCACGCTACACTGGTCCGGAATCGGATTCCACCATCGGTTTCCACGGAGACAGGGGGAAAATGGGGAGCGAAGGCCTGTCCAACGATCCACCAATGAAACACGCGTTGGATTGGGTTTGTGTTGGCCCGGACCGGAGATAGACTGCCCCCCATGGAAAAGACGACCCTCCGATCCGGCTGGACCACGGGCGCCTGCGCCACCGCGGCCGCCCGCGCGGCCTTTCGCGCCCTGGTCACTGGCCAGTTTCCCGACCCTGTCACCATTGCCCTTCCCCGGGGCAAGGCGCCATCCTTTCCGCTCGCCCGCGCGGAACTGGCCAACGGAACCGCGACAGTCGGAATCATCAAGGACGCGGGGGATGACCCCGACGTCACCCATGGATTGGAGATTCAGGCCACTCTCCGTTTGTTGCAGGGGGGCAATGGATTGCTCTTCCGGGCCGGGGAAGGGGTGGGGACAATCACCAAACCCGGGTTGCCGCTTCCCCCGGGTGAACCCGCCATCAACCCGGGACCACGGGCACAAATCACCGCGAATATCCAGACCGAGGCCGCCAGCCTGGGCGTTGGCCCCGACGCGGAGGTTACCCTATCAATCCCCGGAGGCGCCGAGGTCGCCAAAGGTACCCTGAACCCCCGTTTGGGTATAGTCGGAGGTCTATCCGTTTTGGGAACGACCGGTGTTGTCGTGCCTTTTTCCTGCGCCGCCTGGATTCACTCCATCCATCGGGGGATCGACGTCGCCCGGGCCCTTGGGTTGGACCATCTGGCCGGATCCACCGGTCGGACCTCTGAAACCGCGGTTCAGCGGCTGTTTTCCCTACCCGAGGACGCCCTGATTGATATGGGAGACTTCGCGGGAGCCGTGTTGAAATACTTGAGGCGCCACCCCGTACCCCGGTTCACCCTGGCGGGTGGATTTGGCAAGCTAACCAAGCTGGCCCAAGGGCATTTAGATCTGCACTCCAGTCGATCCACCGTCGATATGACAGCCTTGGCCTCCGCGCTGAAAGACTTGGGCGCCCCGGACCATGCCGTCAGGGAAGCCGAAAGGGGCGCGACTTCGGCGGTTGCCTTGGCCGTCGCCGACCGGGAGGGGATCGATCTCGCCGGGCTCATTGCTCGGCGGGCCCGCGCCGCGTCCCTGGCCTGCGTGGGAGGCGACATGGAGATCCATGTCATCGCCTTCGGACGCGATGGAACCCTCCTCGCCCGGACGGACCGCCCCTGAGTCGGGCCCCGCGCCCACTTGCCATTTTACTGCAGTCTTAGTTCAATAAAGCCGACCGTTTCGGTCGTGACAACGGAACGTCCAGATGTCCCGTAAAATCTTCATCTTAATTCTTGGCGGAACACCAGAAGCTTATGATTTAACGATAAAACTGCAATTGAAGTTCACCTGTCTCTACTCCTTGGCCGGGGTGGCGCCAACCCGTCGTCCCCCCCCAGCGAACCATCGGATCGGCGGGTTTGGCGGCGTGGAAGGTCTCATTGATTTCCTGCGCGAAACTGGCGTGACCCATCTGATCGACGGCACCCATCCCTTTGCCACGACCATGACCTATCATGCGCGCGTTGCCTGCGACGCACTTGATATTCCACGCTTAATTTTTCAGAGACCGGCTTGGATTCCAAGTCTCGAGGACCGGTGGATCCATCGACGGACAGTGGAGGAGGCCGCGATGTCTTTTCCCGCGGCGGGAAACCGGCCTTTCCTCGCCCTCGGGCGGCGGGATGCCGACATCTTCGCCCGAATTCCCGGACTCTCGCCAATCCTCCGTCTGATCCAAGGAGAAGCGCCCTCGCCCAACTGGACCCTCGTCCACGGACGGGGACCCTTCACCGCCATGGAGGAAACCACCCTTCTGGATCGCCTGGGCGCCGATAGCCTGGTCTGCAAGAACAGCGGCGGCTCATCGGGAGCCGCCAAGCTGGATGCCGCGCGAACGTTGGGACTCCCAATCCTGATGATCGACCGTCCTCCCCTTGAGTCCGGTCCCGTGACCGCCGATCCCTCGGGTATCGAAGGGTGGATTGGCGGACAGGGGGTTGCCCAAGAATAACCAACTCAAAAATCCAACACTTTTACTAATGCGCACTTTTTGCGCTTCCCCTTCCCCCCGCTCCATGTCAGTCTTGTGACACCCCGTTGAATCTTCCGTACCGTTCGGGCACACCGGACGGCCAAATAAGGGAGGAGCGAATGATCAACCTGATCGTGCTGTCCTGCGTGGGATCCCTGAACTCCGTTTGTACCTTCACCATGGTGGACTATTCCTACCCCAGCATGGAGCGCTGCCGCATGGCCGCGGCCTTGACCGCGGGGCGAAATCGGATCCGGATTGTGCCCACCCGCCCCCGAGATGACATGGTCTATTGGTACAAATGTACCCTTGATTCCGCCGCTTCCGAGACGGGGGGATGGACCAAGGTGGAGGGCGCGGTAAGAACCGCCAATGCCGAACCCCCGTTTTAGCGCGACTTTCGGCAACGGACGGACCCTATCACGCGCCCGGGACTTGACCCGGACTTGGGAACCCACCCATCTTGTCGGCACGCTTCGACGAAAGGGTTTCCATGTCCAACTCCTCTTCCCCCGAGTCCATCATCTGGCACGGGACGACCATCCTCTCGGTCCGCCGAGGGGGCAAGGTGGTCATCGCCGGTGACGGGCAAGTCAGTTTCGGCAATACGGTGATGAAATCCAACGCCCGCAAGGTGCGTTCCCTGGCGGGCGGCGCGGTGATCGCCGGATTCGCGGGCGCGACCGCGGACGCCTTTACGCTGTTCGAACGCCTGGAAACCAAGCTGGAACAGCACACCGGCCAGCTCACCCGCGCCTGCGTGGAGATGGCCAAGGACTGGCGCACGGACCGCTATCTGCGTCGCCTGGAAGCGATGATGGCCGTCGCCGACAAGGATGTTTCCCTGGTCCTGACCGGCAACGGCGACGTTCTCGAGCCCGAGGACGGATTGATCGGCATTGGCTCCGGCGGATCCTATGCCCTGGCCGCCGCCCGGGCGTTGATTGATCTGGACATGGACGCCGAAGCCATCGCGCGGAAGGCCCTGGGCATCGCCGCGGACATCTGCATCTACACCAACCATAACCTGACCGTGGAAACCCTATGACCGCCTTCACCCCCCGAGAGATCGTTTCCGAACTGGACCGCTTCATCGTCGGACAGGGGGAAGCCAAACGCGCCGTCGCCATCGCCCTGCGCAACCGCTGGCGCCGCCAGCAGCTTTCCGATGCTCTCCGAGACGAGGTCCTGCCGAAAAACATCCTGATGATCGGCCCCACCGGCGTGGGTAAGACGGAGATCGCCCGCCGTCTGGCGAAACTGGCCCAAGCCCCCTTCCTGAAGGTGGAAGCCACCAAGTTCACGGAAGTGGGTTACGTGGGCCGCGATGTGGAGAGCATCATCCGCGACCTTCTGGAAAACGCCATCGGTATCCAGAGGGACCGCCTGCGCAAGGAGGTCCACGCCAAGGCCGAAGCCAACGCGGAGGAGCGGGTTTTGAACGCCCTCGTGGGGGACAGTGCCTCGCCGGAGACTCGCCAGAAGTTCCGCAAGAAGCTTCGGGAAGGCCAACTCGATGATAAGGAGATCGAGCTTCAGGTCCAGGATACTGGATCGATGTCCATGCCAACCCTGGATATCCCGGGCATGCCCGGTGCCCAGATGGGCATGATGAGCCTGAATGATGTCTTCGGGAAAGCCTTCGGCGCGCGCACCAAAACCCGCAAGATGATGGTTTCGGACTCCTATGAGGTTCTCCTGCGGGAAGAGGCCGACAAGCTGCTGGACGAGGACCAAGTAGTCAAGAACGCCATCGACGCGGTCGAAAACAACGGTATCGTCTTCCTGGACGAGGTGGACAAGATCGCCGCCAGCGCGGAACGCAAGGGTGGGGACGTCAGCCGCGAAGGCGTCCAACGCGACCTGCTGCCCCTGATCGAAGGCACCACCGTCACCACCAAGCACGGGGCTGTAAAGACCGACCATATCCTGTTCATCGCCTCGGGTGCCTTCCACCTCTCCAAGCCCTCGGACCTGCTACCAGAACTGCAGGGCCGTCTGCCCATCCGCGTGGAGTTGAAGGCCCTTACCGCCGACGACTTCAAGCGCATCCTCCTGGAACCGGAGGCCAGCCTGATCAAACAATACAAGGCCCTGCTCGCCACCGAGGAAGTGACCCTGGAGTTTCCCGACGAAACCGTCGAGGCCATCGCGTCTATTTCCACGGAGATCAATCGTTCGGTGGAGAACATCGGCGCGCGCCGTCTCCATACGGTCCTGGAACGCCTTCTGGAGGACATCAGCTTCGGCGCCACGGAACGGGGCGGGGAGACCATCACCATCACACCCGAGATGGTCCAGGAGCGGGTCGGCGAATTGGCCGCCAAGGCGGATTTGTCGAAGTTTATTCTGTAGGGGATCTCGCGGGACTCCGCCTCGCCCCCTGCTGGGGCCGGAAGGCCCCGGACCCCAAGGGGGTTAGCGGGTCCGCGCCCGGGCGTCCCGCAATAGGGCTCGGATCTGGCCAATGTCTTGCTCGGACAGGTGGTCAAGGCTTTGGGCGATTTCGTGGGCCAGGATGGTGACCGCTGGCGGCAATCCCCCCGTATCCAGGGTCACCTTGGGATGGGACAGGGTCGCCAAGCGCTTCAGGTCTTCCGCCTCGTCCCAGATCAAACCCAAAACACCACAGATCTCCATGACCAACCCAGGGGTTGGACGCCCGCGCCGACCATGTTCCAGGGCCGAGAGATAGGCCGAGGAGAGGCCCAGTTGGTGGGCCATGGCCTTCAAAGTCAGCCCCCGCGCCGCCCGAAGCGCTCTCAGGCGAGCACCGAAGGGGGTCATGGAAGTGTCCGCTCCTTGCGCTTCAGCATCACGTAAAGCGCCCCGTCTCCCCCATGTTGGGGGCGGGCGGGGGAAAAGCCCAGGATCATGGGCCGCAGATCCGTACCGTTGAGCCAAAGCGGCACGGCACGGCGGAGCACGCCGATCCCTCCCTCGGCCCGTTGCCCCTTACCGGTGATGACCAGAACGCACCGCCAACCCATGCCGTGCCCCCGGCGGATGAACGTCCGCAGAGCCCCATGGGCGGAATCCTGAGTCATGCCGTGCAAATCAATGCGGCCATCGATTTCCAAGCGACCCCGCTTCAGACGGATGGCCGTGCGCCCATCCATATCCACCAGATGTCCCGACTTCAGTTCGGCCAAGGCATTCAGCCGCTTCCCTTTGGGGTCCGGGGTGGGAAGCACGCGCGCGGGAGAGGCACCACCCGGAGGAGGTCGGTCGGTCTCGCCCTTTACCGGGTCATCCCCCTTCGCTTCCTTCTCTTCCGTGGCCTTCCCGGGACGAAGAGGCGCCACCGTGCGGGCCACTTCCCGCCAGAGGCGTTCCTCGTCGGAGGTCAGCTTGCGGTCACGGCGTCTCATCGACCAGGAGGATATGCAGGCGCAGAGGCCCATGGGCCCCCATCTGGAGGGTTTGTTCGATGTCCCCGGTCCGCGACGGTCCGGTGATGAAATTCACCGTCCGGGGCGTGGGACCCTCGGCTCGGAGGGCTGCCCAAGCCTCCTCCAATCCCCCCACGATATCGGAGGTCTTGAGGACGACGATGTGAGTTTCAGGCAGGAAATTCAGGGTGGAGGCCTGGGTCTCGCCCGAGCGCAACATGACCGTTCCCGTCTCCGCCACGCCTCGGAGGGCAGGGACCACGGATACAGTGTCTGTCGGCGAAGGCAGACCCCGCTTGACGGTGAGTAGGCCGCCTCCTTCCAAGCTGGAACCGACCAGGCCGTCCATTTCGGGATCCGTGGTGGTGACCAGCTCGGTGGACAGGTTCCGGTCCTTCAAATAGCTGGCGATGGCGCCAGGTAAGGCCTCCATTCCCTGGATCCGATCCACGGTGGCCGCCGCTTCAATCGCCATGGCCAGGAACCGATCCACCAATACGTCGGGTGAGCCCTTGGCCCGCTCGGGCACCAGGATCGGTGCCTTCGCGTCGAGCCGAGCACGGGGACCAGCCACCGCTTCCGCATCACTTAGGGGTCCCCGACGCAGGGACCGGCGAATACCCCCCAAAATGGCGTCTCGGGCCGCGGTCATGTCATGCTTTTCCTTGATCAAGGTTAATCGTAGATGGAGGAGTTGGGCGGTTCCGAGCCCATCTCCCCCTTGAACGCCGCGTGAGCGGCCTGCTCATTGGGGTCCCGATCAACGGTGAACTTCCGTGCCATGGCTCTCCAATCGGAATCCGGTGCGGTGCAACCCACCCGGGGATTATCCGCCAGGGTAATGACAATCCCGCCGAAAGCCCAGAGCTGACGCCAATTGTACAGGTTCGCCATCATCTTTCGAACGGTTCGATCCCGCAATCGGTTTGCGATCCAAGGCCGGATCACCATCAGGTAAATAATGACGCTGACCACCAACCCGACCAAGCCCAAGATGACGTGCACGAACAGCAGCACCACGCTGGACAGGATTAGAAACAGAAGGGGCGCCACATTGTCTCCGGCGCTGAAGACGGGGGATCCGCCCCGGTTCAAATGGGGGAAGTTGGTATAAATATGGATCTGACCGGTCTCATGGGCAGCACGGATTCGATCATGGAACCCCATGTCCCGTTCGAACGCCTTCGACTTGGCATCCCGCATGGTGGATGATCGCGCCATCTCGTCTTCTCTCCCGCGAAACCGCGCGTTTTATGGTTAAGGCCGCTCACCGGAAGCCCAACGGTCCATGAAGGTCCGCCCTTCCGGCGCGGGTATGTCCCGCACCGCGGTCCATCCGTTGGAAAGCCCCAGTTCCTTGAGATGACCCTGCTTGCCACCCAGAATACGGAGCATCCGAGCCACTACCCGTGTTCCCAGGCGATAGAGTCCCGGCCGCCGCGCGAAAAAGGACCAGAAGCCCAGACCCCACCGGGTACCCTTCGGGGTCAAATGGCGTTCAAATTCCTTTTCCCGCCAATGGCGCAGCATCTTGGGCAGGGGAATCCGCATGGGACAGACCGCCTCGCACCGTCCGCAAAGGGAAGAGGCATTGGGCAGGTCCGCGGCACCCTCCAACCCCAGCAGGCCAGGAGTCAGAACCGCCCCCATGGGACCAGGATAAACCCAACCGTAGGCATGACCCCCAATAGCCCCATAAACCGGACAATGGTTCATGCAGGCGGCGCAACGGATACAGCGAAGCATGTCCTGGAAGTCGGTTCCGATCATGTTCGACCGTCCGTTATCCAACAGGATCACATGGAATTCCTCCGGCCCGTCGGGATCTCCGGGCCTCCGGGGACCATTGGAAAAGGTGGTGTAGGAACTCATCTCCTGACCCGTGGCCGAGCGGGCCAGCAGGCGGAGAACCAGGGACGCGTCTTCCAGGGTCGGAACGATCTTTTCCAGACTGGCCAGGACCACATGGACCCGAGGCAAGAGCTGGGTGAGATCGCCATTGCCTTCATTGGTGACGATGACGGTGGAACCGGTCTCGGCGATCAACATGTTGGCCCCCGTGATCCCCACGTCGGCGCCAAGAAAGCTGGATCGCAGAACATCCCGCGCTTCATCCAACAGCTCCCGGGGTTCCTCGAGAGGTCGGTCGGCGGCGTATTGGGGATGGGCCTTACGGAAAGCCTCGGCCACCTGGAATTTCCGCACGTGAATCGCCGGAGCGATGATATGGCTGGGGTGCTCATGGCGAAGCTGAATGATGTATTCACCCAAATCCGTCTCCACGGGGGTGACGCCATTTTCTTCCAGATAGTCGTTCAGCCCCATCTCCTCGGAGATCATGGACTTGCCCTTGGTAACGGTCTTGGCGTCCGCGGCCCGGCAGATCTCTAGAACCGTCTTGCGAGCCTCTTCCGAATCCCGGCACCAATGGACCTTGCCACCGGACTCTAAGACCTTGGCTTCGAACGTTTCCAGATAGAAATCCAGGTTTTCCAGGACATGGTTCTTCAGATCTCGCCCCGCGTCGCACAGGGCATCAAATTCAGGCAAGCGATCCACGGCGACCGCCCGTCGGGCGCGAAACCCGGTTTTCATGGTCTCCAGGGAATGGACCAAGGTCTCATTCGCCAAGGCAACCTTGATATTGTCCTTGAAGGTATGGGTGGTGGAGTCCATGAACGTCTATCCGTTTCCGTCGTGCTTTGGGATCTTGGGATTGGGCTGTTTCACGTGAAACAGAGTCACGGGAAATCGAGGCTTACCGCTTGATCCCATCCTCCCCATCACCCAGCGCCGGGCCGTCGGCCATGCCAGCCAGAACTTCCACCACATGGCGCACCTTGAGGGGCAGCTCCATACGCTTTGCCTTCCCGGCGATATTCAACAGGCAACTGGTATCCCCACCAAGCAGGGTTGTCGCCCCTGTCGCCTGGGCGGTCGTCACTTTATCGGTAACCATACGGTTGGAAATCTCCGGGTATTTCACGCAGAACGTCCCACCAAATCCGCAGCATTCCTCTGGAGCCGCCAGTTCCCTCAACTCCAGACCCTTGACCTTGGCCAACAATCGCCGGGGCTGATCCTTGATCCCCAGCTCCCGCAGACCAGAACAGGTGTCGTGATAGGTTACAACGCCATCGAATCGGGCATCGACATCATCCCAATCAAGGACGTCGATGAGAAAAGAGAGGATTTCATGGCTCTTCCCCGCGAGGACCTTGGCGCGCTCGGCGAAGGCCGGATCGTCGGCGAGAAGGCTGGGATAGTGTTCCCGCACCATGCCCATGCAACTGCCCGAGGGTGCCACGACGTATTCGAACCCCTCGAAGGTTTCGATTACGTGGCGCGCTTGAGCCTGGGCCATGGCGCGCGCTCCACTGTTGTAGGCGGGTTGTCCACAACAGGTTTGGGTCTGCGGAACCTCCACCCGACAACCCGCCTTCTGAAGCAAGGAAATTGCCGCGAAGCCAACCGTCGGCCGAAACAGATCGGCCACGCAGGTGATGAAAAATCCGACGCGGGGTCCGTCCGCGGAAAAGGTCGCCATGGGTCATCCAACAAACCGGAGGAAAAGGATGGGTCCGCCCGACGTGTGGAGGCCCCTCCTTGGAAACGGGGAGCGGGAAAGTGGAATCGAGGGGAACCCCTGTTTTCCGATTCACGGGCCAGTCCCGTGAACTCCCTTATCTCAAGATGACCGGAGGCGCGCTTTTTTACAAGGTTTTGGGATCAAAGGGGGCGGCCGGGGACCGCCGTGCCAGAGTCTCGGACCGGGGAATCAACAGCCAGTAGCGGCCGGGAGATTTCATCCCCCCCGCATGGTACAAGGCCTGCTCTCCTCCGCCCCAGAAAAAGTCGCCCCGCACGGCTCCCGTGATGGCGTTCCCCGTATCCTGAGCCACCATCAGCCGCTGGATTCCCTGGCCTTGGGCGTCGGTCGTGGCCAACCAAACCGGTGCACCCAAGGGAATGGACCGTTTGTCCACCGCAAGGCTTCGTTCCGGTGTCAGGGGAACACCCTGGGCACCGATGGGTCCCGCGCCGTCAATGAACCGGAAGAAAATGAAGCGGGGATTTTCCCGCATCAAGGCGATCCCCTGGTCCGGATTGGCTCTCAGCCAAGCCCGGATGGCGGGCATGGAGGCCCCGTCGCCGAAACCCCGTTCCTTCATCAGCCGCCCGACACCGACGAACCGATGGCCGTTGTTGGCGGCATAGCCAATCCGTTGAACTCGGCCATCAGGCAAGCGAACCTGTCCCGACCCTTGGATATGGAGCATATGGACATCGACCGGATCCCGAGCCCAAAGAAGCACGGGCGCCAAACCCGTGATGGCGCCGGTCTCGATGGCGGCCCGGTCCGGATAGGGTTCCAGAGTCCCATTCCGGTCCCGCATTCCCTTCGCGCCATCCATGCGCAGATCTCGGGGTGGTCCGTAAACGGGCGTATTGTAGAGGGCGGTCCGCTCAAAGGATCCGTCCAGAGTGGCCTCGTAGTATCCGGTGAAGGTCCCCGTGGGACCATTCGGTCCGGTGACTTCCCAAGCCTGAAAATGCTCCGTGAACAGACGACGCGCGCCTTCGGAATCGCCCCTGGGTACCATTCGGGCGGCGGCGCAGGCCGCCTGCCAGTCTCCGACCCGAGATCCAATGGCGCGGGGGCCAACACTCTCCCCGGGCTTCATGGCCGAAAACTTTTCACAGGACCGCAGGAAGGCGGGCAGGGCGGCGTCCATATGGTCCCGGGACCATCCGGGCAGAACCGACAACGCCACGGGTCGGTATCGGGCATTGATCTCCGACCGACCATCGAGCAATTCCGGGCTTTCACAGCCACCAACAAAACCTAAGGCGCCAAGAACAAGTCCGGCCACCGTCATCCGCAAGGCGCCCAGCCTCTCCCCCCTTGGGACCACGATCAGGCCTCGTCGGGCACACGGGTGACCAGCAGCTCCCAATTGGGATCGCCGGAGGTCGTGTCGCGACGGAAGGTCCAGATATCGGTCACCTGTTCAACCGCGTTGGGATCCCCGTCAATGATCTCTCCACCGGAGTTCTTAATGATATTCACCTGTTCCGACTTAAAGGTCACCGTGACCAGGGCGTCGGTTCCGTCCATCCGCGCTTCGGTGATATCCACCGACTTCATGGAAATCAGCTCGGTTTCCATCGTTTCGTCCGCCGCGTCCCGTTCGTCGATGGCCCGGGCGAAGTTCTGGTAGACCTCTCCGGCCAACAGGGGTTTCAAGGTCGCCTTCTCCCCGTTGGCGTAGGCGGACAGGATCATTTTGAACGCACCTTGGGCGCCTTCAATAAAACCATTGGGTTCGAAGGACGAATCAGCCAACTGGATTTGGGTCAGTCCTCCCGCGACGGTTCCGTCGCCAGCTTCCGCGCCCATGGGTCCGCGACCAGGCAGATCAACCACATTATCCCGCCCGGATCCCTGGGAAGCCCCTGGTCCAGCGGTTGGATCGAACCGCTGCTTTTCCTCTCCCGTCCTCCGCCCGAGGACACTGCGCAACCGCAGGACAAGAAACGCCGCCACCATGGCGATCACGATGATGTCTATATATTGAAAACCTTCGTTCATATCCGTCATGGCCTGGGTTCGAGGTAAAAGCAGCCTACCGTATGCACGCGTTCTTCACCACCGGGGAGTTGTGGTTTCCCCCCGATGTCCGTGGAGAATTCCCGTTTCTGGGAAAGCGCGTGGCGAAAACATGGCCGCATCCGGAACAATTTCCCATATTGGCTTGGTCATCGCCCTTCCCTTGGCAGGGTCCAGGGAACCGGTCTAAGGTGCCCCCACCCCACCTTCCTATAGGCCTTTACATAATTCCTCACATGGAGACCGGCAAGCATGGGACCGATTCTTCTCCTCCTCTTTATTGGCATTCCCATTCTGGAAATCGCCCTGTTCATCCGCGTCGGGGAACTCATTGGCCTTTGGCCCACAATCGCGACGGTCATTCTGACGGCCATGGCCGGAACCGCCCTGCTCCGCCATCAGGGGTTGGCCACCCTCGCCAAGGCCCGGACAAATCTGGATGCGGGCACCCTTCCGGTGAAGGAGATCTTCGATGGGGCCTGTCTGCTGGTGGGCGGTGTCCTTCTTCTCACCCCCGGGTTCGTCACCGACATCATGGGCTTGGCCCTTCTGATGCCCCCAATTCGTGAAATCCTCCGCCGATTCCTGTCAACCCGGATCAAAACGCAGGTCCATGTGAGCGGATCCGGAATGCGGAGTGACATGGGGGGCGACGGCGGAAGTGCCTCCGGCGGGGGAGCTGGCCCGAGGGCGCATGCTTCCGGACGACCGGATGTGATCGACGGAGATTTCGTCGATGTAACGCCCGAGGAGAGCGCCACCCCTTCGAATGGGACACCATCCAACGGGCAATCCCCCTGGGTTCAAGGTCCAAAGGATCCGCCCGGCTCGGGCGGTTGAGCGGCGGCGGGCTCCGTGCTACTGATCCTCATCCCCACCCCATGGACCATGGGATCCACTCCCATCCCAGGGACCAAGGGGCCAGAGATTTATCCCTTTCACGACGAGGATTCCCATGAGCGAGGAAAACCAAGCCGCCGCTGGCGGTGAAAACCAACAGCCCCCCCTGATCGTGAACGGTCAGTACATCAAGGATCTATCCTTCGAAGTCCCGAATGCGCCGCGGATTTTCACCGAGATGGAGGGCCAGCCCGAGGTCCCCATCAACGTGGACGTTAAGGCCGTCGCCGTTGGTGAGCGCTTCTACGAAGTCACCCTGCATTTCCGGGTCGAGGGACGGGTGAAGGGCAACGTAGCCTTCATCTGCGAACTGGATTACTGCGCCGTGGTCACCCTGAATCTGCCCGAGGAGCACGTCAATCCAGTGCTGCTGATCGAGGTTCCACGACTGATGTTCCCCTTCGCCCGGAATATCCTGGCCGACCTGACTCGGGATGGTGGGTTCCCGCCACTGATGATCCAGCCCCTGGATTTCGCGGCCATGTACCGCAACCGCCAGATCGCCAACCAGGCTCAAGCGGAAGCCAAGGACGCGACCAAGAACTGATTTCTCGCGGATCCGTTCAAGAAAATCCCCGGTGCGCTTCTTCCGCCCGGGGATTTTTTTTGGCTCAATTCGCGTTTCGTAGGCACTCATGCTAGAATGGCGGAAATGCGGGAGTTCTGATCGATGGACCAAAAGACATTTCAAGCGTGGTTGTCAGCGAGCGACGAGCTGACGGATGCTCAGAAGGCGGAGGC
>JAIOYK010000069.1 GCA_021741145.1 Rhodospirillum sp. | reverse complement strand
GCATCGCCACAAAATACCTGACCAGCTATCTGAAGTGGTTCCATCTCGTCGCTCTCAGCGCCAATCCAACCCCACGGCGATGCATCGCGGCTGCCATGGGCGCGTGATACACCTACGAAACGCGAATTGAGCCTTTTTTTTTCGCCTTACCCGTCCGTCACCGGAGACTCCAGCTTGGCCCAAAGGGAATCTTTCACTTTTTCCAGAAAGGCCGCGTGAGCTATCAACTCCTCCGCACTCGGTCCGTGGGGGCGGGGAGCTCGATAGGGACGATCGACCTTCACCACCTGGAAGCCTGAGCTGTCATTGGCCGAAAGCGCCAATCCAGGCTCCCGGCCCCCGATGAGTTCCAGATAGACCTCGGCCAGCAGAAGGGAATCCATCAAGGCGCCGTGCTTGGTTCGGGCCGAATTATCGATACCGAAACGACGGCAAAGGGCATCCAGGTTGCTTTGGGCACCGGGAAATTTCGTCTGAGCCATGCGCAGGGTATCGATGGCCCGATCCTTGGGGAGGGTGGATCGACCAAGGGCCGACAATTCCGCATTCAGGAATTTCATGTCGAAGGCGGCATTGTGGATGATCAGGGGATCCTCGCCCACGAAGTCCAGAAAGCTCTGGGCGACATCGGCGAAGAGCGGCTTGTCGGACAGGAACTCCTCGGACAAGCCATGGACCCGAAAGGCCTCGGCGGGCATGTCCCGTTCTGGGTTGACGTAAAGGTGCAGTTCCCCCCCGGTGGGCATATGGTTCAGCAGCTCCACACAGCCGATTTCCACGATGCGGTGGCCGTCCTTGGGGTCCAGGCCCGTGGTTTCCGTATCCAGAACGATTTCACGCATGGGGAAGAAAGGTCCTTTGATTCAGAGGGCGGCGGGTACCGTTTCGAGCCAAGCGGATTGCCCGTTTCAGGGCAATTACCGCCGGACGCGGGCCAAGCCCGGTGGGAATGATCACATCGGCGACCCGTCGTTTCAAGACGTCCGGGGTTTGGCGGGCACGGATCTGTTCCAAGGTGGCGCGAGTCATATGGGTCCGGCGGAGCACTCGCTGGGTTTGCAGGAACCGGGGCGCCGTTACCACCATGACCAGATCACAGCGGTTTTCCCCTTGGGTCTCGAGGAGAAGGGGGATATCCAGGATTACCGGATCGGCGGCGGAAAGCGCCGCCCGGCGAAGGAATTGGCGTTCCGCCTCTCGCACCCGGGGGTGGAGAATGGCCTCCAGCCGCCGAAGGGCGGGGGTGTCGCCCAGAACCCGAGCGCCGAGGGCCTTGCGATCAATCCCACCACCGGCCCCGATCACGCCGGGGAAGGCCCCTTCCACCAGATCGACCACCGGTCCACCCGGTCCCATGAGCGCATGGACTGTCGCGTCCGCGTCGTGAACCAGGATTCCCAAGCGGCGCGCCATGGCCGCGCAGGTGCTTTTTCCCATCCCAATGGACCCGGTCAGGCCAATCACCACGATGGGTCGGGTCCGTCGGGCGAGTTTTTCCCGGATGTGTTCTCCAGACCGGGTCACGATCGTGCGGCCCTGGCCTCCAAAACCCGGGACCGCAAGGCCTCGTCCACCTCGGGATCGAGACCGAACCAGGCTTCGAAGGCGGGCCGGGCCTGATGCAGCAGCATACCCAGGCCATCGACCACGCGGCATCCTCGTTCCCGGGCCGCGCGTAGTAGGTCCGTTTCCAGGGGTGCGTACACAATATCGTTGACCAGGGTGGACGCGGAGAGGGCGCCAAGGTCGATCTCGAGAGGCGGTTGTCCCACCATTCCCAAGGAAGTGCTATTGACCAGGATACCGGCGCCTTCCAGGGCATGGGGCAGACCCGCCCAATCGGTCACGGTGATGGGACCCCCCAGGTCCTCGGCCAAGTCCTCGGCCCGGGTCTGGTTCCGGTTGATCAAGGTCAAACGCGGGCATCCAGCGTCTAGCAGGGTCGCGCAGATCGCCCGGGCCGCGCCACCGGCACCCATGACCACCGCGGTGCGCGCGGCGGGATCCCAGTCGAGATGGGTTTGTAGGACATTCTGGAGAAACCCGTATCCATCCGTATTGTCGCCGACCAAGGACCCATCGGGTTCGCAGATGATGGTGTTCACGGCCCCAATCCGCCGAGCCCGCTCGGTCAGGACATCCATGCAGGTCATCGCGGTGATCTTATGGGGTACGGTGACGTTGGCGCCCGCGAGGCCCAGGGCGGGCAGGGCCCGGAAGGCCTGTTCCGCCGTTTCCGGGCGGACCGCCAAGGGCACATAGGCCCCGTCGATGCCGTATCGAGCGAGCCAGGTTCCATGGACCACCGGCGACAAGGAATGGGTGACCGGCCACCCGAGGATCGCGGCCACGCGGCCTTTTCCAGAGATCATGGGATAAGCACTCCATGGAGACGCAGGAAATCGACGAGAGGCAACAGAGGGAGCCCCTGGATGGCGAAGGTATCGCCTTCGATCCGGGAGAACAATTGAATCCCCAGCCCTTCCACCTGATAGGACCCGGCGCAGGAGAGGATACCGGATCCGGCATCCTCCAGGTATCGGTTCAGGAAGCCATCGGAAAAGTCCCGTACAGTCAACCGAGGGCGGGCGACATGATGCCAGATCCGGTCCCCACCCCGCAGAACGACCACCGCGGTTTCCAGGACATGGGTCTTGCCCCGCATCATCATCAGTTGCTCCCTTGCCGCGGCAAGGGAGTCTGGTTTGCCCAACCACGTCCCCTCCAGGTCTGGGATTTGATCACTTCCGATCACCAGGGCATCGGGGTTGGCTTGAGACAGACGGCGGGCCTTGAACTCAGCAAGGATGATCGCCGCGTCGATGGCCGAGGCCCCCTCCGCCTTCAGGGAGTGCTTGATGGTGTCTTCGTCCACGTGGGGGGACTCGGCGGTGAAGGGAATCCCCGCGTCAATGAGCAACCGCGCCCGGTGGACACTTCCCGAAGCCAAAAGGACCGCCGGTCCTGGACGGCTTTTTTCCATCAGGAGTGTCCCCCGTCCCAGGGGTTTGTTCCCAGTTTCTGCATGATCGTGGCGGCAACTTCCTCGATGGATTTGCGGGTGACGTCGATGGTCACCCAGCCCATGCGGCCATAGAGGCGTCGGGCATCGGCGACCTCGTCCCGCACTTTTTCCAGGTCCGCATAATCGGCCCCGTCGCCCTGCCGCATCATCCGCAGACGCGTGCGGCGAATATCCGCGAGGCTCTTGGGATCCCGCGTCAGGCCCACGACAAGAGGACCGGACAGGCTCAACAACTCCCTGGGGGGATCGATGCCGGGAACCAGCGGAATATTGGCTGCCCGGATTCCCTTGTTGGCCAGATACATACTGGTCGGTGTCTTGGACGTGCGGGAGACACCGACCACCACGACCTCCGCCTCGTGAAGCCGCTCCAAGGCTTGGCCATCGTCGAGGGCAAGGGCGAAATGCATCGCTTCGATCCGGTCGAAATAGCCTTCATCCAGAGTATGCTGACGACCGGGCTGGCGATGCCCCTTGGCTTCGAACAGACGGGACAGGGCATTCATCACGGGATCGAGCAACGGCACGCAAGGCACATCCAGGTCCCGGCAGGCCTCTTCCAGCGCGCCGCGGATGCGGGGATCGACCACCGTACAGACCACCATCCCCGGATCCCGGCGGATCCCCTCGATCACCCGGGTAACCTGCCCCATGGATCGCAAAAGCCACCAACGGTGATGAATGACCCGGACATCCTCGAACTGCACCAGACAGGCGCGTACCACGTTGCTGACCGTTTCACCCGTGGCATCCGAGACCAAATGAATATGATGGGACCGCTGGAGCAAGGTTTGTTCCTTCGAATAGGGGCCCCTCACTCATAGCGAATCCCGAGCCTGTGGAAAACCGGGGAAAACGGGGAAGACTCCTCCATTCTCGGGAACACCGAAAAATGTACCCACCCTGGCCCTGTTATTTTCCCGCCCTTGGTCCCCTTGTGGGGAAGTCTCTTACGCCCGCCGCGGAACCGGGTATGGGGTGGACAAGGGAAATTTCACCCAGGTTTCAACGATCTTTATCCCCGATTTTCCGGTGCTGTTTCCTTGACGCTCTGTCTTTTTATCCCCGCTTTTCATCATTGTTATCCACAGGACGGCTTTTCGGACCCTGGCTGTGGATGGATTGCGGGATACCGGGGATCCCCGTTATCCACGGGGATTAACAACTACCACCACTCTTTTCTTTTAAATTCCTTTTATATTAAGGAGGAAAACCCGAACCGTCGGATCCGACCCTTTCCCGACCCCATCTTCTCGCCCTGGCCAGCTATCAAGGGAGCCATTCCGTGACCCTTTCCACCAAAGTTGAAAAACCCTTCCTACGCGCCTTGGCCGGAGAAAGCGTATTTCCTCCTCCCATTTGGCTTATGCGCCAAGCGGGTCGCTATCTGCCCGAATATCGGGAGACCCGGGAGAAGGCGGGAGGTTTCCTAGACCTGTGCTATACGCCGGACCTCGCCGTGGAAGTTACCCTTCAGCCCCTGCGCCGCTACCACTTTGACGCCGCCATTCTGTTTTCCGACATCCTGGTCATCCCCCACGGCCTGGGACAGGAGGTCGCCTTTAAGCAGGGAGAAGGGCCCGTCCTTGACGCCCTAAAGGACGTGGATGCCATTGACCGGCTGGAACCGGGCAGGATTCGTGAACGGCTCGCCCCTGTTTTCAAGACGGTCTCCGGGCTTGCCGCGGCGATTCCCGAAAGGACCGCCCTTATCGGGTTCGCCGGTGCCCCCTGGACGGTGGCGACCTATATGCTCGAGGGGGGATCCAGTAAGGATTTCGCCACGGCCAAGGCTTGGATGTATGGCCGTCCCAAGGCGTTTGCCCGTTTGATAGCCTTGCTTGTCGACGCGACCACCGAGTACCTGATCGCCCAGATCGACGCGGGCGCGGAAGCAATCCAATTGTTCGACACCTGGGCCGGGGTACTGCCCGAGACCCAGTTCCGGGCCTGGATCATCGATCCCATCGAACGGATTACCCAAGTGATCCACGAGCAACGGCCCGGCATCCCCGTCATTGGGTTCCCGAAGGGTGCCGGTGTGCTCTACGAGGATTTCGTGAAATTAACCAAGGTGGATTGCGTCGGTATTGATACGACTGTTCCACCCAGTTGGGCGGCCAAACGTCTGCAACCCCATTGCGCGGTTCAGGGCAATCTGGATCCCATTCTCTTGGTCACCGGAGGAGAGGCCATGGACGCCGCGGCCCGGACAATCATGGAAGCCCTTCGGGGGGGACCCCATGTATTCAACCTGGGGCATGGCATCGTGCCACAAACCCCGCCTGAAAACGTGGCGCGATTGGTGGATGTGGTGCGGCAAAGCGCCTGATGCCATTAAGTGCCCTGGAGGAAACAGAATCATGTCCCGCGTCGCGGTGGTCTTATTCAATTTAGGCGGGCCAGACAGCCCGGAAGCCGTCAAGCCCTTCCTGTTCAATCTGTTCAACGATCCGGCGATTATTGGTTTGCCAAGTCCCTTTCGATTTTTGCTGGCGAAGCTGATTTCCGGGCGACGGGCACCCATCGCGCGCGAGATTTACGCCAAAATTGGCGGAAAATCCCCATTGCTCGAGCAGACGGAAGCACAGGCCGCGGCGCTAACGAAGGTGTTGGTTTCCAGGGGATTCGAGGTTCAAACCCACGTCGCCATGCGCTATTGGAAACCCTTCGCCGGGGAAGCCTTGGCCAAGGTGAAAGCCTTCGCTCCCGATCACCTGGTCCTTCTGCCGCTCTACCCCCAATATTCCAAAACCACCAGCGGATCCTCGTTGAAGCAATGGAGGGAGGAGGAAGCCCAGGTTGGTTTGACGGCCAAGACCCACGTGGTCTGCTGCTATCCCACGGAGTCGGGTTTTGTCTCCGCCGTGGCCGCGTTGACGGCGGAGGCTCTCGAGCGGGTCAAGGCCGCTGGCCAGGAGGCTCCTAGGATCCTGTTTTCCGCCCATGGGCTGCCCAAGAAGGTTGTCGAGGGGGGTGACCCCTACCAAGGTCAGGTCGAGGCCACCGTGACCGCCGTGGTGGCGCGACTGAACCGACCGGATTTGGAACATCAAGTCTGTTATCAAAGCCGCGTTGGTCCCCTGGAATGGATTGGCCCTGGTACCGACCAGGAGATTGAACGGGCGGGGGCCGAGGGTAAGGCTCTGGTCATCGTGCCCATCGCCTTTGTCTCCGAGCATTCCGAGACCCTGGTGGAACTCGATCTGGAATATGGAGAGCTTGCCAAGCACAAGGGTGTCCCCCATTACGAACGGGTATCCACGGTTCAGACTCATCCCCTTTTCATTGATGGATTGGCAACCCTGGTTTCAGGGGCCTTGACCGTTGAGGGACGACCCTGTTCCCATTTGGACGGTCGCCTTTGTCCCCTGGACCGGACCGACTGTCCCCATCCCGGACCTCCCCTGTCCTGAGACCCATCCCGCGATAAATTGAAGGAATCCCCATGCTGTCTTTTGGCACCGATTGGTACAACTGGGCTAAAACCCTCCACGTGATCGCCGTCATCACCTGGATGGCGGGCCTGTTTTACCTGCCCCGCCTTTACGTTTACCATGCCCAGGAGCCGAAAGGTTCGGCCACGTCGGAGACATTCAAGGTCATGGAACGGCGGCTTTTGCGGGGGATCATGAACCCCTCGTTGGTCGTGGTGCTCGCCACGGGCATTCCCATGATGGGCGACTGGATGAGTGGTGGTTGGCTTCACGTGAAGCTGTTGATGGTGGCTGGCCTGATTACAGCGCATATGCTCTACGCACGCTGGCGACGGGCCTTCGCCGAGGATCGTAATACCCGGAGCCATGTCTTTTATCGCTACGCCAATGAAGTGCCGACGGTCCTGCTTTTGGTCATCGTTCCCTTGGTGATTCTCAAACCCTTTTAAGGGGAAAATCAGGGGTCCCGTGGTTCCCTAAAATGTGAAATCACGACCCGGGACTGTCATCGATGTTGACGATCCCGGGTTCCGACGCTAAATCTAGAAAGCGTCTGGAGGGGCCGCTTGGGCCCACATCCCATCTTTCAATCCGACTCTTCGCTTGGAACAAAGGCCGCCCGCCACGGGTTTCCTTTCGCGACGAGGTTATTCCCCCGACAGCGCAACGATCCCCGGCAGTGGATCGTCTCACCTCCTCTTCCACGGATCCGTTCCTTGCCCGACCCATCGGGACCAGCGGCGGCATTCCTGGTTTTCACATCCCTTTTTGTCTTCTATCCGAGACCACCCATGCATCTTCAGGAATTAAAACGTAAATCCCCGGCCGATCTTTTGGCTTTCGCCGAGGAATTGGAAATCGAGAACGCGAGCAATCTGCGTAAGCAGGACATGATGTTCGCGATCTTGAAGCAATTGGCCGAGAACGATACGGCCATCTTCGGGGAAGGGGTGCTGGAGATCCTGCAGGATGGCTTCGGGTTCCTGCGGGCACCGGAAGCGAACTACCTGCCCGGTCCCGACGATATCTATGTCTCCCCCAGCCAAGTGCGCCGCTTTGGCTTACGGACCGGCGATACGGTGGAAGGCCAGATCCGCTCCCCCAAGGATGGAGAGCGCTATTTCGCCCTTCTGAAGGTGAACAAGATCAATTTTGAGGCGCCGGAGGCGGTGCGTCACCGCATCAACTTCGACAACCTCACACCGCTGTATCCCGACGAGCGGCTGAAGCTTGAAATCGACGATCCCACCCGCAAGGAATTCACCACCCGAATCATTGATTTGATCACGCCCCTGGGTAAGGGTCAGCGCGCTTTGATCGTCGCGCCGCCCCGGACCGGTAAGACAGTCATGCTGCAGAACGTGGCTCATGCGATTACGGCGAACAATCCCGAGGTCTATCTGATCGTCCTGCTTATCGACGAGCGGCCAGAGGAAGTAACCGATATGGCGCGTTCGGTGAATGGCGAAGTGGTCAGCTCCACCTTCGACGAACCGGCGTCCCGCCACGTTCAGGTGGCCGAGATGGTTATCGAAAAGGCCAAGCGCCTGGTGGAACACAAGCGCGATGTGGTTATTCTGCTGGACTCGATCACCCGTCTCGCCCGTGCCTATAACACCGTGGTCCCCAGCTCCGGCAAGGTGCTGACCGGTGGTGTGGACGCGAACGCTCTGCAACGGCCCAAGCGCTTCTTTGGTGCTGCCCGGAATATCGAGGAAGGCGGGTCGTTGACGATCATCGCCACGGCCTTGATTGACACGGGTTCCCGCATGGACGAGGTGATCTTCGAAGAGTTCAAGGGAACCGGTAACTCGGAAATCATCCTTGACCGGAAACTGGCCGACCGCCGGATCTTCCCCTCCATCGATATCACCCGGTCGGGCACCCGGAAGGAAGAGCTTCTGGTTCGCCGAGATGTTCTATCGAAGATGTGGGTCCTGCGCCGGATCCTCTCTCCCATGGGGGTTCAGGACGCCATGGAATTCCTTTTGGGTAAGATGAAGGAAACGAAGAACAACGATGATTTCTTTGACGCCATGAACAGCTGATCTTTCCACGGGTCGCACCCCCGAAATTGGATAGGGCCCCATCCGAACCGGATGGGGCCCTTTTTCATGGATAGAGATCAGATCCCTGTTTCACGTGAAACATGGGACCTGGGGTTTACGGCAGAAGCACCGTTGATCCGGTGGTCTTCCGGGATTCCAGATCCGTATGGGCTTTCACGACGTCGCTCAGGGCATAGGTCTGGTTGACCTCGATCTTTACCGCTCCAGAAGCCACCATATCGAAGAGATCGCTGGCGGTTTCCTCCAATTCGGGCCGAGTTCCGGTGTAATGCATCAGGGTGGGGCGGTGCAGGAACAGGGATCCCTTGGCCGTCAGAACACCCGGCGAGATCGGGGGAACGGACCCCGAGGCATTGCCGAAGGTGATCATCATGCCCCGGGGTTGAAGGCAATCAAGGGACTTGTCGAACACCGAAGCCCCCACGCCGTCATAGACGACGGGCACGCCCTTGCCGTCGGTGATCTCCTTCACACGCTCCAAAAAGTCCTCGGTGTTGTAATTGATCACATGGCTGCAGCCATGGGCTTTGGCCAAGTCCCCCTTCGCCTCGGACCCCACGGTGCCAATGGTGGTAACGCCTAGATGTTTGAGCCATTGGCAGGCGATGAGACCAACACCACCGGCCGCCGCATGGAAAAGGACGGTCATCCCCGGTTCCACTTTAAAGGCTCGACGCAACAGGTATTGGACAGTCATCCCCCGCAACATCATGCCACCGGCTTGAATATCGGAAATGGCATCGGGTAAGGGAACCAGAGTGGTTTCCGAAAGAACCCGTTCCGTGGCATAGGCCCCAAGGGGTCCCGTGGCATAGCAGACCCGTTGCCCTTCCTTGACGTACTGGACATTCGGTCCGACGGCGTCAATGACGCCAACGGCTTCCAAGCCGATGCCAGAGGGGAGGGGGAGGGGGTAGAGCCCGCTCCGGTGATAGGTGTCGATATAGTTCAAGCCTACGGCGGTTTGACGGATCCGCACCTGGCCTGGGCCGGGATCGGGTAGATCCACCTCCACCATGCGCATGACTTCGGGTCCGCCGGCTTTCTCAATACGGATAGCATGTGCCACGATCAGTTCTCCTGGCTTTTGGTCTCAAGATTAAAGTGAGTGTTTCCGTCCCAGGGTATCGAGCAACACCCGGGCATCGGTGATTGGCAATCCACAAACCCCGGCTTCACAGACATAGGCCGTGGGCTTTCCGTCAATGGCGGTCTTACCTCGAGCCGGATGTCCCTCGGGCAGGTTGTGCCCGGAAGAGATACGACCGACGACAAAGGTCGCGAGGGGGCTCAAGGCGACGACTTGGGACAGGGTTCCATCGTCGTCCACCAGAACCACCTGGAGGCCTTCAGCGAGCAGTTCCAAACCGGAAAGCGCCGTGGCTGTATGGGGGAACTGCTGGAGGATCCGGTCCCCATGGGACCGGACAACCGCGTCTCCCCGATCCCGGAAGGCCTGTTCTCCGGTCAGAAGAAACAGGCGGGCTAAAACGTGAACCATCATCCCATTGCCCGCGGGTTGGGAGGTATCGGCGATACTTCGAACCCGGACGATCATATCTCCGGCGTCATCGGCGCTTTGGAAATAGCCCCTTCCGGCGGGATCCCGGTAGTGCTGCTCGACCGTATCCGTCCAGAGCTTGGCCTGGTCGAGGAAGGATGCCTCTCCAGTGCCCTCGTAGAGGGCCAGGGCGGCCTTGATCATGGCGGCGTAGTCCTCCAGCAAAGCGGTGGTCTGAAGGCGCCCCTGACACAGCGCATGGCCAAGGCGATGCATCCCATGGGTCATGGTGGAGAGGATCCCGGCATAGGCCCGCCGCGCGCGGGCGATCCAATCGGGCCGGTCGAAAGTGAGGCCCGCCTGGGTCAGGGCGGCGATGGCCAAACCATTCCAATCGGCCAGAACCTTGTCGTCGCGCCCCGGGCGGATCCGGATCTCCCGGGCCGCGAGAAGGGTCTCCCGCATGGGTTGGAGACGGGATTCCAGATCCTCCGTTCTCTCCACGGTCAGTCCTTGGGAGCGGTTGAGGATCACCTTCCCCTCCCAATTTCCACCGGGGGTAACGTCGTAGACTTCCTTGAATAGAGCTGCGTCCTCTGGGGGAAGCAGGGCGTTGATCTCATCGGCGGTCCAGACATAGTAGCGGCCTTCCTCCCCCTCGCTGTCAGCGTCGAGGGTCGCGCAAAAGGCGCCGTTCTCTCCCGTCATTTCCCGGTCCAGCCAAGCAATTGTCTCCGCCGTGCGCTGGGCGAGGAGGGTGGACTTGGTGTCCTTCCAGACCAAGGTCATCAACTCGATGAGCTGGGCATTGTCGTAGAGCATCTTTTCAAAGTGGGGAACAAGCCAGTCATCATCCGTGGAATAGCGGGCGAAGCCGCCCCCCAAATGATCGTAGATGCCGCCCTCGGACATGGCGCCCAGGACTTTGATCACGCCGAGGCGAAATCGCTGGTCCCCCGTGCGGAGCCAGGCGCGCCAAAGGAAATCAAAGGCGAAAGGCATCGGAAACTTCGGCGCCTGTCCCACGCCACCCCGGTGGGGATCAAGGTGCTGGACCAAACTGTCGGCGAGGTCGTTTAGTGTGGCGATGGAGAGGGGCGGAGCAGTGGCCGCGCCATCGGCGTTAACTTGGATCAACCCCTCTTTTAAAGAGTCCGCGTTGTGGCGAACGCGGTCGGGCTGTTCGTGGAAAATTTGGGAGACATGGCTCAGGACATCGGGAAAGCTGGGGCGGCCATAGCGCCGCTCGCTGGGAAAATAAGTACCACCAATGAAGGGTTCTCCGGCCGAGGTCAGGAACATGGTCAGGGGCCAACCGCCCCGTTCTCCAATCATGGACAGGGCTCCCTGGTAGAGGGCATCCACGTCCGGACGCTCCTCCCGATCCACCTTGATGTTGATGAACAGATCGTTCATCAGGGCGGCGATCTCCGGATTCTCGAAACTCTCGTGGGCCATCACATGGCACCAGTGACAGGCCGCATAGCCCACGCTCAGCAAAATGGGCCGGTTGCTCTCCCGGGCTGCGGTGAAGGCCTCGTCGCCCCAGGCATACCAGTGAACGGGGTTGTCCTTGTGTTGGCGCAGATAGGGAGAGGTTTCCTCGGAGAGACGGTTTCGGCTGGCGGCTGGGGCCATGGGTGGCTCCTCGGTCTGGTACGGAAGGTGGATGGCGGTGTGTCAACCGACGGGGCGGGGGATCCGGGGCTTGGGTTGGCAAGGGCCAGCACTGCCACATTGCCTCCGGCAGGGAGGGATTGCCTTCGGGGCAGGGCGGCATTGCCTAAAAAGGTCCCGTGCCTTAACTTTGTGTGCTCCAGCGGGGTTTGCAACGGGGCGTCGGGCTCGGGTTGCGGGGAAAGGGAGCTCGTACCACCATGAAATTAACCGTCGACGTGGATTGTACGCCGGAAGAGGCGCGGACTTTCCTGGGTTTGCCCGATGTGAAACCCATGCAGGAGGCCCTGATGACCCAGATTCAGGAACGCATGGCGACCAACCTGAACGCCATGGATCCGGACACCCTGTTCAAGACTTGGTTCCCCACCCAGGTGCAGAACCTGGGGAACTTGCAGGAGTTCTTCTGGAACCAATTCGCCAACGCGACCCGCTCGGCGGGGAGTGGGTCGGTCCCCAAGACCGAGGACTGAGGACCAGGATTTGGGTCGGATCCCCCCGCCTGATGTCCTGACGGAGAATTCATGACAGCGACAACCATATTCGCCCCCGCCACGGCCCGCGGTCGCGCGGGGGTGGCGGTCATTCGCGTATCCGGTCCCGAAGCGGGATCGGCCTTGATCGCCTTGACCGGATCCGTTCCACTCGCGCGCCGGGCCCGCCGGATCCGCTTGACCCATCCCCATTCCGGCGAGGTTCTGGACGACGGGCTGGTGCTTTGGTTTCCGGGACCGGGCAGCTTCACGGGAGAAGACGTCGCTGAGTTTCAGACCCATGGGGGGACCGCCGTCATCGCCGCGGTCCTGGAGGCGCTCTCCCGGGTCTCCGGTTTGCGCCCCGCCGAACCGGGGGAGTTTTCCCGGAGAGCCTTTCTCAATGGCCGTATGGATCTGACGGAAGCCGAGGCCATCGCCGATCTGGTCAACGCGGAAACGGAGGCTCAGCGGCGCCAGGCCTTGCGCCAGGCCGATGGGGCGTTGGCCCGGCTCTATGATGGGTGGCGGGACCGGTGCAAACGGATGCTCGCCCATTTGGAAGCGGTGATCGATTTTCCCGACGAGGATTTGCCCCCCGATGTGGACAGCGGGGTGCGCCAGGACATTGTTGGTCTGTCCAGGGAGATCGCCACCCATCTGGACGATCGTCACCGCGGCGAACGCTTGCGGGATGGTCTCCATGTGGCGGTGGTTGGGGCGCCGAACGCGGGCAAATCCAGTCTGGTGAATCGCCTTGCCCGGCGGGAGGCGGCCATCGTCTCCGCCATGGCCGGGACCACCCGCGACGTGGTTGAGGTGCATATGGATCTCGGAGGATATCCTCTGGTCGTGTCCGATACCGCGGGTCTGCGGGAGACGGATGATCTTGTCGAGGCGGAAGGTGTGCGCCGGGCTCGGGCTCGAATGGACAGCGCGGATTTGACTCTCCTCGTGATCGATGGCACGACTGTCGGCGAGGGTACCACCGGTCTAACGAGCCCCACGGGATCCGGCGTGATCCGGGTCTATACCAAAATTGATTTGGCCTCCGCCCAGGGTCTGGATCCGGTTCAGAGCGGAAGTCTGAACGAACATGCCTTTTGCCTGTCAACGGTGACAGGGGAGGGATTGGCGACTTTGGAAGCAGCACTCGAGGAACGAGCCCGTGTTTTGTTGGATGGGGAAGGGGGTCCGGCTCTCACCCGGCAACGACACCGCACGGCCCTGGAACAGGCACGATCCGCCTTGGACCAATCCGTGAGCGCACCCCTCCCGGAATTAATGGCGGAGGATTTGCGTATCGCCATGCGGGCGATTGGCCGGGTGACTGGTCGGGTCGATGTGGATGAACTGCTGGATGTCATCTTCCGGGATTTTTGTATCGGGAAATGAAGCGCCCGATACAATTCCGGAGCCGGTGAATCCAATTTACGAAGGATAAAGCCCCATGACGCGAGACGGAACATGGGATGTGATCGTCGTTGGAGGCGGTCACGCCGGAACGGAGGCCGCCAGCGCGGCCGCGCGCATGGGAGCGCGATGTCTACTAGCCACCCATCGGGCCGATACGGTCGGAACCATGTCCTGCAATCCCGCCATTGGCGGTTTGGCCAAGGGTCATCTGGTTCGGGAGATCGATGCCCTGGATGGTATTATGGGACAAGCCATTGATCGAGGCGGAATCCAGTTCCGGATCCTCAACCAGTCGAAGGGTCCGGCCGTTCGTGGCCCCCGTGCCCAGGCCGACAGGAAACTCTACGCCCGGGCTGTTCAAGACCTTCTCTCCGAACAGGACAATCTGACCATCCTGGAAATGGCCGTGGAAGATCTAATCCTCGACGACAGGGGGGTGTGTCAGGGCGTTGTCACGGGGGAGGGGCGCCGGTTGACCGCCGGCGCCGTTGTCCTTACGACGGGGACGTTTCTTCGGGGTATCATTCACATCGGCGAGGAAACCACACCCGCCGGGCGGGTGGATGAAGCCCCGGCCCTGGGATTGTCAGACACCATGTTGTCTCTGGGTTTACCCCTGGGGCGCTTGAAGACGGGCACCCCAGCCCGATTGGATGGGCGAACCATTGAGTGGTCTGGGCTACTGGAACAGCCGGGCGATGATCCGCCCCCGCCCTTTTCCTTCCTTACCGACCGGATCACCACGCCCCAGGTCCCTTGCCATATCACGGAGACCACCCCGGAGACCCATGCTCTCATCCGGGAGAATATCCATCGCGCACCCATGTACTCCGGCAAGATTGAAAGCGTGGGTCCCCGTTATTGTCCGAGCATCGAGGACAAGGTGGTTCGGTTCGCCGATCGGAACCACCATCAGATCTTTCTGGAGCCAGAGGGGCTGGATGATCCGACCGTCTATCCCAATGGCATTTCCACGAGTTTGCCCAGGGATGTGCAAATGGCCATGCTTAAGACCATTCCCGGTCTGGAGCGGGCAAGGATCCTGCGTCCAGGGTACGCCATTGAATACGATTTCATTGATCCCCGAGCGCTCGGGGCCACCCTGGAGGTCAAGACCGTCCCGGGACTGTTTCTGGCGGGACAGATCAATGGAACCACCGGATACGAGGAAGCGGGAGCCCAAGGGTTGCTCGCGGGGGTCAATGCCGCGCTCCGTGCCGGGGGAGGGCGGGAGACTTTTACCGTGGATCGGGCCGAGGGCTATGTGGGGGTTATGGTTGACGATCTGATCACCTTGGGAACGGCGGAACCCTATCGCATGTTTACGTCCCGTGCTGAATATCGGCTCTTGCTTCGGGCCGACAACGCCGACCGGCGGCTGACCCCCAAGGGCATGGCGATCGGTTGCGTGGGGTCCAAGCGCGCGGGGATTCATGGGGGGAAGGAAGCCGCCATCACCGAGGCCCAGGTCCTCGTGGAGGGGTTGACGGCGACGCCCCGGGAGCTGGAGCGGATGGGGGTCTCCGTTAACAAGGATGGGCAACGCCGCTCTCCTCTCGACCTCTTGACCCTCCCGGATATGACCTGGGAACGATTGGTGAGTCTCTGGCCGAGGTTGGGGGGATTGCGATCCGACGTGGCGGAACAATTGGAAATCGAATCCCGGTACGCGGGCTATCTCTCCCGGATGCATTCCGATATCGCCGCCTTCCGAAAGGATGAGGATTTAAGCTTGCCGATGGATCTGAACTATGGCGGGCTTCCCAGTCTTTCCGCCGAGTTGCGGGGAAAGCTGGAAATGACCCGCCCGGAAACCCTTGGGGCGGCCGCTCGCATCCCAGGGATGACGCCAGCGGCCTTGACCGTATTGCTCCGGCATGTGAAGAAGGGCTCCCGGGCGGCCTGACGGTGTTTCACGCGAAACAAAAAATCGGAATGGTCCGCCAGGATGTTTCACGTGAAACAGGAGAGCCGCCGTGTCGTCCCCCCTTACATTTGAACAGTTCCTTCGGGAGACCGGTGTTTCACGTGAAACAGGCGAGCGTCTGGCGGCCTATTTGGCGGTTCTCAAAAAGTGGCAATCCAGAATCAATCTGGTTGGAAAAAGTACCCTGACGGATCCCTGGCGGCGTCACATGTTGGATTCCGCCCAATTGCTCTCCCTGATTCCCGAGGGAACGCGGGTCCTCATGGACCTAGGAAGTGGAGCCGGCTTTCCTGGCTTGGTCTTGGCCATTCTCGGAGTCCCCGAAGTTCATTTGGTCGAATCCGACACCCGAAAATGCGCATTCTTAACGGAAGCGGCTCGGGTCTCGGAGACCAAAATCACGCTCCATCCAAAACGGCTCGAGGCCCTCGACCCCTTTCCGGTGGACCTTGTAACGGCCCGTGGCTTTGCATCCTTGGCACGAATCTTAACTTGGGCGGCGCCATTTCTATTGGCTGGCGCACAAGGACTCTTCTTAAAGGGCCAATCCGTTGATGATGAGTTGACCGAAGCACACAAGATATGGATGATGCGAGAAGAGCGGTTTCAAAGCCGCGCCGACCCTTCTGGACAGATCTTGCGCATTGGAGACCTCACCCGTGTCTAGCCAATCTTTTGGTGCCCCCCTGTCTCTTGCAGGTCCTCGCGTGATTGCTATCGCCAACCAAAAGGGGGGGGTGGGTAAGACCACGACCGCTATCAACCTGGCAACGGCTTTGGCGGCGACCCAGCAGAAGGTTCTGATTATCGACATGGATCCTCAGGGAAACGCGTCGACCGGTCTGGGCATTCCCGCCAACAAGCGGAAAGTCAACACATACGAAATCCTTATGGGGGATCGCAAGGCAAGGGATGGGGTTATCGCCACCGATATTCCCGGTCTTTCCGTCATTCCCGCGGGCGTCGATCTGGCGGGCGCTGAGCTTGAGCTGGTCCATGAAAAGGGACGGGAGTTCCGCTTGCGCATGGCGCTGGAAGGGGAGCTTGACGGATTTGACTATGTGCTGGTGGATTGCCCACCCGCCCTTGGCCTTTTGACCCTGAACGCGCTGGTCGCGGCCCATGCGGTGATGGTACCTCTTCAGTGCGAGTTCTTTGCTCTGGAAGGCATCAGTCATTTGACCAAAACCATCGAGCGGGTTCGCAAGGCGTTCAACCCCGGTTTGGTTATCCAAGGGATCGTTCTGACCATGTTCGACCGGCGCAATAACTTGTCGGATATGGTGGCCGCGGATGTCCGGGACTATTTCGGGGCGAAGGTCTACAAAACGGTTATTCCCCGTAATGTTCGTGTGTCGGAAGCTCCGTCCCACGGGAAGCCCGTTCTTCTGTATGATTTGAAATGCGCGGGGTCACAAGCCTATCTGCATCTCGCGGGCGAATTGATCAAGCGCGAAGGTGGGTTGGCCGCATGAGCAACGAGTCTTCCGCATCCAATGGGCGACGCCGTGGTTTGGGTCGGGGTCTATCCGCCCTTTTGGGGGATGACCTGGATACCCCCACGAATGAAGGGGAAGAGGCAGGACGGGGCTTACTCATCGTTCCCATTGGAGACTTGGTGCCAAATCCCAATCAGCCTCGTAAAGCCTTTGATGAAGAGGCTATTTCCGAGCTCGCGGACTCAATCAGGTCCCAGGGCATTTTAACACCAATTCTGGTGCGGCCTGACCCAACCATGCCCGGGTCCTATCAGATTATTGCCGGGGAACGGCGGTGGCGGGCGGGCCAGCGGGCCCGGCTCCACGAAGTGCCTGTCTTAGTGCGGGACTTGTCCGATAAGGAAACCTTGGAAGTTGCCCTGGTGGAGAATCTCCAACGCCAGGACCTTAATCCCTTGGAAGAGGCCGAAGGCTATCGGCGTTTGCAGGAAGAATTTAGCCATTCCCAAGAGGATCTCGGCCGGGTGGTTGGAAAGAGCCGCAGTCATGTGGCCAATACGATGCGCTTGCTGCAGCTTCCCCTGGATGTTCGGGATTTGGTGTCCAAGGGGTTACTGACCGCCGGGCATGCTCGTGCCCTCTTAACGACCGAAAACGCCAGCGTCTTGGCCCAGGAAGTGGTGACCAAGGGTCTAAATGTCCGTCAAACGGAGAAACTGGCGAAGAGCAAAGCCGAGGGTGACAACGCCGAGCAGCCCAAGGCACGGAAAAGCCGTTCGGTGCCGCTGAAGGACCCGGATACCCTCGCCTTGGAGCGGGATATCTCCAATTCCCTGGGTTTGACTGTAACCATTGAAGCCAAGGGTCGAGGCGGCAGCTTGATCATCGAGTATGAAACCCTAGCCCAATTAGACGACGTTTTGCATCGGTTAAGCCAAGGCCATATAGGTCAAGAAACCTCTCTTCTCGATGATGAAGCGGAGGGATTGGATGATTTGGTGTCCTTGGATGCACTGGATAGTGACGATAGCTAGAGTCTCGCCATTTTTTGGCTGTTCCACGTGAAACATCAAAGGCCGCGCTCCGAAAAGGGACGCGGCCTTTGATGTTTGTCGATAAGAAGACCCTACCGTCGTCGTCTACCCGCGCCTTTTGCAAGGCGGATTATCACCCGTTCCAAGAGCGCGGCATCCGGCAATCCCGAGGATTTGGCATCCTTTTCAGCATCCAATAAGAGATCCAGTGCCATCCCGAGGCGGCTCAGAGCCCACCCTTGGGCCTGATCTTGAAATCGGCTCTTCATCTTGAACAGGATGGGTGGCTTTAACGCGGTCACGGCTTGGTCTACGGACCGTCCCTGCGCAGTCAGACCGGAGACGAGGTGTAGCCTGGTAAAATGCCGGGATAATCCGCGAAGGATGGCCACGGCGTTTGTTCCTTCTTGGGTTAATCGATCAAGGGCCCGCAGGGCCTCCGCTGTATTGCCTTCGGCTACGGCATTGGTTAGAACTTCCATGCCAATTTGCGCCGTATCCCCAACACAAGCCATGGCGTCGTCCAAGGTGACTTGGCCCTGGTTTCCGCAGTAGGTGATCAGCTTTCCAAGTTCGGATCGGGTTACTCCCCGGTCGCCCCCTAAATGGGTGACAAGATAATCTATGACATCCGCGTTAGCCGAGAAACCGGCTTGGGCGATCATATCCCGTATGACTGTCTCCAAGCCCCGGCCTTCGTCGCCGTAACAGGGGAGGGAAGCCGCTTCATTGGCACCTTCGAACAATTTCCGGAGAGAGGATCTTGGACCAAGATCCCCGCCTTGGAGAACCACGAGGGTATCTCCCTTGGGATGCTCAATATAAGCTTTTAGGCTATTGGCGTGTTGGTCCGTGATTTGTCGAATCCTGCCAACCCGACGCCCCCCCGATAACGAGAGTGCGGCGGCTTCATCGGACAGGCGGGCAGGATCAGCTTTAAGATCCTCGCCCGTTAATTCGAAAACACGAAAGGGATCCTTTAGGTCGTCAAGAACCGTTCGCATGAGCCGGTCCACCCGCTCCCGAACCAGCCCTTCGTCCGGACCATAGACCAAGACAGCCTTTATGTCTGATTTGGGCGCTTTGAGAAAGCCATCGATGGCGGACCCACTGAGTTTCATTCCGGAGCTATTCCCGTTGGGGGGGCCGCATTGTTCAGGTGCCAGCTATTAAGAAGATACAGAAGTCAGATGAAAGAAAAGAAACCCGCCGAAAATCCGATACGCCTGTCACCAAAAAGGGGGACCTTCTATAAAGGCCTAAAAAACTGTTGTTTCGGTCGCGCAAAATAGGATGAAATTCGTGTATACAGGATCTCGGCCAGTTGCCCGGCCACTCTGTCGATCGCTTCGCGTTCAGCCACGACATCGGAGAACGGTGAGTTCACCACATCGTAACCTGACCAACTGGTGAAATTTCCGGTCGCCAGCTGTTTCGGTAGGGCTTTCCCACTCCGATCCAACTCAAAAAGCTTATAGTTGAGACTCGCTTGCGCTTGATAGCGGGTGGCAAGGTTTTCTTGGGTAATACCTGAGGCCCCGAGCCTAACGTCAATGTCCGTTTGAATACTGTAAAGGGGTTGGGCCGGGTCCCCAATCCGATTGATCATCTGATTTCGAAAGACCCGCGCGGCCCGGCCAGCGTCTTCGCCACCATAGGCGGGAGTATGGATATATATCTGCCGCATCGCTTGACTGACCGTTTTGGGAGCCCGTTGACCCCAAGACGAACTTGCGCTCGTCGAATTGGTGTCGGCCAGCATGGGACGAAACCCACAGGCTCCTGTCAAAAGACCCGTACCCAGCACGGTCAGGAAATGGCGCCTAGACGATGACATTGATGATCCTGTTCGGGACGATGATGATTTTCCGGATAGACTTATCGCCAATCTGGGCAATGACCGTGGGAAGGGCAAGAGCAGCGGCTTCCGCCGTCGCCTTTTCCGCATCCCGGGGCAGGTCAACCTTGCCTCGCATTTTGCCATTCACTTGGATCGCGACGGTTACGGATTCGTCCGCAAGCAAAGCATCGTTCCCGATCGGCCAGGAGGTCTCTGTGATCAGGGTGGTCTGTCCGATCAGCGACCAAATTTCCTCGGCGATATGCGGAACCATGGGAGCGGCCAGTTTGGCGGCGGTTTCCAGAGTGAATCGGTAGACTTCGGCGGCGCCAACATCCGACCCGTCCAGGCTTCCCATGCAATTGGTCAATTCCCGCAGGCGTGCGACGGCATTGTTGAATCGGAATTTCTCCAGATCTTCCGTGACACCGGCAATTGTCTTGTGGGCTTGACGCAACAGGGTCAGGGCAGTCGGACCAAGAGCTTCCGGGATTTCCACACTTTGAGGTGGCAATACAACATTTGGTTGCGCAGCAAGGCGCCACAACCGCCCGAGGTAACGCCAGGCCCCTTCAATACCGGAATCGGTCCAATCCATATCTCGGTCTGGGGGACTGTCCGACAGCATGAAAAGGCGGGCGGCATCGGCGCCGTAGGACTCCAAGATAGCCGTGGGATCCACGGTATTCATTTTGGATTTGGACATTTTCTCCGAGGCTCCGACGGAAACAGGTTTCCCATCCGTTAACCGGCTAACGGATCCGTCTGAATTTTTGTTGACCTCCTCGGGTGAGAGCCATTCTCCGCTAGGACCCTTATAGGTTTCATGACGGATCATCCCTTGGGTGAACAAGCCATCGAAAGGTTCGGCGATATCAAGATAACCACAATCGCGGAGCGCACGCGTAAAAAAGCGAGAATAGAGCAGATGAAGCACCGCATGCTCAACGCCCCCCACGTATTGGTCCACGGGTAACCAATAATCAACGGCGGCCCGGTCAAAGGCCACGGACTCTGACTTTGGGGAGCAGAAGCGCGCAAAATACCAGGAACTCTCGAAAAAAGTGTCAAAAGTATCCGTTTCACGTTGTGCCGCTTTGCCACACTTGGGGCAATCCACATGTTTCCAGGTGGGATGGTGGTCAAGGGGATTGCCTGGTTTATCAAATGACACATCATCAGGGAGAGTCACGGGCAAATCCTGCTCTGGAACAGGAACGATGCCACAATCCGAACAATGGACCATGGGGATAGGACACCCCCAATACCGTTGGCGTGAAACACCCCAATCGCGCAGCCGGAATTGTGTTACCCCCTTTCCGGCACCCAATTCGATGATCTTATCGATAGCGACGCGTTTGGCCTCGGTCACGGAAAGGCCATCGAGAAACGCCGAATTGATAGCGACACCGTCATCCGTGAACGCCTCGGTCGCAGTCTCCAAATCTCTCTTGAAAGCAGAGGGATCGACCTCCTTTGGGGCGACAACGGCGCGAACCGGCAAACCATATTTCCGGGCGAAATCCATGTCCCTCTGATCATGGGCTGGGCAGCCAAAGATGGCACCCGTCCCATATTCCATTAGGACGAAATTGGCGACATAGACGGGCAAATGCCAGTCCGGATCGAAAGGATGTCGAACTTTTAGACCGGTATCAAAACCTTTCTTTTCGGCGGTTTCAATATCCGCTTCGCTGGTGCCCATACGTCCACAGTCCGCGATGAACGCGGTCAGTTCGGGATTGTTTTCGGCCAGTTTCGTGGCAATGGGGTGATTGGGGGACAGGGCACAGAAGCTCGCGCCAAACAGGGTATCGGGACGGGTTGTGAAAACCTCCACACCGTCTTTCCGTCCGACCAGTTCGAAGGTTAGACGCGCTCCCTCCGACCGGCCAATCCAGTTGGTCTGCATCAGACGGACTTTATCGGGCCAGCGGTCGAGCTGCGATATGGCCGCCAAAAGATCCTCGGCATATTGGGTAATTCGCAAGAACCACTGAGACAGCTTGCGCCGTTCCACTGGCGCGCCGGAACGCCACCCCTTGCCGTCAATCACCTGCTCATTGGCGAGGACCGTGTTTTCCACGGGGTCCCAGTTGACCCAGGATTCCTTGCGATAGGCGAGACCGGCCTGAACGAAGTCCAGGAACATTTTCTGTTCATGGCGATAATAGTCTGGTTCGCAGGTGCTGACTTCCCGGTCCCAGTCGATCGACAGACCCATGGGTTTGAACTGGTCGCGCATGATGGCGATGTTTTGACGGGTCCATTTGGCCGGGTGAACACCCCGTTGGATGGCCGCGTTCTCCGCTGGCAGACCGAAGGCATCCCACCCCATGGGATGGAGGACATTAAACCCCTGCGCCCGCTTGAACCGGGCCACCACGTCGCCAAGGGTATAGTTGCGGACATGACCCATATGGATGCGCCCTGAAGGATAAGGGAACATTTCCAGCACGTAATATTTTTTACGGGTCGGATCCTCCTGGGCGGTGAAACATCCGTTGTCGGCCCAGGCGGACTGCCATTTAGCCTCGGTTTCCTTGACGTTGTAGCGGTCCTCGGACGCCATTCCTCGGTGATCTTTCATGCTAAGGAGTCGGATAAAGACGGTGGTGGGGGCATGCCCCCACCAATTAGGGGCGGTTCTATTCCCCGGTCAGAACGGCCAGGCGCAATTGCCGGGCTCGGGTCAGGATCGCGTTTTCCATGTCGGTCGTCACCGTACTGGCAACCGGCGCTTCGATCCAGGCCCCGTCGCGGTCGCGCACCTGTCGGAAGACGGAGACCTTGACGCCATCGGCCCGCAGCGCCTTTGCCAGGATATAAACATTGGTTTTAAAGCGTTCGTTGGGGCTTTCCGGCGGTGAATACCAATCGGTAATGATCACCCCACCGAAAGGATCCGCGGAGGTCAATGGCATGAAGGCGATGGTGTCCAGCGAGGCGCGCCAGAGGAAGCTGTTTACGCCTACGCCGGTGGAACCTGGTTCGGCATCCTTATTGCCACCAAACAGGTTTAGCCCACCGGACCCAAACAGGCCAGGAGTCTGGTTGGACTGGGAGGGATCCCGGAAGACCCGTTGGCCGGACAGTTTATCCCGTTCCGGATAAACAGCCTTGGACCCCTCGCAGGCGGTTACGGCCAGGGCGGTCGCCCCGAGAAGTATGGTGGCCAGGCCACGGTTCAAGCGTCCCATGGCGGTCTTGCGATCCCGGTTCATCATTTGTCTTGGCACCCGTCGGTTAGGCGGAGGAGCATGACCGAGGTTCGATCATGCCTGAAAGCGGGACAACCATACTCACCACGGCGGGCTTTTTCCATCCCTCCAGCGATGGAAAGGCCGATTACCGGGGCCTGGATGGCGATATTTCCGTGAATATGCCGGCCGTCGCGATGAAAGCACCGGGAGGAAGGCGGCGCGCGGTCCTTCCGCTTAGACCGCCAAGGGCAGCCACGGGGCGATCACTCCTCCGTGCCAGAAGAGCCGCGCGCAGGGGTCCAAGGGTCACGGCCCCCGGGTGACTGGCCGTGGGAAGGATCGGTGAAAGCAGGACCAGATCCAGTCCGAGCTGTTCGGCGCGACCCAGGGCGCGGGCCCCATGACAGGCCATCGACAGGAGGCGATCTGGTCGTGCCCGGCGCCACAGCAGGATCCGGGCGAGGCACCCATGGCGGCCGACATGTTCGGGCAGGTGGACCCCGTCGGGGCGCCAAGGATCGCGTCCGGGCAGGGGATGGGCCAGAAGAAGCTGGATCCTCCGGCGTCTGGCGGGGGGTATCATGCGCCTCAAGAGGGCAAGGCGATCAGACGGGGACCACTCATAATGTCTTAAAATAACGGCGGCTCCCCGGGGCAGTCGCGCCATCGCGGGTAAGGGGTCGGCCAACCGTTTGGCGTCGGTCACCAGAATTGGGTGGGGGAGGGGGAGCATCAACGGCATGGCTTTCATCGATTTGGGCACTGATTTGGGCACCGGTTTTGATGGGACCAAGGGGTTCCGGTTGAATCACCAAGCCACCTTGGCGCATTCTGCGGCCCTTAGCCCAGCGCGAATCTCCATCAGTGCATATCGTCCCAGTCCCTTCCGCCGGATCCCACCATGCCAGAGACGAAAAACGCCATCCCCCTTGATGTTGCTGAAAACCTTCGGGATATCCGTGCGCGGATCGCCAGGGCTTGCGCCCCCGTTGATCGGCCAGCGGAGGAGGTGACCCTGGTGGCGGTCAGCAAAACAAATCCCGCTGATCGGATTCGCGTGGCTTTGCGCGCGGGTCAACGGGTCTTTGGGGAAAACCGGGTCCAGGAAGCCCAGGGCAAATGGCCCGCTCTGAAGCAGGAGTTTTCCGGTGTGGAGTTGCACCTCATTGGCCCACTTCAAACCAATAAGGTCAAGGATGCCTTGATTCTCTTCGATGTTATCGAAACCGTGGATCGGCCCCGGTTGGCGCGGGTCTTGGCGGAAGAGATGGAGAAGATGGGACGGAGCGTGCCTGTCCTGATTCAGGTGAATACGGGGGAAGAACATCAGAAAGCGGGAATTCTCCCGGCGGAAGCCCGGACGTTCATTGGCGAATGCAGGGACGCGTTGGGTCTGGATGTCCAGGGGCTGATGTGTATTCCACCCGCCGACGAGGAACCCTCCCCCCATTTCGCCCTCTTGCGGGAAATCGCCCGGGATGCTGGCCTACCAGTGCTGAGCATGGGCATGAGTGGGGATTTCGAGAAAGCGGTGCCTTTCGGCGCGACCCATGTGCGGGTGGGGACGGCGATTTTCGGATCCCGACCCAAACCCGTGGCCTGAACCCGTCCCAGGGGCTTCCACGCCCTGGGGGACCCGATTGGGTTGAATCGCGCGATTCGAACCAATCGGTCCTTTTAGGGATGACTCCACTGACTGATGGGAGAAGCCAACGCGAAACAGTCGGTATCCCTTGCCCCCTGGCCGGGAAGAAGCTGCCGCCCGGCAGAGAAATTACGAGAACATATTGATTCAATATCTTGAAAAACAATAATTTTTAATTTGGCATGCCATTTGCTTGTTAGAGGCCGAGTTCATACCGATCCGAACACGCAAGGATGTCCGACATGGCCGTCGACGCGATGACCAGCCCCATACAGGCGCCCAAGGACACCTCGAATCCGGGATACCGAATCGAGGGGGACAAGGTTGTCAACGACGAGTTCCTGGACGGGTTCACCTTCTGGGATGCCCTGGACGTCATCAATCCCCTACAGCACATCCCCGTGGTCAACTCCATTTATCGGGAACTCACCGATGATCAGATCAAGGCGGGTCCCCGGTTGGTCGGGGGACTGCTGTTCGGAGGTATTGGGGGACTCGCCGGGGCGGCCATCAACGTCCTGTCCAAGGAGCTGACCGGAAAGGATCTGGGGGAACATGCCATCGCCATGGTCAGTATGGTCATCAATGGCGAAGAAGAGGTGCGAACCGCCCAGATCGAAACCCCCTCGGGTCAGGCCACTTCGGCCCAGGCCCTGGACCCCAATGCCCCCCTGGACCTGCTGCCTCCGCGTTGGCGGATGGTCGCCAATGGTGGAGTGAACACCGCCGTTTTGGGAGGAGGATCCGTAACGACCCAGGGCACGACCCCGGTTAATCTTCCCCTTGGTGACGACGCCCTCACACCCCTGGGGGGTGTTCCTGCCTCTCCCGCCGTTTCTCCAACCAAGTCCATTCCCGGAAGCGTGGACGTGATTCTGCCCCAACGGGCCGATGCCGCGGCTTCCGCCCAAAGGGAGGCGCAGGTCGCGGGCCGGGCGCCCGGGAATCCGCCCTTGGGAGATGACGCCCTTGGAGCGCCTACCGTGGCGAATGCCCAGACAGCGGCACTCCAGACCGGACCGGCCACCAGCCACCAGCCCCTGTCGCGGACAAAGGAGTTTTCAGGCAAGTCCCTCACCGATTATCGGAATCGACCCGTGCGGGTCAATGCGGGGCGGTCGACCCAACCGACGGCCAGCGACGCGACCGTCGCCGCCCGATCCACCGCGCAGACTCGCCATCCCGACCCCGCGGCAATGGCTCAATTGCTGGAAGCCCAGGCCTCGACCCGGTCCACGACGGTGAACGCGGCCCTGGACACCGCCTCCAAGGGAACCTCCGAAGGGGACGTTCTCCGAGTCGTGGAACCGGGATCGGGACGCGGGGACCCGGCCCCAGCCCCGGCCATGGGAACCTATGAAGGGGGAGACATCAAGCCGGATGCCTGGTTCGCCCAGAAAATGATGATGGGTCTTGAGAAATACCAGAAGGCCCATGGTGGCGTCCCCCTGAGCCGGGGCACGGCCTTTGACGCCTGAGAGCGCGACCTCCCGAACCCTGACGCTCCTCCGGGTGGAGGCGGCTGGTTTTCTGCGCGCTGGATCGGTGACTTTTCCGTGTCGTCTGGGCCGCGCGGGCATTCTCCGTGACAAGGTTGAAGGGGATGGAGGCACGCCCGTCGGCCAATTTCCCCTTCGCTGGGTCTACTACCGACCGGATCGCATGGATCCCCCGATGACCGCCCTGCCAAAGGTCGCCTTGAAACCCGATATGGGATGGTGCGACGATCCGGCGGATCCCGCCTACAACCGACCCATTACCCTGCCCCACCCGACAAGCCACGAGCGCCTGTGGCGGGACGATGATCTTTATGACCTGATCGTGGTGTTGGGCCACAACGACGATCCCGTGGTCCCCGGCATGGGAAGCGCGGTCTTCCTCCACATCGCCCCACCGGCGGGGAAGCCCACCCAAGGCTGCGTGGCCCTATCGGCCATGCACCTGCGCCAAGTCCTGGCCCAGGTTGGCTCTAAGACGGTTCTGGAGATCAAGGCCCCCTAGAAGAGGCTTTCGATCTGATTTCATAAACGTGTTCTAAATCATATATTTAGAGCGGAATAAGACGGAAAACCGCGGACACTTTCCCTCATTCCACTCTAGCAGTCTGTCGGATTTTCCACCGTTCTGGTATGATCATTGATGGCAAAATTCAGAGATTTCAACCGTAATCAGCTGTTCCTGTTGCCCCCCAGTCTGAACGATTGGGTCCCAGAGGACGACTTGGCCCATTTCGTGATCGCGGCAGTCGACCGAGTGAGCTTGGATGCTTTCAAGATCAGCCATT
>JAIOYK010000016.1 GCA_021741145.1 Rhodospirillum sp. | reverse complement strand
CGCTACCCGCTATCTGGGATCGTATCTCAAGTGGTTCCATCTCATCGCCCTGCACTCCAATCCAACCCCCCGCTACTGCCTGCGCGCCGCGATGGGGGCATGATCGTCCGCATCAATGCGATTTATGAATAGAGCCATTAGTTTTGATGGGTGGCGCGCAAGGAACCCGATCCACTAGGCTTTCCGTTCAGTTCCCTTGGGACGTTGAGGAAAGGCGGGCGAGCCATGTGGCGAGAGTTGGAACCTGATTGGCGAGAAACCGTCGAGGTGGATGGATTCGCCGTCCAAGCCTACGGTTTTGGCGAAGGCGACGAGGTTGTCCTATGCCTGAACGGCGGGCCGGGCCTTCCCTGCGACTACCTGCGCGAGGCCCACTCCTGTCTGCGGGACAAGGGCTACAAGGTTGTCGCCTTCGACCAACTGGGAACGGGCGCGTCGGACAGGCCGGAGGATCCGGCCCTCTGGACCATCGAGCGCTATGTGGAGGAGGTGGAGACTCTCCGGCGCGCCCTGGGGCTGGGCCGAGTCCACCTTCTGGGGCATTCCTGGGGCGGCTGGCTGGGAATCGACTACGCCCTGGCCCATCCGGAGGCTCTGCGCACGCTGATCCTGGAAAACACCGTGGCGGACATGCCCCATCTGGTGTCCGAGCTGGAGCGTCTGCGCGGCGCCCTGGGCTCCGAAACCATGGCGATGATGCGCCGCCACGAGGCGGAAGGCACCTTCGACCATCCGGAATACCAGGCGGCGGTAACCATCCTGAATTACCGCCATGTGTGCCGCCTCGACACCTGGCTCGCGCCGGTCGAGCGCTCCATGGGGAACTGGAACATGGGACCCTATGTCGCCATGCAGGGGCCCAATGAGTTTTTGTATACGGGCAACCTGAAGGACTGGAACCGGGTACCCGACCTGCATCGGATCACCGTTCCCGTCCTCATCACCACCGGCCAGCACGATGAACTCACCCCGGCCTGCGCCCTGCGCATGAAGCTCCACCTGCCCGACTCGGAATTGCATGTCTTCCCCAACAGCAGCCACATGCCCTTCTACGAGGAGCCGGATGCCTATTATCCCGTGTTGCTGGATTTCCTCGAAAGGAATCGCGGCCAATGAGCGGGACCATGGCGACAACCGGCCTGCTGGCCAATGGCTTCCGGGTTTGGAGCGACCGGCCAGCGGACGTGGTGACCGACATTCCCGTCCATGGTCATCGGGTCCGGACCTATTCCCATGGGGAGGGAGGGGCGGACGAGGTCCTGTTCTGTCTGAACGGCGGGCCGGGCCTTCCCTGCGATTACCTGCGGGATCCCCATGTTCCCCTGACGGAGGCGGGCTATCGGGTCGTTTCCTACGACCAGTTGGGGACGGGGGCCTCCGACCACCCCACGGACCCCGCCCTCTGGACCATCGAGCGCTACGCCGACGAGGTGGAGGCGGTGTTGGAGGCCCTGGGTCTGGAAAAGGTCCATTTCCTGGGCCATTCCTGGGGGGGCTGGTGTGGCATCGAATATGCCCATCGCTATCCGCGGCGGATCAAGAGCATGATCCTGGCCAACACCTGCGCCGATATCCCCCATCTGATGGGCGAGATCGAGGGACTCCGGAACGCGCTGGGATCGGAAACCGTGGCGATGATGCAACGCCACGAAGCCCTGGGCACCTATGACCATCCGGCCTACAAGGCGGCGATCACGCTGCTCGACTATCGGCATATCCGGCGTCTGGCCGAGCGCCCGATCCCGGCGGCCCGGTCCAACGAGGGGTTCAATGCCGATATCTACCGGGCGGTTCAGGGACCCAATGAATACCACTACATCGGCAACCTGATCCATTGGAGCCGTCTGGCGGAACTTGGCGCCTTCGACTGGCCGACCTTGATCCTCAATGGTCAGCACGATGTTCTGACCCCCGCCTGTGGGCGCCTCATGCATCAGGCCATCGCTGGATCGGAGATCCGGATTTTCCAGAACAGCTCCCATTCTCCCTTCTATGAGGAACCGGAAGCTTATCGGGCGACCCTGTTGGACTTCCTTGGGCGGGCTTGCGGGCATTCCAGCGGTTCGAGGCGCTAGGCATGGGGCGGTTTTCGTTCATCCTCCGGCGTCCGCTGCAACTCCTACCCGTGCTGTTCGGGATCAGTGTGATCACCTTCGTGTTGGTCCATTCCATTCCCGGCGATCCGGCGCGGACTCTCCTTGGCCCCCGGAGCACGCCCGCGGCCATCGAGCGGATCCGGGAGCAGTTCGGCCTGAACGAGCCCCTTTGGGTGCAATACGTCTACTTCGTGAAAAATCTTCTCCATGGCGAAATGGGTAAATCCATCCTGTACAAGGTGGACAGCCTCAAGCTGATCGCCAGCCGCATCGAACCGACCCTGTTCCTGGTCCTGGGCGCGGTCGTGCTGGCCCTGGTGATCGCCGTCCCCCTGGCCACGGCCTCGGCGCGGAACCGGGGGGGGGGGGCATCGATCACATTATTCGCCTGCTCAGTACCGCCGGTCTGGGATTCCCCCCCTTCTGGCTGGGCATCATGCTGATCCTGCTGTTTAGCGTTCAACTGGATCTGGTGCCGGTCAGTGGTTACGGGCGGACGGTTCTGGACAAGCTCCACCACCTGATTCTGCCCTGCCTGACGGCCGCCCTGGCCCTGTCCGCGGTGCTGACCCGGAACCTGCGCGCGAGCATCCTCGCGGAGTTGTATTCGGATCAGGCGACGGCGGCCCGTGCCCGGGGCCTTCCCGAATCCCAGGTCTATTGGCGCCACGTCATGCCCAATTCCCTGGTACCCACCATCAATCTTCTCGCGGTCAATATTGGTTGGCTGATCAGTGGTTCGGTGGTCATCGAGACCGTGTTCGCGCTTCCCGGCATGGGCCAGCTGCTGGTCCGCGCCATCTTCACCCGCGACTATATGATCGTGCAGGCGGTCGCCATGGTCTTCGCCTGCGCCACGGTCTGCGTCAACGTCCTGGCCGACATCCTGACCGTCGCCGTCGACCCCAGGGTCAAGCTGTGAAGGCCGCGCGCTCGACCCTGGCCCGGGGGGGCTGGCGGCTGTCCTTCGGCGGGGGAAGCCTGCCCCTGTATCTGGGGATGGGTATTCTCGGAATCTGGTTCCTGGTGGCCCTGCTGGCCCCGGTGATCGCGCCCTATGATCCCATTCTCCAGGACGCGACGGCGCGGATCTCCCCGCCCAGCCTGGAACACCTGTTCGGAACCGACAACTTCGGACGGGACATTCTGTCCCGGGTGATCTGGGGAGCCCGGGTGGATCTTCAGATTTGTGTCTTTGGCGTGATCTTCCCGTTCCTGATCGGGACCTTCGTGGGAGGGCTCGCCGGGTTCTTCGGCGGGTGGATGGACAACCTGTTCATGCGCCTGATCGACATTGTCCTGGCCTTTCCCTTCCTGGTCCTGATGCTGGCGATCATCGCCATCCTTGGCCCCGGGCTGGGGAGCTTCTACCTGGCCATGGCCCTGGTGGGCTGGGTGTCCTATGCCCGGTTGATCCGTGCCCAGTTCCTGGTCCTGAAAAACGCGGACTTCGTCCAAGCCGCGGTCAGCCTGGGATATGGACCGATCCGGGTGATGGTCCGGCACCTGCTGCCCAACGCCATCCTGGGATCCGTCGTCTTTTCCATGTCCGACGCCGTCCTGGTCCTGCTGAACGGCGCGGCCATCAGTTACCTGGGGCTGGGCGTGCAGCCCCCCACCGCCGAATGGGGGATCATGATCGCCGAAGGGCAGAGCTTCATCTCCACCGCCTGGTGGATCACCGCCGTTCCCGGTTTCGCCATCGTATCCCTGGCCATGGGCTTCAGTTTGCTCGCCGATGGCCTGGGCGAGCTTCTGGGAGTCAAGGAATGAGCGAACCGATCCTCAGCCTTCGGGAGTTGTCGGTTTCGGTCGAGACCCGAGAAGGGCCACGCGCCCTTGTCGACCGGGTGTCCTTCGACCTCGAACCGGGTGAGATCCTCGGACTGGTCGGGGAGAGCGGGTCGGGAAAAAGCGTGACCTGCCGGGCCCTGATTCGACTCCTGCCCAGTTCAAGCCTATCGGTCACCGGCGGGTCGATCCTGTCGCGGGGCGAGGAGGTGCTGACCATGGACGACCGGCGGCTCCGGCGGTTGCGCGGAGGCACCATCGGCATGATTTTCCAGAACCCGACGAGCCACCTGGATCCGGTGATGACCATCGGCGATCAGATCATGGAAAGCGTGCGCTTCCACCGCTCCGTCGGCAAGAAGGACGCCCGGGCCCGGGCCATCGAGGTTCTGACCCAGGTGGGCATTCCCGATCCGGTCCACCGACTGACCAATTTTCCCCACGAGTTTTCGGGCGGCATGCGGCAAAGGGCGATGATCGCCGTCGCCCTGGCCTGTGATCCGGAGGTGTTGATCGCCGATGAGCCGACCACGGCCCTGGATGTGACCGTCCAGGCCCAGATTTTGCGCCTGTTGATGGACCTGCGCGACCGCGATGGTCTGTCGATCATCCTCATCACCCATGATCTGGGCATCGTCGCCCAATCCTGCGACGGGGTGGCGGTGATGTACGGGGGGCGCATTTGCGAGCGCGGTCCCATGCGGACCATTCTGGGAGACGCCAAGCACCCCTATACGGCCGGGTTGATCGCCTGTCAGCCGGGGGAGGCCCCCAAGGGACAACCGGTTCGCACCATTCCCGGTCAACCCCCGACCGTCGGCGCCATGCCCTCGGGTTGCCGCTTCCACCCCCGTTGCGCCAATGCCCGGGCGGCCTGCTCCGAGACCCAACCCGCCATGGTGGCCCTGGCCCCGGACCATGATCTGGCCTGCCATTATCCCCTGGGCGCGAGTGAAGGGGGACCGCGCGCATGACCCAAGAAAGCCCCCTTCTCGAGGTCGAGAACCTGGAGGTTCATTTCCATCGCGGTCGGAGCTTCTGGCCCGGGGCCAAGTCCAAGACCGTCCGCGCGGTCAATGGGGTTTCCCTGACCGTTCACCCCGGGGAAACCGTCGGTCTGGTGGGGGAGTCCGGCAGCGGCAAGAGCACCTTTGGCCGGGCTGTCCTGCGTTTGGAAGCCCCGACCGCGGGATTGGTCCTGTTCGAGGGGGTGGACGTGGCGCGGGGGACGCGCGGGGATATCGCCACCCTGCGGCGGCGGACGGCCATGATTTTCCAGGATCCCTATGGCAGTCTCAATCCCCGCATGACCATTGGCGATGCCCTCGCCGAGGTTCTTCGGGTTCATCGGTTGGTGCCCGTGGATCGGATCCCCGACCGGGTGGGGGAATTGCTGACCCTGGTCGGTCTGGAGCCCGCCCACGCAACCCGCAAGCCCGGCGATATGAGCGGCGGCCAATGCCAGCGGGCGGGGATCGCCCGGGCTCTGGCCATCGAGCCCCGTCTGATCATCGCCGACGAATGCGTCGCCGCCCTGGACGTGTCCATTCAGGGACAGATCATCAATCTGCTGATGGAACTGCGGGCGCGCATGGGTCTGGCCATGATCTTCATTGCCCATGATCTGGCCATTGTCCGCCATCTGTGCGACCGGGTGGCGGTGATGTACCTGGGCCGGATCGTGGAGGAAGGGCCGACGGAAGCCGTCTTCACCGCGCCGCGCCATCCCTATACGGCCACGCTGATCGCGGCCATACCCGATATCAATCCAGATCACCGCTTGCCCGCGGATCCACCACCGGGTGACCCGCCCAGTCCGATGAATCCGCCTCCCGGCTGCCCATTCCATCCCCGCTGCGCCTTCGCCATCGACGACTGCCGCGGCGGCGGGCCGCCCACCCCGAAAGGGGATCGAGATCACTGGGGCGCCTGTCTTCTCCCCCCTTCGGTGTTCTCCCCCTCGTTTCAACCCAACGATGAACCCCCGTCAGGAGATGTGTAATGCTCGGAAGAAGAAACATGTGGTTCGGCGCCGCGGCGGCGGCCTTCTTATCCTTCGCGACGGTCGCGCCCACCGTCGCCCAGGCCGACACCGTCCTGACCATCGGGCGCCGGGAAGGCAGTTCCACCTTTGATCCCATCAAGACGGCGCAGAACATCGACTTCTGGGTTTTCTCCAATGTCTATGATGTGCTGGTCCGGGTGGATAAGACCGGCACCAAGCTGGAGCCGGGGCTGGCGGAAAGCTGGGACGTCTCCGGTGACGGGTCCGTCTACACCTTCCACCTGCGGGATGCGAAGTTCTCCGACGGAGCGCCGATCACCGCGGACGATGTCATCTTTACCTTGACCCGCATCCGGGATGACGAGGGCTCCCTGTGGTCTGATTCCTACAAGGTCATCAAGGACATGACCGCGTCCGACGCCAAGACCGTCGTGATCACCCTGGACGGCCCTTCGGCGCCGTTCCTGTCCTCGCTCGCCATGCCGGGAACCTCCATCCTGTCCAAGGCCGGGTTCGAGGAGATGGGGGCGGAGGCCTATGCGGAAAAGCCCATCGCCTCTGGTGCCTTCGTGGTGGAAGACTGGTTGCGCGGCGACCGCGTGATCCTCAAGAAGAACCCCGAGTTCTGGCAGGCCGACCGGGTCAAGCTCGATGGGGTCGAGTGGATTTCCGTCCCCGACGACAATACGCGCATTCTTCAGGTACAAAGCGGGGAGTTGGACGCGGCGATCTTCGTGCCGTTTTCGCGGATCGCCGACCTTCAGACGGATCCCGACCTGACGGTCCACCTGGATAAGTCCACCCGGGAAGATCACCTGCTGATCAACCACTCCCATCCGCCGCTGGACAATAAGCTGGTACGTCAGGCCCTGGACTACGCCATCGACAAGAAGGCGATTGTCGACGCGGTGACCTTCGGCATCGGCAAGGAAGCCTACTCCTACATTCCCGATGGCGCCCTTTATCACTATGCCGACAATCTGAATCGTCCCCATGACGTGGCCAAGGCCAAGGCTCTGCTGGCCGAGGCGGGGGTCACGGATCTGACCCTGGACTATGTGCTTTCGGCGGGCAATCAAGTGGAGGAACAGACCGCCATCCTGATCCAACAACAGCTCGCCGAAGTGGGGATCACCGCGACCCTGCGGAAGATGGACGCCAGCCAGACCTGGGATCTGCTGGTGGCCGGGGAATATGACCTCTCCATGCTGTACTGGACCAACGACGTTCTTGATCCAGACCAGAAGACCACCTTCGTCCTGGGCCATGATTCCAACATGAACTATATGACCCGCTACGAGAATCCGACGGTCAAGCAACTTGTCGCCGACGCCCGTGTCGAGATGGATCCGGCCAAGCGCGAACAGATGTATGTGGACCTGCAAAAGATGGCCAAGGACGATGTGAACTGGATCGACCTTTACTACAGTCCCTATTGCAACGTGTCGCGCAAGACGATCGAAGGGTTCGACCAGAACCCGCTGGGCCGGTTCTTCCTTGAGGACACGGTCAAGAACTGATCGCCTTCCCTATCGCATGACCCATGAAAAAGGCCGCCGTCCCTCGGGATGGCGGCCTTTCCATTGATGAGAAGGGGGACGCTCTGTCCTACTGACACGCGTCGCGCAACTTCTCGAACAGGCGCGCGACCGCTTCCGCGCCGGGGTCGTTGTGGCCGAGGATCTTGTCTTCCGACACGTAGCTTGCCCGGCCCGCCTTCGCCCGCCCGATGGTCGCGGTGAGGTCGGCCCCGGCGCGGGCCGCGGTCGCCGCGGTGGCGAAGCCGGTTCCGAGGTGGGTGAGCGCGGGGGCCAGGGCATCGATCATGGTCCGGTCCCCGGGACGGGCGCCCCCGACCTGCTGGATTCGGTCCAGCCCCGCGGAAAGGCTTTCGATCCAGGTCTGTCCGCTCGCCGAGGCATCGCCCGCGGCGGCGAAGAAGATGGCGAGCAGTACCCCCGAGGATCCCCCCATGGTTTGCGACAACTCCATGCCAATGGCGCGGTAAAGCTGGGTGGTGTCGGCCAGGGGCAGACGGTCCAAGGCCTGTTTCAGGTCCTTGGCCGCGGTCGCCAGGGTCGTGCCGGTATCGCCGTCGCCGGACTTGGCGTCGAGACCGTTGAGGGCCCGTTCGGCGTCAATCAGGATGTCGCAGCAGCGCGCGATCAAGGTCCGCCGCGCGGGATTTTCCGAGGGCATGGGCTGGATCGGGGTCAGGCCGTCGGGCAGGGGTAAAACCTCGACCGCGCCGAAGGGCGCCACCCCCGGCCAGGCCGTGGGCGCCGCGGGCGCCAACAGGGCGCGCTCGGCCTCCTCGCTCACCGGGATCAGCGAGACCGAGAACCCCTGCATGTCCAGCGAGGTCATCATCGCCGCGGGGCCGATGATCCAGCGCAGTTGGTCGGCGATGGCCGATTTCGCCAGTTCCTCGGCGAGGACCGACATTTCCAGTTGGGTGGCGCCGCCAAGATTGTTGAGCAGGACCGCGTGCGGCCCCGGCTTCATGGCCGGCGCGAGCCGACCGACGACCATCTCGATGGCCTGCCGAGCCGTTTCGAAACTGACCTGTTCCGCTCCGGCTTCCCCATGGATGCCGAGGCCGAGTTCGGCGTGGCCCTGGAGGATGCGATTCTCCTTCGGGGAGCCGGGAATCGTGCAGGTGTCCAGCGACATGCCGATGGAGACCGCGCCCGCGATGACCTCCCGCGCCGCCGCCGCCACGTCGTCCAGGGACTCGCCCGCCTCGGCGAGGGCTCCGGCGACCTTGTGGACGAACAGCGTGCCCGCGACGCCCCGGGCCTGGGGTAGGTCGGGCAGGGCCACGTCATCGTCGACGACCACCATTTGGACGTTGAGCCCAAAGGTCCGCGCCCGCTCCGCGGCGAGGCCGAAGTTCAGGCGGTCCCCGGTGTAGTTCTTGACGATCAACAGGCATCCGGCCTTACCGGTCACGGCGAGGATCCCGGCGAGAACGGCGTCGACGGAGGGCGAGGCGAAGATGTCGCCGCAGACCGCGGCGGTCAGCATGCCCTGGCCGACGAAGCCCACATGGGCCGGTTCGTGACCCGACCCACCGCCCGAGACCAGCGCGACCTTGGATTTATCCCAGTCGGTCCGGACAACGACCTTGATATGGGGGTAGCCGTCCAGACGCGCGAGCCGCCCTCCGGCGCCCCGCAAAACCCCATCGATCGCTTCGGAGACGACGACTTCCCTGGCGTTAATAAATTGGGTCATGGTGTTCAGGCTCCTTGAGTGACGCGCGCGCCCTGGGCGTCGAAATACAGGGGGGCTTCAGGTCGAATGGCGACGGTGTCGCCGGACACGAGGGGGGTATGGGCGTCGGTGAGGGTCACCACCGGATGTCCGTCGAGGGTCAAATGCAGCCGGGTCTGATCCCCCAGGTGTTCCACCCGGATGACCCTGGCGTCCCGCCCTTCGCCCTGGTGGATATGCTCCGGCCGCAAGCCGATCACCTCCGCGCCCGTCGGAGCCGATCCGAAGAGGTTGGCGGGCAGCACATTGATGCGGGGCTGGCCAAGGCGGGTGGCGACATAGAGGCTGTTCGGGTTGGCGTAGATGTCCCGGGGCGAGCCAAATTGAACCAGTCGACCGTCATGGAGGACCCCGATGTGGGTGGCCATGGTCATGGCTTCGATCTGGTCGTGGGTCACGTAGAGGAAAGTCGCGCCCAGGTCCGATTGGATGCGTTTCAGCTCCACCCGCAGGTCGGCGCGCAGTTTGGCGTCCAGGGAGCTGAGGGGTTCATCCATCAGGAACAGGTGGGGCTCCCGCACCAAGGCCCGGCCAATGGAAACCCGTTGCATCTCTCCACCCGACAGGGCGGTCGCGCGGTTGTTGAGTTTGTGACCAATCTGCAGGACGGAGGAGACCTCCGCGATGCGCCGCTCGATCTCCTCGGGCGGGGCGTTGATCATGGGGGATTTGAGGGGAAAGGCGAGGTTCTCGCGCACCGTCATATGGGGATAGAGGGAATACTGTTGAAAGACCATCGCCAGATTGCGCTGGGCCGGGGTGAGGGTCGTGACCTCCCGCCCACCGATGACCACGCGGCCTCGGTCGGGGGTTTCCAGACCGGCGATCAGCCGCAGGGTGGTGGTCTTGCCCGCGCCCGTGGGTCCGAGAAGGACGACGAAGGCGCCGTCCGGAATGGTCAGGGACAGGTCCTCGACGGCCACCGTCGCGCCGAAGGATTTGCCGAGCCCGGAGAGAACGATCTCAGCCATGGGCCTGCTCCCTCATGGCCGCGCGGGCCGCGGCGCGATCGACTTTCATGGCCTGCCCCGACCCGGCGTCGAACAGGGACAGGGTGGCGGTGTTGAAGGTCAGGGAGGGGGTCTCGCCGACCCGGACGGGCTGGCCCGAGGGCGCGCGGACGCGGATCGTGCCATTGGCCGTTGTCAGGGTGACGATCTGGGTGGTCCCCAGGTATTCCGTGGCGATGACTTCACCCCGATAGGGGCCATCGGTGCCGAGGTGGACATGTTCCGGTCGGACACCCAAAACCAGTTGGCGGCCACTGACTCCGGTTTCGAGGCGGGGGATGGGGATGTCGACACCGGACAGGTGGGCCCGGGTGGCGCCGGGTTCCAGGGTCGCTTCGAAACGCAGGAAATTCATGGGGGGCGAGCCGATGAAATTGGCCACGAACAGGCTGGCGGGGCGGTCGTAGATTTCCTGGGGCGTTCCCCATTGCTCGACGACCCCATGGTTCATCACCACGATCTTGTCTCCCATTTGCATGGCTTCCAATTGATCATGGGTGACATAGACCGTGGTCGCCCCCATGCGGTCGTGCAGGGCGCGCAATTCCTCGGCCATGTGTTCCCGGAATTCGGCGTCGAGCGCGCCAAGGGGCTCGTCCATGAGGAAGGCCTTCGGCTCCCGCACGATGGCGCGGCCCAGGGCGACGCGCTGCCGGTCGCCACTGGACAGCCCGCCCACGGGCCGGTCGAGGATGGGGGTGATCCCCAGGATTCCGGCGACCTCCTCGACCTTGCGACGGGTCTCCTTGCGGCCCATGCCCTGGCTGAGCAGGGGGTAGGCGATGTTCTTGCGTACATTCATATGCGGGTAGAGGGCGAACATCTGAAAGACGAAGGCGATATCCCGGGCGCTGGCCCGCTTCCGCGCCACGTCCTCGCCGTCGAGCAGGATCTGACCGGAGGTGGGAAGCTCGAGACCGGCGATCATGCGCAATGTCGTGGTCTTGCCGCAGCCCGATGGGCCGAGGAGCATGAAGAACTCACCGTCGGCCACCGTGAAATTGGACTCTTGCACGGCGGTGAAGGACCCGAACTCCTTGCGCAGATTTCGAATGACGATTTCAGCCACGGGGATCCTCCGGAAAATGGCTGACGACGATGAACATCACCGTGCCGGTCAAGGTCACAAGGAAGGACCAGGTATAGGCCGCCAGCAGGAACGGCTGCATCATCATGACGACGCCGAGCGCGATCAGGACCGTGGCGACCAGTTCCCAGGGGCCGCGCCGAAGGCGGCCCAAGCCGTCGAGGAAGGAGATCATTTGCGGACCGCTCCGAATGTGATCCCGCGCAACAGGTGTTTGCGAAGCAGGATGGTGAAGACCATGACCGGCAGAAGGAAGAGCGTGGCTCCCGCCGCGACGGCGGGCCAGTCCTTGCCCACGCCGATGATCGTGGGAATGAAGGGGGGGGCCGTCTGCGCCGTGCCGGAGGTGAGCAGCACCGCGAAGGCATATTCATTCCAGGCGAAGATCAGGCAGAAAATCGCGGTGGAGGCGATGCCCGTCGTCGCCTGGGGCAGAACGACCTTGTAGAAGGCCTGGAAGCGCGTGTACCCGTCGATCAGGGCCGCTTCTTCGTATTCCACGGGGATCTCGTCGATGAACCCTTTCAACAGCCAGACCGACAGGGACAGGTTCACCGCCGTATAGAGCAGGATCATGCCCAGGTGGGTGTCCGACAGGCCCAATTGTCGGAACATCAGGAAGATCGGGATGGCGACGGCGATGGGCGGCATCATCCGGGTCGACAGGATGAAGAACATCAGGTCATCCTTGAGCGGCACCTTGAAGCGCGAGAAGGCATAGGCCGCCAGGGTGCCCAAGAAGACCGACAGAAAGGTCGACCCGAAGCCAATGAAGACCGAGTTGAGGAAACGCTCGCCATAGAGGCTGGGTCCGGTGATCACCATGTCGTATTGGCGGGTGATGCGGTCGTACCATGTCTCCGGAGGGCCCAACTCCTCCAGGGCGTCCGGTGTCAGGCGGGCGCGGCTGGTGAACAGGTTCACATAGCCTTCCAGCGTTGGGTCGAAGACCACCTTTGGCGGATAGGCGATGGCGTCGGAGGGCGACTTGAAGCCCGTCCCGATGATCCAGATCAAGGGCAGCAGCGTTACGACCGCGTAGACGACAACCAAAACGCCCGCGACCCATTTTTCAATCCGAGTGGGTTCGGTCACCGAGAAGCTCATCGTTCCTTCACCTTGTTCAGGGCCTTCACGTAAATGGAGGCGAGTCCGAAGACCGTGACGAAGAGGATCACCCCATAGGCGCTGGCATAGCCGGTGCGCCATTTCTCGAAGGCTTCGCGTTTCAGGTTGATGGAGGTCAGTTCCGTCACACTGCCGGGACCGCCGCCGGTGAGTTGGACCACCAGGTCGAACATCTTGAAGTTCTCGATGCCGCGAAACAGCACGGCCAGCATCAGGAAGGGCAGGGCCATGGGAAGGGTGATCGTCCAGAACTGCCGCCAGGCGCTGGCCCGGTCGCATTCCGCCGCCTCGTAGATCGAGTCCGGGATGGAGCGCAGTCCGGCGAGACAAATCAGCATGACAAAGGGTGTCCACATCCAGGTGTCGACGATGACAATGGCCCAGGGCGCCAAGGCGACATCGCCGATCATCGAGAAGGAGGAAGGGTCAACCCCCGACAGAAAGCCCACCACGTAATTGAACAGGCCAATCTGTGGCTGATAGAGGAAGGTCCAGAAGTTGCCGACCACGGCGGGACTCAACATCATGGGCAGGACGATGATAGTGGTCCACAGGTCGTTGCCCTTGAACTTCTTGTTGATCAGATAGGCGAGGCTGAAGCCGATCAGAACTTGAAGCGACAACGTCCAGACCAGGAAATGGGCGGTGGCCTGCATGGAGTTCCAGATGTCGGGGTCGGTCAGGATGCGTTCGTAATTGCGCAGTCCGACCCAATCCACCTCGGCGTTGGTCCGGTTGGCCCGGTAGTTCGTGAGGCTGAGACGGATCGTCCAGATGAGGGGGAAGATGTTGACCGCAAGGAGCAGGAAGATCGTCGGAGCGATGAAGATCCAAGCCACCGCGCGGTCCGATAGTCCCTTTATCCCCCGCCCAAGAGGTGTCGTGATCTCACGCCCAAGGCGTGCCGCCGCCGGGGTGCGGTCGGTGGTTTTGTCCGTCATGGTCCCATGTCCGCTGGAGAAGGGGAGGACACCGGGCGGGGTTAAGAGAATCCCGCCCGGTACACTTGAAAGGGAACGGCTTACAGCTTGCCGTCGTCCTCGAAGGTCTCGGTCCAGTCGTGAACCAGTCCATCAAGCGCGTCCTGGGCCGTGCCGTTGCCAGCGATGACATAATCGTGGAAGCGGCGCTGGGTGTCCTGCAACAGGGTGGCGTAGCTCGGTTCCGCCCAGAAATCCTTCACGATGGCCATGGAGTCGAGGAAGGTTTGGGCATAGGGCTGGCTCGACGGGAAGCTGGGGTCGAGGGTCACGGACTTCAGACAGGAATATCCCCCCATCTTCCACCATTTCGCCTGGACCTCGGGCTGGGCGAACCACTTGATGTAGGCCAGGGCGGCGTCCTTCTTGGACGAATAGGAGACGACCGAAATCCCCTGTCCGCCAAGCTGGGCGAACTGGGCGCCGTCCGGACCCGCCGGATTAACGAAATAACCCGTCTTGCCGTTTCCGACCATGGCGTCGTTCTCGAAGCCCGGCCAGGTGAAGGCGAAGTTCATCTGCATCGCCACCTGACCGGACTTGAAGGCGTCGATCCCCTCGGACATATAGCCGTTGGAGGAGCCGGGGGGCGTGCAGCAGTCATAGAGGGCCTTGTAGTATTCCAGGCCCGCGACCGCGCCGGGCGAATTGACGAACCCTTCCATGTCATAGGGTTTTTCTGGATTTTGGTATTGGAACCCGAAGCTGTAGAGCACATCCATGGCGCCCATGGTGATGCCCTCGGAGCCCCGTTCCGTATAGATCGACGCGCCATAGACCGTCTTGCCGTCGATCTCCCGGTTCTGAAAGAATTCCCCGATGTCCTTCAACTCCGCGAAGGTTTTCGGCGCCTCCAGGGCACGGCCGTATTTTTCCTTGAACGCGGCTTGAAGCTCGGGCCGCTCGAACCAATCCTTGCGATAGGTCCAGCCGACCACGTCGCCAAAGGCCGGAAGTGCCCAGTAATTTGGGGTGTTCTTGGGCCATTCGGAATAGCCGACGACGGTGGCGTCGATAAAATCATCCATCTTGATTCCTTCGGCGTCGAAGAAATCGTTCAGTTTGACGTAATGGCCATTCTCCGCCGCGCCACCGATCCATTGGCTGTCGCCAATCATCAGGTCGCAGAGTTTTCCGCCCGAATTCAATTCGTTGAGCATGCGGTCGGCGAAATTCGGCCAGGGCACGAATTCAAAATGCATGGTGTTCCCGGATTGGGCCTCGAAGTCCTTCGACAGCTCCACGAGAGCGTTCGCCGGATCCCAGGCGGCCCAACAGAGGGTGAGATCGTCGGCCCTGGCCGGACCGGAAAGGGCGACGGCAAGGGTCATCGCGGCGACGGACGCCGCTCCGATGGATTTCATCGTGTTTTCTCCCAGTTCAATGCTTGGGGTCTTTTGACCCGACGGAAACGGTTGGGGTCCTTCGACCCACTGGAAACGTTAATGAGGTACGTACCTCATGTCAATCACGATGAAGCACGAGGCGTTTTCGCGGGAATTTCCGGGGGTTGGGGAGGGGCTGGCGTGGAAGGGCGGTATTCACCCACCCTCCTTTTTGTTCGAGGCTTGGGGAATCGGGCAGGTCAGTAGAGGTTTTCCCGCAGGACGATCTCGATGCGGATATGTTCCTGCGCCGACAGGATGTCGATGTCGTCGGTCTTGGCGCGCAAGACCCGGAGGGCGCTGCGGGCGATATGGCCAACATTTTGATTGATGACCGCGTCCAGGGTGCCCTCCTCAAGGGCGCGGCGGGTATTGTGGGTCAACTCGTGCGCGATCACCACGAGGGTATCCGGGCGCCCCCGCTCCTTGAGAAGATTGATCAGCACCCCGTTGCCCGTGCCGAGGGAATAGATGCCCGCGAGATCGCCGTGCCGGTCGAGGGCGTTGGACACCACCCTGCGAATCGTGTCCGGGTCGTCATGCCCTTCCAGCGAGGGGAGGACCTCGATTCCGGGAAACTGCCGGGCCATGACCGTATCGAAGCCGAGGCGCCGTTCCGCGTTGGCGCGGCCTTGCATCGAACTGGTCAGGACCAGGATCGCGCCTGAGGCTCCTCCCAAGAAGCGTCCCATCAGGACACCGGCGGTGCGGCCCGCCGCGATATTGTCGATCCCGATAAAATGGTCGCGGTTGGTGTTGGGAAGATCGGAGATCAGGGCGACGACGGCGACACCGCTTTCCTTCAGGTGGGCGATTTCGTCGCGCAGGCGGGGCGTTTCCGGGCTGAAGATCGCCACTCCGTCGATTCCGTCGGCGCGCAGCCGTTGGAGCGTCTTGACGATGACATGGGGGTCGTTCGGCGGAACGCTCGTGATCGTCAAATCCGTCCGGTCGATGATCGAACTGGCGGCGGCCTCCTCGAGGGCCTTGCGGAGAAGCGGGACGAATTCTCCCGGGGCCTCGGGCAGGACGAAGGCGAAATGGTACCGGCGCTGGCGGGCGAGGTTGGCGGCGGTGACGTCACGGACATAGCCAATCCGTTCGATGGCCTCGTTCACGCGCTGGATCGTTTGCCGCCGAACACCGGGGCGGGCGTTCAGGACACGGTCGACGGTGGCGAGACTGACGCCCGCCGCTTTTGCTATGTCGGTGACCGTTGGGCGTGACATCCCGCTTTCCTTGCTCCCATCGCCCCCGTTTGAGGGGCGCTCCTCATCGAGGGAGGAAACAATACCGTCCTCTGGGTGTCTTCGTCCGCCAATATTTTCCATGGTCGCGGACCGGTGGGGGCCGGTCGTCCAGACTGGCCGCTTCCCGGGTCTTCAGGGCGTCCACTTGTGTGATAGTAAGCGGACCGAGGGGCTTGAACGGCGCTCTTGGGGTCCTGCGCTTCCTGCGCGTGGAGTCGCTCGTTGATCGGATGCGAGGGGGTAAGGTTTTGCGTGTACTCGGCATTCTCACGGTTGTTCCGTGCCTGGTGCTGCTTGCCTGGCTGGTGACCGTGGTCGACGCGGATAAAGTCGTGGCCGCCCTCTCCGGCATTCCTTCCGGGCAGGTGATGATGGCTTTGGCCATTGTGCAGGTCCAGGTCATTTTGTCCGCGATCCGCTGGCGCTTCACCGCCAGCCGGTTGGCGCACACCATTTCCTTGCCCCTGGCGATCCGGGAATATTACGTGAGCAGCTTTTTGAACCTGATCCTGCCGGGTGGCATGGCTGGGGACGCGGTTCGCGCCTATCGGAGTCGGGGCGAGGACGATGGGGAATGGAAGCGGCCCGCGACCGCCGTCCTGCTGGAAAGAGGGTCGGGGCAATTGGCCTTTTTTTTGCTGACCGGACTGGGGCTTTTCGCCTGGCCGATCTTCATGGTGGACCGGCTGCCCGATGGGGTCGCGACCTTGGTCTGGATTGGCCTCGTGGTCCTGTCGGTCTGCCTGGGTTTGGGCTTGGCTTTGGGTTTGGGTTTCGGGAAGACCCGGCTGGCGACCCATTTCGAGGGGGCGCGCTCCCATCTTGGCGCGGCATTCTGGCGAGACGGCGCCTTCGCCGTCCAGGTCGGTTTGAGCGTCCCGATCGTCGTCGGCTACGTGGTAACTTTTCTTATGGCCGCCGATGCCGTGGGAACGCCGTTACCCGCCGTCGCCGCCATTACCGTTATTCCCCTGTGCCTTTTGACCATGGTCATCCCGGGCAGTCTGGGGGGGTGGGGGACGCGGGAGGCGGCGGCGGCGGCCCTCTGGCCGCTGTTGGGGTTCACCAGTGCCCAGGGGCTTTCGGCCAGCCTGCTTTATGGGATCCTCTCCCTGATCGGCGTGGCTCCCCTGGGCCTGCTGTTCCTTGGTCTCTCGGCCCTCTCTCGGGCGCGGGGTGGGCGCTGATTCCCCGCGACACGCGGGGTGTCGCGGACCCCGCCGAGGAGTCCCTTTGGGGTGGTGCAAAAGAGGAGAGTCGGGCTTGGGGCGTGGTCAGGAGGCGGAACCGTCGTGCCCGATGTCGGTCGACCTTCCTCCTGTTCGTTAGTGACGCGCCGGACAGCCATTGCGTTGGTTGGGCCGTCCGACCCGTTGGCTCTCCCGTCCCACGGGAGGATGGCTTGATCCCTGTCGGTGGGGATCCTATTCTGCCCGTATGAAGATCATTGACCATGTCCTGACCGACCGCGGCTCCAAATATGCCGTCTCCGGTGGTCCCGCCCAGACGGCCGCGGATGTCCGGTCCTTTCTCAAGGAGCTTAAGAGAAAGAAGAAGTTCGCCAAGGCGACCCATAATTCCTGGGCTCTGCTGTGCGACGAGGGATCTCTTAAGAATGATGATGGTGAAAGCGGCGCGGGGCTGTTGATCCTGCGGACGCTGGAAGGCGCGGGGGTGCGCGACCATGTCGTGGTGGTGACCCGTTGGTACGGTGGCACGCATCTGGGCGGAGATCGATTCCGCCATGTGAAGGAGGCGGTTCGGGTCTATCTCGCCGCGTGTGACTCCGATTCGTAGCGGTACTTTGTCCCCTCCCTTCGGCCCTGGTCCTACCCCAGGATGACCCGGCGCAGCATATTGAGGGCGACCAGGATCAGAAAGGCGCCGAAAACCCGTTTGAGGGGCTTCGGATCCAGGGCGTGGGCCAATTTAACGCCGAGCGGCGCGGTCACCAGAGTCATGGCGATGATCACGGCGAAGGCCGGCAGGTTGATCGCGCCGACCGTGTAGGGCGGGCGCGAGACCGCCTCGATGGGCAGGAAAAGGAAGCCAATCGCCGAGGGCACGGCGATGAGCACGCCAAAGCCCGCGGCGGTGGCGACGGCCCGGTGGATCGGAACGTTGTGCAGGCTCATGAACGGAACCCCGAAGCTGCCACCGCCAATGCCCATCAAAACGGACAGGAAGCCCATCACGGGGGAATAGAGGTGGCGGAGGGGTCCCCGGGGCATATCCTCGGCCAGGCGCCAATGGCCCCGGCCCAGCAGCATATAGAGACCGATGGCGAGCGCGAGACATCCGAACACCATTTGAAGGGTGGCCGACCTGAGCGCCGAGGCCACCAGGACTCCCAGGATCGCCCCCAGGACGATGCCCGGCGCCCAGCCTTTCAGGACGTCCCAATCGACCGCCCCCTTGCGGTTATGGGCGAGAACGGAGCGGACCGAGGTCACGATGATGGTCGCCAGCGAGGTCGCGAGGCACACCTGCATCACCTGGGGGCCACCGTAGCCCAGGGTCTGGAAGGCGAAGAAAAACGCGGGAACAAGGACGATCCCCCCTCCCACGCCCAGAAGACCGGCGAGAACTCCGGCAAAGGCTCCAATCGCCGCCATCGCAACGAACAATTCCATCAGGAGCATGGGCGTTTGCATGGGTGATCCTCGGTCATCGGGGCGGGCGACGCGGCGCGCGGTCCTTGGCGGTGGCCGGGGATACCGGTTGTCCGATCCCTCGACACCGTCTGGTTCATCCCTTGGATAGCCCATCGATGATCCGTTGGAAAAGGGTGATGTTCTCTTCGCGGTTTCCACCATCGCTTCGCAAGGTTTCAGACGACAAATCCATACAGGGACCATTCCGTGTCTGGGATCGTCAGCGCGAGGCGGGACCACTCCGCCCGCTTCACGGCGACAAAGGCTCGGTGCAATTCCTCTCCCAGGGCGGCGCGGGCGAAGGGGGAGGCCTCCAGGGCATCCATCGAATCCCGCCAGGAGCGGGGCAGGCCGCCGCCAAGGGAGGAGGGCGTGCTGTCGTCCTCATGCGCCGGGCCGGGTGATTTTTCTTGCGCGATGCCCTCCAGCGCGCCCGCCAGGGTGACGGCGGCGACCATATAGGGATTGGCGTCGATACCGGCCACGCGGTGCTCGAAATGCCGAGCCTTTCCTCCGTTGGCGGGGACGCGGATGGCGACATTGCGGTTTTCCACCCCCCAGGTATCCGATGCGGGGGAATAGAGGGTGGATGCGAACCGCCGCCAGGAATTCTGGAACGGAGCGAGGACCAGCATGGTCTCGCCAATGGTGTCCCGGACCCCGGCGATGGCTTGGAGCATAAGGGGGCTCAGGCTTCCATCGGCCGCGTCCGCGAAGCGGTTGTTCCCCTGGGGATCGGTAAGCGACAGGTGCAGATGCATGCCCGATCCCGCCTGATCTCCGAAAGGCTTGCCCATGAAGCAGGCTTCGAGGCCGAAACGCCGGGCGGTGGCCCGGATCAGGCGCTTGGCGATGATCACGTCGTCGGCGGCGCGGAGCAGGTCCCGGTAGCGGCTGGTCAGTTCATACTGACCCACGGCGTATTCCGAAATAACCGATTCCAGGGTAAGGCCGAGGTGCTCCGCTCCGGCGTAAATGGCATCCAGGAAGGGGGACATCTGATCGAGCTCGTCGACGGACATGGTGTTGCGGTGCTCTGGCCGGTGCCCCGTCAAGGGGTAGGGCGCCAATCGCCGCTGGCCCCGGTTGTCCGGTCCGTTGTCGATCAGGTAGAACTCCAGTTCAAAGGCGCCCATGGGCGTGAAGCCCGCCGCCCGGGCGTCGTCGACACGGGCCACCAGGGCGTTTCGGGGTTCGGCGGCGAAGGGGCGGCCATCGTCGCGGTACATGCTGACCAGCACCTGCCCCCGTCCCGTCGAGGGAATCAGGCCAAGGCTTCCCGGGATGGGCCAGCACCGCTTGTCTCCGCCGCCATCCACCATGACGAGGCCCGTTTCGCCCACGTCGTCCCCGGCCACGTCCTGGCCGAAGAGGGAACTGGGCATGGGCCGCCCCCCTCCGTAAAGGGAGGCCAATTCATGGCGCCGAATGATTTTCCCCCGACCGATCCCGTGACAGTCGGTCAGGACGATATCCACCGCTTGAACATCGGAGTAACGGTCCAGGAAGGTCTGGGCTTCCTTCATGGAGGAACCGGAAGGGGAAGGGGATGCCATGAGATGTCTCTTCCGAATGGATGGACGAAGGCGATTGGAGGGACGAAAGGCGCGCGGATCCTATTGGATCAGTCCCATGCGCCGGGCACGATCAGAGGTCAGATCGATAACCTTGCGGGTCGTGTCGATCAAGTCATCGGCCTCGGCGTGGGTCATGGTGAACGGCGGGGCGATGATCAAGCGATCTCCCACGGCCCGCATCACCAAGCCATGCTCGAAGGAGATATCGCGGGCCGCGAGACCGACGGTGGCGGCTTCGGGGAATCCGGCCCGCTTGTCCTTGTCGCTGGTGAACTGGATGGCGCCGATCAATCCGACCATGACCGCTTCCCCAACCATCGGATGGTCGGCCAAAGCCCGCCATTTCTTCTGGAGGTACGGGCCAATGTCGGTTTTCACGCGATCCACCAAGCCTTCGCCGCGCAGAATGTTGATGTTCGCCAGGGCCGCGGCGCAGGCTGCGGGATGGCCGGAATAGGTGAAGCCGTGCATGAACTCCCCACCCTTTTCCAGAAGGACCGAGGCCACCCGGTCCGAGACCGCCACGGCGCCCATGGGGACATAGCCAGAGGTGATCCCCTTGGCCATGGTCAAGAAGTCCGGTTCCGTCCCCATGTACTCGCACCCGAACCATTCACCGGTGCGCCCAAAACCGCAGATGACCTCGTCGGAAATGAACAGAATGCCCCGTTCCTTCAGTCCGGCGGTCAGCGTGGGCCAATAGGTCTCGGGGGGAATGATCACCCCGCCGGCGCCCATGATGGGCTCGCCGATCATCGCCGCCACCCGGTCCGCGCCAATGCCGTCGATCAGCGCGAGGGTCTCCCGGGCGATCTTGAGACCGAACGCCGCCGGTGACAGGTCGCCGCCATCGGCCCACCAGGACGGGGAGGGGGCATGGTACACGCCGGGAATGGGCAGTCCGCCCTGCTTGTGCATGCCAGTGAACCCCCCCAGGGAGGCCGCGGCCACGGTGGACCCGTGATACCCGTTGCGCCGCCCGATGAAGATGCTCCGCTCCGGCTTTCCCATCAGGGACCAGTAATAGCGGACGAGGCGGAAGATCGTGTCATTGGCTTCCGAGCCCGATCCCGTGAAATGGAAATGGCTGAACTGGGGGGGCGTGATTTCGGTCAGGAGGGCGCCCAGACGGGCCACGGAGGGGTGCGTGGTATTGAAAAAGGTATTATAGTAGGTCAGCGTGCGCATCTGATCCGCGACGGGCGCGATGATGTCCTCGCGCCCATGGCCGACCGCCACGCACCAAAGGCCACTCATCCCGTCCAGGATTTTTTTCCCTTCTGAATCATGAAGATAGATGCCATCGGCCCGGGTGATCACACGGGCGCCACGGGCATTGAGGTCCCGCGTGTTGGTGAAGGGGTGAAGGTGGTGGGCCGCGTCGAGGTCTTGAAGTTGGGCGGTGGTGGCGTTGTCACGCATGGCATTCTCCGCTTTCTCTTAAACGGGACGGGTGGGCGTCCTGGCGTGGGTTCATCGGCGGTGGTGCCGCCATCGACGGGCACGAGAGCTCCGGTCACGATTCCGGTTTGTCTGGTGATGTCCGCTTTTGTGATCCCAAAATAATCAATGTGATCACGTTTATATATTTTGTGATCGCAAAGGGCAATGGCATTTACCCCCAAGCGGGCCTGGGCGGCGGTCCGGCATTTCACGGGGGATCGCGTCGGCCGCGGCGGCGGGACTGTCTTGGGCTCGCGATTTCCTCGGGGTCGTTCAATGGGTCTCCGGGTCCGCCTTCCCCCAACCACGGTTGGGGGAAGGCGCGCGTTGCGGACTGCCTGTCGAGGAGACCCCCCATGGGCGGTGAAAAAGCGGTCGAGGCTTACGGAAAAAGGCCACTGATCGCCTTGATTTCGAGGAAATCCTCGATCCCCCAAACCCCGCCTTCGCGACCAATGCCCGATTGCCCGTATCCGCCGAAGGGACTGCCGAAGGGGAGGTCGGTTCCGTTGAGGCGCACCATGCCCGCCCGCAGCCGTCGGGCGACGCGGCGGGCCCGCTCTGGATCGCTGGTCCAGAAATAGGACGCGAGGCCGTAAACGGTATCATTGGCGATGGAGACAGCCTCCTCCTCCGTATCGAAGGGAATGATGGTGAGCACTGGGCCGAAGATTTCCTCGCGGGCGATGGTCATCGCGTTGGTCGCCTCGGCGAAGACCGTGGGGCGCACATAGGCGCCGCCTTTCAGGTCCGGGGGCAAATCCGGGGGGAGGTCCGGCCCCCCCGTGACGAGGCGGGCGCCCTCGGCGAGGCCGGTCTCGATCAGGGAGCGTATCCGCGCCTGTTGCCCGGCGCTGACCACGGGACCCAGGTCGGTGTCCGCGGACCGGGGATCGCCAACCACGAGATCGTCCGCCACCTTGGTCACGGCGGGAATCACCAGATCGAGGATGCTCCGTTCCACCAAAAGGCGCGAGGGCGCGTTGCAGGATTGGCCGCTGTTGCGGAACATCTGAATGGCCGAGGTGGTGGCCGCTTCGATGGGGTCCGAGGCGTCGGCGAACAGGATATTCGCGCCCTTGCCCCCCAGTTCCAGGGCCACCCGCTTCACCGTATCCGCCGCGATTTTGGTCACGGCGGTTCCGGCGCGGGTGGATCCGGTCAGGGAGACGACGGAGACCTTTGGGTGACCCACCAGGGCCTCACCGGCGACGGGGCCGATCCCATGGATCAGATTGAAGACACCGGGCGGGACCTGGGCGTCATCCATGACCTCGGCGAACAGGTCGGCCGACCGCGGAGACAATTCCGAGGGCTTGAGGACCATCGTGCAACCCGCGGCCAGGGCCGCGCCCACCTTCAGGGTGATCTGGTTCATCGGCCAGTTCCACGGCGTGATGAGCGCCGCGACCCCCTTGGCCTCGAGGGTCAGGGTGTAGGTTCCCTCCCCATCGGGAAGGTCCCGCGTCCAGGCCACCTTGTCGATGGCCTGGACGAAATCCTTGAGGTGGCCCAAGCCCGCACCAACCTGGGCGCCATGGGAGAGGCTTTTCGGCGCGCCCATCTCGGCGGTGATCGCGTCGGCGATCTCCCCCTTGCGGCTGGCGTAGGCCGCGACGACGCGTTCGAGAACGGCGCGGCGCTCCCCGGGAGAGGTTTGGCTCCAGCTGTCCAGCGCGTGGTCGGCGGCGGTCACCGCCAGTTCGACATCCTCGGCGTTGGCGAGGGTCACTTGGCCGATGACAGCTCCGGTGCTGGGGTCGATGGTGTTCTGGGTCGCGGCGGACCGGGGCGTCACCCACTGCCCATTGATGTAGAAGCGGTTGGAAGACATGGTCGGGGGATCCTTCGTTCTGGTCAGGGGCGCGGGATCGGTCGCGGACGGTTGTGATCCGAGATCACAGGTCGGGCGCGCCGATCCGGCATCGCACTGCCGGTGCCTCACTGGATTTGGCGGGTCTTAAAAAAGGTGGTGATTTGAGTCGCCGCCCTCGACGAGGTGAGGGAAAGCGTCAGGGAGTCTTCGGCGGCCTGTGCGATGGGGGCCGGAAGAATGGATCGCCGCACGGTCAGGAGGTCGGCCATGAACGCGGGGGAAAACTCTGGATGGGGCTGAATCGTGAAGGCCTTGGTCCCATAGGCGAGCATGGCGTAACGGCAAAAGCCCGAACTGGCGAGGACACGGGCTTCGGCGGGAGGGGTGATGACCTGATCCTGATGCCAGGCGATGATCCGGTCGGGGGGCGCGCCGGAGGCCAGGTCATAGTCCGTCGCCCCAACGGACCAGCCACCGGCGAACTTTTCGACGGTTCCGCCCAGGGCCTGGGCCAGGATCTGGTGGCCGAAACAGACGCCGACGATGGGCCGGTCGGCGGCGTAGGCTTCCCTCAGGAAGGTTTCCAGGGGGGGGATCCAGGGGTGGTCTTCGTAGACCCCGTGTTTGGATCCGGTGATCAGCCACCCGTCCGCGGAGTCCACGGAGGGGGGGAACAGGCTGTCCACGACGGGATAGGTCTCGAAGGTGAACCCCTGTCCATCCAAGATCCGGGCGAACATGGTGTCATAGTCCCCATGCACGTTCTGAAGCTCTTCCGGGCATTTCCCCGCTTGGAGTATTCCGATCTTCACGACATGTCCTCATTGGTCCGGTGGGAGGGGGCCGCGTCCTCCTTGTCCCGCGCGGCGCGGTGGAGGTTGGAGGCGGCGACCAGGATGCCAATGGATACAATGCCGATAACCAGTGTCGCCAGTGCGTTGACGTCAGGGCTGACCCCCAGTCGGACCTTGGAGAAGATGACCATGGGCAGGGTCGAGGCGCCCGGCCCCGTCACGAAACTGGCGATAACCAAGTCATCAAGGCTGAGGGTGAAGGCCAGCAGCCAGCCCGAAACCAGGGCCGGAGCGATGACCGGAAGGGTGATGTCGAAGAAAACCCGGACCGGATGGGCGCCGAGGTCTTCCGCGGCTTCCTCCAGGGACAGATCCATGCCGACAAGCCGCGACTGCGCCACCACCGCCACGTAAGCCGCGCCGAAGGTGGCATGGGCGATGACGATGGTCAGGATGCCCCGCCCCTGGGGCCAGCCGAAAAGATGCTCCATGGCCACGAAGAGCAGAAGCAGGGACAGGCCAATAATGACGTCGGGCATCACCAGGGGCGCGGCGATGGCCCCACTCAACCATGTCCGGCCGCGGAACCGGGAAAAGCGCGAGAGCACATAGGCCGCCAAGGTACCGATGACCACGGCGATGGTGGCGCTGAAAAAGCCGATTTTCAGGCTAATCCATCCGGCGGCCAGGATTTGGGGATCTCGGAACAACGCGCCATACCATTTGGTGGAAAAGCCGCCCCAAACGGTCACCAACTTGCTTTCATTGAAGCTGAAAATGACCAGGGAGGCGATCGGGGCGTAGAGGAACAGAAATCCCAACCAGGCCGTGATCCGCAGAAACAGAGAGGAGGGGGTCATGGGGTCGCTCCTTCTTCGGCGGCCTGGGCGCGCCGGAGCACCATGATGGGAACCAGCAAGACAACCAGCATGACGATGGCCACCGCCGAAGCGACGGGCCAATCCCGGTTCGCGAAGAACTCGTTCCACAGGACCCGCCCGATCATCAGGGTATCGGGACCACCCAACAGGGCGGGGATCACGTATTCGCCCACGGCTGGGATGAAGACCAGCATGCATCCGGCGATGACGCCGGGAAGGGACAGGGGCAAGGTCACGGTCAAAAACGTCATGGCCGGTCGCGCGCCGAGGTCGGCGGAGGCTTCGAGGTAGTCCTTGTCCAGCTTCACCAGGGTCGCATACAGGGGCAGGATCATGAAGGGCAGGTAGGTGTAGACAATGCCGATATAGACCGCGAAATCGGTCTGGAGCATTCGCAGGGGCTCCTGGGTGATCCCCAGCCATATCAATAGGGTGTTGATCACGCCATTGCCTTTCAGAAACCCGATCCAGGCGTAAACCCGCAGAAGGAAAGAGGTCCAGAAGGGCAGAACCACCAGCATGAGCAACAGATGACGCCGATGGTCGGGTGCCCGGGCGATCATATAGGCCATGGGATAGGCGATCAGTAGAGTGAAAAAGGTCGAAACGGCCGCGATCTTCGCCGACTCCACATAGGCGTTCAGGTACAACGAGTCATCGGCGAGGAAAAGGAAGTTGTTGAAGTTAAGGTGGATGGACAGAACCCCGTCGATCCATTCCATCAGGGGGGAATAGGGGGGAAGGGCGATCGCCGCTTCGGAGAGGGAGAGCTTTCCCACGACCAGGAAGGGGATGAGGAAAAAGACGATCAGCCAGACCAGGGGAATGGCGATGACGAGCCCCCGGCCAGTCAAACCGATCCGGCGGGCTCCGTTCAGAAAGCCCTGGAGCCCCTGGGCAAGGAGAGGGGGAGGGGTCATGAGGGCACCACGACGCTTGCGGCGCCGTCCCAGCCGAGGGTCACCCGGTCCCCCCAGGTGATGGCATCCTCTGGCGAGCGCACCAGATTGGATTGGGAGACGCTGATGATCTTTCCCGTCTCCAGGCGCACATGGAAGACCGACAGGTTGCCCATGTAGGCGACCTCGTCCACGGTCCCCTGGGTCGTGTTGGGCAGGTCCTCCATGGGGGATTTGCCAATGCGGATCTTTTCCGGACGAACCGCGACGGCCACCTCTTGGCCGAGGGTTCCGGTAATGCCGTGGGAGAGGTAGATGCCCATGCCCGCGTCCGGGCTGCCGATCACCGCGTGGTCCTCGCCGTCCTGCTCGATGCGGCCTTCGAAAATATTCACCGACCCAATGAATTCGGCGACGAAGCGTGACCGGGGGTATTCGTAGATCTCATGGGGGGCGCCCACCTGCACCAGTTTTCCATCGGCCATGACGCCCATGCGGGTGGACAAGGTCATGGCCTCTTCCTGGTCATGGGTGACGACCACGAAGGTGACCCCCAGGGTTTCCTGGATCTTGATCAATTCGAACTGGGTTTCTTCGCGCAGCTTTTTGTCCAATGCGCCCAGGGGTTCGTCGAGAAGCAGAAGCTTCGGCCGCTTGATCAGGGAGCGGGCCAGTGCAACGCGTTGCCGCTGGCCGCCCGAGAGCTGGTTGGGCTTTCGCGCGGCGAAGCCGTTCAGCTTCACCAGGGAGAGCATGTCCGTCACCCGGGTGGCGATCTCCGCCCGCGGCACCCCCTCGCGCTTGAGGCCGTAGGCGATGTTCTTTTCCACGGTCATATGGGGAAACAGCGCATAGGACTGGAACATCATGTTGGTGTCCCGCTTATAGGGGGGAACGCCCGCTTGGTCCTTTCCCGCGATGAGGATTTGACCGCTACTGGGTGTCTCGAAGCCAGACAGCATGCGCAGCAGGGTGCTTTTGCCACTGCCGGAACCACCCAGAAGGCAGAAAAGCTCTCCCTGGTGAATGTCCAGGGACACGTTGTCCACGGCGACAAAGGCGCCAAAGCGCTTGGTGATATTCCGAATTTGAAGGAAGGGAGGGGACTCTGGATCGGTCGGGGACCGGATCTCGGTTTGGGCAGTGGTCTCGCTCATCGCGACCTCCATCATGGTCCGGCGGCATGGTCCGGCAGGATGTTCCGGTGGGCTCCGCCCCGGAAAACCCGGGGCGGATCAAGGCGCGGGACCCTATTGGCCGGTCTTGATCTTGGTCCACGCCCGGGTCAGCAACCGGTCGAAGCGCGGGGTATGCGGTTTGAGGGAGAACAGCTTTTCCCGCGTTTCGGCCGGGGGATAGATGCCCGGGTCCATTCGGATGTCATCGTCGACGAACGCCGTGGCCGGGACATTGGCATTGGCGTAGTAGACGGTGTTGGTGATCGAGGCCGCGACCTTGGGCTCGAGGATGTAGTTCACGAAAGCCATGGCGTTTTCCGGGTGTGGCGCGTCAACCGGTATGGCCAGCATGTCGAAGCCGACCTGACCGCCTTCCTTGGGAATGGCATAACGGATGGTGAAGGTCTGGCCCGATTCCTTCGCCCGGTCCCGGGCCTGCAAGAGGTCGCCGGAATAGCCGATGGCGACGCAGATTTCCCCGTTCGCCAGATCGTTGATGTATTGGGAGGAATGGAAGTAGCGGAGGTGAGGGCGCGCCTTCATCAGCAAGTCCGTGGCCGTTTCCAGATCCTTCGGATCCTCGGAATTGGGGTCCAATCCCAGATAGGCCAGGGCGGGAGCGATGATCTCCGTCGGGCTGTCCAGGACCGTGACGCCACAGTCGGCGAGTTTGGACGCGGTTTCTTCGTCGAACAGCATGTCCCAACTACCGATCTTGTCCGCGCCGACCCTCTCGGACACCTTCTCCACATTGTATCCGATGCCCGTGGTAAACATCATATAGGGAATGCCATAGGTGTTGTCGGGATCGTTGACGGCGAGGATCTTGAGGATTTTGGGGTCGAGATTGCCGTAGTTGCTCAAGGCCGCCTTGTCGATCTTGGCGAAAACACCGGCCTGGGCTTGGCGCGCCAGGAACTCGATGGAGGGGACGACGACATCGTAACCACTGGATCCCGTCAACATCTTGGCTTCCAGGACTTCGTTGCTGTCGAAAACGTCATAGTTCACCTTGATACCGGTTTCTGCCTCGAAGTTCGCGATGGTATCCTGGGCGATATAGTCCGACCAATTATAGACATTGACCTGTCCTTCGGCCCAAGCGGTTCCCACGAATGCCGTTATCGCGGTGGCGGCGAGGAGGAGTGTCTTCATAGGGGGCAGTCCTTTCATTGGGGCGATTGGGTCCCGCCTTGCCCCGATCCAAGGGCGCGGTGGGGTACGAAAGGTGGTCGCGAGGGCGCCTGTCGGAGGGCGTGACCCTGGGGACGGCCTCGCGCGGTCCATGGGCCAGGGATTCCCGACCGGCATGCATGCCGGGAAAGGGAACCGGTTTGTGCTAAATGGTCTCACGTTTGAAAAAATGTGATATCATTTCGTTAATTTGTGATCGCAATATCTCGGTCTGTCAAGGCGTGGCGCACGGTTTGCTCGCACCCTCTTGCCTCTCCGAGCATAAGGGGTGAAAAAATGAGCACATTGACCATTCCCGAGATCGAGATGCCGGAGGGGGCGACAACTCAGGAATACGCCTATGAACGGTTGCGGAATGCGATCATGGTGGGGGCCATCGAGCCCGGAACCGCCCTGACCATTCGCAGTCTGGCGGAGACCTTGGCGTTGAGTCTGACTCCGATCCGCGAGGCGGTGCGCCGGCTGAGCTCGGAAAGCGCGATCGAGGTCCTGGGAAACCGTCGCCTGCGGGTGCCGGATATGACCCCGGGCCGGTTCGATGAGTTGGTGCGCCTGCGTGTCGTGCTGGAAACCTACGCGGCGCAACGCTCTCTACCCTTTGTCTCGGACCGACTTGTCGACGACATGGTGGCGTTGGACGAGCGGATGGATGCCAGCTACGCGGCGGGCGAATTCAATGAATTGACCCACCTGAACCGCCGTTTCCATGGTTTGCTCTATTGCCTCAACCCCGATCAGGCCGTCATGCCGCTCATTGAATCCATTTGGCTGCAGCTCGGTCCGTTTCAGCGGCAAGTGGTGCGCCATCTTGGGGGCGTCTATGTGGTCGATCACCATAAGAAGCTGATCGAGGCCGTGCGGATCCGGGATCCGGAGGCGGTCGCCGCCGCCATCGAAGGCGACGTGACCGACGGCCTGGTCCGCTCGGGTCGGGCCCTGTTGAAGCAGGACAAGCGGGTGGTCCGGGTCGCTTAAGGACCACCGCTGGAGAGTGCCCCGCCGTTCTTTTGGAAATCACGGTATCATTCTGTTTCGGCCGTTGGTGGCGTCGGTCGGATAGGTGCGTTTCCGATCCCCTGTCCAAGGCTTTCCCCCAAATGCCTCTGGGGGGGGGCGCGGGGTCAGTCGTCCATATAGGGATCGGCCGCGTCACGCAAGCCGTCCCCCATGAAGTTGAAGGTCAGGACGGTCAGGATCACCGGCAGGACGGGGGCCAGCAGCCAGGGGTGGAGGAGAACGGCGTTCAAGTTCCCGGCCTCGTTGAGGAGGACGCCCCAACTGGTCACCGGTGGCCTGAGCCCCAAGCCGATGAAGGAAAGGGCCGTTTCGCCAAGGATCATGCCCGGGATGGACAGGGTCGCCGAGGCGATCAGGTGGCTGGTCAAAGCGGGAAGCAAGTGGTGGCGGATAATACGCCCCGAGGACGCGCCCATCATGCGGGAGGCCAGAACAAACTCTTCCTCGCGCAGGGAGAGCAGCTTGCCGCGAATCGACCTTGCGAGCCCGGGCCAATCGAGGAGCCCCAGGATCAGCGTGATGCCGAAATAGACGGCGATTGGCGACCAGGTCACCGGCAGGGCCGCGGACAGGGCCATCCACAGGGGAAGCTCCGGCAGGCAGCGAAACAATTCGATGACGCGCTGGATGAGGAGGTCAACGAGGCCGCCCTTATATCCGGCGACCCCACCGATGGCCATGCCCAGGGTCATGCTCAAGGTGATCCCCAGAAGACCCACCGTCAGCGAGACCCGTGCCCCATGGATGATCCGACTGAGCACGTCCCGGCCCAACCGATCCGTACCCAGGGGATGGAAACTTCCTCCGTCCGGCGGACAAACCAGATGGAAGCGACCGGGAAATAAGCCCCAGAAGGTATAGGACGCGCCAAGACAGAAAAAACGCAGAGGCTGACGTCTCTCGGTGTCCGGGGTGTAGACCCGGCGCAGATTGTCCTTATCCAGATGGTACAGAGTGGGATGGACATAGGGCGTCGTCAGCCCCTCCGGACCCAGAAGATGGATTGCTTGGGGAGGCATGTGGATTTCTCGGCTGTTCCGGTCTCCCGTGCCATAGGGGGCGACAATCTCCGCGAAGGCGACAACCAGATAGAGCAGTCCCAGGAAAACCATGGAGAGAACCGCCAGACGGTTCTTCCGGAAACGCGACCAAAACAGGGTGCCTTGGGATAGGCCGCCATAGCGGCGTGCCTCGGCGCTGTCCTCGGCCAGACAGGGGGCGACCTCGGGGTCGGTGGACCACCAATGGGATCGGGGATCGGGCGCCGAGGTCATGACTGGGCGCGCTCCTCGGCCCGGATACGGGGGTCGATGAGCCCCAAGGCGATGTCGGAGATCAGAACGCCGACCATGGTGAGAACGGCCAGGAACATGAGAAAGGAGCCCGCCAGATAGGTGTCCTGAGCCCGCAGCGCCCGCAGCAACATGGGACCCGTGGTGGGCAGGGACAGGACAATGGAGACGACGGCACCCCCGGAAACCACCTGCGGTAGAAGATTGCCCACGTCCGCGACGAAGGGGATGAGGGACACCCGCAAGGGGTATTTCCAGAGCAGGCGCCCCGGAGCCAATCCCTTGGCCCGGGCGACGGAGACATAGGGCTTATGCAACTCGTCAAGGAGGTTGGCGCGGAGCCGCCGGATCATCGCCGCCGTACCGGATGTGCCGATGACGACCACGGGCACCCAAAGGTGCTCGAAGACGGAGAGGATCTTCCCCGGGCTCCAGGGCGCGTCCATGTACTCCGGCGCCATCAACCCGCCGATGGAAATGTCGAACAGCCGGTTGGCGAGGAAGAGAAGCACGAGGGCCAGCAGGAAATTGGGAATGGCGAGCCCCAGGAAACCGACAAAGGTCAGGAACAGGTCCAGGGGCGTATGGCGGTGGGTCGCGGAATAGAGCGCGATGGGAAAGGACAGAACCCAGATAAAGGCGATGGTCCCCAGGGACAGGACCGCCGTCAGCCAGAGCTGGTCACCGACCACGCGGCTGACCGGTAGGGCATATTCGAAGGAATAGCCGAAATCCCCGACCAGCATGCCGCCAACCCAGTGGAGATATTGGACCACGACGGATGAATCCAGACCGTAAGCCTCCCGGAGCACCGCGATCTTATTCGGGTCGATGCTTTCCCCCCTGGCCTCCATTTCGGCGATGAGGGTCGACAGGTAATCTCCCGGCGGAAGCTGGATGATCGTGAAGATCAGAATACTGGCGGCGATCAGGGTCGGAACCATGACCAGGACCCGGCGAAGCAGGAACGCGCCCATGTCAGAGGCTCCTTCCAGGACGGAGGCCGCGCCAGCCCCCCACGGGGGGCTCGATGGCGCCCTCGAACCAAAAGCAATCCGGGTTGTAGATGCCCAACTGGGCGCCGGGGTTCCAACAATAGACACCGGTTTCTGGTGTATTTCGCAGGGCCTTGTTGGAAACAACGGGTTGGAGGGTGGCGTTGACCGTCCCCAGGGTGAACTGCTCGCTGGCATGGATGTCCAGCATTTCCCGCCAGGCCACCTCCCGGTCCCGGTCCGATTGGGCGCTCCGCCAGGCGTCGTAGAGGGCCAAAAGACGGCGCGCCTCGGGCATGTCCGGCTCCTCTCCGGCCCGTCCCGCGGTTTCGTGGAATTGGCCCCATTTGGGCCACTGGTATTTGTCCTGGGCCAGGGGGGCCAGTTCCCGGGGCGGCATGGACGCCGAAGCCACGCCGTTGTTCAGTCCATTGGCGATGCTCATCACGGTGTCCCCGGCGTAGATGCGGTTGCGCAGGACCTCGATCTGTATGGTCTTGGTGAACAGGCGGACGCCCACCTCTCGCCAACTGTCGGCGATCAGTTCAAGGACGTCCGTTTCCTCCGGCGCGCTGCCCGCGCTTTCGACGATGATGTCCAGGGGGCGCCCGTCGGGAAGGGTCCGTCCCCCCCCCAGACGCCGCTTCAACCCGAGACCGTCGAGCAGATCCGCGGCCAAGGCCGGATCATGGGTCGCCCAGGTCGTCTGGTAGGCGGGCCGCCAGAGGGGTGAGTCCGGTGTCACGGTGTTGTTGGACGGGTGGGCCAGGCCGAAATAGACAACCTCGTTGATCTCTTCACGATCCATGGCCAAGGAGAGGGCGCGGCGGAAGCGGATGTCGCGGAGCAGGGCACGCCAGACCGGATCGTTGGTGTTGAGATTGGGAAAGAGGCAGAGAGCCGCGCCGGAGCCCTCCCGCCAGAGGGAGGTCCGATAGCCCTCTCGCTCTTCCCCCTGTTTCAGCACCGGATAATCGGTGAACGCCAGGTAGCGGGCCTGAAGGTCCGTGTCGCCCGCGCTCGACTTGGCCGGGACCAAGCCCTGGTCGCAGACGGTCATGGTGATGCGGTCGATGTAGGGAAGCGGCAGCCCCTGGGGGTCGACCCGATGGAAATAGGGGTTCCGCTCGAACAGAAAGCGGTTGGCGGGCGCGCGGGTGACGGGGACCCAGGGTTGCAGGGTGGGCAGATCCGGATTGTCCCCATCCAGGTCGTTATCCATGGCGTTGTGCAGGGCCGCCCAGGTGCGGCGCCCACTGTCTTCCACGCTCTCCGCCAGATCCTTGGCGTCGGCATAGCTGGGGTGGAAGCGCCGCAGATAGTGGGCGGGGGACACCAGTAGTTCCGGGCGGGGACCGGCCAGATCACCGAGAAACGTGGGGTGGGGGGAGGTCCAGGAATAGCGCAGGGTGAGGGGATCAATCACCGTGAATATTGGCGGCTCGCCATCGACCAACAGGCTCGTTGGGGGTCCCATGGGGCGGAGTTCCCCGTTCATCAGGACATCGTCCCAGTAGTAGCGGAAATCCTCCGATGTCAGGGGGGCGCCGTCGGACCAGCGATGGCCCGGCCTTAAGTGGAAGGTGAAGGTCCGTCCCCCATCGTCCACGTCGATCCGCTGGGGGATATCCGGCTCCAATTGGTACTCGGGCGTATAGGTGAGCATCCGCGCATAGCCGTACATGCGGATGATCCGCGTGTCCCGGGCACGGGCCATGAGCATGCGGAGATCCCCCCCGTGGCGACCCGGCGTTTGCCAGCGGGCATCCAGGGGCATGACGCGGGGGATGGTGGGAAGCCGCTCCGCCAGGGGGGGCAAGAGGCCATCGCGGACAAGGGGGGCCAGGATGTCCGGTTCCCTTGCTCCGGTCGCCGCGAGGCAAGGACTGAAGGGCGCCGCCAGGGTCGCCGCCCCCAGGCCAGCGATGAACGTTCGTCGCTTCATCCCAGTCCCATCCCTTCAGCTGGTCTTGACGTGGGTGGCGTTGGCGCGGCGCGGACCCAATGGTCCGGTCCGACTTCGATCAGGGTTCGCGCGGGTTCGCCGTCCCGTGCGAAGGGGAGGGGCCAGCGGGCGGGGATATTGGCGCGGCCCCCGCGAAGACCCTCCAAATCCAGCGGATGATCCGGATCCGGCCGGGGAACCGCGGCCAGAAGGGATCGGGTGTAGGGGTGGCTTGGCCTGGCGAACAGGGCCTCGCGGGGGGCGGTTTCCACCATGTATCCCCCACACAGAACCATGATCCGGTCGGCCATTTGGTTGATGACCCCCATGTCATGGCTGATGAATATGTAACTGAGTCTCAGGCGCTGGCGCAAGTCTTGGAGCAGGGCGAGGATACGGGCCTGGATCGAGACATCCAGGGCGGAAACGGCTTCGTCCAGGATCAGGATTTCAGGTTCCAGCGCGAGCGCCCGGGCGATGCCGACCCGTTGCTTCTGTCCCCCGGACAAACTGTGGGGAAAACGGTCGAGGTGGGCTTCCGTCAAGCCAACGAGGGTGATCAGATCCAGCGCCATGGCCCGACGGCTGGCTGGCGTTCCGATCCCTTGAATCTCCAGGGGTTCGCGGAGGATGTCGAGGATCTTCCGTCGGGGGCTCAGGGATCCGACCGGGTCTTGGAAGACCGTTTGGATATGGCGGCGAAAGCCGCGCAGGTCCCGGGCATTCAGGCCAAGGAGATCAAGGGGGCCGTCCCCGCCATGGAACCGCAGACACCCCCGGTCCGGCGTGATGGCCCGCATGAGAATGCGCGACAGGGTCGATTTTCCCGACCCGGATTCCCCGACGATTCCCAGGCATTCTCCCTGGCGCAATGTCAGGTCCACGTTGGTCAGCGCACGGGTTTCCTTGGGTTTGGATCGGAAAAAGCCCCGCCCCGCGCGGGACTGGAAGGTCATGTCCAGGCCCTCCGCCTCCAGAAGCAGGGGGGCGGGGGAGGGTTGGGCGCGAAACTGGGAGCCTGACGGATCCACGGGTCCGGGATCGTTTGGCCCGAGGTCGTTTGACCCGAGGTCGTTTGGCCCGAGGTCGTTTGGCCCGAGGTCGTTTGGATGGCGGGGAATGGAGGACAGCAGGTGTTGGGTATAGGCGTGGCGGGGGTCCTTGAGGACAGCGCGGGTGGGTCCCCGTTCCAAGCACCGCCCGTCTTTCATGACCACCACATCCTCGGCCAGGCTGGCGACCACGCCCATGTCGTGGGTGATGATGAGAATGGCCATGCCCAGGTCGCGCCGCAGGTCGTGGAGCAGGGCGAGGATTTCCGCCTGGACGGTCACGTCCAGGGCGGTCGTCGGTTCGTCGGCGATCAGCAGACGGGGGCGGGAAATGAGGGCCATGCCAATCAGCGCGCGCTGGCGCATGCCCCCGGACAGTTCGAAGGGATAGCTGTCCAGAACCCGGTCGGGGTCGGGGAAACGCACCAGGGACAGGATCTCCCGGGTCTCGCGTCGGGCGGCCGCGCGGTCCATGCCACGGTGGAGGCGCGCCACCTCGCCGATCTGGTCGCCGATGGTGTGAACCGGCGAGAGGGCGCTCAGGGGCTCTTGGAAGACCATGGAGATGGCGTTCCCCCGGATGGCGCGCAGGACCCGGCCATCGGGCGGCAGGGCCGTCAGGTCGATGGGAGCCGCCTCGCCGGCCTTTGGATCCGCGAACAGCACCCGCCCGGCCTTGATTCGGGCCGAGGCGGGAAGCAGCCCCATGACCGCCCGCGCCGTCACCGATTTGCCCGATCCGGATTCCCCGACGACGGCCAAGGTTCCTCCCTGGGGAAGGCTGAAGGAAACACCCGAGATGGCGTCCAACTCTCCCCGGGGAAGTCGGAAGCCGACATGGAGGTTTTCGACCGTCAACAGGTCCATGGCGTTTCCTTCGCGCTGACCCACCGGACGGCCTCGGAGGTCGTGAATTGTTCGAGCAGAGTCTCGAGGAAGGACCAGACCGCGGCGTCATGGTCCAGGTGGTGGGTCAGGAGCCCCAAAGGGCGGAAGGGTCGCGCTGGAATCTGGTGGGGGGCGGAGGGCGGGTGTCTCCGCTCCTTCAGAAGCGCCGTTACTTGGGCGATCAGTTGGTCCGGTGGCGTCAAGGAGCGGCTTCCATGCCAGTCGATGACGTCCAGATGGGTATTCCACCGGGGAAGCCCGTGGACCTTGGGCTCCGGCCCAAAGGCGGACAGAGCCACGTATCCGAGGCGCGCCAGTTCCGCGGGAAGGTCCGGGGAGAACCGGTTCCAGGGGGGAATCAGGATGGGGGCGCATTGGTCGCCAAACAGGGTTGTCAGGCGATCCAGGCCAGACCTTGCCTCGTCCAGGACGAGGGCGAGCGGGCGGCCGGATCCGAATTCCGCCTTTTTCCGGTCTGGCGGCTCGTGGTTCCGGTGGGTCCAGCCGTGGACCAGGACATGGACCGCCGCGACGGGCCGCAGGCGGTCGGAGAGGGCAAGCGTGGCGTCCCTCGGGATGACCGCCAGATGGACGGGGATCGCCCGCTCGGCGGTCAGGGACAGCAGGCGGTCGAGGGCGGGGGAGGGGAGTGTCGCGTCGTCATCGCGCCACCAAAGGGGCACCCTCTTCCCCTCCCTTCGCCAGGCCGCGAGTTCGGTGACCAGGGGCTCCCAAAGGGCGGTCATCGGGCGTCTTTCAGGCGCTGGACCAGGGTTTCCGTGATTTCGACGCTGTGCGTCGCGCCGTCGATGTCGATGGGGCTGAAGGCCACCCGGTTCGGTCCGGTGACCCGGGCCAGGGCGGCGAGGAGGTCGTCGGCGGTCAACTCCTCGGATCGGGTTACCTCGAAGGGGCCATGCTTGGCCCAAAGGCGGGCGCGGGCCAGTTGCTCCGTCTCGCCGCCGTCCTCGAAGGGACAAAAGACCGCCGGGCAGCGGGCGACGAGCAGGTCCATCGCCGTGTTGTAACCGCTTTGGCCCACCAGGGCGGGGGCCTGGGCGAGGAGGTCCCGGAACCCCGCGTGGACCTTTTCGGCGATGAAGCGCTCTCCGGCGCCAGGGCGGGCCATCAAGGTGGTCACCCGCTCCTCGGCGCCCCCCCCGCCCACCAGGATCCGCCAGCGCCGTTGTTGGGTGTCGGCGATTGCCGCCTCCGTGGCCTGTTCGAATAGGCGTAGGCGGGCGCCCAGGTCGCCGCCACCGGCGGTCACCAGAATATCACCGGTCCGCTGGTCGTCCGGGGTGGCGGCGGCGCCATCTTGGGCCGCCACATATCCGGTGTACTGGAGCTTGTCGGCGAAGGGGGTGATATCGGGCCAACTGGCCTCGAGCCGGACAATGGTGGGGTCGGCGTGGACCAGGACTCCGTCATAACGGTTGGCCAAGCGTTCCTCGGTCTTGTGGGCCTTCTCCAGCGTTCTGGGGGGTTCGAGGATATCGCGCGAGGAAGCCAGGACCAGGGGCTTGGGTCGCATGGCATGGGCCGCGTCGAGAAGGGCGTCGAATTCCAGGCGGAGCAATTGGCGGCCGAAGGGGTACAACTCGGTCACGACCACGTCCGGGGCCGTCGCGCGCAGGGCCTCGAGAATCCGGTCCCGCCGGGCTTCCCGATAGGCCATGTCGATGACGACGCCATCGGAGTCGAGCAGGCGCTTGTAATCGGCCCCCTCCACGGAGACCGGGGGGAGCTGGATGAGCTCCATGCCCGGGCGGAGCAGATGGGGGGCGGGGCGGCCTCCGCTGACGATGACCACGCGCCATCCCCGGGCCATATAGGCTTGGCCGAGGGTGGAGATCCGGCTGAGGTGGCCGGTTCCAAGCAGATGGGTGACGGCGAAAAGAATGGTCTTCATGGGACGGGGGCCTTTCCCTTTGTTTCCAGACGGAGCGGATCCTTCGAGGGAACCAAGGTGCCGTCCCGGGAAACATGAACAATGTACAGTCGGTCGCGCTTGATTTGGAAGGGGGGAGGACCCTGGAAGGTCCAGCCATGGGCCCGGGCGAGCACCACGCGCATGACGCCAATATGCGTCACCGCGAGAGTCGGTTCCCGCAGACCGAGGAGCCAAGGCGCGACGCGGTCCCAAACCTCGCGGAGGCTCTCTCCACCGGGTGGGCGGAAATCCCATCCCCATTCGGAGAGGGGGCGGTAGGCGTCGGGGTGGTCGCGAGCCAGGTCCTCGCCCTTGAGACCTTCCCAATTCCCCCAGTTCATTTCCCGCAGTTCGCCTCGGATAATGGGCGAGCGCCCTCCCGAACTGGTTTGGGCGGAGAGGGCCTCGGCGGAGGCGTGGGCGCGGACCAGGGGACTGGAAACCAGTTTTGCCGTCGGCCAGGGCGCGGGCGGGACGAGGGTTTCCAGGTGGACGCGTTCGGCTTCGGCCAGGGGAATGTCCGTCGAGCCCTGTAACCGGCCGTCGTGGTTCCAGGCGGTGCGCCCGTGGCGCAGGAAGGCAACGGGCGTTCCGTCGGTCATCGACGGCCGCCCTCGGCCAGTGGGCGGAGGACCGGGGCCAGTTGCTCCGCCGCCGCGTCCAGGGAATGGTTCCGCGCGATCCGCTCCCTGGCGTCCCGCCCCAATCCGCGCAGGGTGTCCGGGGTGGCGAGGATTTGGCCGAGCGTTCCGGCGAAGGCTTCCGGCGTCGGCGCGGGAAGGGGATGGCCCGCGGCGGAGGCCACCACGGCGCGCACGCCGGGGCCATCGCAGGCCAGGACGGGCAGGCTTTGGGCCTGGGCTTCCAGGTAGACCATGCCAAAGGCCTCGTCCAGGCCGGGCCAGACGAACAGATCCGCCTCGGCCAGATGGGGGGGGATCTCGTCGGGCGGCAGCGCGCCCAGGAAGCGGACCTGCTCCCGAAAGGGTTGGAACAGGCGATGGGTCTCCACTTCCGCTTCGCCCCCGCCGATGACCGTCAGGGTCCAGGTCGCCGGATCAATCCGCCCCAGGGCCTCGGCCAGGAGCCGGTAGGAGTCCATCTTGGCACCGGGCCGCGTCATGGCGACGGTGACCAGCCGGACCGGGTCTCCTTCGGCTCGCGGAGGCCTGTCGGGCGCGGGGGGGAGGCCCAGGAACGGGGGAACCAGGAGGAGGCGTTGGCCCGGCGGCTTCGCCGCCGCGAGGGCCGGGAAATCCCGCTGGGTGGGGCAAAGCACCAAGCGGGCTTGGTCGATGGCCGCCTCCGCCAGGGCGGCGAACCGCGCCCAGGGGCCATGCAGGCGTTTGGGCGAACGGGAGGCCTCGGCGATCACATAGGGGATGCCCAAGGCGCGAGACACGACGGGACCGATCAGGTCCGGTGCCTTGTAATAGACATGGTAGGTGAACCACAAGCGGGGACGGCCAAGGGAGGGGAGGTCCCTGAAATGGTCGATCAACCGCGCGGCCTCGCGCTCCGCCCGCTCGATCAGACGGGCTTGAGCTTGGGCATCCCCCTGGCCATCCCTGGTACGGGGCTCGCGGGCCAACCAGGGCATGAACCCAATGCGGTCCAAAACCTGAAGGAACAACCGCGCCACCGTGCGATCCCCCGAGGGCGTGGGATGGTCCGGGGGTTTCAGCGGAGCATGGAAAACCACGGGAAAGGCGGAGGGACGCGCCGGGGCGGTCATGGGGAGGGGGACTCCTCCCCCAGGGTCTTCCCCAGGAAGGGCGCGAGGCGCCCCTCCAGCAGCGTGATGCCCCGGTCCATGCCGAAGGCCGAAACGAGTCGGGCATGGGCGGCCTCGGCGAGACCACGCCGTATTCCGGGGGATTTCGCCAGGGCCTGGATGGCGGAGGCCCAGGGGGCGGGGGCCCCCTCGACCAATCGGCCCTGGACTCCGTCGGTGATGAATTCGGGAATGGCGGAGACGGGCGTGCTCAACAGGGGAAGCATCTGGCTGGCCGCTTCCATCAGAACATTGGGGAGACCATCCCGGTCTCCGGATCGGGTGATCCGGCTGGGCAGGACGAACAGGTCGGCGGCGCGCATGGCGTCGATGACCTCGTCCTGGACCCGGGCGCCCATCCAGGTGATCCGGCCGGTCAATCCGAGGCGCTCCGCCTGGGCCTTCAGGACCTTGGCCTCGGCTCCGCCACCGATGTGGTCCAGGCGCCAATGCAGGTCCGGCGGCAGCAGGGCGAGGGCCTCGAGAAGGATGTCGTAGCCCTTCTTTTCCACCAGTCGTCCAACGGACAGCAGGCGAAACGGATCCTCGACCGAGTGACCATCCCGGGCCGGGCGATCCGCCGGGGCCGGGGGGAACCGGTTCAGGTTCAATCCATGGTAGACAAGGCCCACCCGGGACGGGTCCGCGGCGAGGGAGCGCAGATGCGCCGCTCCGGAGCCCGTGCACGTGACCCCGAAGCTGGCGGATGCCAGCTTCTCCCGCTTTTCCCAATCGGGAATGGTCCAGATGTCCTTGGCGTGGGCGGAGTAACCCCAGGGCAGACCCCGCATCAAGGCCGCGTATCGGGTCACGGACGCGGGCGTGTGAAGGAAATGGGCATGGAGGAAGCGGACGCCGTCGGGCAGTTCGGCGGCCAGAACCAGGGCTTGTCCGAACCGGCGGATCCGGTTCGGCGTGGGATCCCGGACCAAATCCCGGAACCAAGTTTTCAGCACTCCGCCGAAACCGGGCGTCCCCATGCGGGACCAAAGGGCGGAGAGGACGCGGCGCGGTTCCTGGTAGAGGTATTCGGGAAGGTAATGGACCTTGGCCGTGATTTTTTCATTCAGTGCGTGGCGCGCCTTGTCCGTGGGGTGGCGCAAGGACCAGATCTCGAAGGCGAGGCCCCGGTCCTGCAAGGCAAGCAGTTCCTGGGCGATGAAGGTTTCCGACAGCCGGGGATAGCCCTTCAGGATGATCGCCAGGGGGGCCGCGGCGTGACCCTCCCCATCGGTTAGGCCAGGGGACACGAGGTGTCTCCATGCAAAAGCGCGGTGAACAGCGTCACGATGCGGTCCATCCCATCGAGGAGGCCGGGTAACCGGGCAGCTCCCGGGGGGGGCTGGTGGCACAGGCCCCGAATTGCCTCGGCCATGACGGCAGGATCGTGCCCGTCTTCGTCTGGATCCAGCATGCGCGCCAATCCCAGCTTCTGAGCGGCGGCGGCGCGGATGTACTGCTCCATGCGCGGCCGCTTCCGGGGCGCGATGATCGCGGGCTTGTTGGCGCTGAGGATTTCGCAAAAGGTATTGTAGCCGCCCATGGCCACCACACCGGTGGCATGGTGTTGCAACTCTTCCATCCGGGTGTGGAAATCGATTGCTTCCACACGGGGGGCGAGGGCGAGGATTCTCTCGTCGAAAGCGACTTTCGCCTCTTTGTCGAGAAAGGGGCCAAAAACGATAAAGGCTCGGGGAGCCAGGGTCGGATCGGTTTCATAGGCGGAGATCACCCAGTTGATCAAAGCCGTTCCATCGCCCCCGCCGCCGGGCGTGACCAGAATGTAAGGCTCGTCGATGGGAGAGGCTGCCCGCGTGCCATTGGGGCGGGGCAGGTAGCCCGTATAAGACACCTTGGCCGCGGTCTTCGCAGACAAGGGCAATCCCTGCAACGGGTTGTAAACAGCCTCCGGCCCATAAATCCAGATGGCGTCGTAAAAGTCCTCCATGGCTTGGAGGGCGTCCTTGCGGATCCACTCCTGCAAAAGGACATCCGGGGCATCGAGGACGTCTCTGAGCCCCAAGACCAGGCGGGTGGATCCCTCCGCGCGGAGATACGCAAGGGTTGGAAGCATCTCCCCCCGGAAGCCCGTCGGCTCCTTGTCGACAATGACGAGGTCCGGATGAAAGCTCTTGGCCGCGGACAGGAGTAGAGAGGAGCGGATCTCGGTCACGTCATCAATACTGAGATTTAAACTCTCCGCCGTGTAGTTGCCATCTGGGAGCTTTGTCACGCCGGGCAAGCGGATATGGTCCACACCTTCGGGGAAGGTGAACCGCCCGACCACGGGCGACCCCGTGACGATCAGGACAGCCAAGTCTGGATTATGTTCCACGAGTCGGCGGGCGATGGCGCTCGACCGCCGCAAATGCCCAAGCCCGAATGTGTCGTGGCTGTACAGAAGAACGCGATTCGTTGGCATGGCCTGTCCTCGCGGGGAATGGGGGACGTGCGTCACGGTTCATTTTCTTTCGACTGTCCGCGGATCACAACAGGATCCATGGTGCCCGGCGCACCGTTGCTTGCAAAGGAGTCAACCGCCTGTGTACTCGGACTTCGTGAACCCATCAACTTTCCAGAATTCGCCTGAGCCCCTGTTTGAGTTGATGCATTAGAAGGTGAACAGTCAATGACAGGGAAGCAAGACTTCTTCTAGAGATATTATTGTTTCCGATTTGTGATCAGTATAGGGGCGGGAAGCCGACCCGTTGGGCATTGGGTTGGGGATCATGGATCAGATCGCGGAGCCCTCGCCTTCGACGGCTTCGTCCGAAAGGGGGGGTTCGCTTGTCAACCTGCGCCCGATGACCTTTAAGACCTTGAGGGCCAAGGTTGGATCCTCGGTCGCCAGACGGGTCATGATGGAGCCATTGATCCGCAAGACACGAAGGTCGGTGACGGCGCGCACGCTGGAAAAGCGCCGGGTTCCCGCCAGGAGTTCGGTCTCGCCCGTGGTCTCCGGGGGGCACAGGTAGGCGATGTGGAGGGGCTCGTCCTTCGCGCGCAAGGAGACGAGTTCGGCTTGACCTTCCACCAGGATAAACAGGAATTCCGAGGCTTCGCCGGATCGGAAGACATATTCTCCCTGGGGAATGACCCGCCATTCCGATTCCGCGGCGATCCTCAGGCGTGTCTGTCGGGGGAGGTCCGAGAGCAAGGGGGACAGCGCCACGGCCCGTTGGGCGTCTTCGTCCCGACCGCCGCCCCCCGCGATCATGGGTTCCTCGGATGTTCCGCGCGCCACGCTGGGGATTTCCGAAACCAACCGCCCCTCTCTAAGGTAGTGCACGCTGTCGAAGACCGCGTCCTCGGGCAGGTTCTGCTCCAGGATGATGAGGGTCATTTCGGGCATCAGCGCCCGGGTTCTGGCGTAGATTTCAGCCCGGGCCGGGCGCTCGAGTCCATCCAACGCCTGATGGCAAACGAAAATATCCGGCTTTTTTATGAGGGCGCGCAGATACTGGACCTTTTGCTTCACCAGGACCGGCAGGCGGGACCCACCCACGCCCACTTGGCTCAAGGCCGCCAGGACCATGAGGAACGTGCGGGCGTTTTCCGTTTTCAAGGCCTCGTCGGTCAGGTGCCGCAGTTGATTGATGAGCAACGGATCCTCGGTGGCGAGGCGTCCGAACAGCAGGTTGTCCGACACATTCAGACGGGGGTGGTAGGTCCGGGCGTTGAAGTGCGCGACCTGGTTTTGGAAATCCCCTGTCGCCGCGGAAAGAATTTCTTCCCGTGCCAAGAGAATACGCCGCTGAAGATCGTCGCTGATCTTGGCACCCTCTTCGCGCGAAGGCGTGATCCAAAGGAACAACTCGGTGAACACCGCCTCGCACTCCGGGCTCAGTGGTTTGCCAGCCTTACGCAGTTGTTTCGCGTTGAAGACGGTGTCGCGCAATACCTGATATTTGGCTTCGGTGAGGTAGGGATAGTGAAGGTCGGGTCCCTCTTCTGGATCCTCTCCGTACGTGGCGATCAGGCGCTTGGCCAATTGGGCGCCGATCTCGATGGCCTTCCGGAGGAAGCCGTGGCGATCCATCAGGTTGATCAGCGCGGGGAATCCACCCATGCCGTCCAGGCTCAATGCTCCGCCGTTCGGCAGGCCAAAGAGGATGTTTTCGTAAATACGGGCGTGTTCATTGAATTTCCGGCGGTTGAAGCGACCGATGGCGTGGGTCAGCTTGGCACGCCGGATTTCCCGATGAAGGCGGAACCGGGCCCGCACCAGAGGCGCCGAGATGCTGGGGTAATCGACGAGGTCGAATGTTTGCCTTAGCCCCTGTTGGTAAATGAATTGGTCATCCCCCAGGACCTCCAGGCAGCGGATCCACCACTCCGCGAGGTCGTCCCAGCTTGTCGTCCCGACACTGGGGAAATCGGTCCAAGGCTCATCGACCCGTTCGGTGGCGTTGCCGGTGGCCAAGGCCTCCTCGATCTGCTTGCGTCGGTCCTGGGTGAGGGTCTCGACGGGGTCCACGGGGGGGCGATGGCGCAAGCCATAGTTCACGTTCTGCATGACCGTTCCGGAAATCATGCGGGGCTCCGGGCCAGCATAGGCGATCCGCCGGCCAACAAAAGCCGAAGGCATCCCGGACAGGGGCGCGCCCGCGACGGTGACGCGTCCTCCAACGGGCGCTTCCAGGCCGACAAGGAGCTCTCCCAGGCGCCGCAGTGCGAGCTGGTTGGTGCTGGAGACTCCAACGAACGCCCCCGCGGGAACCGTCAGGGAAACATGGTCGACGATCCGGTCGCCATATTCGTTGGACCAGGTGACGTTCTCCAACACAATGGACCCGTGCAGGGTTTCTGGATGGGGTTCGCTGTCCGGGACATAGGGCACCAATTCTCCGGGGGAATACTGTTCGACGATTTGCTCGTACTTCAATTGGCTGTCGATGCTGTTTTGATAGTGCTGAAGAAGTTCCTTCCAGGGCGCACTCATTTCTTTCTGTGCCGCGATGGCCGCGACCAGGGCACCGATGCTCAGGTCCCCGTCCAGCACCAGATAGCCACCGATCGCATAAAAGAAAAATGGCGTGACTTGGTTCATGAAGTTGTTCAGAAATTTTACAAAATACTTCTTCTTATAGATCTCTAGCCGAACCTCGAAGATTCCCCCCAGATGGTTCGCTATATTCGCCAAGACAAAAGATTGTGTACCATTTGTTCGTATTTCTCGAATTGTTTCGCTTGTTTCTCCAATCGATTCGGCAAGCTTACGGGCCCGACGAACCCGTTCCTTCCCCAATATCTTTACCTGATATTGAAGCTTGGGAATGATATAGGCCTGGATCGGAACCATCGCGATGGTCGCGAGGCCCAGCAGCGGATCCTGCATGAACATGAAGATCAGAACGGTGATCATGGTGCCGCCCTGAAACAAGGGCTGGGCCAAGGCATCTCCGATGAACGGGGCCAGAGGGTCCACTTCCGCGACGACCGAGGAGGACAGTTCGCCCTGGCTGACCTCGTGGAAATGGGTGAGAGGAAAGCGGACCATCCGTTCCAGAAGCATGTACCGGAGGCGGCGGACAAGCCGCTCTCCCACGACGCCTTTCAGCGTGTTGAGCCACATCTTCAACAAACCATTGAAGACGACGAGGGCAAGAAAGGTCAGGCAAAGAGCGAGGAGGAAGGAAAGGGGATCGAGCGGTATCCCGAGAAAGACCTTTTCGGCCGAGGGATTGTTAAGGGCATTGTTGATAATTTTTTTCGGAATATCCAGAGTCAAATATAAGACGGGAAAAGAGAAGACAGTCATGGCGCTCAGGACAATCTGCTCCTTTTTCGAGTAATCCCAGATGAACTTGAATATATTGTTTTGCATCGTGTGTGTTTTTGCCGTTCGTGAGCGGAGGCGGACGGTGATTCGGGTCCGCGGTGGCCGTGGGAGGATTGATGATCTATCCGTCCTGGTCCGTTCCTCGGAAAGAGGCGGTCGAAATGGAGTTGCCATGAGGGGCCGACATCTATTCCTGTCGGCTAGAGTGAAATGGGATCAGCTTGGAACAAGCTGGCCCCATTTCACTCAAATTCCATAAGTATTAGAGTATCTTCGAGATCAAGTTGGGTCGCGAAGCAACCCAACTTGATCTCGAAGATACTCTAGCCAGCCGACAGGCCGGGCCACGGGAATGGCATGCCTGACGATTTCGGCGACAAGGCCTGCTTTAAAAAGGGTGGTCCCTTTGGGAAGTCAAGGCATATGGGCTGGGAAAAGGCGGATGGGCCGCGCCTCGGAGGATCCTCGAAGGAGGCCTCCATGCGGTCGAAGGGGGCTGGACGATTGGCCGATCCTGGAACGCGAGCGAAAGGAGGGAGAGGCGTGGCGCTACAGAGTCCTTGTCCAGAACCTCAGTGCCTTGGCGCTTTGGCTGGTCTCGTCCAGGTCCCGCCAGGTCATCTGGCAGGTCATGGAATCTTGCCGGGTGTAGCCCCGCTTGGTCCAGAAGACATCGTGGGGCCGGTAAGTCGCCGGGCGGCGCGGGTGGTCCTCTGGCCGGATCACCGCGCAGAAGGCCGCCGTGCGGTAGCCCAGGCTCCGGGCATGGCTCTCCCGCCCGTCGAAGAAGGCGTGGCCCAGGCCTTGGCCCCGGTAGGCCGGTTCCAGGACCGATTCTCCGAAGTAAAAGACCGTCTCCAGGGGGATCCCCGCGAGGCGGAATGGCTTTCCGACGTGGTCCGGTTCGGCGGTCAGGGGCAAGGCCGTGGCCGCGCCGATCACCCGGTCGCCGTCGAAGGCGGCGACGATCACCCCGTCCCGGGCCTTGGCGTAGGTCTCCAGGTATGTCCGCTCGTAATCCCTGTCGCCGTCGTAGAGGTAGGGAAACTCGCGGAAGACGGAGATGCGCAAGCGGGCCAAGTCGTCGGTGATCGCCCGGGCGGCCTCTCCGGTCAGGGGCTTGACGCGGATGGTCATCGTGGATCCTTTTGGCGGGGAGCGGCGAAGGGGGAGGCAAGGAGAATATCGCCTTGCCTCGCGCGCTGGCGACCGAGACTTTGGCGGCGTATTACAGGTGCGGGACTCCCGAGGTGGTCGAATGCTCGAAATGCAGAGCCTCGCCCGGGCGACAGACCTTGAACGCGTTGTGGGCGGCCGCCGAGGCTTCGGCGAAGCCGGTCAGGATCAGCTTCAGCTTATCCGGATAATAGGCCACGTCGCCAATGGCGAAGACCCCCGGTTGGCTGGTCGCGCAACCGCGTTGGTCCACGGGGATGGTGTGGCGCTCCACGCCCAAGCCCCAGTCGAGGATTGGTCCCAGGTTCGAAGCGAGACCGAAGAAGGGCAGCAGGACGTCCGCGTCGAGAACCCTCTCTCCGCCCTCCAGATCGTCGACGATCACCGCCTCCAGGCGGCCCTCCGCGCCCCGCAGGGCCTTGAGTTGGGCGGGCACCACCAACTCCACCTTGCCCTCCTCGGTCAACAAGTCCAGGCGGGCGGCGCTTTCCGGCGCGCACCGGAACTTGGCCCGGCGATGGACCACCCGCACCTTGTCCGCCACGTCCGAAAGGGAGATGGCCCAATCGACCGCGGAATCCCCGCCGCCAGCGATGACGACGGATCGGCCGCGGAAGGCCTCCCGCTTGCTGACCATGTAGAAGACGCTCTTGCCTTCATAGTCTTCCAGTCCCTCCAACGGTGGGCGTTTGGGGCCGAAGGCCCCCGCGCCCGCGGCGATGATCACCGCCGGAGCCTCGATCACCTGGCCCTTGGATGTGGTCAGCCGCCAGAAGGGCAGCTCCGGATCATTGATCCTCTCCATTCCTTCCACCCGCTGGTCGAGATGGTAGGTCGGAGTGAAAGGCGCGGCCTGGTCTAGCAGGCGGTCCACCAGATCACCGGCATTAATGGCGGGGAAGCCGGGCACGTCGTAGATCGGCTTTTCCGGGTAGAGGGCCGTCAATTGACCTCCAGGTGCCTCGAGGGCGTCGATGACATGGCACCGCAGGCGCAACATGCCGCATTGGAATACCGCGGAAAGGCCGACCGGTCCGGCGCCGATAACGGCGACGTCCGCGCGGACGGGGGAGAGAAAGGACATCGGGGGTTCCTGGCGTTCGGTTTTGGTTTATCCGGGATGGTGACAGATGTACGGATCCCCGCCCGCCCTGGCAAGCCTTCCCGATCTTCCATCCCGACCACGACGGGAGTCGCCTGCCTGTTGCGGCGCGGGGCCAGGAGCGCTAAAACCCCTCTAGGTCTGGGGTCCGCATGGGACCGTGACCACCCCCTGGTGCCGCTCTGGATCTCGTCTCATGACCTTGCCCCGCGTTCCTCCCCGAGACCAAGCCGCGCGTGACGCGGCCCTGACGGCCTTGTTGGATGGCGCCAGTTGGGGCGGGGCCCGTCGGGGAATGCTCGCCGGGGATGCCAGTTTCCGCCGCTACGACCGCCTGGAGAAAACCGACGGATCCCGCGCCGTCCTCATGGACGCCCCGCCACCCATGGAGGATACCCGTCCCTTCCTTGCCATTGCCCGACACCTCGCCGGTCTGGGTTTTTCCGTGCCCATGATCCTGGCCGAGGATGTGGAGCATGGGTTCCTGCTTCTGGAGGACCTGGGCGATGATACGTATACCCGTCTGCTCGCCGATGGCGCGGACGAGGAGGCCCTCTACGCCCTGGCCGTGGATGCCCTGGCCCGTCTGCATGCCCTGGCCCGAGAGCAGGTTCTGTCGATCGACGTTCCCCCCTACGACGACGGTCGCTTCCGGGCCGAGGTCACCCTGTTGACCCGTTGGTACTGTCCCGGGGTGGGGCTGGACCTGTCCGACGCCGTGGTCGAGGACTACATCCGGATCTGGGATGACCTCTATCCCGTGGCCCGTACCGTGCCGGAAACCCTTGTGCTGCGGGATTTTCATGTGGACAATTTGCTGCTTTTACCCGGACGGGAAGGGGTGTCGGCCTGTGGTTTACTTGACTTCCAGGACGCCCTGCGCGGTCCGGTGACTTACGACCTGATGAGCCTTCTGGAAGATGCCCGACGCGATATCGAGTCGGATCTGATTGCCCGCATGAAGGCGCGCTATCTGGCCCATGCGCCGGATTTGGACCGGAAGGCCTTCGCCGCCAGTTGGGCGGTCTTGGCCGCCCAACGCCACGCCAAGGTCCTGGGGGTCTTTGCCCGCCTGGACGCGCGCGATGGGAAGCCCCACTATCTGGGACATATCCCCCGCCTGTGGCGACTGATGGAAAGCGCTTTGACCCACCCTGTCCTAGGACCCCTGGCCGACTGGTTCGACCGCCACGTACCGCCGACCGCCCGCGTGATTCCCTCGTCCCGATCCGGGGCGGTTCACCCAGCCCCTTAAAGGAGCCGGCATGACCCTCGCCAAGGCCCCCGTCCGGAACCCCGCCATTCCCAAACGCGCCATGGTTCTGGCCGCTGGTCTGGGAACGCGGATGCGCCCCCTGACCAACAGCCTTCCCAAACCCCTGATCCGGGTGCACGACAAACCCCTGATCGACTGGGCGCTGGACCACTTGGCCGATGCCGGGGTGGAGGAGGTGGTGGTTAATCTGCACCATCTGCCCGACTTGCTGCGCCGCCACTTGGCCGACCGGATCCACCCCCGGATCCTGTTCAGCGACGAGACCGGCGAACGGTTGGAGACGGGCGGCGGTGTCGCCCGCGCCCTGCCCTTGCTGGGGGAGGAGCCCTTCTACGTGGTCAATTCGGACGTGCTTTGGCTGAACGGCACCCAATCGGCCCTGAAGTTGTTGGCCCAGGCCTGGGATTCCGAGGCCATGGACGCGCTGCTGTTGCTTCACCCCCTGGCCGCGGCCCATGGCTACGACGGCTTCGGGGATTTTCAACTGAACGCGATCGGCCGTCCCGAGCGGCGGGTGGACCCACACTTGGCGCCCTTCGTTTTCGCTGGCGTGCAGATCCTCCACCCCCGCCTGTTCGAGGCCATCCCCCAGGGGCCGTTCTCCCTGAACGTCCTTTATGACCGGGCCCTGTCGGAGGAGCGCCTGACCGGCGTCGTCCATGATGGGGAGTGGTACCATGTGGGTACACCCCAGTCCCTGGCCAATACGGAAGCCATTTTGGGTCAGCACAGTTCCATGAGCGATCAGTAGACCGAGAGGGGTGGATCTCCTTCTATCCGGCGGCGATCTCCTCCGGACGGGTCGGGCCGGGCAGACGATCGGGGGGGAAGAAAACCGAGACGGTGGTACCGACCCCGGGCTCGCTGTCGATGTCCAACCGACCCCGGTGGGCCTCGACCAGCTTGCGGGTCAGGGGTAGGCCCAGGCCCGTGCCACCCTGGTGGCGGGTATAGGCGCTTTCCACCTGGCCGAAGGCGGTCATGGCCACGCGGATCCCCTCTGCGTCCATGCCGATGCCCGTGTCGGAGACTTTTAGGACGAGTCCTCCATCCGCGCCGGAGTCCGCGGCAAGGGTCACCTCGCCTCCATCCGGGGTGTACTTCACGGCGTTGGACAGCAGGTTGATCAGGATCTGTTTGACCCGGAGGGGATCGCAATAAAGGGTCTTGGGTGCGGTCTCCACGGCCGTGTGCACGGCGATCCGCTTCAGGGACGCCCGGGGCAGGACCATTTGGATGGCCACCTGGGCTATATCCAGGAGGGAACTCCATTCCTCGTCCAGGGTCAATTCTCCCGCCTCGATCTTCGACAGATCCAGAATGTCGCCGATGATGTCCAGAAGGTGATTGCCCGACTCATTGATGTTTCCGGCGTAATCCCGGTAAACCGCATTGTTGATGGGGCCGAACATTTCGTTCAGGATAATATCGGAAAAGCCGATGATGGCGTTCAGCGGCGTGCGCAGTTCGTGGCTCATATTGGCCAGGAATTCGCTTTTGGCGTGATTGGCCAGTTCGGCGCTTTCCTTGGCTTCGGCGAGGGTCCGCTCCCGGGTCTTCAGGTCGGTGATGTTCGTGCGCAGGATCAGGGTGTAGCCCCGGGCCGTGCGGCTTTCGCGGATCAGATACCAGGTGCCGTCCCTCCGCTGGACCTCGAAGGGGACCGGTGAGCCTCGGTGAACGCGGAGCCGCCAATCCGCCCAGACACTGGAATCGGACCCCATTTGGGTGAAGACGTTGGCCTCCGCCGTACGCCGGTTCAATTCCTGGAAGGTCACACCCACCTTGAGGATGGGCGCCAGTTCCGGCATGGCGTCCGTGTAGGCCGAGTTGAAGAGGACCAGGCGATCCTGGGCGTCGAACAGCAGCAGGCCCTCGGACATCAACTCCGCGGCTTCCAGCATGTGGGTCTCCGCGGTTCTGGCCCGCTCTTCCGCCTCCCGACGCTGGGTGATGTCCTGGACGTGAAGGACGAAATACAGGGGATCTCCGTCGTCATCCCGGACCAGGGATCCCGCGGCATGGACCCAGCCTTGGGTGGCGTTTCCCCGCAGGATCCGCCGTTCCACGGAACAGTCTTCCCGGTCCCCGGCGATCATGGCCTCCAGGGCGTCTCCCTTGGCGGAGGCGCGCTGCTTCGGGTGGTTCAGGACATGGAAATCCATGGACAGGAGTGCATCCTGATCCCGGGCGAGAATCCGGCAGAGGGCGCCATTGACGCGGATCAACCCCCCACTCAGGGAAAGGAGGGCGATGCCGTGGACGGCGCCATCGAAAGCGCCGCGCAACCGGGCCTCGTTCTCCTTGAGCTGTAGCTCTGTTTTCCGTCGTTCGGTTATGTCCCGGGCATGGATGGTTACGCCCATGGCGGTGCCCGCGCCGTCGACCACCGGGAAGACCACCACGTCCATCCAGCGATCGGTCCATCGTTCCTCGCGGTTCACGGGCAGCATGGTGGTCATGACATCGCGGAACAATCGCCGCCTCTCCAGGGCGTCCCGGTGTTCGAGGAAGGAATAGAAGGTCTTGCCCGTGATCCGTCGTATGGTCGACCCCAAGAGACGGGCGCCCGACCGGTTGATAACCCGCACCACGCCATCGCCGTCCAACAGGCAGATGGCGTCGGTGGTGGCGTTGATCATCGAGCGCAGCCGCGCCTCGTTGGCGGCCTGGGCTTCCTCCCAGCGTTTCCGGTCGGAGATATCCTGGGCGAGGATCAGAACCTGGGAAACGCGGTCGCCCCCTTCCCGGATGACACCGACGGACAGGCTGACCGCCAGGGTCTTTCCGCCATCCTGGAGGAGAAGGGTCTCCAGACCCAGGCTGGACCCTTCCGTCGATTCGGACAGGGAACGGAAGAGATGCCTCTCTCGGACCCGTTCGTCGGGGTGCACCCGATCTTCCCAGGCGGTGTTGACCAAGGCGTCCTCCGTGGTGGCGAGCATGCGGGTCATGGCTCGGTTCGCCGCCACCCAGCGGCGGGAGCCATCAAGGATCGCCATGCCCACCAGATCCAGGTCGAACAGGGCCTGGAACCGGTCGGATAGGCGCCGGGCCAGGGACTCCGTTTCAAGGTTCGCGCCGATGTCCCGGACGATCGCCAGCAGACGCTTCTCCCCCTCGTCGAAATAGGCCCCGACCCGGACTTCCACGGGGAATGTCGTTCCGTCCTTTCGACGATGGATGCCGCGGCGTTTGACCATGTCGCCCACGGTGAAGACCCGAATGTCGCGGACCAACTCATCAGGGTTCAGGCTGATGTCCAAGGCGTGAATGGGCATGGTCAGCAGTTCAGCCCGGTCGTACCCCGATGCCTCGATCACCCGCTTGTTGACGTCGACCACGCGGCCATCGGCGGACAGGATAAAGACCATGTCCGCGGCGCTTTCCAGGATGCCCCGAAGCTTGCTTTCGCTGGCCACCAGGGCATTGGTCGCCTCCATCAGGTCCGTCACGTCCTGGCAGACGCCCTGCAGGCAGGGCGGACCGCCAAGGGGGTCGGCTTGGACCTCCAGGATGGCCCGCAGGTGGATCCGTCCGCTTGGTCCGTTCAGCCGGAAGGTAAAGGAGAATTCCCCGGGGCTGTTCCGGAGAAGGGAGGGGGGGCTCGCGACGGCGCGGCGCAGGGAGCGAAGCACGAGGGGGCGATCTTCGTCGGGGACAAGGCGTAAGATGGATCGGGAGGAGACGCTTTGCTCCGGCGCCGGATCGGGAGCAAAGCCGAGCAGCCCGGCCATGGTCCGGGAAATTCGAAGCATCCGGATCCGCGGATTCCAGGCCCAATACCCGATCCCGCCGATCCGTTCCGCTGTCTTGGCCAGGCGATCCGCTTCCCGGGCGGTTTGACGTTGGGCATGGGCCTCGCTGATATCGACGACCAACAGGGGCGTCCGCGCGGCGGTTTCCGTCCGGCTCGGGGCCGATGACAGGGACAAAAGGAGTCGTCTCGTCCGGTCAAGCCCGGGGCTCGGCGTCTTGGGCGAAACCTCTATCGGAAGGGGTGTTTGCCCAGATCGGGCGAGGCGCAGGGCGTCGTGCACCGTCGAGCGGTCGCCAGGGGCGACGAGGTCCGCCAGCAGGGGCAGGCGGCCTCCGATATCGTCCAGCCCGAAGAGGGTTCGGGCGCGATCATTGACGCCCACCACGGGCGTTTGATCCGGGGCGCCTTGAGTCAGGTCCACTTCCAACAGGCCCACCACGGGATCCGTGAACAGGGAACCGTATCGAGAGGCTTCGGCGCCCAGGCGGACCCGTTCCCTTTCCCGGCGTCGTTCCAGGGAGATGTCCCGACCAACGGATTGGAAGCCGACAATCTCGCCCTTCGCGCCGAGGATGGCGCGTCGGCGCCAGGCGACTTCCAAGCCACGCCCGGGCAGTTCGAAGGAGTCCTCGCCGTCACGGATCACCTCGTCCGCCGTGAAGGAGGACAGGTAGTCGAGGAAGCGCGCGGCCCGATCTTCGTCCAGGAGGTCCACCAAGCGGTGACCAATCACTTCGGGCGCGGGTTTGTCCAGGGCCTTGGCGAAGGCGGCGTTGACAAAGGTCACCGTGGTGTCGGGCAAAAACCGGCAGACCAATTCGGTCTGGGCGTCGAAGGCTTGGCGGTAGCGGTCGCGGCTCTGCTTGATACGACAGGCAAGGCATTTGGAGTCGGTGATATCGATGATGGTCAGGAGATGACCCCCCAATTCCGCGGAGAGCGGACCCAGGCCCAGTATCACGTCCAGGGTCGCGCCATCGACCCGGCGGATCACCCCATCGCCCTGAAAGGGGACAAGGCCCCGCGCGATGATCCAAGGCAGGGACTGGGAGCCCTCGTTCGGGCCGGTGTCGGCGTGGAGTACGGGGCAAGGACCTCCCCACGGCCCCTCGGGGTTTGGCGTCTCCCGCCGCCCGTCCGGGATGGTCGCGCCAACAAGGCGGTCAAGGGCCGCGTTCGCGCCAAGCATCAGTCCGTCCGCCGAGATCACCGCGGCGGGAGGTGCCAAGGCATTCAAGATCACCGCTAGCGGGGTGGTTTCCACAGGGCTTTTTCCCTTATTCTCCACAGGGTTTTTACCCTCTTCCCCGACAGGGCTTTTGCCCTCTTCCCCCATGGTACCTTGGCTTTCCTCCAAATGCGTTGGTCGGAAAACCGTGACCCCAGGGGGGGACGGTCCAATAGACCAATGCGAAAAATATGGGCTACGTGACTCGCTTTCTTGACCGGCCGACCATTCGTGGCGGTGGGCGAACTGTTTCCCTCCGGCCCCGTCATGCGGTAATCCAGTGGTAAGGGCCTTTCACGCAGGGCGAACTCAGCTTACTCTTTATACGATAGGCGAACGACGTCACCAGCGAATGGCGCGTATCTTGGCGAATTGATCCACTCTATAGACTATAACGGAAATGGCGGAACGCCTGAAACGCGGAATTCTAAAATGAAATGGAACAATCTGGCGCCGCGTACTTGCAAAGGGTGGTGGAGGGCGCGGGCCGCGCTTCCCGTGTTGCTTCTCGTCGGTTTGGCGATTCCCCTGGTGGTGGCCGACGGGGCCGTGCCAGCGGACGAACCCGTGATGGATCGGGCGCCCGTCGATGACCTGCGCCCGCTGGATGGCGCTCCATTGGATCCGCTCCCGTCTCCGGTGGCGCCGTCGGGCGCGGGGGACGGCGCGGCCCTGATACTGGCGCCCGAGGGCATGGCGACCGTACCGTCTTCCTGGGTGATGGATCCCCTGGTGTTGGGGGGGCTGGGTGGCATGATCTTGGCCGCCCTGGTGACCTTGGTCCTTGTGACCCGTCACCAATGGCGGGTCGTCTCCGACACCCGGCGAGATCTGCGGGAAACCCGGAGCCGCTATAAGGCTTTGTTCGAGAATATTCACGAAGGGGTTTTGATCAGCCGGGAAGGGACGATCCTTGAGGTCAATCTGGCGATGGAGACCCTCGCTGGGGTGCCACGGGAGGACTTGGTTGGCACCTCCCTCCCCGATCTCGTCGACGTCTGCGAGCGCGAGATGGTGGTGGGGCGGATCCTATCGGGAGACGAAACCCCGGTCATGGTCACCCTGGTCCGGTCCGACGGGACGAGCTTGCCAGTCGAGGCCCGGGCCCGGGGCGTGGTCTACGCTGGCGGGCCCGCGCGCATGACGACCGTTCGCGACATGTCCGCCCGGTTGCGTCTGGAAGACCGCATGCGCCGCCTCGCGACCGTGGACACCATTTCCGAATGCCTCAACCGGCGAGCTTTCCTTGATCAGGCGGAGGTGGAATTCGAGCGTTTCCGCCGCTACGGTCGCATTCTTTCGGTCCTGATGGTCGATGTTGACGACCTGCGCGGAATCAACGCCAAGGACGGCTACCAGGCGGGCGACGCGGTTCTGCGCCATTTGGTGCGACGGTGCGACGCCCTGCTGCGGGTGTCCGACGCGGTCGGTCGGTATGGGGGCGCGGAATGCGCCATGTTGCTGCCTGAAACCCCCCTGGTCGGAGCCGTCAACGTGGGCGAGCGCCTCTGCGCGGCGGTCCGGGCGGATGGAGCGTCCTTCCAGCAACGGAGCATCCCCTATGTTGTCCGAGTTGGCATCGGGGACGTCCGCCCTGGCGACACTTCGGTCATCGCCGCCCTGGAGCGGGCTGAATTGGCCATGCGGCGCGCCAAGAAGGAAGGGAGCGACCTGATTATCGGGTAAGGGTGGCGGGGTGGCGTGGCGCGTCACGCCGTGGTACATCCTCCGCGGCCTTCCGGTCCCGGCTCGTGTTCGGGAGGGGGCCAACATCCACGCCAGATGGCGATCGCCCAGGGAAGTCCGATATGACCGCCGCTCCCCCTTCCTCCGTTCCTTCCGGTTCCACGAGCGTGCCCGTTGAGGCGCCATCCGGTAAGGACGCCGAGTACGAGAATTTCCCCGTGGGGTCGGTCCTGCTGCCCGCGCGCTTGCGGCCCCATGTGGCCCGGTTTTACGCCTTCGCCCGGGCCATCGACGACATCGCCGATTCCCCGGACCTCTCTCCCGACGAGAAGGGGATCCGTCTGGAAGGGTTCGAGGCGGCGATCACCGGGCGGGAGACCGGCGATCCGGCCTACGCCAAGGCCCATGCCATGCGCGAGAGTCTGGCCGAGACCAAGGTCTCCCATCGCCATTGCGTTGACCTGATCACCGCCTTCAAGCGCGACGCGGTCAAGAACCGGACCCGGGATTGGGCTGACCTGATGGACTATTGCCTGCTGTCGGCGGCGCCCGTCGGGCGTTACCTCATCGACCTGCATGGGGGATCGCGGGCGGGGTACGCCACCTCCGACGCGCTCTGTAACGCCCTTCAGGTGATCAACCACCTGCAGGACTGTCAGGACGACTACCGGACCCTGAACCGGGTTTACCTGCCCGAGGATTGGTTGGCCGAGGAGGGGACCTCGGTCGAGGCCTTGGACGGCGGAGTCTGTACTCCGGCCCTGCGTCGGGTGATGGATCGCTGCCTGACCGGGACCCGCGCGCTGATGGACGAAGCCCTGGGCCTGCCCGGAGATATCCTGGACCGGCGCCTGGGGCTGGAAGCCGCGGTGATCGTGGAGATCGCCCTGGCGCTGACCGATAAGCTGGCGCGTCTGGATCCCCTGGCGAACCGGGTGAAACTGTCCAAGGGCGAGGCTGGGCTGTGCGCGGCGAAGGGGATCCTGCGGGGAGTCTTCCGCCCGTCCGGTGGACGGCGGGCCGTGCGCGCCAAGGGAGAGGGGCGATGAGTATCCTCATGCTGCTGGCGGTTCTGTCCCTGCTCGCTTGGGTCGGTGTTCTGACAAGTCGCTGGGGCTTTTGGCGTTGCGACCAACGCCTGGACAAGCAGTCCGCCACGCCGGGCCATCCACCCGACGTGGCCGTGATCATCCCCGCTCGGGACGAGGCGCCGACCATCGACGTCACCGTGCGGTCGCTGCTGAACCAGAGCTATCCGGGCAAGTTGCGCGTGATCGTCGTCGACGACAACAGTACCGATGGCACGGCCAAGGCCGCCCGGGAGGGGGCCGCCCAGGTTCACGACGGTCCGGAGCGCCTGACCGTGATCGCGGGCAAGCCCCTGGAGTCGGGCTGGTCGGGTAAGCTTTGGGCCGTACACCAGGGGCTGGGCGCCCTGCCGGAGGTCCTGCCCGGCGCCCGCTATATCCTGTTCACCGACGCCGATATCGAACATGCGCCGGGCAACATCGCCCGCCTTGTTTCCCAGTGCGAGCGGGATGGATTGGCGATGGCCTCGTTGATGGTCAAGCTGCGCTGCCGGTCGGTCTGGGAGCGCCTGCTGATTCCCGCCTTCGTCTTCTTTTTCCAGAAGCTCTATCCCTTCCCCCAGGTCAACGACCCCAAGCATCCCATGGCCGGTGCCGCCGGAGGGTGCATCATGGCCCGCCGGTCGAGCCTGGATGCCATCGGCGGCGTCGCCTCGATCCGTGGCGCCTTGATCGACGATTGCACCCTGGCCGCCCGCCTGAAGGAAACCGGACCGATCTGGTTGGGGCTAGCCGGGCGCACCCGGTCCCTGAGACCCTATGATGATATCCGGGAAATCTGGAGCATGGTCACGCGCACGGCCTATGTGCAATTGCGCCATTCTCCCATGATGTTGGTCGGGTCCGTCCTGGGCATGACCCTGTTGTACCTGATCCCGCCCCTGGCCGTGCTCGGTGGGGCGCTGCTGGGGGACTGGCCCACCCTGGTGGCGGGGCTCGCCGGGTGGATCGGCATGGCGGTGCTCTACCGACCGACCCTGAAGCTCTATCGACAGTCCATGCTCCTGGGGGCGCTGTTGCCCGTCGCGGCCTTCCTGTACACCCTGATGACCGTGGATTCCGCTCGACGCCATTACGCGGGGCGGGGCGGGGAGTGGAAGGGGCGGGCCTATTCCGCCCCGGGTGACGACGAGTCCGGTCCGATACCGGGGGCCTCGGCGATTCAGGACCTGGATGCCCATGTGGAGGCGATCACCCGGGCCTCGGGCACCTCCTTTTTCCGGGCCATGCGCATTCTGCCGGAGGAACGGCGCCGGGCCATGTACGCCATTTACGCCTTTTGCCGGGTGGTCGACGACATCGCCGACAACTCGGGCGAGGAGGCGACCAAGCGGACCCAACTCGCCCAATGGCGCGATGAGATCGATGCCCTCTACACCGAGGGCCGGGAGCCCACCCTGCCCGTGGCCTTGGCGTTGGATCCGAAGATCCGCCGCTTCGGGATGCACAAGGAGGACTTTCTGGCGGTGATCGATGGCATGGAGACCGACGCCGGTCCCCGTGTCCGCATCAAGGATATGGATGACCTGGAACTCTATTGCGACCGGGTGGCCTGCGCCGTGGGGCGGTTGAGCAACCGGGTCTTCGGCGTCGATCCCGACCTGTCCGACGACGTGGCCCGTCACACGGGGTTGGCCCTTCAGCTCACCAACATCCTGCGCGATGTGGTGGAAGACGCGGGGCGGGACCGTCTCTATCTGCCCGCGAGCCGCCTGAAGGCGCATGGTCTGCACGCCACTCCGGACCTTGTCCACCTGCTCGGCCATCCCGCCACGGCCAAGGTCTGCGCCGAATTGGCCAGCAAGGCCCTGCACGAATTCAAGGAGGCCGACCGGGTCCATGCCCTGTGCGACCGCAAGGCCGTGCGCCCGGCGATCATGATGAAGGAAGCCTACCGTCTGATCCTCGAGGCCCTGCTGGCCCGGGGGTGGAAGCAACTGGATCAACCGGTCTCGATTTCCAAGGCCGCGAAAATCTGGGTGGCCATCCGCCACGGCTATTTGTAAAGGGGGAGGGGCTTCATGGGTGATATGAGGGCCGCTTGCCCCGAACGGCGCGTGCATGTGATCGGCGGGGGCATGGCCGGATTGGCCTGCGCCGTCCGCCTGACCGCCAATGGGGTCCCCGTCTCCCTCTGGGAAGGGGCGGGGCAGGCGGGGGGGCGATGCCGCTCCTTCCACGACGCCCTGCTGGACCGCCATATCGACAACGGCAATCACTTGCTGCTCTCCGGCAACCGGGCCGTGCGGGATTTCCTGGCCACGATTGGCGCGCCGGACGCTCTGCGGGGGCCGGAGCGGGCAAGCTTCCCCTTTCTGGATCTCGCCACGGCGGAGCGCTGGACGGTGGTGCCGTCAGCCGGAATCTTTCCCTGGTGGCTGTTTTCCCGTCGGACCCGCATCCCCGGGACCAACATCCGTGACTATCTGGCCGGGGCGCGGCTGGCCTGGGCCAAGCCGGGGGATACCATCGCCAGCCTGTTTGATACCGGAAGCGCTCTCTACAAGCGCTTTTGGGCGCCGCTGACCATCGCCGTTCTGAATACCGACCCCAAGGAGGCCGCGGCCGAACTGCTCTGGCCGGTGATTCAGGAGACCTTCGGCAAGGGGGAGGCCGCCTGCCGTCCCCGCTATGCCCCCGATGGCCTGAGCACCGCCTTCGTCGACCCGGCCCTGGCCTGGCTGGAACAGAAGGGCGCCGAAGTCACCCTCAAGCGCCGCTTGAGCGGTCTTGTCCTTGAGGGGGACCGGGTGACCGCCCTGGATTTCGGGGCGGCGCGGATCGCCCTCGGGGAGGGGGACTCCGTGGTTCTGGCCCTTCCCCCCGCCGGGGTGGCGAAATTGTTGCCGGAGTTGGCTTTACCCGACCAGTATCGGGCCATCGTCAATGTCCACTACCGTCTGGATCACGCGCCCAAGGGGTTTGTCTCGCCCCTGGGAATCCTGGGGGGGACGGCGGAATGGCTGTTCGTCCGGGGCGATGTCGCTTCGGTCACCGTCAGCGCGGCGGACGCCCTGGCCGAGGTCGGAGAGCCGGAGATCATCACCCGGGTCTGGCGGGACGTGGCCCAAGCCCTGGGGCTGAACCCGGACAGACCGCCATTGATCGCTCGGGTTATCAAGGAAAAGCGGGCGACCTTCGCCCAGACGCCCGGGCAGGTAACCAAGCGTCCTGGAGCGGGGACCCGATGGCGAAACCTTGCCCTGGCGGGGGATTGGACCAATACTGGCCTGCCCGCCACCATTGAGGGGGCGATGCGATCCGGCGAGGTCGCGGCCGAAGTCTTGGGGTAATCGCGGACGGATGTTGCGTGCAAACCACGACATGGCGTGGATTGTTGCGCTGCACCAATGGCCCACTTGACTTGCCATCACGTTTTCTTCACAAAGGCTCGCTGCGGTCTATGTGTTTTGGACCCATGAAACCCGACCGCGCGGATTCACCGAATACGTTTAGTCAGAGAGTGGTGCATATGGACGCGACCTTGGACCCAAGGGATACGGGGGCGGCGATTCCCGGCGTGGACGGTATCGACCGCGGCGATTTGGATGCCATCATCTCGGAGGCCAGCGGCTGGCTGGGCAAGCGCCAGAATAAGGACGGACACTGGGTGTTCGAGCTCGAAGCGGATGCGACGATTCCCGCCGAGTACATTCTGCTGAACCATTTCCTGGACGAGATCGACGACGCGCGCGAGGCGCGGATCGCCAATTACCTGCGCCGTATTCAGGGCTCCCATGGGGGATGGCCCCTGTTCCACGACGGTGATTTCGACATGTCGGCCAGCGTGAAGGCCTATTACGCCCTGAAGATGGTGGGTGATCCTGTCGACGCGCCGCATATGGTCCGGGCCCGACATGCCATTCTGGCTCACGGCGGGGCGGAACGGACGAACGTTTTCACCCGCTTCACGCTCGCCATGTTCGAACAGGTGCCCTGGCGGGCCTGCCCGGTGACCCCGGTGGAAGCCCTGCTTCTGCCCAAGTTCGCGCCCTTCCATTGGACCAAAGTCAGCTATTGGTCACGGACGGTGATGACGCCGTTGATGATCCTCTATTCGCGGCGGGCCAAGGCCATCAACCCCCGGGGCGTGGGTATCCGGGAACTGTTCCGTCGGGATCCGGAGATCATCCGCGATTGGATGAAGAACGCCGCCGGGCATTGGATCGCCGAGTCCCTGATCCACATCGACAAGATTCTGCGGATCATCGAGCCTCCGGTGCACTGGCTGTTCCAGAAGAGGGCCGAGAACTGGGCCCTGGACTTTATCGAGACGCGCCTGAATGGAAAGGATGGCCTGGGCGCCATCTATCCGGCCATGGCCAATGTCCTGATGGTCTACCAGACCCTGGGGCTGTCAAAGGACGATGCCAAATACAGGACCGCCCGGGAATCCGTGGACCTGCTCTGCGTTCTCCACGGGGAGGAGGAATATGTCCAGCCCTGTGTCTCGCCGGTCTGGGACACCTGTCTGGCCAGTCACGCCATGCAGGAGGCGGGACTGACCGTGGCGGATTCGGAAGTGGCCAAGTCCAACGAATGGCTGCGCGAGCGTCAGGTCCTGGACGTGGTCGGCGACTGGGAACACAACCGCGGCGATGTGCGCCCTGGCGGATGGGCCTTCCAGTACAACAACGCCTATTATCCGGACGTGGACGACACCGCGGTGGTGGTCATGGCCCTGGCCCGCTCCCAGGAGGACGAGGCCAACCGGGAGGCCATCGCCCGGGCCGAGGAATGGATCCTTGGCATGCAGTCCTCCAACGGGGGATGGGGCGCCTTCGACGCCGAGAATGAACATGACCTTCTCAACTACATTCCCTTCGCCGACCATGGCGCGCTGCTCGATCCGCCCACCGTGGATGTGTCCGCCCGCTGCATCGGCATGCTCGCCCAATTGGGCCGCAAGAAGGACGACCCCGCCGTCACCAGGGGTTTGAACTATCTGTGGAGTGAGCAGGAAGAGGACGGATCCTGGTTCGGGCGCTGGGGGACGAATTACGTTTATGGCACCTGGTCCGCGCTGAATGCCTTCAACGCCGTGGATTGGGATATGACCGACCCGCGTCTTCAAAAGGCGGTGGATTGGCTCAAGGCCCGCCAACAGCCCGACGGCGGCTGGGGCGAGGACTGCGCGACCTATTGGAAGGAACGCAAGGACGAGGTGAAGGGCTCCACGCCCAGCCAGACCTCCTGGGCGCTGTTGGGCCTGATGGCCGCGGGCGAGGTGGACAGCCCGGAAGTCGAGCGTGGTATACAATACCTGATGCAGGCTCCCCGGGATGGGGGAAAATGGGAAGAGGAGCTGTATAACGCCGTTGGCTTCCCGCGCATTTTCTACCTGCGCTACCACGGCTATTCGGCTTATTTTCCCCTCTGGGCGCTCTCCCGTTTCCGTAACTTGACCAGCGGCAACAGCAAGCGCACCATTCACGGCATGTGAGGGTTCGGATCGCGCCGTTGATGCGACGGTCCCGCGCCCCGATTCAAGGGAAGCGGATAATGTCCACGTCGGTCGGCGCGAAAAAGCCGCCTCGGAATAGCGACCGATTATTGACCACCCTTGGCGTGGTCACGGGGCTTGCCATGGAAGCGGCCCTGATTCCGGTTGGTACCCGCCCCCGCTTGATCACCCATTGCGCCGGTCCCGGTCCGGATGCCGCGGCCAAGGCCGCTTGGCGCCTGTTGGAACAGGGCTGCGAGGGTCTGGTGAGTTTCGGGACCGCGGGCGGTCTCGATCCGTCCCTGGCGTCGGGGACGCTGATCCTGGCGACGGAGGTCCGCGCCCTGACGGGGGCTCCGGCCATCCCCGTGGACAGCGCCGCCCGGTTGGCTCTGATGGAGACCTGTAAGCGCCGGGGCCTTCCCTTCGCCGAGGGGGCTTTATTGGGTTCGGATACGCCAATCCTGACGCCCCGGGCCAAGACCGAGCTGTTCGAGGAAACCGGCGCGCTGGCCGTGGACATGGAGAGCCACCGGGTCGCCGAGATCGCCCAGGACGCGGGCCTGCCCTTCCTGGCGGTGCGCGTGGTGGCCGATCCGGCCAACCGGTCGGTGCCCGCCTGGGCACTGAAGGGCATCGACGCCAAGGGCGAAACGCGGGCCCTGCCAATCCTGCTGGCGGTGCTGCTGGCCCCCTGGCGCATCCCGGCGCTAATCCACTTGGCTCAAGACAGCGCGCGGGCCTCGGCCACGCTGGAGGCGGTGAGTCAGGAGGGGTTGGGGGGGTGATGCGCGCATCGTGCCATGTGCTTTGGTCCGGGCAGCCGGACTCGAACCGGCATGACCTTGCGGTCGAGAGATTTTAAGTCTCTTGCGTCTACCAATTCCGCCATGCCCGGACAAAGGACTCTCTCCGAGTGCGAGCGTGAATGGACGGTCCAACCCCTCTCTTTTGGTCTCCCCCGCGAAGGCGGGGGTGACGAATGGAAACGGACTATCCTCGCACGCGTCCTCGGAGAACAACGAAAAAACGCGGCTCGGACGCTAGCGGCTTCCGCGACCCAACGCAAGCGGGCACCTCTCTAAAAATGCGGTCCGTCATGGATCTCGCCACTGGTCGGCGGGGCAGGGCGTTGTCCGCGTCCGGTCTCGGTGGTAGCGTGCGGACCCAATCCAACCACCGTCCCTTGTCGGAAGTTTCCCATGTCCCTGGCTTGTTCCCTCCATGTCTGTTCCAAGCTCCGTGCCCATGGGGCGTGGTTGCGGACCCATCCCCGGTTGGGGATCTTCCTCTACCTGAGCGTTCTTTGCGTCCTGCTCATGATCTTCGTGGACAAGCCCCTCGAGATTTACCTGAAAGCCAACGTGCACGGCCATATGGAAGGGTTCTTCAAGGTCATCACCGGCATCGGATCGGGTCTACACTGGTATGTCGGCACCCTCTCCGCCGCCGTTCTCTGTCTGATCGCCGCCCATATGGCCCTGACCACCGAGGCCCATGCCCGGTTCCTGTCCTGGGCTCGGTCCTGGGGTTTCGTGCTGGCGGCCGTCGCCTCCTCCGGGTTGGTGGTGACCATCATGAAGCATGTTTTTGGCCGCCTGCGGCCCCGTCATCTGTTCGACCAGGGCCTATACGGGTTCGAGCCGTTCAGTCTGGCATCGGGGGCGAATTCCTTTCCTTCGGGCCATTCCCAGACCATTTGCGCGGCCATGGTGGCCTTGATGGCGCTGTTTCCCCGGCATGGGATCTGGTTCGCGGGACTCGCCTTCCTGGTGACCCTCAGCCGCCTGATGACCACCGTCCATTTTCTGAGCGACACCCTCATGGGGGCCTATATCGGCATCGTCGCCGTGCTCCTTTTGAAACCCCTGTTCGAGGCCGGAGGGCATTCCCTTCGGATCGGGAGGTCCCGTTAACGGGCCGCCAGACTGGTTTCCGTGACCTTGGGAAGGCCCGTTTCCTCTTGTGTCGACTCGGCCACGAGCGCGCCCAGGACAGAGAGTACATCCGGCCCGTCCCATTCCTTGAACCCTTCGTGCCGGGCGACCTCGCGGCCGTCCTTGTCAAGGATCAGGGTCGTCGGCAGACCGCGCAACCCCAAGACCTTGCCCGCCGTTAGCGTGGGGTCCAAGGCGATCGGCAGGTGGGTGATGCCCGCGCCCTCGTAGAAAGCCGGGACCTTGGTGTCTCCGCCCCGGTCTTGGGAAAGGGGCAGCACCGTCACCCCCCGACCCGCGGTTTTTTCCGCCAGCGACTCCAGAGTCGGCATTTCCCGGACGCAGGGGGCGCACCAGGTGGCCCAGACATTCAGAACCACCACCTGGCCCCGCAAGTCGGACAGCCGCAGCTCCCGTCCCGCGCCATCCCGATAGGGCAGGTCCACCGGCGCGCCCCGCTCACCCGGAGGCGTCACGGAAAGCGGGGCATCGGCCACCGTTTCGGCCAGCGCGGCCCGTTTGCCCAGGGCGCACAGGGTATCGGCGGTCTGCGCCCTTGCATCCTGGGCGGAAATCGTCAAGATCAGCCCTCCCAGGGCGAGAAGGCCCGCTCTGGATCCTCTTCGCGCCCAGTTCCGGAACAGCGGTTTACCCATCATGTCTTCTCCCAATACCAAGACCAGCGAGACCACCCGCTCCACCAGCACCATTTGGGGCGGCCGCTTCGAAAGCGGACCCTCGGCGGTCATGGAGGCCATCAACGCCTCCATTGGCTTCGATAAGCGTCTCTACCGTCAAGATATAGAGGGCTCGAAGGCCCATTGCGACATGTTGGTGTCCGTCGGCATCCTGACCGAGGAGGATGGCGAGGCCATCCGCGACGGTCTCGACCGGGTGCGCACCGAGATCGAGTCCGGCGAATTCGTCTTTCGGACCGAGTTGGAAGATATCCACATGAATGTGGAAAACCGCCTGCGGGAGCTGATCGGCGACGCGGCGGGACGGTTGCACACGGCCCGATCCCGAAACGATCAGGTGGCCACCGATTTCAAGCTTTGGGTGCGCGATACCCTCGATGGTGTCGACGTCGCCCTGGCCAAGCTGATCCATGTGCTCATCGACCGGGCCGAGGAACACGCCGGGACGGTGATGCCCGGCTTCACCCACCTGCAGGCCGCCCAGCCGATCACCTTCGGCCACCACATGCTGGCCTATGTGGAGATGTTCGGTCGCGACCGCGGCCGCCTTGCCGACTGCCGGGTCCGTCTGAATGAATGCCCCCTGGGGAGCGCGGCCCTGGCTGGCACCTCTTTCCCCATCGACCGGGAGAAGACCGCCGCGGCGCTCGGCTTCGACCGGCCGACGGCCAATTCCCTGGATGGGGTGTCCGACCGGGATTTCGCCCTGGAATTCCTCTCCGCCGCCAGCATCTGCGCCATCCACCTGTCCCGGCTGGCCGAGGAACTGGTGATTTGGACCAGTGCCCAATTCGCCTTCGTCCGTCTGCCCGACGCGTATTCCACGGGCAGCTCGATCATGCCCCAGAAGCGCAACCCGGACGCCGCCGAGCTGGCCCGGGCCAAGGCGGGGCGGATTATCGGCGCCCTCAACAGTCTGCTGATCGTCATGAAGGGCCTGCCCCTGGCCTATTCCAAGGACATGCAGGACGACAAGGAACCGGTCTTCGAGGCCGCGGATACCCTGGAATTGGTGCTGGCGGCGATGACCGGCATGATGGAAAAGGTCACCCCCAACGCCGAGCGCCTCCGCGCCGCCGCGGGCGTTGGCTACACCACGGCGACGGATCTGGCCGACTGGTTGGTGCGGGAGTTGGGAACCCCCTTCCGCCACGCCCACGAGGTTTCGGGAAGCCTGGTGAAGATGGCCGAGAAGAAGGGTGTCGGGCTCGAGGATCTGAGCCTCGAGGAGATGCGGACCATCGAGCCCCGCCTGACCGAGGAGTCCATTAAGGTTCTGTCCGTTGACTGGTCGGTGCGGAGCCGCACCAGCCAGGGCGGCACGGCGCCCGATACCGTGCGAGCCGCCTGTGCCCGCGCCCGCGACCGTTTCCCCCCGCCCCAAGCGTAAAAAGAGGACGTTGGCCATGCGCTCCTTCCGTGTTTCCCTGCTGGTTTCCCTGACCCTCGCCACGGCCTTGCTGGCCGGGTGTGGTAAGATGGCGCCGAATAAGCCGTTCGAGGGGGAAGATCTCTATCCCATGCGATACCCCTACGAACCCAGTGATCTCTATTCAAACTATTACCCCAAGGATCCAACCCTCCGGTCCCTGAGCCGGACCGAGCGGGACCAGCGGGAGGCCAAGGAAAAGGCCGCCAATACCGAAGTCATCGTGCGCCAGCGGGTCCAGACAGCGCCGGGGCAGGTCATGAACGCCCCCGCCGGATCGGTGATCACGGCCAATCCCCCTGGCGTGACCACAACCACGCCGGGCGTGACGACCACCACGACCCCGAGTTACACGGCGCCCAGCTACACGGCGCCCGGCTACACACCTCCCACGACCTCGGGAACCTCCTATCCGGACGGGTATAAGCCGCTGTAAAGCACCGCCGTATCGTCTTCCGTCTCATCCGCTTAGGTCTGTTTCCATGGATCATTTCACCTATCGTGACGGCGTGTTGCACGCCGAATCCGTTCCCATGTCCCGCATCGCCGAGGCCGTGGGAACGCCTTTCTACGTCTATTCCTCCGCCACCCTGACCCGCCATTTCACGGTCTTTTCCGAAGCCTTGGCCGGGATGGACGCACTGGTCTGCTTCGCCACCAAGACCAATGGCAACAAGGCGGTGTTGAATCTGCTGGGCAAGCTGGGCGCGGGGGCCGATGTGGTCAGCGCGGGCGAGATGCACCACGCCATCGCCGCGGGCATCCCGGTCGACCGCATCGTCTTCTCGGGCGTCGGAAAGACCCGGGAAGAACTGGCCGCCGCCCTGGCCGCGGGGATCTTTCAAATCAACGTGGAATCCCTGCCCGAGTTGGAGGTCCTCTCCCAGGTCGCCGTGGAGATGGGGATGGCGGCGCCGGTCTCCATTCGCGTCAATCCGGACGTGGCCGCGGACACCCATGAGAAGATCGCCACGGGTCGCAAGGAGAACAAGTTCGGCATCGAATGGACCAACGCCCAGGCCATCTACAAGCGGGCCCAGGCCCTGCCCGGGATCGCGGTCAAGGGCGTGGCCGTCCATATCGGTTCCCAGATCCTGGATCTCGCGCCCTTTCGGGCCGCCTTCCAGCGCCTGCGCGATCTGATCTTGCTGCTGCGCGCCGACGGCATCCACCTGGAGCGGGTGGACCTGGGGGGGGGGCTGGGCATCCCCTATCACCGGGACGACCCCAGCAGCCCGCCACCCGCGGACTATGCCGCCATGGTCAAGGAGGTTCTGGGCGATCTGGGTATGAAGATCGTCGCCGAGCCCGGACGGTTGATCGCGGGCAACGCGGGTATGCTGATTTCCAAGGTGATCTATGTGAAGGAGGGGGCGACCCGGTCCTTCCTGATCCTCGACGCGGGCATGAACGATCTGGTGCGCCCGGCCATGTACGAGGCTTTCCACGACATCCTGCCCGTGGACGAACCGGCCCCGGACGCGGAATACAGCCTGATCGACGTGGTCGGTCCCATCTGCGAGACCGGCGATCTGTTCGCCCGGCAACGCGCCCTGCCGCCCATCCCGGCCGGGGCTCTGGTGGCCTTCGCCACGGCCGGGGCCTATGGGGCGGTGATGGCGTCGACCTATAATGGCCGTCCGTTGATCCCCGAGGTTTTGGTGGACGGGGACCGTTTCGCCGTCGTCCGCCGTCGCCCGACGGTGGAGGAAATGACCGCCCTGGAGAGCCTTCCCGACTGGTCGTAAGGGCCAGCAAAGGGGGCCTTCGCCACGAAATCGCCACAGCATGGCCCCGGTGCCGTCCTTGAGTTGGGCGCCAGGATGTGGTGTTGTGGTTCGCGCGGGTTTATTCCGCGCGACACGCCCCGGTCGGGCTCGCGGACCTGGGGTCCGGGCGGAGCCGTCCAAACAAGACGCCCTTTTGAACAAGACGCCCTTCTGAACAAGACGCCCTTCTGAACAAGACAAGGAACAGTGTTGATGCTTTCCATCCGCGTCCGCCGCGCCACCCTGGCCGGTTTCCTCGCCCTGCCCCTGCTTGCCTCTCCGGCCCTTGCCCAGGATGAGACCAAGGCGGCGCCGGATCCCAACGCGGTTGTCGCCAAGGTCAACGGGCACGAAATTCCGTTTTCCGCGGTTCAGGACCGGTTCAACGAAATGAAGGCCCAGCAGCCCCAACTCGGCGCCATGCCCCTGACCATGGTCTATGAACACATCCTGAATACCGTCGTTGAAGCCGATCTGGTGACCCAGGCGGGCCGGGACGAGCGGTTGGAAAGCGACGCCGAGGTTCAGAAGCGGATGGCCGCCCTGCTCGACCGGCTGATCGCCGGAGCCTATATGCAGAAGGTGGTGGACGAGACCGTCACCGACGAGGCCGTCAAGGCCGAGTACGAAAAGCGCAAGGCCGACTTCACTCCCGCCAAGGAAGTCCATGCCCGTCACATCCTTCTGAACACGGAAGAGGACGCCAAGGACATCATCAAGGAACTGGACGGCGGCGCCGATTTCGTCGAACTGGCCAAGACAAAGTCCACCGGTCCTTCCGGCCCGCAGGGCGGTGATCTGGGCTTCTTCACCAAGGACCGCATGGTGCCCCCCTTCGCCGAAGCGGCCTTCGCCATGGAGCCCGGCGGCGTCTCCAAGGAGCCGGTGAAAACCGATTTCGGCTGGCATGTCATCAAGGTCGAGGAAATCCGTGATACCGAATTCCCCCCCCTGTCCGAAGTCGAAAACGATATCCGCGACGAACTGGCCAACAAGGCCGTGAGTGAGCGCATCGAGTCCCTGAAGGAAAAGGCCGAAATCGCTCTCTTCACCCCCGATGGCACGCCCCTGGAAGAGGCCGAGCCCGAGGGTGAGACCACCGAAGAGGCTCCCAAGCAGTAGGCGGTCCCGAGGGAACTTGCTATATACGAGGGGGAGGGCCGATGGTCCTCCCCTATTTTCGTTCCGGTGTCGGTGCCGTTTTCCTCGCCGTCCGACCTTCATCAGGGGCCGCCGCGCCCCATCCTCTCGCCGTGAGCCGCCATGAGCACGACCGCTTCTCCCCTCGCCCCCGCCGCCTTCCCCGAGATGCCGCCCGTCGCTGGCGTCGCATTGGCCGCCCATAACACCGGGCTGCGGTACAAGAACCGCTCCGATCTGCTGGTGGTCCGCTTGGCCGAGGGGACCACGGCCGCGGGTGTCTTCACCAAGTCCAAGACGCGCTCCGCGCCGGTGGATTGGTGCCGGGATGCCTTGAAGGCGAGCGGTGGTCGGGGCCGGGGACTGGTGGTTAATGCCGGAAACGCCAATGCTTTCACGGGAAGCCATGGCGTCACTTCGGTTCAGCGGACCGCGGCCAGCGCCGCCAAGGCCTTGGGCTGCGCCGAGACCGAGGTCTATATCGCTTCGACCGGGACCATCGGCATCACTCTGGATGATACCAAGATCAGCGCCGTGCTTGAGACGGTGTCCGAGAGCCTGGGTAAGGCCACTTGGGAACAGGCCGCGGGCGCCATCATGACCACCGATACCTATGCCAAGGGGGCCACGGCCACCGCCGAGATCGACGGCCAACCCGTAACCATCTGTGGCATCGCCAAGGGGTCGGGCATGATTGCCCCGGATATGGCGACCATGCTGTCCTATGTCTTTACCGACGCCAAACTACCCGCCGATGTGCTCCAGGACCTGCTGACCAAGGGCGTCGATAAGTCCTTCAACGCCATTACCGTGGATGGGGATACCTCGACCTCCGATACCCTGATGCTCTTCGCGACGGGGCAGGCGGGGAATGGCAAGGTCAAGAAAGCCTCCGATCCCAAACTCAAGGCCTTTAAGAAGGCCCTTCTGGCCGTGCTTCAGGATCTGGCCCACCAGGTGGTCAGGGATGGGGAGGGCGCGACCAAGTTCGTCACCGTCACCGTGACCGGGGCCAAGTCCGACAAGGCGGCCAAGCGAGTGGCCCTGTCCATCGCCAATTCACCCTTGGTCAAGACCGCGGTGGCGGGCGAGGACGCCAACTGGGGGCGGGTGGTCATGGCCGTTGGAAAGTCCGGCGAGGAAGCGGACCGGGACCTGCTGGAAATCCGCATGGGCGGTCATGTGATCGCCGCGGCGGGCATGGCGGTCAACGATTACGACGAAGGCCCCGTGGCCGCGCATATGAAAGGCCAGACCGTGGACATCGACGTGGCGTTGAACCTGGGCAAGGGTAAGGCGACCGTCTGGACCTGTGATCTGACCCACGGCTATATCAGCATCAACGCCGATTATCGGAGCTGATCGGCTTATGGTGTCAAGCGAGCCAGCGGTGGAAGAGGGATGCTGGGCGGCGGAAACCCGCCTGGTCAAGGGAGATCTGCCCATTCTGCTGGTCTCCGCCGTGGCCCTGGTCGACGTGGATGGGCGGATCCTGCTCGCTCAACGGCCGGAAGGGAAAAGCCTCGCCGGACTTTGGGAGTTCCCAGGGGGCAAGGTCGATCCCGGTGAAACGCCGGAGGCCGCCTTGGTGCGGGAACTGGAGGAGGAACTGGGGATCGATACCCGGACAAGCTGCCTCGCGCCGCTCGCCTTCGCCTCCCATTCCTACGAGGGCTTTCACCTGTTGATGCCGCTCTTCGTTTGCCGTCAATGGAAGGGCACGCCAACGGCTCGGGAAGGTCAAACCCTGGCCTGGGTCCGGGCGGCGCGTTTGCGGGATTACCCCATGCCTCCGGCCGACCGGCCGCTCATTCCCCTGTTGCAGGATTGGCTGTAAAAGGATCTGGCGCGCCGCTCCCATCGTAGGAGAAGAGACGCTGAACCGGGAGAGCCACCATGACCACCACATCGGCCACGCCAACCGCGGCCCTCGTTATCATCGGCAACGAAATTCTATCGGGCCGGACCCATGACGTGAACGGGCAATGGCTGGGAGCCCGTCTGGCGGGGATGGGGATTCCCCTGAAGGAAATCCGGGTGGTGGCCGATGACAAGGGCGCCATCGTCGAGGCGGTGAACGCCCTGCGGGCTCGCAACACCTATGTCTTCACCACCGGAGGCATCGGCCCCACCCACGACGATATCACCACCGAATGCGTGGCCGCGGCCTTCGGCGCCCCGGTTGTTTTGGACCCGGAGGCCCGGCGCCGTCTGGAAGCCCATTACGGGGAGCGCCACCAGGACCTGAACGAAGCCCGCTTGCGCATGGCCCATGTCCCCGAGGGATCGGTCCTGATCGCCAATCCGGTCAGCGCGGCACCTGGGTTCCGGCTGGACAACGTCCATGTGCTCGCCGGGGTGCCGCCCATCATGCGGGCCATGTTCGACGGCATCGCCCATACCCTGACCGGTGGCCCTCCCATCCGGTCGCTGGCGGTGACCTCCCACGTGCGGGAGGGAGATATCGCCGAGTCCCTAGGCGCCTTGCAGGATGGCTTTAAGGACACCGATATCGGCAGCTATCCCTTCGCCAAGGGCAATCGGATTGGGACCAGCGTGGTCATTCGGGGCACGGACCCCCAGCTGTTGAAGGAGGTGGGGGCTCAGGTGGCCGCGCTCATGCGCGGATTGGGCGAGGATCCGGACCTGGGCGAGGTCGTCTGAGCTTACGGTCTCCGAAGCGGTCGATGGGTCCCATTGTGATCTGTCAATGACGGCGCCCGCTGGGCCGGGCCAGGATCCGCCGTCGCATCTCGCGTTGCCGGAACGGAGGAACGCCATGTCCTTGCTGCCCTACGAAAGACATGCCCTGCGATTCATGTTGGGGCATTTGGCGGTCGGAACCGCCGGAGCTCTCGTCTTCGGCGGCCTGCTCCTTTACCTGGACATTGGCTCCATCCGCACCATGCTCATGGCCTCCCGCGAGTGGTACATCTTTGGCGGCTTGTTGTTCTTCGGCCTGATCGTAACCTTTGGCGGTGTCGCCATGGGGATTGGTGTCATGAGCCTCGGCGAGGACAAGAATTAGAGCAAATTCCGAGCAATCTGGAACAGAGTGCGATGACGATTTTCTTTGATATCAAAATGCTCGAGGACCTCAAGGGAATCCCCCGGCCCTGTCCCACCGAGGGCGAGCCGTGACGAAATTAAAACCTTGCGGGACAAAGGCCATTTTCCATGAGGTTTTCTCTCCCGCCCCGCCTGTCAAAGAACGAGCACCCGCACGGGCGCGCCGAGAATCCAATCCAAGGTAAGATCCTTACCTAAAAAGTGAATTGTTGGTAAGAACATGAAAAATCAGGCGATTTTGTGATTTATTCCAAAGGCCGGGGGGGGATGCGCCTCGCAATGGATGGGCGCCTGACTTGCAATCGGTTTTTCCGCTTTTTTTCAGCGCGGGAATCGATATGCTGTGCGCCATGGGGCAATCCGCGGATCAAGAGCAATAAGAATTTGGGGGGGGTGGGTTCCGATGTCTCCTCCCGATTTTTCCGAAAGAACGGCTGCCCCTGGGCGCGTCGCGCGTCCTGTCTGTCGGAGTGGGGATGATAACCTTAAAGGGAGGTGATTCACCATGAGTGATCCCAACAAGTCGGGGGTGGCCTACTGGAAGGCTACGCTCAAATTGATCATGACCTGTCTCGTGGTCTGGTTCATCGCGTCCTTCGGACTGGGTATTCTGCTCGTCGAGCCGATGAACAGCATTCAGATCGCTGGCTTCCACATGGGCTTCTGGTTCGCCCAGCAGGGGTCGATTTACGTCTTCCTTGTTCTGATTTTCTACTACGCGTGGAAGATGAACAAGTTGGATGAAGAATTCGACGTGCAAGAAGACTGAAGTCAAAGGGACAGATATTATGGATCTTAAGACTCTCACTTATTTGGTGGTGGGTGCCAGCTTCGTGCTGTACATCGCCATCGCTATCTGGGCCAAGGCGGCCAGCACGGGCGAATTCTACGTCGCGGGCAAAGGCGTGCACCCTGTCCTCAACGGCATGGCCACCGGCGCCGACTGGATGTCCGCGGCCTCCTTCATCTCCATGGCGGGCTTGATCGCCTTCCTGGGCTATGGCGGCTCCGTTTACCTGATGGGCTGGACCGGCGGTTACGTGCTGCTGGCCATGCTGCTCGCTCCCTATCTGCGGAAGTACGGCAAGTTCACCGTGCCCGAATTCATTGGAGATCGATATTACTCCTCCGCGGCGCGTATCGTCGCCGTGGTCTGCCTGATCTTCATTTCCTTCACCTATGTCGCCGGTCAGATGCGCGGCGTGGGGATTGTGTTCGCGCGCTTCCTCGAGGTGGATCTGGTGACCGGCCTGCTGATCGGCATGGGCATCGTCTTCATCTACGCCGTGCTTGGTGGCATGAAGGGCGTCACCTACACCCAGGTGGCCCAGTATTGCGTGTTGATCCTGGCCTACACGGTTCCGGCCGTGTTCATCGCCTTCCAGCTGACCGGCAACCCGCTGCCCCAGTTGGCCTTCGGGTCGACCGTATCCGAGGGCAACGCGGGGGGCGGGACTTACATGCTGGATGCCCTGAACAAGATTGTTCTGGATCTTGGCTTCCTTGAGTACACCGCCGGTGGCAAGAGCATGATCGACATCTTCGCGATCACCGCGGCCCTGATGGTCGGTACCGCGGGCCTGCCCCACGTGATCGTGCGCTTCTTCACCGTTCCCAACGTGAAGGACGCCCGGTCTTCCGCCGGTTGGGCGCTGGTCTTCATCGCCCTGCTGTACACCGTTGCCCCGGCCGTTGGCGCCATGGCCCGGTACAACCTGACCACCACCATTCAGACCGGTGAAGTCGGCAGCCCCGATGGCAACTTGGCCGTCGCCGATGTGCCGGAGTGGATGACCCGTTGGCAGTCCACTGGCTTGATCGACTGGGACGACGTCAACGGCGATGGTCACATCCAGTACTACAATCATAAAACCGCCAAGGGCCAGGAACTGGAAGCCCAGTATGGCTGGAAGCACTCCGACAAGCCGAAGTTCAGCGGCGAATTGATGGTCGATAACGACATCATGGTTCTGGCCAACCCCGAAATCGCCAAATTGCCGAACTGGGTCATCGCCTTGGTGGCCGCGGGTGGTATCGCCGCGGCTCTGTCCACCGCCGCGGGTCTGCTGCTGGTGATTTCGTCCTCCATCTCCCACGACCTTCTCAAGGGTGTGATGATACCGGACATGTCGGAAAAGGCCGAGCTGTTGGCCGGTCGTATCGGCGCCGCCGTGGCCATCATCATCGCCGGGTATTTGGGCGCCAATCCGCCGGGCTTCGTGGCCCAGGTGGTGGCTTTCGCCTTCGGTCTGGCGGCCTCCTCGCTGTTCCCGGTGATCATCATGGGGATCTTCTCCAAGAAGATTAACCGCGAGGGAGCCATCGCTGGCATGTTGACCGGTTTGGTCTTCACCATGGGGTACATCCTGTACTTCAAGGGCGTGTTCATTACCCCGATGGCGGAGAACATACCGGCGAACTGGTTGTTCGGTATCTCTCCGGAAGGGATCGGCTTCGTCGGCATGATCCTGAACTTCGCGGTGGCCTTCGCCGTCTCGAAGGTGACCGGCGAACCCCCCGAGCACATCCAAAACCTGGTCGAGGATATCCGGACGCCGCGTGGCTCGGGTATCGCCCACGACCACTAAGGATGGGGAATGGGTCCGGGCGACCGGACCCAACCACCGATCTTTCCTGGGCGGATCCCGCGGCGGTCGTGGGGTCCGCTTTTTTCTGGGTCGAACACGAACGGGAGAGAGACCGTGGTGATCGGCCCTCTGGAAACAGGGGAACCAAGATGGAAGTGGAACTGATCGAAATACGGGACTTCCTGGCCACGACCCACCCCTTTGACGTCCTGCCCGCCGAGGAATGGGACCAATTGGCCAAGGACGTGGAAATCCGCTACGCCCGCAAGGGGACGGAATTGATCACCCCGGGCCAGCCCGCCGAATTCCTTTACATCGTGCGCACTGGCGCGGTGGAGACCCGCGACCCGGAAGGCGAAATTCTGGCCCGGCTGTCCGAGGGGGAAGTCTGTGGCGTGCGCGCCCTGATCCGTGGCGAGGCGCTCAATCGTAGCCTGACCATCGAGGACAGTCTCCTCTACCAGATTCCAGCCAAACGCTTCGACACCCTGCGCAAATCCTACAAACAGATCGACTTCTTCTTCGCTCCCATGGTTGGCGGGCGATTGTCCGAGGCGAAGGGCGCGGTGGTGGGCGAGCAGGAATTGAACCTGCTGTCCATTCGTCTGGAGGAGATGCTGACCCGGGAGGCGGTGACAATCGGTCCCGAGGCTACCGTTCAGGGCGCGGCCAAACGCATGAAGGAAAGTCGGGTTTCCTGCGTCCTGGTCACCGAGGGCACGGCCTTGGTGGGAATTTTCACCGACCGGGACCTGCGCAACCGGGTGGTGGCCGAGGGTGTCGCCTTCGATACGCCCCTGCGGGAGGTCATGACAGCCGATCCCATCCGGTTGGATGCGACGTCCTATGCCTTCGACGCCATGCTGACCATGTCCCGCCACAATATTCGACATCTGCCGGTGGTGAGGGGCAAGGACATCGCGGGCTGCATCACGACCACCAATCTGATCCGGACCCAGACGAAATCTCCGGTCTATCTGGTGGGGGACATCCACAAGCGCTCCGACGCGGAGGGGTTGAAGGAGGTGTTGTCCCATATTCCCGAACTGGTACACCAGATGGCGGAGTCCGGGGCAACGGCCCATAACATCGGCCATATCGTCTCCACCCTGACCGACGCGGCCACGGTGCGCCTGATTCAGATCGCCGAGGAGCGGTTGGGTCCGCCGCCCATCCCCTATGTCTGGGCCGCCGCCGGATCCCAGGGGCGCCATGAACAGACCGCCCAATCGGACCAGGACAATTGCCTGATCCTCCATGATTCCTACGTCGACGCCCAACATGGGGAGTATTTCGCCCGGTTGGCCAAGATCGTCTGTGATGGCCTGGACACCTGCGGTTACGTCTATTGCCCGGGCGAGATGATGGCCATGACCGGACAGTGGCGTCAGCCCCTGAAGACCTGGAAGAAGTACTTTAGCAAGTGGATCGAGGAGCCGGAACCCAAGGCCTTGATGCTCAGCTCCATCTTCTTCGACCTGCGCTTCATCCACGGCGAGGAAGCCCTTTTCGACGAGCTGCAGGATCTGGTGCTGGAGAAGTGTCTGAAAAACAGGATCTTCCTGGCCTATATGGCGGGCAACGCCCTGACTCACCAGCCACCTGTCGGGTTCTTCCGCAATCTCGTGCTTATTCGGGGGGGCGACCATAACCGGACCTTGGATATGAAGCACACCGGCGTGGTGCCAATCATCGATCTGGCGCGGGTTTATGCTCTCTCGGTGGGGGTGAAGGCGGTCAATACCCATGAACGACTGATGCTGGCCATGGACCGCAAGGCCATCAGTCAGGACGGCGCCATGGACCTGCGTGATGCCCTTGAGTTTATCAGCCTGACCCGCCTGCGCCATCAGGCGCGCAAGATCAGGCTGGGCGAAAAGGCGGATAACTATCTGGAGCCGGAGGCACTCTCCAGTTTCGAACGCTCGCACTTGAAGGACGCCTTTGGTGTGGTGAAAACCATGCAAGCGTCGATGGGGAATACCTATCAGGCGGGGCGGTTCTAGCCATGTCCACGGAAAAGCCGGCGGAAGAGCCTGTCGCCGATTCCCTCCGCGAGGATGATTGGGAGGCGATCGAGGAAACCCGTCTGCGCACGGGTGTGGTGGACAAGGCCTTTGACAAATACGTTCACACCATGGAACCCCTCTGGCGCCATGTCTTCGGCATCGACCTGCGCCGGTGGTGGTTGGGGATGCGGTCCCCCCATGGTCCGCTGAAGGACTACTACCGCAAGGACTACGCGACCCTTGACCTGCCCTGGAACAGGGTGGAGTTTCTGGCCATTGATCTGGAGGCCACGGGCCTGGACCCGGACCATGACGAGATCTTGTCCATCGGCTATGTGCCGGTAATCAAGGGGCGCGTGAAACTGGCCGAGGCGGGATATCATCTGGTGCGCCCCCGCCGACCGGTACCGGAGGAAACCGCGGTGATCCATGGCATCCTGGACGGCCATCTGGAGAACGCGCCAAGCCTGCGGGAGGTCCTGCCCCATGTGCTGAAGGCCATGACGGGCCGGGTGCCCATCGCCCACCACGCGCGGCTGGAACGCTTCTTCCTCAGCCGGGCCTGCCGACAGCTCTATGGCAATCCGCTGGACGTGCCTTTCGTGGACACGATGGTTTTGGAACGGAAGGCCTTTTCGCGGAGCAATCGGGAGATCAAGCAAGGGGACCTGCGTCTCGGCCGGATCCGGGAGCGGTATGGTCTGCCCCGCTATCGGGCCCATGATGCCCTGGTGGATGCCATTGGCACCGCGGAATTGATGCTCGCCCAGGCATCGGCCATGGAGGGCGGCAAGAAAGCCGTTCGCATGGGCGACCTCTTAAGTTAATCGGAGACGTGTATTTCCATGGTGTTTGATCTGATCGTCGTCGCTTGCGTGGGTCTGGCCGCGGCCGGATTGTTATTGCTGCTGTTCCGGGTGACTGGACGCAAGGCGCCGAAGACCTTGTTGCTTGCGACCATCGGCCTGACGGTGATCGTCTTCACGTCCTGGAATCGCTATACCTGGGCGGACCGCATCGCCGCGGCTCTGCCAGGGAATGTGGAGGTGATACAGCGGATCCGCTCGGAGAGCCCCTTCGAGCCTTGGACCTACCTGTTCCCTCAAGAGTCGGGTCTGGTTATCCTTGATAAGCCGGAAACCCGAACCAATGCGGACTACCCCCACAAGTTCTGGGTTCAACTTCTGTTGATTGGCCGGGACGAACCGGAGACCCTGACGTTGCAGCGGATCGTCGATTGCGCCTCGGAAAGCTGGGCCAGCGTCGGCGGGGGGATCGACTTGGGCGCGGACGGGTTACCGCGCGATACCGCTTGGCACCGAGGGGGAGAGCCAGCCTATCTGTTCGATGCGGTCTGTCGGGGGAAGGGGTAAGGAACTGGCCGGAAGAATGCTCGACCCAATTCCTATAGCCAATGGGTCCCTATGCCTGGGCTTTCACCACTTCACCATGGCGGGTGCATTGGGGGACGGCCAGTTCCAGGAAGGCCGGAGCGATATCGGCGGGCTTCAGCAGGGTTTCGGGGTTCTCGCCCGGATAGGCGCGCATCCGCATGTTGGTCGCTGTCTTGCCCGGGTCTAGCAGGTTCACCTTGATGTTGGTCTTGAGGATTTCCTGGGACCAAGTCTTCACCATGACCTCCAAAGCCCCCTTGGTGATGCCGTAGGTCGCCCAGAACGGGCGGCGACCATCCGAAGCACCCGACGTCACGAAAATCGCCCGCCCCGCGTCCGACTGGCGCAGAAGGGGCTCGAAGGAGCGAATCAGCCGGTAGTTGGCGGTCAGATTGGTGGAGATCACCAGGTCCCATTCCGCGGGTTTGATGTGACTGACCGGTGTCAAACTGCCCAACAGGCCGCCATTGGCCACCAAGACGTCCAGCTTGCCAAAGCGTTGGAACAGGGCCGCGCCGATCTGGTCGAGGGCTTCGAAGTTGGTCAAATCCTCGGCGATCAGGGTAACGGGATAGCCGCCTTCGGCCTGGATTTCATCGTCCAGTTCCTCGAGCGCGCCCTTGGTGCGGGCCATGGCGATCACATGGGCGCCTTCCGCGGCGAAGAGCTTGGCCACGGCCCGTCCGATGCCCCGGGAGGCGCCGGTGATGAAACAGATGCGGTCTTGCAGGCGGCCAGCCATGGGAGCTCTCCTTGAGTCCTTATGGGGGAAGAATGACAGGCGGGTGGCGGCGTCTGTCGCCGACCCGGTCAGTCGTTTAGCAGGGTCATGCGGCGGACCGGATCCCGGCGGCGGTCTTCGTTTTGAAGCGGATAGAAGCCGGAGAAGCAGGCGTCGCAATATTGGGGCAATTCAGCGTTCCGCTCGGGCATTCCCGCGGCCCGGTAAAGGCCGTCCAGGCTGATGAAGGCCAAGCTGTCGACCCCTAGATATTTGGCCATTTCCTCGATGGAATGGTTGGCCGCCAGCAGCTTGTCCCGTTCCGGCGTATCAATTCCATAGAAGCAGGGCCAACTCGTGGGCGGGCTGGCGATGCGCATGTGCACCTCCGTCGCTCCGGCTTGACGGACCATTTCCACGATCTTGGTCGAGGTGGTGCCCCGGACGATGGAATCGTCCACCAGGACCACGCGCTTGCCCTCGATCTGGCCCCGATTGGGGTTGTGCTTACGTTTCACTCCCAGGTGCCGGGTCTTGTCCGTTGGCTGGATGAAGGTGCGGCCCACGTAGTGGTTTCGGATGATGCCGAATTCAAAGGGCAAGCCCGCCTCCGTCGCGTAGCCGAGCGCGCTGGGTACACCCGAATCTGGAACGGGTACGATCACATCCGCGTCCACATGGCTTTCCCTGGCCAGTTCGCCGCCGATGGCCTTGCGGACGTCATAGACGCTGCGGCCTTCCACGACGCTGTCGGGGCGGGCGAAATAGATGTATTCAAAAACGCAGAAATGGGACGGCGTCCGGGGGAAAGGGTGGATGGAGCGCAGGCCCGATTTGTCCACGACGATCAGTTCGCCCGGTTCCACGTCGCGAATGTATTCGGCGCCGATGATATCCAGCGCGCAAGTCTCCGAGGCGAAGAGATAGGAGCCATCCAACTGGCCGAGAACGAGGGGGCGGATGCCCATCGGGTCCCGCACGCCGATCAGGGCGTCATTGGTCAGGGCGACGATGGAATAGGCGCCCTGGACCTGACGCAGTGCATCGATCATCCGGTCTTCCACCGAGGAGCAAATGGAAATGGCGATCAGGTGAATGATCACCTCGGTATCGCTGGTGGATTGGAACAGACAGCCCCGGTGGACCAGCTTGTCCCGCAGGGTCATGGCGTTGGTCAAGTTTCCGTTATGGGCGATGGCCAGCCCGCCGAAGGCGAATTCGGCGAAGAGCGGTTGGATGTTGCGCATCACCGTGCCGCCACTGGTGGAATAGCGCACATGTCCGATGGCCGAATCCCCCTTGAGCTGGGACATCACCGTTTCGGAGGTGAAGTTCTCCGACACATGCCCCGGTCCCTTCACGGAATGGAACTGGGCACCATCGTAGGTGACGATTCCCGCTGCTTCCTGCCCCCGGTGCTGGAGGGCGTGCAAACCCAGCGCCGCGTGGGCCGCGGCGTCGGCGTCGGCGAAGACGCCGAATACGCCACATTCCTCGCGCAGCTTGTCGTCGTCCCAGGGGTTGGTGGAGAAATCGGGTTCGGTCAGGGCCATGGTCTCGGTTTCCCGTGGCGCGCCCCAAGGGGCGGCGCTCAGCGGCTAGGGTTACTGGGTGCTCTCGAAAAGGCGGTTCATGTCCTCGCGCTGACCCTGGCCGTAGCTCGGGGTCTGGTCCGCGGGGGCATCCGGCGCCTCGGGCCGGGGATTATTCATGCGTTCGAAACCGTCTTGGGCATTTTTCAAGGTCCGCCCGGCCTCCAACAGATCCTCGGCCTCCTGTTTGGTGGCCTGGGTCTCGCCGCGCAGGCGCTTTTCCTGGTCGCGCAGTCCCTCGGGCAGCAGGGCCACCACCGTGGCGGCGCCCCGCTCGATCAGGGGCATGCTTTTGGCCTCGCGCATCCAATCGGGATGGCGCTCCGGGGGCATCAGCCAGGTCAGGGCCACGTAGCCAGCCAGCAGGAACACCACCCCCCGGGCCAGACCGAACAGGAATCCCAGGGACCGGTCCAGGGCATTCAGCGCGCTCTTCTGGACCTGTTTCGATATTTGGGTCGTGATGATGGAAAATACCAGCAGCGTCACGAGGAACAAGACCACCGCGGCACCCACATCCGCGGCCCAGGGGTAGTCGGGAACGAATTCACCAAATACCGGCCCCAGGGTCGGCAAACCATAGATGGCCACCAGGACAGCGCCGACCCAGGCACCCACGGACAGCACCTCGTGTACGAAGCCCCGGAAGAAGGCCAGTGCCGCGGAGATCACCAGGACCAGGAGCACCAGGATATCCACGGGATTGACCGGCCAGCTTTCCATCTATTCCCCCTCCGAGGGCTGGGTGTTTGGCACATCGAATAGGGCGACCAGATCTTGCAGGTGACCGATTTCCCGCATGCGGAGGCCGTCCTTCCCGGTGGCCTTCGGGTCGCTTGCCCCGCGTCCCTTCCCCTCCCTGGGTCGGGTTGGGGCCAGGGCTTGGTCGAAGCCCAATTTGGCCGCTTCCTTCAGACGCAGATCCCCTTGGGCGACGGCCCGGACTTCGCCCGACAGGCCGATTTCCCCGAAGATCACCATGTCCGGCGGCGCCGGGATTCCGGTGAAGGAGGAAATCAGAGCCGCGGCCACCGCTAAGTCGGCGGCCGGTTCGGAGATTCGCAGCCCTCCCGCCACGTTCAAATAAACGTCATTTCCCCCCATGGCAAGGCCGCACCGGGCTTCGAGGACGGCCATGATCATGGACAGGCGCCCACTGTCCCAGCCAACCACGGCCCGGCGCGGGGTGCCGAGGCCGGATTGGGCGACAAGAGCTTGAATTTCAACGAGCATTGGGCGGGTGCCCTCGATCCCTGCGAAAACGCAGGATCCGGTGACATTGCCCCGCCGTTCCGCGAGGAAGAGCGCCGAGGGATTGGGAACCTCCGTCAAGCCCGCGTCGGACATGGCGAAAACCCCGATTTCGTCCGTCGCGCCGAACCGGTTTTTCACCGCCCGCAAGATCCGGAACTGGTGGCCCCGCTCCCCCTCGAAGTAGAGGACGGCGTCGACCATATGTTCCATGACCCGGGGGCCGGCGATTTGCCCTTCCTTGGTCACATGGCCCACCAGGAACAGGACGAACCCTCGCTTCTTGGCCAATCGGATCAACTCGTGGGATCCGGCGCGGACCTGAGCGACGGAGCCCGGGGCGGAATCCATGGTGTCCAGGTACATGGTTTGAATGGAATCGATGACGACCACGTCCGGCGGCGCGCCCGTGTCCAGGGTGGCGACGATATCCCGCACGTTGGTGGCTGAAGCGAGTGCGACGGGCGCGTCCTCCAATCCCAGGCGCTTGGCCCGCAGGCGCACCTGATCGATGGCTTCTTCCCCGGAGATATAGACGCATTTGGCGCCGCCCCGGGCCAGGCCGGCGGTGGCCTGCAACAAGATGGTGGATTTGCCGATGCCCGGGTCACCACCCACGAGTAGGGCGGACCCAGGAACCAGTCCTCCTCCGGCCACCCGGTCGAGTTCGGCGAGCCCCGTCGGCAGGCGAGGCGGCGGAGCGGCGGCGCCCTTGAGGGGAAAGAACTCGACCTTGCGCCCGCCCCGGCCGCCTGTTTGGCCCTTTGGCAGGGCCTCGACGGGTGCTTCCTCCTGGATGGAGTTCCATTCGCCGCAGCTTTCGCATTTGCCGATCCAGCGGGGTGTGACCGCGCCGCAGGACTGGCAGACGAACCGGGGGGAGGACTTCGCCATGGTCTTGGCTCAGTGCTCGTTCGGGGGGGAGGGACCGGTGGGGCCGTCGAACTGGCGGCGGGCGGCCTTGCCCCGGGCTTCGGCCTCGACGAAGGACCGGTCATGGGCACCCTCCCGGTCGGACCAGTGGAAGATCTTGCGGGTGATGAACAGATAGGGACCTTTGTAATACTTTCGCCATAGGCGGGAAGCCGGGGAGGGACTCTTGACGATGGCCCATTCCCGGGCGGTCATGGCCTCCGGACAATACTTGCGTTTGTGCTTGAGCAAGTGGCGCAGGTCCTCCCGCGCGAGTGTGCGGAACCACCAGCCCCGTTTGCCGTGGGTGCTGGCGATCTGGAAGTCGATCAGCCCCGGAGATCCGTCGGGGCGGACGAGCCAGTTCGGTTCCTTGGCCAGGTCATTGTGGGCGATGTTCAGGCGGTGGATCTTGCGCAGCAGGCGGAAGGCCTGGGCGTAGTAGGCCGGATCCCGGGGCTGAGCGTCCCACATGGGCAGGCCATCGATCCAGGCCCGGTACAGGTCACCGCCGCTATCGGAGAGCAGGGCGGGCGCCCAGTCGACCATGCCCAGGCGTTTGAGGGCCTTCCCCTCGTTGCGGCCCAGCCAAAGGGCAAGGGGGCGGACCCACCAGCGGCAGTGTCCGATGTCCCGGCGCACGATGGGCCGGTCCCCCAGTTCGGGTGTCCGGCCCAGTTCGATCTTGCTGAACAGGTCGGCCTTCAGGAGCTTTTCGACGGTCCAACCGGGGATGGGGCGGGATCCATTACGCATGGTGGGGGCTCATGTCAGGCGCGCAGGCTCATCTGGATGGGCCCCTCCGCCCGGCCATGGACAAACTGGTCCACGTAGGGATTGCCCGAATGGTAAACCTGCTTGGACGGTCCCACCCAGATCAGCTTGCCTTGGTACAGCATGGCGATCCGGTCGGCGATTTTGGTGGCGCTGGCCATGTCATGGGTGATGGACAGCGTGGTCGCGCCCAGCTGGCGCACGCATTTGACGATCAGGTCGTTGATCACGTCGGCCATGATGGGGTCCAGGCCAGTGGTCGGCTCATCGAAGAAGATCACCTCTGGATTGGTGGCGATGGCCCGGGCCAGACCGACCCGCTTTTGCATGCCCCCGGAGAGTTCGGAGGGAGAGAGGTCGGCCACGTCCGGGCTCAGTCCCACCATGCTCAGGGTCTCGACGGCGATCTCCTTGGCCTTTTTCCGCTTGACCTTTCCGCTCTGGACCAGACCGAAGGTGACATTTTCCCAAACCGGCAGACTGTCGAACAGGGCCGCGCCCTGGAAGAGCATGCCGAATTTGGACAGCATCTCCTCCTTCTCCCGACCGGATTGGTCGATGGTCTCCCGTCCATCGACGCGGATGGACCCCACGTCGGGCCGCATCAGACCCAGGATGCACTTCAGGGCGACCGATTTACCCGTACCTGATCCGCCGATGATCACCAGCGATTCCCCGCGATTGACGGTGAGATCCACCCCGTCGAGCACCTGCTTTGGCCCGAAGGCCTTTTTCAGGCCGCGCAGTTCGATTTTCGGCGTCTGGCTCATTGGGCGAAGAACAGTTCGGTGATGGTATAGTTGAAGACCAGGATGAGAATGGAGGCACTGACCACGGCATTGGTGGTCGCCTTGCCCACACCCTGGGCGCCGCCTTTGGAATGGTAGCCATGGTAGCAGCCCATGAGGGCGATTAGGAAGCCGAAGACCGCGGCCTTGCACAGGCCGCTGATCACGTCCAAGGGCTCCAGGAATTCCCAGGTGCGGGCGATGTAGTTGCCAGGGTTGAACCCCAGCTTATAGGTGCCGATCAAATAGCCACCGAAAACACCGAGGATATCGGCGACCACGACCAGCAAGGGTAGCATGGTCAACCCCGCGATCAGCCGGGGCGTCACCAGAAATTTGAACGGGTTGGTGGACAGGGTGGTCAGGGCATCGATCTGTTCAGTCACCTTCATGGTGCCGATTTCCGCGGCCATGGACGCGCCAATCCGTCCGGCGACCATGAGGCCCGCGAGCACCGGACCCAGTTCCCGGGTGATGGAGAGAACGACCACCGTGGCGATGGCCCCTTCCGCGGAGAAGCGGGCGAAACCGGTATGGCTTTGCAGCGCCAACACCATACCCGAGAAGAGACCCGTCAACCCGACCACCGGCAGGGAATAATAGCCGATCTCGATCATCTGTTTCAGGATCAGGCGGGGATAGAGAGGGGGGCGCAGGCAGTGGCTGACCGCGGCGCCCATGAAAATGGACAGTCGCCCCACATGGCGCAGGAAGGTCAGGAAAAACCGACCGATAATCGCCAAAAACACCATCATGCGATTGGATCTTCCCTTACGGAAGCCGTGGACGCATCGTCGGACAGATAGGTCCGGGGATAGCGTGCGCCCAGGCGGGTCAGGATTTCATATCCGATGGTGCCGGACTCCTCGGCCAGATCATCGACTCCATAACCTGGGCCGATCAGGTCGATCCAGGCGCCCGGGTGAGCCAGGGTTTCGGGCGCGTCGGAGACGTCGAAGGTGATCAGATCCATGGAAACCCGTCCCACGAGGGGCACCGGCCATCCCCCCAGACGACCCATGCTCCGGTTGCCCGCGGCTCGCGGATAGCCATCCGCGTAGCCCACACCCACGATCGCCAAACGTCTCCCGGCGGCGGCGTGATGCGTGGCACCATATCCAACGGGGGAGGGGGTGTCAATCTGACGGACTTGCAGGATTTTTCCTTGCAAGCGAACCACTTCCCCCATGGGATTCGGACCCCCTGGAGTCGGGTTCCCCCCGTAGAGGGCGATCCCGGGGCGGCCCAGGTCGAAGCGGAAGGCCGGATCCAGGAACAGGCCCGACGAATTGGCGAGACTCGCCGGAAGCCGGGGAAAGGCGCGCGAGGCTGCCTGGAAGGCCTCCAATTGCCGCGTATTCAAGGGGTGCTCCGGCGTATCGGCGCAGGCCAGATGGCTCATCAGAAGCACCGGCTCCATGGCCGCCAGCGGACCGGGGTCGGCGACCAGCGCCCGGGCTTCCGTCCAGGACAGTCCCAGGCGGGTCATGCCGGTGTCCACATGCAGGGCGCAGGGGGCGCGGATCCCGGTTTGTCCGCAGGTCTCCGCCCAGGTGGCGATCTGATCGGCACTGTTGAGCACGGGGATCAGGCCATGGGCCACCATCTCCCGCGCGCCACCGGGCGGTGGGCCGGAGAGGACGAATATCCGCGCCGTCTCGGGCAGAAGGTCGATCAGGCTCAGGGCTTCGTCCACCTGTGCGACGAAAAAGGTCCGACATCCGGCCCGGGCGAGGGCGGGCAGGGCCCGGCGGGCACCGGTACCATAGGCGTCGGCCTTCAGGACCGCGGCGCAGTCCTTTGGAACCGCGGATCCGGCGCCCATGCGGCCCCGGAGCTGGCGCCAGTTCTCGACCAGGGCCGCGAGGTCGATGGTCAGGGCCGCCGTCGCGCGATCAGGGATCATCAATACTCCTCTGGCGGCGGTTCTCCGCCCTGCAGATTGCCGAAGCGGGTGTAATTGCCGTCGAAGAACAGGCTGACAATGCCGATGGGACCGTGACGCTGTTTGGCGACGATCACCTCGGCCTTGTTATGGGCCTTCTCGCTGCGTTCCACCCAGGACGCGTGCCGTTCGTCGAATCGATCCCGTGTTTCCTCTGGCCTTTGGGAGGGCTCGACCCGCTCAAGATAGTATTGCTCGCGATAAACGAACATGACCACGTCGGCGTCCTGCTCGATGGATCCGGATTCGCGGAGGTCGGACAATTGGGGGCGTTTGTCCTCGCGTTGTTCCACTTGGCGGGACAACTGGGACAGTGCCAGCACGGGGACGTCCATTTCCTTGGCCAGGGCCTTGAGCCCCCGGGTGATGGCGGACACTTCCTGCACGCGACCGTCCCCGCGTTCCCCGGCGTTGGCTTGGAGCAATTGCAGATAATCAATGACGATCAGGCCCAGGCCGTTACCCCGCCCCCCATGGGTCCGGGCCAACCGACGGCAGCGGGTGCGCATGGCGCCCACCGTCAGGGCCGGGGTGTCGTCGATGAAGAGCGGCACCGAATGGAGGGTGGTGGCGGTCTGGAGCACCCGGTCGAAATCCTCGTTGGCCAGTTCGCCCGTCCGCAAGCGGTGGGAATTCACCTCCGCCTGTTCAGAAAGGACGCGGGTGGCCAACTGCTCGGAGGACATTTCCAGGGAAAAGAAGATCACGGACTTGGCCGGTTCACCCTCTTGCGCCCGTCTCCGGAAATGGGTGGCGGCGTTGAAGGCGATGTTCGTGGCCAGGGCGGTCTTGCCCATCGAGGGGCGACCGGCGAGGATCAAAAGGTCACTGTCGTGCAATCCGCCAAGCTTTTTGTCCAGATCGGTCAGAAGGGTGGGTACGCCGGAGAGTTCGCCATCCCGCTTATGGGCCAGTTCGGCCATGTTGATGGCGCCGATCAGGGCATCCTTGAAGCTTTTCGGCCCGCCGTCTTGCTGGCCCGTCGTGGCCAGATCGAACAGGCGTTTTTCCGCGCCTTCGATCTGAAATACCGCGGAACTGTCAAGCTCCGCCTGGAAGGCTTCGTTGACCATGTCCGTGCCCATGGCGATCAATTCGCGGCGCAGATGCAGGTCGTGGATGAGGGTGCCGTAGTCCTCGGCGTTGATGATGGTCACCACCGAATCGACCAACTGGGCCAGATACCGGGCGCCGCCGACCTCCTCCAGTTCCGCCTTGTGCTCCAGATAGGGCTTCAGAGTCACCGGATTGGCCAAGTGTCCCCGCTCCACCAGGGTCTCGCAGGCATCGTAGATGGTCGCATGGGCCGGGTGGGCGAAATGCTCGGCCCGGAGGAAGTCGCTGACTTTCTTCAGCACCCGGTTGTTGGTCAGGATGGCGCCGAGGAGGGCCTGTTCCGCCTCCATGTTGGCGGGAGGCTGGCGTATGCCCAGACCTTCGGTGTCGGCGGCATGGGACGGGGGCGCGGCATAATGCACGGCCATGCCCATGTCATCCGCGTCCCGCGGTATGTCGGCATAGGCTGAATCCGGAATGGGGTGATCCGGCGGGGCCGAGTCATCGCCTTCCATGGGAGGCTCCGTGGGATAATCCGTCATGGCGGGAGTGTATCAGTCCGGGGGGAAATCTCCATGGGCTTGGCCCATGAAAGGGGATTTGGCTTGGCCCATGAAAGGGGATTTGGCTTGGCCCATGAAATAGGAAACGGCGCGACCCTTTGAAAGGTCGCGCCGCCCAACACGTGTTGGCTCGGCGAGGAGCCCGGATAGACCTTAGTTCTCGTCGACGGCGCCTTCGTAGGACGGCAGATCGTCCTCGTCCTCGTGCACGACGGCGTCCTCTGGGACGTCTTCCTCGATGGCGGCTTCAGCGCTCGCGACAAGCGCCGCGGCGGAGGCTTCGGCCTCGGCCGCCGAGCGGGCGATCACGCAGGTGATGGTGATCACCACTTCCGGATGCAGGGAAACGCGGGTGTCGAACCGGCCCAGGTCCTTGATGGGCTGATTCAGCAGAACCTGCTGACGGCTGACGGTGAAGCCTTCTTCCTTCAGGGAATCGGTGATGTCGCGGGCGGTGACGGACCCATAGAGCTGACCACTCTCGCCAGCCTGCCGGATCATCGTCAGGTTCAGGCCTTCCATCTTCACCGCGACAGCCTGGGCCTCTTCCTTGCGCTTCAGGTTGATGGCTTCCAACTCGACCTTTTGGGAGTCAAAGAACTCCATGTTGGCCTTGCTCTTACGCAGGGCCTTCTTCTGGGGCAGCAGGAAGTTGCGGGCATAGCCGTCCTTCACCTTCACCACGTCGCCCATGAACCCAAGGTTCTCGATACGCTCGAGCAAAATTACTTCCATCATCGTCATTTCTCCCGGGTCCTTTTGGACCCTATCCAGCCTTGGGCGTTGCCCAAGGGTTTCGGTTGCTTACGAAATCATGTCTTCCCTGGACCGGGAGGCCCGGGGAAGACGATCCGCCGTTTCACGGCGAATTCCACGAATCCCGCGACGGTCAGGGCGATGATCGACACCGACGATCCCAGGATGAACAGAATGTAGAACCCGACTAGCGCCATCTTGGGCTGGGGCAGGGTCCGCGCGGCCTCGTGCACCAATACGAGGCCCAGAAAGACGAGCGGCACCGACAGCATGATCGCCGCGTTGGCCGCCAGGTAGCCCACGTCGCCGGGAAGGGTTACGCCCGCGAGGCCCAGGGCCAGGAACAGTCCAGGCTGCCAGCCGGGCAGGTCCAGGGCAAGGTAGTTTGGCGTCGGCCGACGAGCCACGCCCCGCCGGGAGACCCACCACTGGGCGACGACGCCACCCACGGCCACCAAGGTCAGCCAATAGGCTAGGAAAGTTCCAGGCACGTTGGCCGGAATGCTTTTCAACAATTCGGCGCGGACCGCCGGGTCCGTGTCGGCGGAAAACTCCGAGATCATGGCGGCCATGATCTCGGTCACCAGATCGCGCAGGGGCGCCTCCTGGTGGAGGGGGCTGTCCGGCGGCAGGATCGCCGTGGCGTAAGCGGGCAATCCCAGGGCGAACAGGATCAGGAAGGGCAGACCGGAAGCGGACAGCCAGGCCAGGATATGTCCCGGCGGGTACCAGGCTTCGAACCCGTCCCGCTGAGTCGGCGCCCGGCCCAAACCATGGACCGGGCGGGTCGCCAAAAGGGCGACCACCAGGGCGGGCAGCAACTGCAGGCAGACATAGGTCGGCAACATGGCCGTGGGCAGGATCACCAGGGTGGCGGCACCCGCGGACAGACCCGCGACGAGAGCCCCCGGAATGCCGAATCGGAGGCCACTGACCATGATCGGTATCACCGAAGCCTGCATCAACAGGAGGCCAAGCACCGGGACATAAAGCACCGAGGAGAACAACATGGCACTCGCCAAACCGGCGAGGATGGCCTGGTGCGGGATCCGGGTCATGGAACCTTACCTGTCCTTCGCCAGAGACGACGGAGCGTGTCTTGGAAAGGGGGGGGGATCGGGGTGTCGGATCCGCTTGCCCGTGAAGAGGGGAAGCGGACCCGACGGTCCCGGTCTTATTTCATCACGTAGGGAAGCAGCGACAGGAACCGGGCGCGCTTGATGGCGCGGGCCAATTCACGCTGCTTCTTCGCGGATACCGCGGTGATGCGGCTGGGGACGATCTTGCCACGCTCGGAAATGAACCGTTGCAGCAGCTTGATGTCCTTGTAGTCGATCTTCGGAGCGGTGGCGCCGGAGAACGGGCAGGTCTTCCGACGACGGAAGAACGGACGACGGGGAGCGGGCATCATTCGCCTCCTTCACGTTGGGGACGACGATCGCCACGATCACCACGGTCCCCGCGGGGGCCACGGTCGGGACGATCGCCACGGTCGGGACGATCACCCCGGTCGGGACGATCACCACGATCGGGACGATCACCCCGGTCGGGGCGGTCGCCACGGTCGCCGCCCCGACGGGGGCCGCGCTCGGGGCGGTCGTTTTTCTGCATCATCGCCGACGGGGCTTCTTCCAGCTCCTCGACCTTCACGGTCATATAGCGGATGACGTCCTCGTTCAGGCGCAGACGGCGCTCCATCTCGTGGATGGCCGGAGCCGGCGCGTCGATGTTCAGGAACAGGTAATGCCCTTTCCGGTTCTTCTTGATCCGGAAATGGAGGGTGCGCAGACCCCAGTATTCCCGTTTGGTGACCGAACCGGCCCCCTCGGAAATCATGGCGGACACATCATCACCCAGGGTATCAACCTGGGCGTTTGAAATGTCCTGGCGCGCGATAAGCGTGCATTCGTACAAGGCCATTTTTTAGTCCCTTATGGCTTTTCTCTTCCCCTTTTCCATATTCCCGAGGGATCCGGAAAAGAGGCATAGCCGATCGATGGGGTCATCGATGGCAAGGGTTTCGGAAGGCGCGCACTATACACGACGGTCTTACCGGCGCAAGACAATCCCGGCGGTCGCATGGCCTGGGTCTTGCTTCTCCTTTCTACATTTGGTCCAGGAGGAGGAAAAACATGCCCAGCGACAGCACGCTCGTCCCCGCCATGGCGGGGCTGACCACCGATCCAGCGACTCTCGCCGCCCAGCGCGCCCAGGCCAATGAAGCCGCGCGGAATGCGGACATTACCGCCATCAAGGAAAAAGGCTTCTCCGCCTACGTCAAGGATTTGGAGGAGGAAAAGATCAAGAAAATGCGCGAGGAGATTCTCCAGGCCATGGGTCTGAGCGACGATGCCTTGAATGAAATGTCGCCGGAACAGCGGAGCGCCGTGGAAAAGACGGTCTCCGAGGAAATCCAGCGCCGCCTGAACTCCAGTGCCATCGTGGAAAAGCAGGGAGAGGGGGACAATACCGCCACGGAAAGCCGGACCATCTCCGCCCTGTCCAGCACCCTGGCATCGGGCCAGGATGTCCTGCGGGTCTTGCAGGAGGTGGACCAAAAGCAAACGCCCCGGACCGGAGAAACCCAAACCACCGAGTCCGGAGAGGAGAAGGAACTCCTCTGATCTGGAGTTCTGGCTTTCCGGGGGTGGTCCTGGGTAAATCTTTCCCCTCTGGGCAAGATTCGCTGTCCCTATGAGGCAAGATTTGCTGCCCTAGCACTTCGTCGCCGAGCGGCGAGGCGCCTCCGGCTTGACATTCCGCTTTCGAGCCGTCTTTGTTGCGCCCACGCGCGGGGTCGGTTTTGGTCCGGCGAGCGCGTGCCGGACCAAAACCGGCTGGTGGCACAGCTTTCGGGAGCACTTTTATGACTCGCGCATTCGTCTTCCCTGGACAGGGATCCCAGGCCGTCGGCATGGGTCAGGCCCTCGCCGATGCCTTCCCCGTGGCCCGCGAGGTGTTCGAGGAAGTGGACGATGCCCTGTCCCAAAACCTTTCGGGCCTTATGTTCGAAGGCCCTTCCGAGAGTTTGACCCTCACCCAGAATGCCCAACCCGCCTTGATGGCGGTGTCCATGGCCGTCGTCCGGGTGTTGGAGTCCTCCGGTATTAAGGTCGCCGACCAAGCGGTCATGGTCGCTGGCCATTCCCTGGGCGAGTATTCGGCCCTCGCCGCGGTTGGGTCCCTTCGGCTCGCCGATACGGCCCGCCTGCTGCGGATCCGGGGCGAGGCCATGCAGAAGGCCGTGCCGGTGGGCGAGGGCGCCATGGCCGCGCTTCTGGGGTTGAGCCTGGAGGATGCCCAGGCCGTGGCCGAGGAAGCCGCCCAGGGCGAGGTCTGCGAGGCCGCCAATGATAACGCTCCCGGTCAGGTGGTGATCAGCGGCGCCAAGGCCGCCATCGACCGGGCCATCGAGATCGCCAAGGGCAAGGGTTGCAAGCGTGCCATGCTTCTGCCGGTGAGCGCCCCCTTCCATTGCGCCTTGATGGCCCCCGCGGCCGATGTGATGGCCGATGCCTTGGCTAAGATCGCCATCGCCGTGCCCTCCGTCCCCCTGGTGGCCAATGTCCGGGCCGAGCGGGTCTCCGATCCCGAGCTGATTCGCCAGTTGCTGGTTGAACAGGTGACCGGGTCGGTGCGCTGGCGGGAAAGTGTGTTGCATATGGCCGAGAACGGTGTCACCGAATTGGTGGAGCTCGGATCGGGCAAGGTCCTTTCTGGATTGGCCAAGCGGATCCACAAGGACCTTTCGGCCCGGTCGATTCAGGGACCAGAGGATCTGGAAGCCTTCGCCAAGGACCTGTAAGATCCCCTTTTTTTGGCTTCTTTCGTTCACCGATTCCTTCACCCAAACACGATGCATTCGAGGATCCCAAGATGTTTGATTTGACCGGCAAAAAGGCTCTGGTGACCGGCGCGTCCGGCGGTATTGGAGCCGCCATCGCCAAGGCGCTGGCCGATCAGGGCGCCACCGTGGCCCTGTCCGGCACCCGCCGGGATGCCCTCGAGGCGACCGCCGCCACCATCTCGGGCGACTCTCCGATCCTGACCTGCGATCTGTCGGATCCTGCCGCGGTCGACGGCTTGGTCCCCGCGGCCGAGGAGGCACTGGGTGGAGTGGACATCCTGGTCAACAACGCCGGGCTGACCCGGGATATGTTGTCCATGCGGATGAAGGACGAAGAGTGGTGCCAGGTCATCGATGTGAACCTGACCGCGACCTTCCGCCTGTCCCGGGCCGCTCTCAGGGGAATGATGAGGCGCCGGTGGGGTCGGATTGTCGGTATCACCTCCATCGTCGGAGTGACAGGCAACGCGGGCCAAGCCAACTATGCCGCCTCCAAGGCGGGGATGATCGGCATGAGCAAGTCCATGGCGGGGGAAGTGGCCGCCCGTGGTATAACGATCAACTGCGTGGCGCCGGGATTCATCGCCACGGCCATGACCGACAAACTGAACGATAAGCAGAAGAACGCCCTTCTGCCCCATATTCCCGCGGGCCACATGGGCGCGCCGGAGGACATCGCGTCCGCCGTCGTCTATCTGTCCAGCATGGAAGCAGCCTATATCACCGGCCAGACCATCCATGTGAATGGTGGAATGGTCATGATCTAGGTCAAGGAGGTCCCCTGGGATTTCCTGGAAGATTTGACAGCGGGGGTGGAAAACGGGAAGTTTGTCCTTCCGGTCTCTCCCTTCCGCTGGTCTTCTCAGAACAAGTGTGTTAGGCAAGGCGCTCCGTGCGGAGGCCGATCCTTCTTCAAGTGGCGATCACGCCGACCGCCGCGTCCATCAAAAATCAGTGACTTCCAAGGATTAGACGAAAATGAGCGACGTCGCCGACCGCGTTAAGAAGATCGTTGTCGAGCACCTGGGTGTCGAGGAAGCGAAGGTGACGGAAAGCGCCAGCTTCATCGATGATCTCGGAGCCGATAGCCTGGACACCGTGGAATTGGTCATGGCGTTCGAAGAGGAATTCGGCTGCGAAATCCCCGACGATGCGGCCGAGAAGATCCTCACCGTCAAGGATGCCATCGACTTTATCCAGTCGAACAACGGCTGATCCACTCCCCTTGGGGCATGAACGTGGCGGTGCCTTCGGGTGTCCCCGGTTCGGAAGGGGGAGACCTTTCCCGTCGGGCCGCGTTCCACCCCAGGGTCCGGATTGGACAAGACCCTGATGGGCACCATCCGGATGGGTTGGCGGTCTTGAAAAAGACCGGGATGGATTGGGTGATGTCCATCAAGCGGCCATCACCCCGGATCTGTCCCGGACCTTTCGGGTCGCGTTATTTCGACCACCCCGCCTTGGGGCGCGGGTCTATCGGGTGGCGTGAGGGACGGAAAACCTTCGCTGTCGCGTCGCCCCCACTGGGATGGTCATGGTGCGGCCTTTTGGGTCCGCATCGGGCGTGGAACGCGCCGAAGGTTTGCCCCGGAACCGGTTTGGCCGGAAAGGCTTGCAACCGGGCACCGGTCACCTTAAATCCGACCGCCGCTATTGATTGGGACATAGGCACGCCATGAGACGAGTTGTCGTCACCGGGCTGGGAATGGTTTCGCCCCTTGGACTGGGGGTGAAGGCCAACTGGGAAGGATTGACCCAGAGCCGCTCCGGCATTCGCAAGATTGACCGCTTCGAGGTTTCCGACCTGGCCGCTCAGGTGGCCGGGTTGATCCCTGGAAAGGACGAACCCAATGGGTTTGATCCAGATGCCGTGGCCACGCCCAAGGAACGGCGTCGCATGGACGATTTTATCGTCTATGGTCTCGCCGCGGCCAAGGAAGCTGTCGAGGATTCCGGTTGGTTGCCCGAGGATGACGAGGGGCGCGAACGCACCGGCGTGATGATCGGATCCGGCATCGGCGGGCTGCCCTCCATCGCCGAGACAGCCTTGCATATGCAGAAAAATGGCCCGCGCAAGATCAGCCCCTTTTTCATACCCGCGGCGCTGATCAATCTGGTCTCTGGCCATGTGTCCATTCGCTATGGCTTCAAGGGTCCGAACCATGCGGTGGTGACCGCCTGCTCAACGGGCGCCCATGCCATTGGCGACGCTTCCCGTCTGATTATGTTTGGCGACGCCGATGTCATGGTGGCCGGTGGGACCGAGGCGGCGGTCTGCCGGATCGGCATCGCTGGATTCGCGGCCTCCCGTGCCCTCGCCACCAAGTTCAACGACACACCGGAAAGCGCCTCCCGTCCCTATGATCGGACCCGGGATGGCTTCGTCATGGGCGAGGGCGCCGGTGTCGTGGTGCTCGAGGAATACGAACACGCCAAGGCCCGGGGCGCCAAGATCTACGCCGAAGTGGTTGGCTATGGCATGTCCGGCGACGCCTATCATATCACCGCCCCAGCCGAGGATGGGAACGGTGCCGCCCGGGCCATGAAGGCCGCGTTGAAGAATGCCAAGCTGAACGTCGAGGACATCGATTACGTCAATGCCCATGGTACGGGAACCATGGGCGATACCATCGAGCTGAATGCCGTGAAGCGGGTCTTTGGCGACCATGCCTACAAGCTGACCATGTCCTCGACCAAGTCGGCCATTGGTCACCTGCTGGGTGCCGCGGGCGCCGTGGAGGCGATCTACTCCATCTTGGCGATCCAGAACAACCTTGCCCCGCCGACCCTCAATCTGAACGATCCAGACGATGGCTGCGATATCGATTTGGCGCCCCTGGTGGCCAAGGAACGCCCGATCAAGCGTGCCCTGTCCAACTCCTTTGGATTTGGCGGGACCAATGCGTCCCTGATCTTGGCGGAAGCGCCTTAAGCGCTTCCGATCCTTGTGCACCGACGTCTTCAAGAGAGTCATCGGTCCGTGCGCGAGGTCTTCGTTTGTGCATCGTTTGTGCATCACCTTACCAAATTCCGGCTGAAGCCGTCTGTTTGGGTCGATGTGCTCGCGTCGAAGGGGAGCCCCACCGATCATGCGCGCCCTCCTGGCATTCTTTCTTTTGTTGATGACGGCGGGCCTCGCCGGGTTCCTGGGTTTTTCCTATGTGACCGGCGCGTTTCGCGCGACCGGCCCGCTGATCGAGGAGCGGGCCGTTGTCATTCCTCCGGGCAGTGGTGTCGAAGCCATTGCCCGGACCTTGGCCAGTGAAGGGGTCATCGCCGATCCACTGGTGTTCAAGGTGGGGATCCGGCTGGCGGACAAGGGGCGTCGGCTCAAGGCCGGTGAATATCTGTTCGAGCCGGGCATGAGCGCCGAGGCGGTCATGGACCTGCTGGTCTCTGGCGCGGTGATCCAACGTCGCTTTACCGTGGCCGAGGGGCTGACCACGGCGACTATTCTCGACACAATCCAGGGAGTCGACGGCCTGAAGGGTCCCATCACCCTTTCCCCCCTGGAAGGGGCGCTGTTGCCCGAAACGTACCTTTTCCAAAAGGGGGATACCCGGGACGCCGTGGTCCGGCGCATGGAAGAGGCTATGACCGAAACCCTGGACCGTCTATGGGAAGTCCGGGCCGAGGGGCTGCCCATCGCGACCAAGGAACAGGCCCTGATCCTGGCCTCGGTGGTGGAGAAGGAAACGGGAATTGCCTCGGAACGGCCCATGGTGGCCGGTGTGTTTGTCAACCGCCTGCGCAAGGGGATGCCCCTGCAGTCCGATCCCACGGTCATCTATGGCCTGTCCGGGGGGACGGGTCTGTTGGGACGGGCCTTGACCCGCAAGGATCTGGTCACGGAGCACGCCTGGAACACCTATCGAATCGCGGGCCTTCCCGCCACGCCGATCTGCAATCCGGGGGCGGACGCCATCGCCGCGGTTCTTAAACCGGCGGAGACGGATGCCTTGTACTTCGTGGCCGACGGGACCGGAGGACATGCCTTCGCCCGGACCCTGGACGAGCACAACCGCAATGTCCGGGCCTGGCGGAAGATCCAGAAATCCCAGGCCAACGGCCAGTAGGGTCGGGGGATGGGAGGCGGGTCAAAGGGGGATGGGCCAAAGCGGAAGGATTGGGAGGGGGGCGTTCGGGATGCGCGTCCCGGGGACCGTCGAACGCTGATCCGGATGATGGCCGCCCTGCAGGACCACGAGCGCGCACTGGAACCGACGCGCCGCCCTGGTCATACCATGGCCGAACCCCATGTGGACTGGTTGATCGCCGTTGCCCGGGAGGCCGAGGGACGGGTCCTGGTCGCGGAGGAAGGGGGGCCGGGGTCTCGCCCGTTGGGATTTCTCGTCTGTTGGGTGGAGAGGGCCGGAGGATTCCATGTGGAGCCCTCCCACGATCATTACGGAATGTTAACGGATTGCTTCGTTGTGCCCGATGCCAGGGGACGGGGGGTGAGTCGCGCTTTGATCGCCGTGGCCGAGGCCCATTTCCGTGCCCTTGGCCTATCCTGGGTGATCGTGCATCACTTGGCCAGAAACCAAGGGGCGAGTGAAGCCTATGATGCCATGGGATACGCGCCCCTGGAGATCGCGCGCGCCAAGCGTTTGTGACGCGGAAATAGAAACAGGGTGGGGAGGCGGTGGATCCGCGCGGATCCGATGCCCCCCCTTGGCCTCCCCTTGCCCGCTTGACAAACCCTTGGATCAAATCGTGCCGATTGCCCTTGACGACCCTTCCGGCGCGATTCGATCCGAGGGACGTTCGGCCCTATGACATGGTGTGGCTCGCGTCGAGGGGGTGGGCATGGCCATAATTCCGGCCCGGGTCCATGGCCGCCCGGCTTTCTGGCGCGCGGGGCGGGGAGCCCAGGTACTCGAAGTTGATGGCCTGGTCGATCAGACCGGCGTCATCCATTTGGGCCGTGGTCAGGTTCAGGGTCACCCGACCCTCGCCCCGGTTTACCGAGAAGTCCGCGCTGGGGATTTGGACCTCTCCGCCAGACTCGACACCGACGGTGAGGAAGGCGACGTCTCCGGTTCCGGAGTCCGTGGCTCCGATGACATGGCCCACGATATAGCCATCGGATCCGTAGACGGGATCACCGGACAGGGCGGCGGCGTTGTCGCCGAAGGACTTGGCGAAAGCGGCGGAACCTAAGGGGGGAACGATCAGGGCGGAGGCAAGAACCAGGACCGTGGCGATGTTGTGTCGCATAATGCGAACTCCTTCATTGTGACGTTATTTGACCATAGTTGGCCGGGTATTGGAGCGCTCTTTGGTGTCTTGCCCGGTCGTGTGGGAATAACGGTCCTCTCTTCTTCCGGTTCCCTTTGGATTTGGGTGTTCCCGGGGCAATTTCATGGCGGAAATAATACCAAGAGTGTTGGCTGGTGGTCGGGTGCTTCGATGAGTCCAAAAACCGACCCCCCCCTTCCTTGGGAAGCGGGGGGAAGCGGGGGGTGGTCCTTCTCCCGGTTTTGGGACGTGGGGGACGCAGCGAATGCCGGGGTTGGGGGGAGACAAAGCACGCGTCGTTCGCCGATGGTCATGCCGTCGTGACGGTTGCCTTTAGACGTTCGACCAGGCGGGGAGGATTTTTAATTATTCTTGGGCAGGTCACCCAACTGCTCGAAAGGTCCACGGGACCAGATCATGGTTCCGTCTTGGAGCATCCGACCCTCATTGGTCATCGCTGCATTGGTCATCGCTGCATTGGTCATCGCTGCGTAGTTGACCTGCATTTGGGACTTGGTCGGATTGACGCGGCCCTGGCCTTGGTCCACGGAGACATGCTCATTCATCACCTTCACCATGCCGCCGGAGTCGACGTCGACGGAGATGGAGTTTACGGCTCCCGTGCCATTTTCGGTGGCGCCGATCACATGGCCAACGATCTAGCCCCCGGACCCATGGATGGGATCACTATCCAGGGCCGTGGCGGTCTTGCGTCGCATCACGGATCTCCTCGCGGTGTCTTCACTCCATCCCGGTTGTTCCGGGAATCGGTATTTCACTGAACCCGGGCGGGGGGCTTCCGGCGTCTTGCCGTCGACCTGTTCCGCCATGGTGTTGTGAAGACAACGGAGGCAGGGAGAATTTGTTTCTCTCATAAAAACGATGAAAGACCTTGGCCCTACATCATGGCGGCGAGCCCCAGGACGCCAACCAGGATCAGGTAGGCCGCGACCACGTAGTTTAACAGACGCGGCATGATAAGGATTAGCAGCCCCGCGCCAAGGGCGATCAAAGGGGAGAGGATGCTCATGTTCATGGTGATGGTGGTCATGGTTGGATGTCTTTCGCGAATGGAATGTTGAAGGGACACTAGGGGACAGAGGTCGAGGTTCCCGAAGGCGAGAGTATTTTTCCGATCAGAACAATCCGCTACCCCTTATACGGCGTTCGGGATAACAGGGGGTCGGCCAGGGCCGCGGGCAAGGCGGCAAGGACCCAGGCGACGAAGGTCGTGGGCCAGGGGAAGGCAATGCGTCCCCGGTTGGCGGACAGCCCCCGGGCCACCCGGCGGGCGGCGTCATCCTCGCCCATCAAGAAGGGCATGGGAAAGTCGTTGGCCTCGGTGATGGCCGAGCGGAAGAAGCCCGGCATGACCACATTGACTTCCACCCCCTCGGGCGCGAGGCGCAGGCGGGTGGCCTCCCCCCAGACACGGACCCAGGCCTTGCTGGCGCAATAGGCCGGGGCGCCGGGGTATCCCCGGTATCCGGCCAGGGAGGAGAGCAGGGCCACCTGTCCCCGACGGCGCTTCAAGAAACGGGGAAGGATGGGCTCCACGGTGTTCAGTACGCCGGTGACGGTGACGTCGAGAATCCGGCGGGCTTGGTCCTCGCTTTCCCCACCCTGTCCGGCCGATCCCGCGGAAATACCCGCGTTGGCCACCACCAGGTCGAGGAAGGCCTCCCCATCCGCGGCCAGGACCCAGGCGCGGGTGACCTCCCTGTCGGTGACATCGATGGATGTTTTCGATACATTGGCCCCCTTGGCCCGGCAGGAGGCCGCGACCTCCTCCATCAGGTCGAGGCGTCGGGCGCCCAGAATAAGGGAGACCCCGGGGGCGGCATAGCGCCGGGCCAGGGCGGCACCGAGGCCGGAGGAGGCGCCGGTGATCAGGACGCGGCGGGGATTCTTCATGGAATTGGGTCTTCCTCGTCATCTTCCGTCGGGCCATCGCGGTCGGGAGCCCGCCGTCGCGTCTTCCTTGTTCTCGGGCTCGTGGCGCCAGTCTACTCCCTTGGTGGAGGGGCCGCCATGGGGATGCCATTTTGTCTTAGGCCAGGGGTTTCCCTTCCCGCGTTCCCGCGCGTATAAAGACGCGACGTTCTATCGCCTTTCGGAGGTCTCCATGGCGCCCCGCAGTATGACCGGTTTTGCCCGCGCCCAGGGATCCCAGGGCGCCCATTCCTGGGCCTGGGAGGCCCGGAGCGTGAACGGCAAGGGGCTGGACCTGCGCCTGCGTCTGCCTCCGGGTAGTGATGCCCTGGATCACCCCCTGCGCAAGGCCGTGGCGGAGCGGTTCAAGCGCGGCAACATGACCCTCAACCTGAATGTAACCCGTGAAGACTCCGAACCGGGCTACCGGCTGAACGAGTCCCTGCTTCGTCAATTGGTCGCCCTCGCCGCCGAGTGGAAGACCGAGGGCGTGGAGCCGGCCCGAATGGATGGCCTGTTGGCCATGCGGGGAGTGCTGGAGCCCATGGCCGAGGAAGACGAGGACGAGGCGGCCAAGGCGGTCCGGGAGGCAGCCATGGTAACCTCGCTGCTGGAGGCCCTGGATGGCCTTGTCGCCGCCCGGGCCGAGGAGGGGGCGCGGTTGACCACCATTCTTCTGGGCCACCTGGAGCGGTTGGGCACTCTGCGGACCGAGGCCACCCAGATGGAGGCTCTGCGCCCCGAGGCGGTCAAGGAGCGGATGCGCCGCCAGATCGCTGAATTGCTGGACACCCCGTCGGACGCCGTGAACAGTGATCGTTTGGCTCAGGAACTGGCCTTGTTGGCCGTGAAGGGCGACATCCGGGAGGAGCTGGACCGCTTGGGCGCCCATCTGGACAGCGCTCGGGATATGCTGGCCCAGGACGAGCCCGTGGGGCGCCGCCTGGAGTTTCTGTGCCAGGAACTGAACCGGGAAGCCAATACCCTGTGCTCCAAGTCCCAGGACGTGGCCTTAACCCGGATTGGCCTGGAAATCAAAGCGGTCATCGATCAGTTCCGCGAGCAAATTCTGAATATCGAATAGGCCCCACCCCATGTCCCAATCTCTAAACGAGATCTCCGCGTCACCCCCTTCCGTCGATAAGGTGGAGATCCCCCGTCGGGGGCTCATGCTGGTGCTGTCCTCCCCCTCTGGCGCGGGCAAGAGCACCATTTCCCGGGCCCTTCTGGCCGATGAGGATCGGCTGGACATGTCCGTCAGCGTCACCACCCGATCGCCCCGTCCCGGCGAGGTGGATGGCGTCCACTACCACTTCATTTCCGTGGGAAATTATAAGGCGCTGGCTGATAACGATGGTCTGCTGGAGCATGCCCGGGTCTTCGACAATTTTTATGGTACCCCCCGGGACCCCGTGGAAAAGGCCCTGCGGAGTGGCCGGGATATTCTGTTCGACATCGATTGGCAGGGCACCCAGCAGGTGGCCGAAAAGGCCCGGGGCGATCTGGTGACCATTTTCATCCTGCCACCCAACGTGGCCGAATTGGAACGGCGTCTGAAGACCCGCGCCCAGGACAGCGACGAGGTGGTGGCCAAGCGCATGGCCAAGGCGCTCGACGAGATCAGCCATTATTCGGAATACGACTATATTGTCGTCAACGATGACCTGGAGCGCTCCATCGCCGAGGTGAAGGCAATCCTGCGGGCCGAGCGCCTTCGCCGTCAACGGCGGATCGGCTTGGCGGATTTCGTCAATAGGATGCGCCACGCCGAGGGGTGATGGTCACCCGAGGCCATCGGTTCAGTCGATGGGGCCGGGTTCTCATACCAAGATGCATGGGCTAAATCCCAGGCATCTTGTCGTGCGGTGGCGGCTGGATCACGATTAAATGATATCGTTATCAGAATAAGATGGAAAACCGCGTACACTTTTCCTCAGTCCGCTCTAAGGCGCCGCGCCGCCCCAAGCGCCGATCAAATCTCTGATTGGACGAGGTCGAATGGGCACTGCGCACCAGACGGCTTGGCGGCCAGTCATGCCGAAGGCCTGCGTGCCACCCGGCCGCTTCCGACTTGCGATGCGCTAGAGTGAAACTGGATCATCTTGGGCCAAGCTGGCCCAGTTTCACTCTCATTCTATAGAATTTAGAGTATCTTCGAGGCCAAGCTGGTCCGCGAAGCGGCCCAACTTGATCTCGGAATACTCTTGTATGTCGTTTCCATACTATATTGGCCCCATCACCGATCCCGGCCAGGATCGATGATGGGGTGGGATACAGCGTGGATACTTCGTGGCTTGTCCACGTCTGTTAGCAGGCTGATCCCGCCTCTCTCTGCACCATCTCGAACAGTTGAAAGCGGCTCGTTTCCGAGACCGCGCATCACAAGAAAGAGAGAAAGGCATGATACCAGCGATGACCGTGGTGGGAATAGATGTTTCCCGCGATTGGCTGGACGGCTTTTGTCTCCCGGATG
>JAIOYK010000068.1 GCA_021741145.1 Rhodospirillum sp. | reverse complement strand
CCTCCGGCGCTGGAGGCCCCGCGCCGTCGAGAAGGACACGCAGCGCCTCGCGGGCCTCCGTACGGGTTTGCAGGAGTTGGGTGAGCGCGGAATCCTGGTTGGCGACCATCTGCTCGACCTCGCGCCGCTCCAGCGTGGACACCGCGCCGGCCCGGTATTGCGTCTCGACCAGTGCCCGCGCCTGGCGGGCGTAAGCGAGGCTTTGCTCGGCGAGCGCGATGCGTTCGTTGGCGAAAGCGATTTCCCAATGAAGGGTCGTGACCGTGCCGACCAGCGACAGGAGCATGGCGTCTCGGTCTTCCTCCGTGGCGCGGGCCTCGAGGGTGGCCGCGTCCCGTTCGGCGGCGAGGCGGCCAAACAGGTCGACCTCCCAGGTGACACCGAACGAACCACTGGCGGTTTCGGAAATCCTCGGGGAATCGCCGGAGAAGGACCGGGAGATGCCGGTCGAGAGGGTGCCGCTGGGAACCGGCAACAGCGCGACGCCCGCCCGGCGCGCCTCGAGTGTCGCGCGGCGCACGCGAACACCCGCGGCCGCCAGATCCGGATTTCGGTCGATGGCCAGGGCCACCAGCGCGTCCAGCGCAGGGTCATCGAACTCCCGCCACCATTGTTCCCGCTGGACCGCGCCGGCGGTGTCTGGCTCCGCGTGCTCGTAGCGCGCGGGAAGTGGCGGATCTGGCGCGGTGTACGGCGTGCGCGTGAGCGAAGAGCAGCCGCCAAGGAGCAGGCCACAGGAGACGAGCAGGAGCGTGGTGCGTGTCATTAGTCTCGAGCCAAGGCTTCGACCGGATCGAGCCGGGCGGCGTTGCGTGCCGGAAGGAATCCGAACAGCACGCCGATACCCGTTGAGCAGGCGAAGGCGAAGAGGATTGATGGAAGGGAGTAGGCGACGCGGAAGCCGCCTCCCATGAGGTTGAGGAGAGGGCCAATCGCCAGGGCGAGCAGCACGCCGATCGCGCCGCCGATCACGCAGACCAGCACCGCCTCGATGAGGAACTGTTGCAGGATGTCGCTCTGTCTGGCCCCAACCGCCATGCGCACGCCGATCTCCGGCGTCCGCTCGGTGACCGAGACCAGCATGATGTTCATGACGCCGATGCCGCCGACGAGCAGGGAGATGACGGCGACGCCGGAGATGAGGAGCGTCAGGGTCTGGCTGGCCGAACTGATCGCCTTGCGAAACTGATCGGAGTTGAAGATGGAGAAGTCCTTGAACCGGTGCCGACGGGTCAGAAGTCGGGTGATGGCCTCCTGGGCCGCGCGGCTTGAAACATCGGTGTTCACCCGGACGGTGATGCTGTCGAGGTCGGTCTTGCCAACAAGCCGTACGGCGGCCGTGCCGTAGGGGACGTAGATCGTCGGGCTCGAACCGAACTCCGCCGTCGCGGGTTTCAGGACGCCGATGACGCGAACCGGCAGCATGTCCAGAAGGATGGTCTTCCCCAATGGATCCACGCGTCCCGGGAACAGGGCCGCGCGTGCCTTGGTGTCGATCACCGCGACCTGCGCGGTGGTCCTGGACGCGTCGCTGTCGAACAGCCGACCCGCCGCGAGGCGAAGGCCGCGAACGTGGAAATAGTCCGCGCCGACCCCGCTGACCGTGGAAGCCGCGACGATGTTCCGGTGGCGCGCGGTGACGGCCCGGGAGACATTGGGCGTCACGCTATCGACGTAGGATTCACGCGACAGCGCCGCGGCGTCGGCCTCGGTGAGTGACTCGATGCTGGCCGCGTCCGGATCACCGAAGTCCCTGCCCGGAAAGATGTCGATCGTATTGGCGCCGAGTTCACTGATTTGCGCCATCACCTGCTCCCGCGCGCCCTTGCCGAGGCCCACGACCGAGACCACCGAGGCGATGCCGATGATGATGCCGAGCATCGTCAGAAGGGTGCGCATGCGCTGGGCTTTCATGGCGATCAGCGCCATGCGCAGGGCTTCGCCAAAACGCCCGGCGAGCGCGCGCCAGGGCGAAGTCGGTCTCGGACCCGGGTCCGCGAGCGTCCCACCCATGGGGATCCGGCCGGAGGTTCGCCTGTCGGAAAGGATGATGCCGTCGCTGATTTCGATCAGGCGACGGGCATGGGCGGCGACCGTTGCGTCGTGGGTCACGAGGATGATGGTGTGGCCCTCGGCGTTCAACCGCGCGAGGATCCGCATGACCTCCTCGCCGCTTGCCTTGTCGAGCGCGCCGGTGGGCTCGTCCGCCAGAATAACGGCGCCGCCGTTCACCAGGGCGCGGGCGATCGAGACCCTCTGCTGCTGACCACCCGAGAGTTGCCCCGGCCGATGGCGTAGGCGATCCCCCAGTCCAAGTCGCGCGAGGAGTGCTTCCGCGCGCTCGCGCCGCGCCGCGGGGTCGCCGCCCGCGTAGATAGCGGGCACTTCGGCGTTGCCGAGGGCGGAGAGGTCGGACAGCAGATGGTAGCGCTGAAAGATGAAGCCGAACCGTTCACGACGGAGCGCCGCGAGCTCATCGGAGGTGAGTTTGTCCGTCGGCCGCCCGTCGACGAAGTAGGTTCCGGCGCTCGGGCGATCAAGACAACCGAGAATGTTCATGAGGGTCGATTTGCCGGAACCCGAGGCGCCCACGATCGCCACGAACTCGCCAGCTTCGATCTCCAGGTCAACATCCTTGAGAACGGTCACCAAACCGGCGCCAGCGGGGTAGTCCCTGCGCAGGCCCGTCATCCGGAGAAGAGGCGTGGTCATCTTCAGAACAGTCCTTCCGCTTCGACCGGCGGTTCAGTGCTCGCTTCCGCCAGCACGACCTCCTCGTCCGGGCGCAGCCCGGAGAGAACAACGGCGTTCGTCTCGTCGCTGAGCCCCACGCGTATGGCGCGGATGACCGGTTGCCCCTCCGCGTCGAGGACCAGCACCGTGGCTCGACCGTCGGGCTTCCGATCGGTGATCGCCGCGACGGGAACGATCACGGCCTGTTTTTCGCTCGCCAGCAGCACCGAAACCTGAACGGTCATCGAGGGGCGCAGACGGCCGTCGGGATTGGGCACGTCGAACTGCGCCGGGTAATAGACGGCGGTCGTCGTCGCGCTCCCCCCCTGTTGCGAGGCTCCGGAGGTTGATCCGGTTCCTTCCGTGGCGATTGCCTCGGGCGCCGGATCGACGCTCTCGATCCGGGCATACTGGCGATCGTCCGGCGCGCCGAGCGTCGTGAACCAGACTGTCTGACCGGGATGCACGTCCAGCACGTCGGCCTCCGAAATCGCGGCGCGCACGGTCATGACATCGAGCTTGGCGAGCACGACAATCGTCGGAGCGGATTGGGACGCGGCGACCGTCTGTCCCTGCTTGGTGACGACCGCGACGACGACGCCATCCATCGGCGCGACAATCCGCGTGTAGCCCAGGTTTGTCCGCGCCGTGTCCACTTGCGTGCGCGCCTGGACGATCTGGGCGTCGAGGGAGTCCCCCTCCCGGCGCGTTGTCTCCAGCGTCGCGCGGGCGGCTTCGTAGTCCGCGCGCGCGGTGGCGTTGGCGGCGAGCATGGTCCGCTGGCGCTGGAACGCCAACTCCGCCTGGGTGAGGGCGGCCTGGCGCGCGGCCCGCTGGGCCATGAGAGAGGCCACGCCGGCCTCGGCGTTTTGAAGGGCGAGACGCTGGGGCTCGTCGTCGATTTCGGCGATTGGATCGCCGGCGCGCACGCCCTGGCCAAGGGAGACGTGCAGGTGCTTGACCTGACCCGAGACCTGGGCGCCGACATGGACCAGTTCTTTCGGCCTCAGCTTGCCAGTCGCGAGGACGGTGCGCTCGACATCCCCAACCGTGACGGTCGCCGTCACGAGGTCGGGGGGCGTGGATGACAGGCCGACCGTGGACCAGACGGCCACTCCAGCCAGAAGAACCGTGATCGGTAACCCGACCGGTATGATGAGATGTTTCTTGAGCATCCTCCGAGTATGCCGGGCTTCCTCGTGGCCGGGTGTAAGGTGTCCGTCAGCAAACTGAAAAGATTGCGTAAAGGCGGCCCAAATCGGCTGATTATCGCGTCCCAAGGCCGCCGGACACTGCTATCATCGCGCCCATGAGCGATGTCCTGCTGATCGATGACGATACCGAACTGAGCCTGATGCTGAGCGAGTTCCTCGCCGGAGAAGGCTTCTCGGTGGCGGCCGTGACCAATGGCGAGGAGGGAACCGACCTCGCGCTGTCCGGCCGGTTCGCCGCCGTCATCCTCGATATCATGCTTCCACGGATCAACGGCCTGGAGGTTTTGCGCCGCGTGCGCGCCGAAAGCGCGGTGCCGATCGTCATGTTGACCGCGCGGGGGGACTACGTCGATCGGATCGTGGGTCTTGAACTGGGTGCCGACGATTATGTCGCCAAGCCGTATCATCCGCGGGAACTGGTCGCGCGCTTGCGCGCCGTCTTGCGGAGGACGGGCGCCCCGCGACGGGACGGACCGCTTTCGATCGACGGGCTCACGCTCGACGCGTCGCGACGCGAGACGGCGTGGCGGGGGCATCCGGTCGAGCTGACGGCGACCGAGTTCAACCTGCTCGAGGCGCTGATGCGAAGCGGCGACACCGTCGCGACGAAGGACACCCTGTCGCTCACGGCCCTGGGACGGTCGCGCCAGCCCTATGATCGCAGCATCGACGTGCATACCAGCAACCTGCGCCTCAAGCTCGACGCGGCCACGTCGGGGCGGGTGGCGATCGAGACGATCCGGGGCGTGGGCTACCGGCTGAGGGTGACAGCGTGAGAGGGCGACTCTTCTGGAAGATATGGCTCGGCTTCTGGGGCACCTTCCTGTTGTTGAGTTACGGGTTGTGGCTTTACTGGTCGCTGCGGCCGATGCCAAGCCTTGGCGAATGGGACGCGCCATACGAAGTGGGACGAGTCCTGATCGCATCCGCCGCCACCGCCCTGGAGCGGGGTGGCCCGTCCGCCCTGGAGCGTCAGATCGCCGATTGGCCCGAAGCGGAACGCGCGCGACTGACCGTCCGCCTCGGCGTGAGCGACTGCGCGCCCGGCCAGGACAGGGAACTCGCGGTTTCGGTCCACGCGGGCGGCGAGGGCCATTGCCTGCGCTACGCCCCGCCCCCGCCGCCGGAGGACGAGAGCTTTCTCGCGATGCCGCCGGACGATCTCGTCGCGACCGCCCTGGCCGGGTTGGCCTTCAGCGCCGCGCTCGCCTGGTATCTGACCAGGCCCATCCACCAGCTGCGCGCCGGTTTCAACCAACTGGCGGAGGGGCGTTTCGCGGTTCGGTTGGGCGGGTCCATGGGCCGACGACGGGACGAGATCGCCGATCTCGCCGGGGACTTCGACCGGATGGCCGAGCGACTGGCCGAACTGGTGGCGGCCCGTGACAGACTGCTCCATGACGTTTCGCACGAGCTGCGCTCGCCGCTCGCCCGGATGCGGCTGGCGATTGGCCTTCTGCGCCGCGATCCCGGCCGCTTCGACGCCTCCCTGGAGCGCATTGACCGGGAGGCGGATCACATCGATGCGATCGTGGGTGAACTGCTGACCCTCGCGAGGCTCGAAAGCGGCATCGACAAGGACGGGGAGTACTTCGACCTCGTCGAGGTGCTGGCCCTCGTGCTCGAGGATGTGACCTTCGAGGCCGAGACCCAGACCGTGCGCGTGGAGACGAGCCTGCCGCGGGCGGTCCCCGACCAGGACTGGCTCGTCGCCGGAAGCGGCCTGCTGATCCGCCGGGCCGTCGAGAATATCCTGCGCAATGCCTTGCGGTTCTCCCCCAAGGGCCAGGTCATTCACCTGCGCCTCGCGCGCGACGGGCAGGATTGCCTGATCACCGTGGAGGACAACGGGCCGGGGATTGGCGCCGCCACGCCAAGCAGCCTCCTTCAGCCGTTCGCCCGTGACAGGTCGGGCGCGAGCCAGGGCCATGGCCTGGGGCTCGCGATCGCGGAACGGGCGATCGCGGCATGCGGTGGCACGCTCGAACTGACCAATCGGACTCCGACGGGCCTTCTCGTGACGATCAGGCTGCCGTTGGCGGGGCCCGGGGTCAGCCTGACCTGAAAACCCCGTCCGGCCCATGCTCGCGGTATCGCCCCTCCGGGCGGGGAGGGGAGATCCCGCGCTTTGCTCAAAGGGTGGATCGCGTTAATTCGGCATAGATGCCATCTATGGCGAGGAGCTCCTCGTGAGTCCCCCGCTCGACCACCCGCCCCCCGTCGAGAACGATGATCTGGTCGGCGTGACGCACGGTGGAGAGCCGATGGGCGATGGTGATCGTTGTCCGATCCTTGGCCAACTCTCCCAAGGCGCGCGACAGGGCTCGCTCGGTCGCCGTGTCGAGTGCGCTGGTCGCCTCGTCCAACAGCAGCACCCGGGGATTTCGCAGGATCGTGCGCGCCAGGGAAAGGCGCTGCTTCTCGCCGCCTGAAAACCGGTGCCCGCGTTCGCCGACAACCGTGTCGTAGCCCTCCGGCAGGGCCGCCACGGTGTCATGAATCCGCGCGATCTTGGCCGCGGTGATGAGTTCGTCCTCGCTGGCGTCGGGCTTGGCGAAACGGAGATTGTCGGCGACGCTCGCGTTGAACAGATAGGGATCCTGGGTCACCACGCCGAGCATGTCCGTCAACGATTGGAAACTCAGATCGCGTACATCCACGCCGTCATAGGTGACCGAACCGGAATCGACGTCGTAGAGCCGCGCCAGAAGATAGCCGAGCGTGGTCTTGCCCGATCCGGTGGCGCCAACCAGCGCGACGTGGGAGCCCGCGGGGATGTCGATCGACACGCCGTCGATGGTTGGCGGCCGCGATGGGGCGTAGCCGAAGGACACGGTCTCGAGTTTGACCGCGCCGCGGATTGTCTCTCGGTCCAGTGTGACCGCGTCGGGACGCTCACGGATCTCCACGGGCCGGTCCAGATACTCGAAAATGCGTGCGAGAAGGGCACGCGTGGTCCGTATCTTGACCCCCGCGTCCAGCACTTCCTCGAGCGGCCAAAGAAGTTGTTCCTGGAGCGCGATCATGGCTACGAGCGTGCCAATGGTCACCGCCGTCGCGTCCGGGCCCATCAGCAGGCCGCCAAGCAACAGGGTCAGTGCTGGCAATGCCTGAAGCACCAGGTCGATCACGGACCATTGCCATTGGCCCGCCGTGTGGGCGCGGACGTCCAGCGCCGCCACCCCTTGGGAGGTGGCGACGAAGCGGCGGTTCAGGTGGGCGGCGCGCCCCATGGTGCGCGCCAGAATGATGCCGGAGATCGACAGCGTTTCCTGCACCATGGAGGACATGTCGGCGACCCGCGACTGCTGCTCATGGGTGAGCTCCTCGCGCAAGAGTCCGACACGGTGGCTGATCCAGACCGCGAGCGGGACCACCAGGAAGGAGAACAGGGCCAGTCGCCATTCCAGCACCAGCATGGCGATCATGGTCATCACCACGACGCTGAGATTGCGCGTCAACTCGCTCGCCGTATGGGATACGAGCGCCTGCAGTCCGCCAATGTCGCTCGCGATGCGGGACTGAACCTCGCCCGTTCGTGTCGTCATGAAGAAGCCGAGCGACAGCGATTGCAGGTGGGCATAGACCCGCACGCGCAGGTCGTGCAGGACCGCCTGACCGACCTTCGAGGAGACGAGCACTTGTACGACTCCGATCACCGCGCCGAGGCCCGCCAGGGCGATCAGGCCGCAGGACAGCAAGGCCAAAAGGCGGAGATCGCCGGCAGGAAGCGCGTCGTCGATGATCGCCCGAAGCAGGAATGGCGCGGCCACCCCCGCGAGGGAAGACAGGAGAATGAGGACGAGCATCAAGGCCAGTTGGCCCACATGCGGCTTGAACAGGCCGAGCGCGCGCCGCAACGACACGTGCCTGGCCGCGAGCGCGTCGTAAGCGCGATCATCGCGCTCGCCATACTCGTCGGTCATCGGCTGTCTCCGGCGACAGGACGCGCGCGCCCGGACCGCAGGCGAATGACCAGGGCCGTTATGGAAAGCATCGTCGCGGCGGCGATGGCCACGGCGCCGAATGCCCGGTCGAAGGCGGCGCGCGCGAGGGTCCGCAAATCATCCGCCATCGAACCCCGCAGTCCGTCGGCGACGATCAGCGCCTGGTCGAGTCCATCGTGGGCGGCGGTGAATATCCCAAGGGGTCCAGGCAAAACGAGTGAGGCGCCATAGACGGCGGAGAGCAGGCTGCCCAGCACGGCGATGCCGATCGCCCCACCCAGCTCATAGGAGACTTCCTCGACCGATGCGGCCATGCCCGCCCGGTCGGCGGGCGCCGAGAGCATGATCATGCTCGACGCCGCCGTCATGGTGGCGCCAAGACCGAGCCCAAGCGCCGCCAGACTGGCGATCTGATAGGGTGCCGGGGCCTCGAGGAAGAAGAGATAGCCCCCCAGTCCGGCCCCGGCCAAAAGCATGGCGTTCCACAGGACCGCCTCGCCGCCCCACTTGGGTAGGATCAAACCCGCCAGTGGGCTGGCAACGAAGGCGGCCAGGGGGACGGGGAGAATGAACAGCCCCGCCGTGAGGGGCGACATGCCGAGGACGAGTTGCAAGCGCTGACTGATGGCGAATTCGACCCCCAACAGGGCAAGCGACGCGACCAACGCGGCCGACACCCCCGCCGAGAAGCGGCGGTCCCGAAACAGGGTGAAGTCCACCAGAGGGTGGGGGGAGCGCTTCTGCCGACGCGCGAAGAGGACCAGCGCGGCGCCTCCCACGACACCGGCCAGGATCATGCTCCCCTGGGAGGGGGCGGGTCTGGCGAACTCCTTGATCGCGTAGACGATCCCGACGAGACCGGACAGAATCTGAAGCGAGGCGATCGGATCCCACGGGCGGTCGCTCGACCTCTCCGACCGGGGAATGGCGACCACCGCCAGAACCGACGCCACGATCACAATGGGAACGTTGATCAGGAAGACCGAGCCCCACCAGAAGTACTCGAGCAACAGGCCTCCAAGGACTGGACCGAGCGCGGCGCCCCCCGAGGCGACGGCGGACCAGATTCCGATCGCCAGCGATCGTTCGCGGTCGTCAACGAAGGTCAGGCGGATGATCGACAGCGTCGCGGGCATCATCAGCGCCGCGCCAACGGCCAGCAGCGCCCGCGCCGCGATCAAGACGGCCGGGCTCCAGGCATGGGCGGCGATCAGCGAGGCGACGCCAAACACGATGAGGCCATGGACGAAGAGCGTCTTGTGACCGAACCGATCGCCCAGGGTTCCGGCCCCCGGCAACAGGCCCGCCACGACGAGCGGGTAGGCGTTGACGACCCAGAGCTTCTCGGCGGCCGACGCGCCAAGGTCCCGTGTCAGTCGTGGCAGCGCCGTGTAAAGCACCGTCATGTCGATGACGATGAGGAGCAAGGCACTGGATACGATGGCCAGGATCAGCCATCGGCTGGGGAAAGCCATTATAATGACCCATGTTTCGGGCTTGGGTGAGGACCAGCGCACGCTTGCGCTCGGATGTGTCGAGATATAAATACGACCGTATTGAAACTCAAGGGGAGAGTCGATGGCCCGACCGCGCAAGATCGATCGCGACAAGGTGCTCGACGCCGCCGAGGCCGTTGTTGCCGAGGTTGGCGCGGCGGCCCTGTCCCTGGATGCCGTTGCTAAGGTCGCCGGCGTCACCAAAAGCGGGGTGCAATACTGCTTTGGAACGAAGCAGCAGCTGATCGACGCGATGTTTCAACGCTGGGAGTTGGATTTCGACCGAGAGGTCACCGGACTGGCCGGGCCGGATCCAGATCCGATCACCCTGCTCCGTGGGCACATTGAAGCGACCATGCGGACGGACGAGATCGAGAACGCCCGATCGGCGGTGCTCATGGCGGCGCTGCTCCAGGCTCCGGAGCACCGTCAACGGGCCCAGGAATGGTTCAGGCAACGCATGGATGGCCTTGATGTCTCGACCGAAGTGGGGCGCCGTACCCGCCTTGCCTTTCTGGCATCGGAAGGTCTTTTCATCCTGCGTTGTTTTGGGCTGATGGCGGTTTCGGAATCCGAATGGGAGTCGACTTACAGGGACATCCTTGATTTTCAGGCGTCCGAACCGGCGAGTCCCGGAGGGCACGCCGCCGACCGAGATGGGACGTGACGGTCAACCCATGGACGGCCTCGATACCCAGGGATCCACCTAATTCGCGCGCCGCTCCACCTTTTTCAGAGTGCTGGTCAGTCGACTCCTCTATGGCATGGGGATCGACGACAATGGAGGCGTCGTCACCGTCGTCACGACCGAAAACGACCTGAACGAGCGGGTGCTGGAAGTGGCCTTCCGGCACATGGGCTTCGATGAACGCCAGGACACGCCGTTGCTGGGCGGTGCCCAGCCCGCCTTTCACCTGGATCGGAGGAACCTGGGTTTCTCCGAAGCTCGCCAGGAGGTGACAAGCCAGGGTGGCGGAAATCCGTTCGGCGCAGCGCGTGATGTGATGTTCCCTGCGGCCGATCTTGTCGTGGAGCGTGGACGTCAAATATCGAACAATCGTGTCCGGTAGGGCCACCTGTGGGGCGATCCGGGGGATCACCCCTTCGAGGAACTCTTCGGCGACCTTGGCGAGGAAGGCGGGGGAGAAAGTAATCACCGCGGCGGTTTGCGTGCCTGTCCAATGGAGCTGTACGGGCGTCATCGGGGGAAGGATATGGAACTGTCCGGTCTCCACCCGATGGCGGACGGAGGTTTGCTCGTCCAGATCTTGCCATTCCAGGTCGAAGGGCGCGCCCGCATGGCTGATCACCGCCAATTGGGTCGAGCCAAGGAAGGCCCGCGTCTCGGGTGGATGAAACCAGTATCGCCCGATGGTCACGCCATCAATCACCATGCGATCCATGAGATCGACAAGAGCATCGAGCGGAAAAGTGGGCACCGCTTTTCCGGTCCACTCGATGCTCAACCTGTTGAATCTAGATCAAAGTGTCCGCCTTAAATCGATTCCGATTTAAGGCGGTTTGATCTAGGGGCGCTTTTGTCACCGCCGTGAAGTCGAGCAGAGTGGAGTCCGTCATTTCGAGTCCTCACCATGATCAGTCGCGCCCCATGCGATGCTCGTTTTCAGAGCTTTTCTTGAATGGAATGATTAAGGGTGGTGTGTCTTTTAATTGTGGCGTGGATTGGGCGAATGGTACTTGTTGTATAGTTGTCAAAATTTTCGACAAATTCCTTGGAATGCAAATCGAGGCAATCCTTCCATGGTCTCGGCAATATCTCGAAAGCACTGACGGAGTGAATCCATCGATACTCAAAGAGGGTCTCGAAAAGATCCTGGGATCGGCGCAGGCCTTCCTCGGTGTAGCCGACGGATTTCGCCTTGCCGACGGGGTTGGTGATCAAACCCTTGGCGTGAAGTCGGTCCAGGGCGGCCCAGTCAAAACTTTTCCAGGCCCGCGTGGCCAATCCATCGCCGTGGGCGCCCAGCCAGAGCAGGGCCAGGATCATGTCGTCGATCTTGTCTGTGTCCATGTCCATGGTTTGTCCTCCCTGTTCCCTTGGATACCGTGGAGTGGGGTGGGACGCAACGGGACTGGCTCGGGGGCGGGGCGGAAAAGAGGAAGAGGGGGGACGGACCCCGTGACGCGGAAGAAGGGGAGAGAGAGGCTTTCCCCGCCCCGTCACGGAGAACCGACATGGCACGGAGCCCCAAGATCACCCTCTCCCGGGCCCGGGACATTCCCTTCGACAAGCTGGTGCCCAGTGAACGCAACGTCCGCCGGGTGCGGGCGGGCGTCTCCATCGAGACCCTGGCCGAGGACATCGCCCGGCGCACCCTCCTGCAAGGCCTGAGCGTCCGACCCATCCCCGACCGCGAGGGTTTCTTCGAGGTCCAGGCCGGTGGGCGTCGCTACCGGGCCCTGGACCTGTTGGTCAAACAGCGGCGACTCACCAAAACCACCCCCATTCCCTGCATCGTTCGGGAGGAGGGACTGGTGGAGGAAGACAGTCTCGCGGAAAATACCCAGCGGGTGGCCCTGCATCCCCTCGACCAGTTCCGGGCCTTTCAGGCCCTGGTGGACCAGGGGTTGGGCGAGGAGGAGATCGCCGCCCGCTTCTTCGTCACGCCGACGGTGGTCCGCCAGCGGCTGAAGCTGGCGTCCGTCTCGCCCAAGCTGCTGGACCTCTACGCCGAGGACCAGATGTCCCTGGAACAGTTGATGGCCTTTACCCTGGTGGACGACCACGTCCGCCAGGAAGAAGCCTGGGAAACCGTGCAGGGTGGTTACAATAGGGAACCCTACACCCTGCGTCGCCTGCTCACCGGAAACGCTATCCGCGCTTCCGATAAGCGGGCGCGGTTCATCGGTCTGGACGCTTACGAGGCCGCTGGGGGCGTGATCCTGCGGGACCTGTTCTCCCAGCAGGAAGACGGCTGGTTTCAGGATCCAGTGCTTCTGGAACGCCTGGTCTCCGACAAGCTCGCCGCCGAAGGGGAGACCGTGAAGGCCGAAGGTTGGAAGTGGGTACGGGCCGTGCCCGATCGAGCTATGGCCGATTTTGGGTGACGGGCTGGATCAGGCGGCGGCGTTTGTTTCGTTTTCAGGCACCTGAATCCCGTCCCGGAATCTGACACCTTCGATAACCTTGGGCAACTGGTTGTTCCCTTTCAAGCGACGCCACGACTTGCTCGCGGCTATAATCAGCTTGAAGACCATCGCCTGAGCGGTCTTGTGCGACAGGCATCCCTTGCTGCGTACGGTGCGATGCCGGACGGTGGCGAACACGTTCTCGATGGGATTGGTGGTCCTGATGTGTACCCAATGTTCCGCGGGAAAATCATAGAAGGCCGGCAATGCGGCCCGATCCTTGGTCAAGCATGTGACCGCCTGGGGATACTTGGCTTCATATTTGGCGGCGAATGTGTCCATGGCCTTCTCGGCTTCGGCGCGACCATCGGCCATCCAGATGGCGTGCAGGTCGTCCTTGGCCGCTTTCTGGCGGGATTTCGGGAGCTTGTTCAGAACGTTGGCTGTTTTGTGCACCCAGCACCGCTGATGGCGGGCCCCGGGAAAAACCTCGTCGAGCGCTTTCCAGAACCCCAAGGCCCCGTCGCCAACCGCCAGGTTCGGGCCGATCGAGAGACCGCGCCCTTTCAAATCCTCCATCAATTCTCGCCAACTCTGGGCGCTCTTACGGAACCCGGCCTGAAAACCAACCAGATCCTTCTTGCCCTCTGGAGTGGTGCCGATGAGGACCAGGATGCACTGCTTCTCATCCTCCAGCCGGCCCTGAAGATAGACGCCATCGGCCCAGATGTAGACATACCGGCGGGCCGACAGGTCCCGTTTTCGCCACCGCTCGTGTTCAGCCTGCCACTCCGCCTTCAAGCGACCGATGGCCTGAGGGGATAAACCCAACGCATCCTTGCCGAGCATGGCTTCCAAGGCCTCCTGGAAATCACCGCTGGACAAGCCGCGCAGGTAGAGGCTGGGCGGAACGGCGTCAATGGAACGGCTCCGGCGGGCAAAGTGGGGGAGGATGGCCGAGGTGAAGCGGATGCGGTCTTCTCCATCGGCACCTCGATCCCGGACTTTCGCCCGACGCACTGGAACAGGGCCAATCCCCGTCAGGATCTCGCGCTCGGGACCGTGGCCGTGGCGAACAAGACGCTGGCGCCCATCTTCTGCTTTCAAATGGCTATGTTCGGCAAGAAGGGCCGCGACTTCCGCCTCCACTGCTTGCGCCAGAAGCCGCCGGGCTCCGGAGCGCAGGATTTCCGTCAGCGGATCGTCCGTTTCCCCTGGTTGCCGAAAGCCGACAACTGTATCGTCTGTCATGGCGTATCACTCCCTCGCTGGAGATGTGGAAGGCGTTGAACACCTCCACGATACGCCACCCCCCTCCTCAAGCGATCACCCAGCTTCGGTCATAGCTCTCCGTGGTGGGCGGGCGATGATCTCCGTGCCGCCGGGCATGCGGGTCTATCTGGCGAGCGGTCATGTGGACATGCGCAAGGGCATGCAGGGGTTGTCCGCGTCGGTCCAAATGGATTTTGGCCAGGATCCCTTCGCGGGGCATCTGTTCGTTTTCCGGGGTCACGCCTACGGCGTGCGTTCCGCCCGGCGGGGCGATCTGATCAAGATCCTGGCCTGGGATGGGCAGGGCTTCTGTCTGTTCAGCAAGCGTCTGGAGCGAGGCCGGTTCATCTGGCCCCGGGCCGAGGGCGGCGTGATTTCGCTGACGTCGGCCCAACTCTCCATGCTCCTCGAGGGGATCGACTGGCGCATGCCCCAGCGCACCTGGCGGCCCGAAACGGTGGAATGAGGAGGGGTGGAATTTCATTGGAAAGCCGGCGGAACTCCGGGCCTTTCCCCGGGTGATGCGGTATACTTCGGCCATGCTCGAGAGCCTCCCCGATCTTCCCGACGATGTTGCTAGCCTGCGCGCCATCATCGCCGCGCAGGCGGCGGAATTGAAGGACCGCACCCTGGAAGTGGAGCGGCTGAAAATCGAGCTTGCCCGACTGAAGCGGATGGCCTTCGGGCGCTCCTCGGAAAAGATCGCCCGCGACATCGAGCAGTTGGAACTGGCCCTGGAAGATCTGGAGGCCGAAGCCGCCGATGCCCCCGCCGAGGAAGCGGCGGGCGCTTCCGCGCCGGAAACCGACGGGGAGACGGCCCCCGCCAAGGCCCGGCGTCCCCGCCGCGTGCTGCCCGAGGCTCTGCCCCGGGAAGAGATCCGCCACGAGCCTGATGGACCCTGCACGCACTGTGGCGGAACCATGCGCCAAGTGGGCGAGGACGTCACCGAGATCCTGGATTACGTCCCGGGCCATTTCCGGGTGATCCGCCATGTGCGTCCGGCCCTGTCCTGCCGGACCTGCGAAAGCATGGTCCAGGCCCCCATGCCCACCCTGCCAGTGTACCGAGGGCTGCCCTCGCCGGGCCTGCTGGCCCAGGTGCTCGTCTCGAAATACCGCGATCATTTGCCCTTGTACCGCCAAAGCCAGATCCATGCCCGGGAAGGCCTCATCTTGGAGCGCTCCCTGCCGGCGGGCTGGGTGGGCAAAAGCGCGAGCCTGATGGCGCCCCTGGTGGAAGCCATCGGCCGCCATGTCCTGGCTGGGGATCATATCCACGCCGATGATACACCGATGCCGGTTCTCGCGCCGGGGACCGGTAAGACGCGCCAAGCCCGGCAATGGGTGTACTTTCGGGATGAGAGGCCCCATGGTGGCCCGGCGCCGCCCGCGGTGCTCTACCGCTACACGCCCGACCGGAAAGGCGAGCACCCCCAGGGCGCATTGAAGGCGTTCCGGGGATGCCTCCACGCCGACGGTTACCCGGGCTTCAACAAGCTGTACGAAGCGGACGCGGAGGGGAACACTCCTGTCCGGGAGGTTGCCTGTTGGGCCCATGTTCGGCGCAAGATCCACGACGTCCATGTGACCACATCCGCGCCGCTTGCCAAGGAGGCCCTGGAGCGGATCGGCAAGTTGTTCGACGTGGAGCAGGCCGTCATGGGTAAGCCGCCCGACATCCGCCGCGCCGCCCGCCAGGAGAAAAGCCTGCCGCTTCTGGAGGACCTGCGGGCCTTCTTCGAGACCTCCCTGCGTCGCCTGCCCGGCAAGGGGAAACTGGCCGAGGCCATGCGCTATGCCCTGAACCACTGGAAGGCCCTGATCCGTTATGCCGACGATGGCCGATGCGAGATCAGCAACAACGCCGCCGAAAGGGCGATCCGGCCCCTGACGAATGGCTGGTCATTATGCACCCCCTTTTTAAGCCTTTGGAAACATTGATAGTTGACTGGCATATTCGGTGCGACGCGGGCGTTCTTTACTCCTGATCGCTTGACACACGGGTTCCGAGTGGAGGTCCTCGACGCGGATCTGGTATGGCGCGCCCTTGAGAACCTGTTTGGCGGGTAAGATCTCATCCTTGATCAGCCGCCTGATGACGTGATTCGTGACGCCAAGTTCTGTCGCCGCCTCTGTCATGGTGCGCCAGGGGCCCTCTTTGTCGGAGGAAAAACAGCCTTGAATGTCATTGACCCGCCGGATGGATGACACGCGCTTCGAGGTCCATGTTTTCCCCTGGCCGGTACGGATCGACATCCGATTCAGGCAGGCCGCGACAGCATCATCTGGCCATCGGCCCGCCATCTCTCGGATGATCTTGAGAGCATCTTCGCTTGTCCGTGCCCCATGTTGGCCGGGCTTGGGCTTCATTACCCTTAGTTCCGTGTGGCGCCCGCCTTTCCAGTGGACAACCAGAACAATCTCACCAGTGTCTTCGTCGATATCGGCGAGGATGTCTTCAATCAGGGTCCTGATCAGCCGCTGACGCACGCGCATTGATGTCTGGGGCGCGTCCCAGGCAACCTGGAGATCCCGGGCCAGATCCGTGAGGTGATCTGGATCCACCGCCTCCTCGCTCCCGGCGGCATCGGCAAGGCGTCGTTCGAAAGCCTGAACGCGGCCGAGCGTCTCTTCCCAGCGCTTTTCGAGTTCGGCGGCGATCAACCGGTTGCTCGGATCACAGGACGCATACCGGCGCTCGGCGAGCGAAGCCTCGTATCGGGCTTGCTCGAGTTCCAGGTCCAAGACGGACCGCCGTTCTTCCTGTTGCTTGGTCATGAGGGCTTGCGCTTCGAAAGCGGCGTCGATCGCCAGTGGCGAGACGACGTCAAGGACCGCCGTGGACACGAGCCGGTCCGCGCGCATCCCACCAAAGGTAAGGCACCTCTTCCGGCCGAGCAGCGGATTGGGGGTGTCGCATCGATAGATGGGGCGGGGTATCCGTCCCGTGTAGACGACATGCAAACGTCGACCGCATCGGGCACAGGATAGGAGCCCGGCAAGCAAGGCGCCGCCGCCACGGCCCGATTTGACTCCTCCAGCGCGACCGAAGGCATTTCGAGCCAGTTGGGCCTGATTGCGCTCATACTCGTCCCATTCGATGGAACCGGCATGGTGATCATTCAGAACCACATCTCACTCGTCCGGGGACTTACGGTTCTTGTATCCGACATGAGTGCGACCATCACGGATCTCGGTCTTCTTTCCAGTCTTACCATAGGCATGGACACCGGCATGGAACATGTTCTTCAGAACACCAATCACGTTGCGGTAGCGTATTGGCCGCCAGTCGAAGGACGTCAGTCGGATACCGTCGGAAGGGCGCGGAAAATGGACAGCCTGTTCCGTCATCGAAAGCAGAACCTGCCTGGCACTACCCAGATCACGGAATCGAGTGAAGATCAGCCTGATCACCTCCTGGATCCGGCGATCCGGGTCGAGCATGAGACCGGCATCGCGATCCCATAAATAGCCGACCGGCGGCGTGTAGCGCAGGTCACCGCGCCGGGCCTTGGCCCGAGCCGCATCCAGCATGCGGGTCCTCGGCACGCCCAGTTCGAACTCACTGATGCTGCCCTTCATTCCCAGCAGTAGCCGGTCGTTCGGATGCCTGGGGTTATAGACGCCGTCATGGTCGATGACCCGGGCCTCGACCAGACCGCAAAGCTCCAGCACATGATGCCAGTCGCGGCCGTTGCGAGCGAGGCGGGAGACCTCCAGACAGAAAATCGCCCCAACCGATCCCGAGCACAGTGCCGCGACCAGCCGCTCAAAGCCTGGACGCTCCATGCGGCCGCTAGCGGAAATCCCGAGATCGTCATCGATGACATCAACCCGCGCGAAGCCATAGTCACGGGCAGCCTCCGCCAAATCATATTGACGCCGCTGGCTTTCCAGGTTGGTCATGACCTGACTCCGCGTTGATTGGCGGACGTAGACGATGGCACACCGTTGCAACACTCCGGGCGGCGGAATTCGGGGGATGGAAAGATCATTGGTCATCGGCGATCTCCTCCTCTGACTGCCCCACAGCCAACAGCAGGAGCCGGGCCAGCGCTTTGCGGACCAGGACTTTCTCCTCTTGCGTCAGACCCGACATCACGCTCGGTTGGAATGGGAGTGGAAGTTGTGCCTGTTCGGCGCGTCGATTTGGACTCATGATTGGCCTCCGTCGATGATACTTCACCCACGAAGTCTCGCCGAAAATCGAGCGAACAGAGAGCTTTATGCAGATCCACGAGACTGGCCATCGACACCATCGGCGGTCCAAGCGTCATCTCCGCGCATGTCGCGGCATCAAGAACCCATGCGGGCGCGATCACCGCGACACCGGGGTCGCGCTCCAATGCCACATACCGGGGTCGCGCTCCAATGCCACAGAACGCCCGTCGCCACGACAAAGCACGCGAAAGACTTTTACCTCGGCACCGAAATATGGATGCCATCGGTAATGGATCCGTCTAACCTGCCCGACATGGGCAGAATGAACGGGAACTGACTTTGGGCCGGAAAAACTGGCTGTTCGCTGGATCCGCCGCGGGCGGACACCGCGCCGCGGCCCTCTATTCCCTGATCGAGACCGCCAAACTCAATGGCATCGAGCCCAGGGCCTATCTCACCACTGTCCTGGAGCGCATCGCCGATCATCCCATCAACCGGATCGACGATCTCCTCCCGTGGAATATAGCCCTCGAACCAATCGAGTAGATCCTGTCAAGGCGGGGAGGCCGTAGCCCTTAGGCCACGCTTACCGGTCAGGTTCATGCCCCACATTTCATCCACACGCTTCGTGCGAATGATCCCGTCATGGGTGCGCGGCCCTCTGGGGCGGCCCCGGCGGCTAGGGGCCTGGAGGCCATGCTCGCGCATCAACCGCATGACCCGGCGTTCGGCTGTCCGGATGCCCTTGAACCGGAGCCGCGCCCAGACCTTACGGTAGCCTTCGCCATGGAAGGGAGAAGCCGTGAGGACCGCCCGGATTTCATCCACCAAATCGATATCCGACAGGGGACCGGTCGGACCCCGTCGCCGGGGGGGGACCGGCGCGGCCCGGTGGCGGTAGATCAAGGCCCGACCAATGCCCCAGATCCGCGTGACCCGAGCGATGCCATAGGCGCGACCGCTCGAGGGAGAAACCCGCGCGCTCATCGCGTCGACCTCCGGCGGCCCAAAGAGCTTGCCCTCGCGGAGGCGGGGGGCGGCCACTCTCCATCACGTCTATTTTGCTTTCCAGAAGTTCCTTGTCCAGGAGCACCTCACCCAGCTTGGCGCGGAGGCGTTCGATCTCCAGATCCCGGTTGTCTCTCTCTCGCGTCGCCAGCGCCGCCTCCCCGCCGCCGAGGAACGCGTCGCGCCATTCGGAAAGGCGCGACGCCGTCGCCCCCAGCGAGCGTGAGACCAAGTCCAGATCCTCGCCCCGAAGCAGGCGAGGAACCGCGTCCCGCTTGCGGTGGCGCGATATCCGACCACCACGGCCAACGAGCGGGCCCAGGGCCTTCTTCTACCTCCACGCGGTCATCCACCGCTTATGAGGTGTCTCAATCAAATGTAGACCAGAGGAGGGGAAGAGAAAGCACTACCCCTCACTCACCCCTTTGCGTGGCCTTAGGCGTGGTGCTGATCGCCCAACCTCCCGAGAAACACGGCGCTCAGCGAACCGAGCAACAGCCAGAAGACAAGGCTGGTGCCGAGAGCGACCAAAATGAAGCGCTGCTCCAGCGCCGCCGGGGCAAGAGAGACCTCTCCAGCCGCCGGTTGCGGGGCGCCGATCAAATGCGGAGCCACGATCAGTGCAAACGCGGCGACATAAGCCCACCATTCACGCCTGAACAGCGAGAGCCCGATGCCACCCGCGGTCGCCACCGCCGTAACAATCCACCATGCCTGTCGTGCAAGCAGCGGACCGGCTGCCGATCCCGGAAGCTCCGGTGGCAGACCGATCGACGGCATCAGCATGACCGAGGTGAATGCCGCCAGTCCCCACACAATTCCCTCTCGAGCGCTTACCTGCTTGCCGCGCAACGACATCAGGGCCGTCAGCACGATGGCAAAACCGATCCCGATGAGAATGTTGGCACCGACCGTATAGAAAAACCTTTCGGCGCCGTCGGCCGGCGCCCAGGCCTTTTCGTTATGAGAATGCCCGGCCGCGGAGTGGTGATCGACGGCGACCGCGCCATGCTGATATTCGACGCCATGCTGATGCCCAACCTCCGACGCCGCGGGCTCGGTGGTTTCATACGCCTCCCCCTGGAGGATAAGCGGCGTCGTTCCAAAGATCTGCATGCCGGTCACCACCAGCCCGGCCAAAAGGCCGGACAGCGCGGATGCGAAAATGATCGATCGAAGGGTGTGCATCTTACCTGCTCCTAGTGGCAAGGAAACGCGTAGGCGTGACGCGCGTCGTGGGCGGCATTATGCGCGACCGAAAGCGGCGAGAACCCCACCATGCCCACAATGAACAGGCCGAATGCCAGCGCAATCGTCGCCTGGACGTAGCGGGACGTGGACGAACTGGTAGCGATCTGGCCCTGGGCCAGCCTGGATGTCGAAACTTCTGCGGTCATTGGATCCCTCCTTGGATTTGCTGATCTGGCGACGGGGCGAACCCTCACCCGGAATCGATGGATCCGGGGCAGGCGCCACGCCTAGAAATTAATGCGATAGTCGTTGCGCCGGTGCACGGCACGCTTTGTCTATCGTAAGCGGCTTCTCTACCGTAAGCGGCTTCGCGCTGGCTTTGCCATGGCTGTGTGAATGGTCGTGATCATGATGATGATGGTCGTGGTCATGTTGGTGACCATTCAGCACCAGCGGTTCGCCAAACCCGCGGTGTTCATCGGCGTGGCGCCATTCTTCCTTGCGCGCGATGAGTTCGTCGAATGTTGACAAACCCTTGTCGTTCACCAGGTTTTCCAATGCCGCCAGCCACTGGTTGTAGTAGATCGTGTTGTAGTCGCTGGAACCGTAGTCCTTTCCAAGGTCGATCTCAGCGCTCAGATAGTTGACCCACTCGCGCCACAGGAAAAACCCTTTTTCGTGCAGGGCAAGAACGATACTGAAGGCCGTGAGCTGCCACGGCTCTGCGAATACGGGGCCCTCCTCGTTGCGGGGCAAATCCGGAATGTCACGAAATTGCAGTTTCTCATCCATTGATATCTCCTTTCCCCGGCATCTTGCGGGTATCGAAACCCGGATCAGGCGTGCCGCATGTAGTCGTCCCAGATGTCAGCATACAGCCGGTCGGACGGATGTCCGGCCTCGCCCCAGACTTCCTGCGCCGTGAACGTGACCGTATATACGTGCTGCGGCTTGGGTCCCTTCCTGTGGGCGCTGGTGTCGGGAAACACGAACACACCATGATCGAATGTTACAGTTCCGACCTTGCCCTTGATGTAGGACGGTAGGCGATTATGCGTTGGCGCGTTAACCTCCAGAACGATAACCTTGTCGCCTTCTTTGAACTTGGCAGGGATGGGCTCGTCGACGCGTGCCGGATCACCAGTAGCAAGGACGATAGGCATCATTTCGACTGTTACCTTGTTGATCATGCCATCTTCTCCTTCATGAGCTGCTTGTGACGCGCATCAACTTCCTCACGTGTGACTATACCCACGTCGATGCAATTCTGCTCCACCGTGCAAAGCCATTTTTCGTAATAGCTTGACAGCAGGTAATGCCCGGGTTTCATCGTCTCAATGGGACGCCTGAACTGATCTACGTTGAAGACCCCCGCACCAAAACAGGCGATCATCATTGCAAGCATCCGGCTTTCCCACTCCTCGTGGAAATATGGCTCATTCTGTTCGACGACAACGGGCCCAAAGCCGTGCTTGCCGCCGATATCGTGAATTCCGTTCATCTATCTCCCCTTCCTTTATTTTCCCGGCGCCAGTGCCAGACCGGTGCCAATCATAGAATCGCGTGTGACCAGTTCGGCCAGTTGCGCCTCGTTGAAATTTTCGGTTCCGGCGGGACGCATCGGCATGACCAGGTAGCGTAACTCGGCAGTGCTGTCCCAAACGCGAACTTCCACGTCATCAGCTATCTCGAGGCCAAATTCCCGCAGCACCGCGCGAGGCTCGATCACGACCCGGGCCCGGTACGGAGCCGACTTAAACCAAATCGGGGGAAGTCCGAGGGTTGGCCACGGGTAGCAGGAGCACAGGGTGCAAACGACGACGTTGTGAACGGTCGGCGTGTTCTCGATCACGACCATATTCTCACCCTGCACACCCGAGTAGCCCAGGCTCTTGATCGCAGCTGTTCCGTCTTTCATGAGCCACTTTTTGTATTCGGGGTCGACCCAGGCCTTGGCAATCACCTTCGCGCCGTTCTTCGGCCCGATTCGGGTTTCGAAGGCTTCGACAAGCAGGTCGAGCGATTTCGGGTCGATCGCCCCCTTTTCCGCCAAAAGGGATTCCAGGGCTTTCACTCTCAGACCAACATCGGGAATGAGAACATTCTCTTGAGCTAGTGCCATTTTATGCCTCCGTGAGGTTTTGGCTGCTTAATTCAGGTTCTGCCGATCAAGTTACGCGGTTGCGGCTTCCGGCTTGGTCAGGAAGGCCGCGAACTTGGCGGACGCGAAACCGAACAATGCCCCGAGCCACATGGAAATCGGAACCACGATCACCGCGTTGTCCAGGCTGACCGATGTCATAACGCCGAGATCCAGCTTGCCCTGAGTTTGTAAGAGAAACGCGAAAGTACAAGCATATCCATACGTAGTGCCGGGCACTGAAGCGAGCGCCGGAATCCGCGAGGACATGATGTAGAACACAACGGTGATCAGGACGACCACTCCCGCCCAGACATTGGGCGTCAACACATCGCCGAGCGGGATTATCAGGATCATCAGGGCGCCGACCCAACCGACGACCGATCCGAAAAGGTTGGAAATCATCGTGCTCTTCAGGCCGCCGGCGTCACCGCCAGAATGGAAAAAACAAGCCCATGCCACAAAGGCGGCCCACACCAGGATCGTGCCCGCCGTAAGGAAGAACCAGGTGCAGACCGCACCAAGAATTCCCACACTCAAAGCTGTCGCCAGTACCGCTCCCATCGATCTCCTCCCAATGAGCAAAAAAAAAGCCAACCGCTGTCGCCAGCGATTGGGCTTCGTTGCCTAACTTGCGCGGCGCCTCGGAGGTGCCCAGCAAATCTATTTTCCCGAAAAACCGCCGCTTAAGTGCGACCTCTTCGGTTCGGATTAATCATCCTAGTTACAGGAATTGTGAATTGTCAATGAGGATTGAAAAAAAATCCACGGGAATCGCTTGAAGGGTTTCTTGAAGGGTTTATGGTGCGTTAAGGACGTCGGCAAGGAAGTCGTCACTGATAGTGGCGAGTCCGTGTTTGACGCGGACGCTCTTCTTTTTCGGGGCTTTGGTTCGTTGGAGCAAGTTGATCGCCATATGCCGGACGGTGGCGAAGTTGGCCGGTCCGTTGCCAGAACGGATGCGGCATTCGTTCTCGCGAAAGACGACGTCGAGGGTCCAGTGTAGGCCGTTCTCCACGCCCCAATGCTGCCGGGCCGCCCTGGCGAACAGCGCGGCTTGGGCGGGGAACGAGAGGCGATGTGATACCGGATTTGGCTGGTGGTGGCGCCGTCTGGAGCCTCGGTGACGGCTTCGACCATGCCGATGGAGGTCAGCTCGGCCCAATCGGGATGCCGTTCGACCAGCCACGCGATGTCGTCGGTGATCCAGTGACGGCGTATCTCGATCCGACCGTGGTCGGCGTCGGTGGTCTTTAGCGCCTGCCAGCGTTCGGGCCCGCAGTCGGCGAAGCCCGCGGCGCGTTGCTCGGCCAGGAACTCGACGACGTCCCGGTGTAGCGCGTCCTGATTTTTCTTGAGCGCCAGCAGGTAGTCCGCCCCGGCACCGTGGATCGCCTGGGCGATCTTCTTCTGGCAGCCGATAGCGTCCACGGTGACGATGGCGCCCTTGAGCGTAAGCAGGCCGGGAAGGTCGGGAATAGCGACGATCTCGTTGCTCTTGTCGGCGACCTTCATTTGGCCCAGTACGAGCCGCTGGGCGCCCGCCCACGCTGAGATCATGTGGATGGCGCCGCGTCCGCGCGACCGATCAAACGACCTGCGCGGGGCCTTGCTATCGATGGCGACGATCTCACGGATATCCTCCTGAAGCGCCTTTACCCAAGCGATGAAGGCGGCGGCGAAGGCTTCGCGGTCCAGGACGTTGAACACGTTGGAGAAGGTGTCGTGGCTCGCGACGCCATGCTCGAAAGGGAGAAAGCGCCGCAGGAAGCTCAGTTTGGCCTCGCTGTACTCCTCCACCTCTACCCAGCCATTGGTGCCGCACAGCACGCCAGCCAGGCAGCACAACAGCAATTCCGGGAGCGGGTAAAACACCTCTTACCGCGCTGTCGGGGGTCCGGAAGATCGTCGAAATAGGCCAGAAACACCGGATCAGGGGATTCCTCTGCGGAGATCGTTCAAGCGATTACCGTGAAAGAAATTCACATAACTCTACCACTCTGTAATAACATATGATTTTACTAGGCCAATGACAGGCTGCGACATGGATGCAGGAATTTAATGCCCCACCCGGAGTTCCGCTGGCGCGCTGAAATTAACGCGATCGAGTTCCGACCCCGCGGGCATCAAGGCGGTTGTGTGGTGCACAAATTCGCAATCAGAACGATCGTTGGATTCAACCCCGGCGCACAAGACTGTCTGGCATTTTCGCGGTCCCACTCCGATGGTCTGGTTCGCGCCGCGTTGGCCAAGATCGCCGATGGGCACATACCCGTCGACAAAAGCTTCAATCTAAACAGCCGCGAGATCAGGGCCGCGATTTCGCCGCCGCCAAGGAAAAGTGACGCCGGTAAAACATGCGGTTGACAACCGCGGCGAATTGAGAAACCATGATTTGAACTCTCGACCAAGCAATGGCTTGGGAGTGACGAGACATAAATAGGGTGGCGCGGCATCTGCCGGTCACTGCGGCGACGAAGCCCTGAAGGCCGGAAGGCCTTTGGGGTTTTTTGTTTTGCTGGTGTATTAGGACGAAGCGGAGATGCATACACGGACAAAGATGCCGAAGATCGAAATCGGGGTGCTTTTTTCGACCAGCGGACCCTACAGCGCGGTGGGCGTTGAGATGCTTGCCGGGGCATTGATGGGGATCGAAGAAGTCAACCGGTCAGGCGAATTCGAGTTCCAACTGACGCCGACGATCAGGGATCCTGGTGGCGATGCGGTCAGTTATGCCACGTTAGGCAGGGAGATATTGAGTCTCGGCGCCGTAAAACACGTGATCGGCTGCTACACTTCCTGGAGCAGGAAGGAAATCATACCGGTTATTGAGAAATACGACGCGCTGCTTTGGTATCCCTCGCACTACGAAGGGTTCGAGAGCTGCGCCAACACGATATATACCGGCGCCTCACCCAACCAGCACATCGTTCCGCTGGCCCGCTACATGATCCAGAACCACGGCGCAAACGCCTATTGCTGCGGCTCCAATTACGTCTGGCCGTGGGAAAACAACCGCGTCATGCGTGCCATGTTGAATGCAGCAGGCGGCGATGTGCTGGCGGAGAAATACCTGCCCATCGGCTCAACAGATGTCGATGGGTTCATCGATGACATAAGGCAGATGAAGCCGGACTTCATCTTCAATACGCTGATCGGCGAGTCCAGCTACGCGTTTTTCAGGAAATACCATGAGGTGGGTCTCTCTGATCCCACCTTCCGGCCAGAGACCACCCCCATTGTAAGCTGCAGCCTTTCGGAACCCGAATTGCTTCAGATCGGCGGTTTGGCGGCGGTTGGTCACATCGCCTCCAGCGTCTATTTCGAAACGATCGACAGTCAAGTCAACCGCAGTTTCATCCAGCGCTACAGAAATCGCTTCGGTCCGGGCCGGGTCACTTCAGCTGACGCTGAGGCTTCCTACAATTCCGTGACCTTGCTCGCGCAGGCGATACATCGGGCCGGCAGCGCGGAAATCGACGCGGTGCGCGGCGCACTGTCTGCCATCACTCTGGATGCGCCTCAGGGTCCGATCTGGGTCGATCCCGACAACAATCATTGCTACCTGACACCGCGCCTGGCGCGATCGGCCAAGAATGCGAGCTTCGATATTCTGGAAACCGAATCGGCGCCGGTCAAACCGGATCCCTACCTATTGTCCCTGCGTCAGCCGGTAGCCAACGACCCGCTCGACCTCTCGACCGGGTTCAAGTCAACCTCGCTTCCGATGAGCTGGCAATGAGAACCCATTTGCCGAATTTCTCATCGCTGAAGGCCCTGATACTTCTCACCAGGGACGCCAACCGGGACAATTTGCAGGCCCAGCTTAAGCGCCTGAACCTCGAGGTCGACGTCCAGTGGCCTCCGATTCCTAGCACCGAACACCTGCACCATGTCGTCTTTTTCGACGTGGACCGGGGTTACGATGGCATGTTCAACTGGCCTACTGGCGAGCCACCCGTTCCGCTGGTAGCGATTGTTGGTTCCGAGACACCGGGCCGGCTTGAATGGGCGCTGAGCCAGAAACCATCTTCCCATCTGCTGAAACCGATCGGATCGAACGGTGTGTTCCATGCACTCTTCGTGGCGTTCTCCAATTTCGCGGAGTCCGCCCGCGCGAGAGTCGAGATTGAAGAACTGAAAGAGCGCATCAGGTGTCGCCCAATTGTCGTGCGCACCATCCTCAAATTGATGGAGGTGCACGAAATAGGAGACGACGAGGCATTCAGGTTTTTACGCGACCTCTGCATGAAACGGCAGATGAGCATCGAGGAGATGAGTTACGAAATTCTGTCAAAATCTGAATTGAATATCAGCAATACCCAGAATTCGTTGTCGCCGAGGTTACAAAACGGGCCTGAAACATCGACCCGAATGAAATAGCGAAACTGGCTGAACAGGAGCTTCATCCCACAGCGTACGGGCTGCGGGAGGAGAAGGTCTGTGCCCCAAAGGAGGAAAGCAATGAACAATAATCCAACAACTCGAGTCATTACCCCGTTTCCTCACGACTGGATCGCTGGCTCACTTCTTGCCCGACGCAGCGTCGCCGGAGGCGCCGGTACCCATACGCATCATCTGTCCGAGGAAGTACAGGGCACCTATCACTACACGATGGGTCCATATTCTGATCCAGTCCTGCATGTTAAGCCGGGCGACCGGATTGTCGTCGAGACGCGCGACGCGTTCGAAGGCGCCATTCAGAGTGAGAGCGACAAGCCCAAGGATAAATTGCGCATGCCGTTTCTCAATCCACAAAACGGGCCGATAATGGTCGAAGGCGCTGAGAAGGGCGACGCACTGGCCGTCTATATCGAATCAATGGTGCCGCGTGGCGAGAACCCACTGGGCACATGCTGCATGATCGAAGAGTTTGGCGCTCTTACCGGTACTGCCTATACGGCGACCCTGAATGATCCGCTGCCCGAGATTGTACGCAAAATCCACCTGGATGAAAGCCATGTTTATTGGAGCGACAGGATCACTCTACCCTACAAACCGCATATCGGTACTCTGAGCTGTTCTCCTGAGATAGATTCAATAAATTCGCTAACGCCCGACAATCACGGCGGCAATATGGACCTGCCCGACATGGGGCCGGGCACGGTCACCTACTTACCTGTTCGTTCGCCCGGCGCGCGTCTGTTCATCGGCGACGCGCATGCCTGCCAGGGAGACGGAGAGGTTTGTGGTGTGGCGGTCGAGTTTCCGACCACAACCACGATCAGAGTCGACCTGATCAAAGGTTGGACGATCGACTGGCCACGCATGGAGACATCTGAACTGATCATGGGTATTGGCAGCGCTCGCCCCCTTGAGGACGCCACCCGTATCGCCTATCGCGAACTTATCCGCTGGATGGTTGCCGATTACGGATTCGAAAAGTGGGATGCCTACATGCTGCTCAGCCAGTGCGGGATCGTCCGGCTGGGCAACTTTGTCGATCCCAAATACACGGTTGGAGCAGCGGTGCGCAAACGCGTCATTGCGGAGCACGCCAATTGAAGAATCAGATTCCGCGGGGCGACGCCATCGACGACGCCACGCGCGTCAGGGCGCTAATGACCTTTCCCCGAAAAAGTGGACCCGGGTTTATACGGCGTGAAGCTCGGCTTGCTCCGGGGTTATGTAGCCGATCGCGGAGTGGATGCGTCGGCGATTATCGTCGCCTTCGATATAGGAAAACAGGTCGCGCCTTGCC
>JAIOYK010000110.1 GCA_021741145.1 Rhodospirillum sp. | reverse complement strand
AAAATCCCCATGTGCCAGCCTATCTGCTCGGCGAGAAACGTCTTCCGAGACAGATCCCGCCCCACTATGCCCTGGGATCGAAGGAAGAGGCCATCTTCTATGTCCTCAACAGTGGCGACGTCTGGGCCGAGGCCAAGGGCGCCCTCCTCTGGCTCGCCAAAACCGCAAAAAGCACACTGTAATTTTTCGCATGCCCCGAATTCTAACGTAACTCTCTATTATCATTCACTCTTTCTAAGGGCGGTCACCGGTCCCGTGACTTTTCCGGGGTGAATCACAAAGGCCCCGATTCCGCGAGGCCTTTGTCAGCAGTCTGAGGCCCCTTCGGGGGCCTTTGCCTTTGGAGTTCTTTTGAAGAGGGGTGGGCGTATCGGGAGGACGTGGCGCTGGAGATGATCGATAAGGCATTGTAATTAATTTAAAAATATTATCTTTTTGTGGAAAAATTCACTATTTGAATTTGAGTCAAAATATTGACACACCCCTCCGACATGCTAACATGACCCTCATCGGTGAGATTTGTATCGAGGGGGGAGAATGACGCCGCGGATCAAGAAACGGGGTCTGGCCGAGCAGACCGCGCTCGAAGCGCCGCTGATCCAGCTATGTTTCACGGTCGGCGATCTCGATCTTGCGGCGAGGGATTTCTCGCGCGCGATTGGCGCCGGACCGTGGTACCGGGTGGCGCCCCTGTCCGAGGCGGAGGACCGAACGACCTACCGGGGCGCTCGTTCGCCTTTGGGGGCCGACATCATCTTGGGCTACGCCGGAGACACGATGTATGAGCTTGTGGCGCCGCGCGACGGATCCGCGTCCATCTTTTCTGAATGGGTATCCCGGTTCGGAACCGGGCTGCACCATTTCGGATATGCGACGGAGGAGTTCGACAGGGGCCTGGAAGGCATGAACCTCGCCGACAGGGAGTCGGTGATGAGCAGCGTGACGGCACGTGGCGCGCGGGTGGCCATGTTCGAAGGGGACGGGCCGCTCGGCGCGCTGCACGAGTTGATCGAAATCACAAGCGAAAGTCGGCGATTCTACGACAGCCTTCGCTTGGCCGCGCGCGGCTGGACGGAGGCGTCGGGATTATTCACGGACCTGACGGACTAGAGCGGAATGAGGAAAAGTGTGTGCGGTTTTCCGTCTCATTCCGCCTCATTCCGCTCTAAACGTATGATTTCATCGTGATCTAACCCGGCGGTCGGTCGGCAAGACGAAAATTCAACGAAGCTTAACCCGGCGGGAAGTCGGGAGCTGAATAGGGAGGAACCTATGCCGAGAACAACTGGAATTGCGATCCGCGACACCATCCTCTGGGTGGACGATACCGGAGAGACGGATCTGCCCGTGGTCCTGTGCCTGCATTCGCTGTGGCTCGACCGGACGATGTTCGACGATTTCGTCGTCGCGGCCAAGGGCAAGTATCGGGTCATCCGCCCGGACTTTCGTGGTCAGGGCCAGAGCGCGCCAGCGACCGAGGAAATCGTGACCATGGAGGATTGCGCCGCGGATATCGAGGCGCTGCTTGATTCGTCGCGGCTCAAGGGCATCCACGTCGTCGCCCAGTCCATGGGCGGGGACGTCGCCCTGCGGGTCGCCGCCAAGCGGTCAGATTTGATCGCGTCGCTGACGATGCTGGGATCCTCGGCCCGAGGCGAGCCGCCCGAACAGCTTGAATGGGTCAACACCTGGCTGGACAGCGCGATAGGCGACGGAGGCTTCAAGGGCGAGAACCTGGAGATCCTCTTCGCGGTCATGTTCGGCGAGACAACCCGCAAGGCTGGCACCCGCCAGGATATGCTGGATCGCTGGCGCGACTATATGGAGGCTGGAACCCTGTCGCTCTGGCCGGCGATCCGCGGCGTGATCGAGCGCAAGAGCGTCGTGGACCTGTTGCCCTCGATAAAACAGCCGGCCCTGATCTTTTCGGGTACCGAAGACATGCCGCGCCCGCCCGCCTGGGCGGACGAGGTGATGGCGGGATTGCCGAACGCCACCCTGCGGCGCCTCGACAAGATCGGGCACAGCCCGATCTTGGAAGCGCCCGAACAGGTGATTCCGCGCATCATGGCCTTTCTCGACAGCCAGGTGCTGGCGATGGCGGACTGACCTCCCGAGCACCGCGTCGAACCAGCAATCCCAGCCGCTTTCGGCCGCCGCCGGGAACGGCTGGGGAATGTGTGCCTTCCGCCCAGTTGGAAGGGTCGAGAAGAACAACATGCATTCGGTGGCGGATCCTTTCGAAATATGGCCGAAGCACAACGAGAGAAACTTCGTCGCGCTGACCCCGGTCCCCTTCCTGGAGAAGACCACGCGAGTTCACCCTCGCCGCCTCGCGGTGGTCCATGACGACTTCCGGCACGGCTGGAGCGAGATTTACAGGCGTTGAGGGCAACTCGCGAGCGGGCTCGGGTCCGCGGGGATTGCCCGCGGCGACACGGTGTCGGTCCTGTTGCCGGATACTTCTCCATTGTACGAAGCACATTTCGCCGTGCCGATGACCGGTGCTGTACGGAACACGCTGATCTGAAAGGTAGGCGGGTTGGGTTCGAGGTCGCCCATGTCCACGGCTTGACCGAGGTCTACGATCCGGCGGCGATCCGCGCCGCGCGCGACGATTGAAGCGGCGCGGATGATGCTGAACTCGCACGTCTGAAGGCGCGCCAAGGCGGCGCTCTATCTCGCTTCGGAGCGATCGGGCTTCGCCACCGGCCAGACCATCGATGTCGCCGGCGGCTGGTGCATGACCTGAGCGGAACGGTAGGGTGTTGGATTTGAACGCTCCCCGAGGATAACCGCGGGGAGCGTTTCGATTCAGACCGCCGCGATCTTTTGCATGGCGTCTTCGAGGAAGAACACGGCGTTCCGTAGCGCCTCGTCGGCCTCGGGCATCCCGCCGAAAAGGTGCCAGACGTGGAACATGCCGGGCCAGACCTCCAGCGAGGTCCTAACGCGGTTTTCCCCAAGATGCGCGGCCAGCCGCATGGCGTCGCTGAGCATGACCTCGTTTTCACCGATTTGAATCAGCACCGGCGGCAAACCGCGCACATCGGCATAGACCGGCGATGCGTCAGGATCGGACGGCAATGTCTGGCCAAGGAAATTGCGCGCCAGCAGCATCAGGAATTCGCGGCTGCAAATCGGGTCGAGCCCATCGCGCTCGAATTGTGATTTGCTTGAGTGGGTCAGATCCGCCCAGGGCGAGATGGCCACGCCCGCGGCGGGCAGGGGCACACCGGCATCGCGCGCCATGCGCATAATCGTGACAACCATGGCCCCGCCCGCGGAATCGCCCGAGATCGTCACCTTCGCCGGATCCAGGCCCTCGCCGAATAGCGACCTGTAGGCCTGGAACGTGTCGGCGATTGGGGTCGGGTAGGGGTATTCCGGGGCTTGGCGGTAGTCAGGAACGTATACCCGTGCCTTCAGCGCCTTTGCGTAACGTCCGGCCAGCCCGCGATAGGCCAGCGAGCCGCCGTGGACGTAGCCGCCGCCGTGGATGTAAAACAACACCTTGCCGTCGATCATATCGTCCGGTGTGACCCGCATCGTGGATACACCGTCCATGTCGACCGTTTCGAAGGTCACGCCTTCGGGTGGGGGGAACAGGCCGTCGAGCGCGTGGAGATAGTCGGCGCGGGCGTCGTCCCAGGGCTGCTCGCTCTGGCCGAGCAAGATCGCGCCGAGCGGACCCGCGGCCTTCCGCCAACTTGCCAAGCGGGCCTGATTTTCCGGACTTATCATGGAGGTTCTCCTTCTTCGTGTGTTTGCGTGCTTCGCCCCCGGGGGGGGGGCTGTCCCGTCTCAATGGATCGCGGCATCGCCCATATGCCAGACCCCTTGGCCATACCCAGTGAAAGCGGATAGCCGTCCAACACCATCGGCGGCGCGATTTCGGGGGGAGCCGTCAGCGCCGCGACGAGAGAATTGTCGATCCCGCGGCCGGTGACCACCATAGTCATCACCAGGCCGAGGAACCCGAGGACCGCCACGTTCTGAAGCAGGGTCAACATGTTCTCGGAGGTCGGAAACCCGTCGGGGAATAGGGTGCCGGTGGCGAAAAGGTCACAAGGACGGCCAGCACGATTTCCTGCCTCGTTTCACGGATGCGCTTCATGTCGGTTCGTCGTTCGCGGAACGAGGGCGGGACCGCGCGGACGGACACGCTAGCGCCTCGCAATACCATGGAGCGCTCCCCCGCCCGTAGGATCCATATGTTCGGAACATGAATACTCCTCCCCGGAAGTGTCCGCTGGTCGACGATAGGTTTCCGGTGTCAACAATGTCAATATTTAAATAACAATTCATATATTGAAATATCCGGATCGCGCGATCGCTTCGCCTTGAAGGCCGCCCGTGGTGGGGCAATCGAGCGCTTGCAACCGGTCGGTCGGCCGCAAGCGTGCGACGTGGGCGTCGCAGGCTCTCGGCGCGCGCCAGACACCTTGTCGATCGCTGATTGGGTTCCTGTTGATTTCCAAGGGGAATTCGGAGCCACCCCGGCTTGCCGGCGGCGATTTGGAACGATCATCATGCGGCTTTATCGTCCGCCCCCGAGGTTAACTCTCCGGCAAATCCGGGGCGGTTCACTGAGTCAATGGTGCGCTTCAGTGGTACTGCTGGAGAGTAGCGGGCGGCCCTTGGGGCAGATCGCGGCGGAACTCGGCATTCAGCCTTCCCTGTCGCGAAACTGGCGTCGACGGTTTGATGGGCCTGGAGGGACACCGCGCCCCCCCGAACGGCAGGCGGTGCCCCCCCAGTCCTACGACGATCAGGCGAAGGAAATCGCTCGCTTGAAACGCGAAGTGGACCACCTTCGCATGGAGAGGGACATTCTAAGAAACTGTCTCCATCATATCAGGTTCAGTGAAATGAAGTTCCGCCCGGTTGCGGACTGCCGCGAAGACGATCCTGTTCGCGTTCTTTGTCGCGTGCTCGTCGCTCCCGCGTCCGGATATTACGCATGGCGGCACCGCCCCGAAAGCCCACGCAAGGCGGAGATCCGCCGTCCTCTTGGTGACATCCAGCGTCTTCATC